>CAYWAO010000003.1:0-149545 GCA_964456695.1 uncultured Cryptobacterium sp. | reverse complement strand
GTGCGCCAAAACCCTAGCGTTTTGAGAACTGAGGACGCTTACGAGCTTTCTTCAGACCGTACTTCTTGCGCTCAACCATACGAGAGTCGCGCGTCAGATAGCCAGCACGCTTGAGCTCAGCACGATAATCGCCTGCCTCGAGAAGAGCACGAGCAATACCGTGACGAAGAGCGCCAGCCTGACCTGAAACGCCACCACCATTGCAGCGAGCAATGACATCGAAATGACCCTTAGTATCGGTTACTACGAACGGAGAAGTTGCATAATCAACCAGTGCCTGACGACCAAAGAATTCCACGCCATCGCGACCATTAACGGTAACCTTACCCGTACCAGGAACAAGACGAACACGTGCAACAGCGTTCTTCCTGCGACCAGTGCCGTAATACAATGCTTCGCCTGCCATTAGTTATCCTCCATCCTGATCTCGCGAGGCTGCTGAGCCATATGTGGGTGCTCAGGACCAGCATACACCTTGAGTTTCTTAGCCATTGCACGACCAAGAGTGTTCTTCGGAAGCATACCCTTTACTGCATGCTCGATTACACGCTCAGGGTGCTTAGCCATGGCTTCCTGGAAAGTCTCACTTTTCAGTCCACCAGGATAACCGCTGTGACGATAGTATTCTTTTTCCGCCGCCTTAACACCCGTAACGCGGATCTTGTCAGCATTGATAACAATGACAAAATCCCCGGTATCCACATGAGGGGTGTACTGAGGCTTATGCTTACCTTTAAGAATGTTAGCTACCTTAGATGCAACACGGCCAAGCACCTGATCCTGTGCATCAATAAGAAGCCATTCGCGCTCAACTTCGTTGGGCTTTGCGTAATAGGTCTTCACAGTGTTCCTCCATTAAAAGTAACTGTCGTTTTTCAAAAGTTGCTGCCGATCCAAGTGGCGGGATCCTACTCCACCGCTCTTTCATTCCGTCATACGTCATCAGATATATGGCTTCTGGACTAACCACATACCGTCATCCATACGCGTTCAAAAAGAGTTCGAATCACAAGCTCGCACGGGGCTTTTGAAAGCGAACTTTAGCAGTTTATACCGCCCACGCCTGCTTCGTCAATTGCCTACCAGTGGCACAGAAACCCTTTACCAGAAATCTTCATGTTTTAACTATATTTATGCGTCACTCGAAGGATTACTCGAAGGATCCTATGATCCATCACTTGCGTCACTATCGCTACTGGATGAAGCACTGGAATCCACAATCACGTAGTCTTCATCGGGAACAAGCGCTGAGCGTTGAGCCCACAGCGTGCCGATCAAATTCATGACGCTTTCTCTATTTGCATCGCCATCAGGAGCACCGGTCATAACCGAAATGAGATACACGTTGTCACCTTCGATAACAAGGCCAGCATCGCATATTGCATCATCACTTGAACCATTGATCCAGCCCGCTTTGTCGTATACCACAATATTCGAAGAGGAATCATCTGCTGATGAATCACTCGTACTGTCTTCACTTGAATCGCTGTCATCATCATCGCTGCTGCCATCGTCGTAGTAAACATCTCCCCCATCAGTCACCAAAGCAAAACTGGTATCAACCCCGCTGCGAAGCATTGAAACTTGTGTTTGCGACATCAAATCCTGAACCCACGAGACAATATCGGGATCCGAATCGTCGGAGGTAAAGTACAGGTACGTATCCATCCAAAGCTTTGCGGAATTACGCACAGAATAATGCGGGAACGATGTATCTGACGCTAACGACGTATCTACATCAATCGACTCGAGCCATGACTCAAACGACGTGTCGGCATATTGTTCAAACACCGATCGCATATTGTAGTAAGCCGTGTTATCAGAATAGATAATCGCATTTGACGCATAGCTTTCTACGCTACTAATCGATAGTTTTCCCGTCTCGAGCGCCTCTTGGCAACCATAAATCAACACAGGACCTTTGATGGATGACGCGCCATAGATTTCAGTATCGATGTTGTAGCAAAACCCGCTACCTGTCTGTAAGTCCAACACCAAAAACCCAACGTCATAGTCATTTTCCGTGAACGGCTCAAGCGCTGCTTCAATGGCAGTTTCTGCATCATCGGAAAGGGTGGGCATATAGCTTTGATCTTCATCTGCAAGCGTAAACGTCGTAATGGAAGATTCGCTCTCTTCTTCAATAGAATCCAGGGCTGTAATTGAAGCAGTGTAGCTCAACGCAATAGGCTCTGTCTCGCTCGCCTCAAGAACTGCTTCCTCTTGACTTGACGTTGCACACGAGAAAACTGAGGTACCCACAAAAAGAATGAGCACCACGATCACAATCAAAATAAGAACCGGTAGTACATAACCAAGAGGAAACGGCAACGATGCCAAGACTCCGCCGCCCTTGCGATGCGATCGTGAACGCAAATAGAGATCCGACCTCGCCCGACGTGCGCGATCTGACCCGTCGTCATAGAATCGTTCCCAATTATTATCCCGGTCATAGCCGGTATAATCGCTGGCATGACCATAGCTTTCGCGAATCGACGTCGAACTTCTTCTTCTGTGTGATGCCTCTACCGATTCATTATGCACAACTTTTTTGTGATATTCCGCTGCGTCAGCATTGTGATAACTTGCTGAGCGTCGCTTCTGAGACTCTGCCTCACGACCGTATCGCGCTTTTGCTCGCGACGAATGACGCTCTGAGCGTCCCGTATCTGCAGCATCACTTTGCATTCTGTCTGAATCGGAGTCAAAATATCGCTGCTCGGTACGTCTTTGTTTTGCACGCTCACCCTTTTTCGCATCATCTGTTGCAGAACGATCGGAAGAATAGTAAGAATCAGACGAATAGTTTGAAGTTCGCAGAGAATCTTCATCGTCCAATTCACTTGCATATTGCACTGAAATTCTGTCGGACGTCCGCTTCCTGCCTCGGTTCGCACGTGAAGACGAACCGCGTCCACGCCCGCTCGAACCTGTAGTGGATCGTCCATATGATGACTGCCTCGATGAAGATCGATCACCCAACGAGCGCTGAGAAAAAGATTGTCTCGAAGTGTAGCGTGGAGACGAGGACGATGAGGATACATCTGACAACTCATCTGAAGCAGCAGAATACCCGTCCTCATGATCATTTGAGGAACGCCGCTGGCCTCTATTGCTGTGTAATGAGCGTCGATCTACCATGCGTTGATGGTATCAGGTTGTTGTTCAATTGTTAAAATAAACCCATACACGCTCATAAAGTGTACATCCTCTTCAAAATGTGCTACACGATTCTGCCATCCCGTTCCAAACCAGGCATCACTGCAAGCCTCGCTATCCCGTACGCTATTTGAACAACATAACAGTTCCCACCACAAGCAGCAAAACATACACAAACTTCGTGAACCGCTGTTGGCTAATGCGTTTTTGAATCATGCCGCCAAGCCACGTGGCAATAATGAGAAGAGGAATGCATACCAGCAAGATAAACCAACCACCATCGGCCAAACCGCCTTGCACAACACCAAAAAGCGCATACGCTCCATTTAAAATAACCCAAGTCATAGTAGTGGTTGCACGAAATGCTTCCTTGTCTTTTATCTTTTGCAATGCATAGATTGCGAGAAACGACCCACCAGATACAAACATTCCCTGAATGACGCCTGCAAACGCGAGAATAATCCACAGCAGCCACGAAGGAAGGTCTTTCTCGTTTTTATTAAAAAAGAGCCCGCGAATCGCAATTATAAGAATTGCAACGCCATACACCTTTGAAAGAAAGTCGAGTGAAGCAATCCGATTAATCAACACGCCGAGTGCCATAAAAACGATCATGACAAGGCACATCTTGAGCACTTCACGCCATACAATCTTTTTAATGCCAGTAACAGCGATCAGAATACTCGCCAGCCAGCCGGTACAGTTTAATACCACAATCGACGTATCAAGACCAATCGTATTCATACCCACGGGCATGGCAAAAATATTGCCTGCAAACCCGGTAACACCATTAACAACATAAGCAAAGAAAAAGGTTCCCCAAAAAAGATACCGCTCCATAAAGCTTCCCCCACAATTGCTCTTCACGGTGCTATTCGTTTCAACTTTGGTTCAATAGTGTTCAATAGCGTATCGATTTTAGCTCAATATTGTGTCAAACATACAATATCGTTTCGTCAACTTCAGGTAAGATAGTCGTCGAACTATAGTACATTCATTCAAACTCTGTTTACGCATATGAGATAGAGAAGGCTCAATTATGAAACAAACTACCGTCCTTCAAGCGCTTGAGCGCCTCTATGATTCCGAGCGCCTTTTGCCCAACGAACTAATGGCGCACCATACCACCTTCAAGGTAGGAGGGCCTGCTGATGCGCTTGTCCTTCCTCGCAACGCACAAGAAATAATTGAAACAATTGCAATAGCACAAGAATTGGACGTGCCGTGGTGGATCATCGGATGTGGCAGCGATTTGCTTGTCTGCGATGAAGGTCTTCGCGGAATCGTACTCAAGCTTGGAAAGCAGATGGCGCGAATCTCTATTGACGGAACAACCCTCCGAGCTCAAGCGGGCGCTACCAACAAAGACGTAGCACAGGCAGCGCGCAATGCAGGTCTTGCCGGCTATGAATTTGCTAGCGGAATTCCCGGCTCTATCGGTGGTGCCGCCATTATGAACGCAGGAGCATATGAAGGCGAATTTAAGGATGTTGCGACTGAGGTACTGTGTCTCACACCCGATGCTCAGCTTCGTACAGTTTCAGCCGAAGAAGCACAGTGGGGTTATCGCCGTAGCATGATGGGTGATGAGGGCTATATCGTGCTAGAAGTAGTATTTGCTCTTCATCCCGACGATCCTGCGGCTATCCAAGAGCGCATGGATTCCCTTGCGAAGCGACGCAGCAACAAGCAGCCACTTGAAATGGCAAGCGCTGGCAGTACGTTTAAACGTCCAGCCGGATATTTTGCTGGCAAGCTTATTCAAGATGCGAAAATGCAGGGCCATCGTGTAGGAGGGGCGCAAGTTTCAACCAAACACGCTGGTTTTGTCGTCAACACAGGAAACGCTACTGCAGCAGATGTTCGCCACGTAATTTTCGACGTACAAGAAGCAGTAAAACAGCAATTCGGGGTAGAACTTGAGCCTGAAGTGAAAATGTGGGGATTTTAGTATGCACATAACAATGCTTACTCATTCCGATTGATCGTGCTACTCTGAAGAGCGGCGATGTTTACACATAGTGCATCCGCAAAGAAGAGGATACGTAATGGCAAAAAAGAAAAAATATGAACCGACTAATCCAAACAAGAAAAAAGAACACAAACCCGTGGTGCACTGTCCTCATTGCGGCAGCAAAGACTTGGTCTACATGCCAGATAAACGCCGCGTGTTTTCTAAGTGGTATGTAAATGTTGCCGCTCTGGTTGCAGTCATTGTGTTCTTATTTGTTCAACCCGTATTCGGTGTAGCGTTTGGTGTCGTCTACGTCATCTTTTCTCTCCGCAAGCATAAAGTCCTCGTAGGCACCTGCGAAAATTGCGGCGAAGAAACACTCTTTAATAGACCCGCCGATGGCAGCCTAGAACCTGACTTCGATCAACCGTGGACCAGTTGAACTACTCGTTACACTTCGTACAGCACCGCACCAAGTGTGAACCCACCACCAAAGGCGACCAGGATTACCTTGTCGCCTTTTTTGATGAGCCCGTCTTCATAGGCATCAGAAAGTGCAGACGGCACACTTGCCGCTGAAGAATTCCCTCGATGTTCAATCGATAACTGGAACAAATCCATAGAAACGCCCATCCTGCGAGCCGCAAAGTCAATAATACGCTCATTTGCCTGATGAGGAACAATGAGCGCAACATCGTCAAGCGCTACCCCAGCACGCTCGCACACTTCGGTAACTGCCCGATTCATCGCATGAGCCGAAAACTTAAATACCTGCTGACCATTCATGCGCAACACATTGCGCGGAGCTCCTGTTTGCAGTGATTCAGCAATACCTAGTTCTTCATTGATTGATTCATAACTGGGATCAGGACTAAGCGCAGCATCCTTGTTGACGCCCCCATCATCAAAAGGAGGAACAACATCGAGCGGCATAGGGCACGTTAGCGCATTATGAATATCATCCTCATTAGCGATAAAAGTACTCATAATGCCGATACGATTCGGGTCAAGCTCAATTACGACCGCCCCAGCACCATCGCCCAACAACACACAAGTATTACGATCCGCCCAGTTGGTGATGCGGCTTGGACGTTCGCCGCTAACAACCAAAGCACGCTTGAAATCGCTGCGAGCAGAAGAAAGCGCACTTGCCACGAGCATGCTTTCCGTCACCGTCAAGGCATACACAAATCCAGAACAAGCCGCATTCAAGTCAAAACACGCGGCGTTTTCAAGCCCTAATCTACGACGCAAAACAGCCGCACTCGAAGGAACCAGAACATCAGGTATGACCGTAGCGAATACAATAAGATCAATTTCTTCAGGATCAATACGGCGCTCAGCATATCCTTCATCTACCCATCCAAGCGCTTGTCTTGATGCAATCTCAGCAAGGTCGCTACTGGATTCTTCTAAAGCAACTTTACGACTTTTTATACCAGTGCGCTTTGTAATCCATTCATCGCTTGTTTCTACTAGTTCAGCTAAATCGTCGTTCGTAACATCCAAAGATGGTAATGCTTTGCCACATCCAATAATCGCACAACCCACGCGTTTACCTCGCTCTATCCATGCGTATCATGCTCTTTGTTTCGTTATGCCTACCTTATTATAGAACCATACGACCACAGTGACAGAACTATCGGGTAAAAAGCCCTACGGCGATTAGCCTTGAAACACCAGTTTTTAGTTTTCTTGCTTGGAGGATTCAGGTTCGTGATCTTCTTCGCTGTTTGCGGCACGTGTCGCATCACTACCATCAGCTTTATCTTGTGTTGATTCGCCGGATGCATCGTCGTCGCTGTGAATCTGCTTGGAAACAGCGCCTGAAAGAGAATCTCCGGCTCTGAAGCGACCACGAGGATTGTAATGATGCGCCAAAACGGGTCCGAGCAAATGAAGCTTTTTAATCAAAACACCCGATAGCACAACAATGACGATAATGACCGGAATGCGATAGACGCTATCAAGGAACACGATCAACAACGAACCAACAGACAAAACCGCAGTCCATGTACACATAATAGCTGCGGTTTTGGTCTGAGAAAATCCCGCACGCATCAGTTGATGGTGAATATGGCCCTTGTCTGCTTCATCAATATGTTTGTGCTGGCGCTTGCGACGAATAATAGCAAATACCGTATCGATGATAGGAACACCTGCGGCAAGAATAGGAACCGCCAACGAAAGCACCAAAGCTGAACGTGCCACCGCAAGAAGAGACACAATACCAAGCGTAAACCCTAGTGTAAGAGCACCCGAATCTCCCATAAAGATCGTTGCCGGATACTTGTTTTTCGTAAGGAAACCCGCGCAAATTCCCACCAGGATGACGCACAACAGAGCAGCGTCAAATCTGCCACTAAAACAAGAAAAGACAAAAATCGTTGCCGCAGTAATCGTCGTAATGCCTGCGGCTAAGCCATCCAAACCATCAATCAAGTTGATGATGTTTGCGAACGCAACTAAATAGAACACGGTAATGGGATACGCCCACACACCAAAGCTGATATACCCTGCATCAAACGGATTACGGATTTCAGAAAGCAAAATACCTGACCCTGCAACAATGCAGGCGGCAATCGTCTGACCGACAATCTTTTGCTTTGGAGGAAGATTTTTAAGATCATCAACAAAACCAACGGCAAACATGCAGACAAGACCAATTCCCACACCGATATAATTCACGTTCAAATTCGGATGAGGAACAAAGGGCGTTGGCCATCCAAAACACTTCGATCCGATCGCAATAGCAATCAAACCAGCAATCAGCCCACCAAACATGGCAACGCCGCCAAGACGGGGAACCGGGCTCATATTCACACGGCGCTCGCTAGGATAATCAATCGCGTCAATTTTGACAGCCAAACGGATAGCGGCAGGTATAAGAGCGACGGTAACTCCCATCGAAATAATAAGAGTTAGCGTAGCCTCAATCCACACACTGACTCCCTCCGGTCTACCTTACGTCAAATGCCTGCCCAGATACTTATGCACCATTAACTCAAACATCAATGGTGCATAATTTATAAACCACAAAACTATAACACAGACTAAAAGTTTGTTCTTAGCCGATAGCTATTTTATATAAACAAAGCAGTTGTACAAAACAACCGTCGTTCCCACTTTAATGTGGTTGTACATCCATTTCGCTGCAGCTATCAGAAGACGAACGCAACCATGAAACAAGCTCTTGCCAAATATCTTAATTTCGTCGCGTTTTGAGCGCTTCAGGCTCTTTTTCGATACTTCACGCGTGATTTCGCTATTATTTCTATAGAAAAAACGAACCGCAAAGCCACTGCATACAAGAAATGAGGCGACTGGTATGCCTGCAATTATTACTCATCATCAGTTTGGGTGCACAACGCTCGAAGACCTGGGTGTTTCATATTTTGAAACGCCCCAGGAACAACAGGCGTTTTTGCTGGGAAACCAAGGTCCTGATCCCCTGTTTTTCTGTGCCCTAACCCCAACCCTTGCTCCTTACCACAAAATTGGAAACCTAATGCATGGCAACCACCCCGCGCTCCTGCTTGCCAATCTTGTCCAATGCACCAGCCAGGTACCCACTAGCGCACAAGCCGTACTTCGCGCATTTGTTTCAGGCTTTGTTTGCCACTATCTTCTTGATCGCTCGGCGCATCCCTTGATCTATGCTCAACAGTATGCGCTATGCAACGCAGGCATAGAAGGGCTGAGCGAACAAGATGGTCGTGAAGTCCACGCCGTGATCGAGAGCGAGCTTGACGAGATGGTTCTCTTTAGACAAACAGGAAACACCATAGCTCACTTTGTTCCTTACAAAGAAATCTTGCGCATAGACGAACAAAATCTTGCAGCTATTTCGTACGCCGTTCATACTACCGTCCTTGCGACGTACGATCACCTTGTTCCCGCACATCTCTATGCACGCAGTGTTCACAATTATCGCCTGGTAGAACAGGTGTTGTATTCCCCTCGAGGATTCAAGCGATCCTGCTTTGGTATGGCAGAACGGCGGTTTAGGCGCCACTCGTATATACAGGCGTTTAGCCCACGACCTGTTGCTCTCGAAACAAGCGTGTTCGGTAACCACGAACACGCCCGCTGGACGAATCCGTTTACACAAGAACACAGCACCCTAAGCTTTGAAGATATCTATGAGCAGGCTCTCAACGAAGCTCGCGAATGGATTCCTCGCATACAAGAACAGGGATTATCTAAGGATGCCGCCCACGAACTAACAAACGATCTTACTTTTTCGGGAAAACCAGTAGAATAACCACCACGAACCTAACGATCACACTGCTGTCTTGATGCATTGTTAGAACAACAACGACAGCTACGAAGACAATATAGCTTACGAGTGCGGTTTCTGAGTACGAGAAGGGGGTGCACAACAACCAAGCAGAACACCAAGCACAGATGATCCGATAACAGGTGCCAGCACTAGCGGATCTTCTAAGACATGCGCTCCAAACGTATTTGCCAAAGACCCCAAAATCACCCCCGCAATTTGGCACGCACAAGCTACCAGCATGCCAAATACACACCACACCTTTTTACCCATTGAACATAAAAGCGAAGCAACTAACGCTGCCAAAACCCACGCAAGAATCGTAAGCCACGTAGATGGAATAACGACAAAGCTCGCAACGACTGCGGCAAACTGGGCACTGATAGCCACCGTACCATAAGATGTAATGTCCCATCCTAAAAGGGATGCCGATCCCAGCCCCGCAAGCATCAACGCCATCAAGGCAGCATAAAGCGTAGAAAGCAGTGCTTTACGGACAGGAAGAAGAAATCCTGCAACAAACGGAACAAGAGGAGCCATACCAATTGCCCCAAACAACACTGAAGACATGCCTACATTAGCAGCCTCAACACACGAGCGTGCGCCATAGTACCACCACAGCGGTGCTGCCACAAGAAGAACAAGACCACACACCGGCGCATCGTAGAGACACATAGAAACAGCCCAGCAAACACTGGCACACAAGGCTCCCACTCCGGGCAAGATACCCGCAAGCACGATGATCGCGGCAAGCACAATCCACGCAACAGGCTGATCGGGCCATGCATCAAGCCCAACAAAAGTATTAATTGCCAATAATCCCACAATACCTGACCCTGCAACACTCCACAGACGCATACCAAACGTACGAAGGCGCGCAGGCATATGCCAAGACCAAGTGCTCATCTGTTCACGCACCTGATCGTAGGGAGTTTGCTGTAATGACTCCATCTCTTCGGTGTCGTCGTATCTGGAATCCTCTTCTTCGCTGCGACCTACAAGACGCTTGAGCGCATTCTTGCCCTTTCTGGTGCTTCCTAAACACGGTTGTAATTGAGTGGCAAAATCTTTTACCGAGTCATAGCGCTCCGTCGGATCAGGATCGAGCGCGCAAAACATAATGTCATCGATATCAAGATCAAGACCCTCCATGCACAGGGAGGGAATTACCAATTCGGCATCGTAAATTGCATCTTCAGCGCCCTCAAGCGAATCAGCTATAAAGGGATTTTCACCCGAAATCATTTCATACGTAAGACTAGCAAGTGCCCATTGGTCGCACCGCTCGTCCAATTCGTTACCCAGCATCTGCTCGGGAGGCATATAGCCAATGGTACCGCCCACAGCATGACCATAGCCCGTTTCTGTTGCCAAACGAGCCAACCCAAAATCAGTTACCTTAACTTGACCCTGCTTATCAATCAGAACATTTTCAGGCTTGATATCGAGATGTAATACGTGATGGTTATGCGCCACTTCAAGCGCATGAGAAACTGCCTTAAAGACCGCAGCCGCAATATCGGCGTTAATGTCGTCGGGAAAACACCTCAGCAAATCAGCCAGTGTCATGCCCTCAACATATTCAAGAATGAGATAGGCCATACCATCTTTGACTTCAAAGTCATACACCGAAACAATTGAGGCATCCGACAACATTGCTGCAGTACGTGCCTCTTCAAGACCCGTAATAGAAGACGTGTCAAAGGGGCTCTCTCCCACAAGAATGCTGCCCTGCTGCTCAGGAAATAACGTGGCCGCGTGTTCAAGCGGCATACACTTTATGGCAACCTTGCGTTGAATGCGCATATCCCACGCAACAACAACCGAAGCAAAGCTCCCTTGCCCCGCTGTCCCAGAAACCACATAGCGATCAAGAAGCAGCTCGTCTGCAGATGAGCGCAATGGCTGAGTAGCATCATCAGCTTGATGCACGTGTTGCATGGAGCGCGTTGCTGTTTCGTCAAAACGGGGGATCTTCACAATGACAATTCCTTACGACATATCACTCTTAATACACACAAAGCATCTAAACGTGCACTCACCTGATAACCCGACGCCAAAAACGAAACACACCCGCCTGAACTCACTGTGTGAACACACATATCTGACGAGCACGCGTTGTGTCAGCGCGCTGCGCTAATACGCAAGCGACAACCACAGCAAACCCATCTGTCTTATTCAAACGTGGTAACAAAATACTTAATTAACGCCGCAGACGTCGGCGTGCAGCGCTCCCCTTCAAGACGCTCTTCACAAACCGGAAGACCTTCAAGAACAGCCGCTGTTGCAGGAGCAGGCAACGACAAGGTTCCGTGAGAGCACTCCACGACACCTTTGCCAACCTGTATCGGAGTGGCAATCACCTGTTCGGGAGAAAGCACATAAAACGCAATGCAAATCGCAAGCGCATTGCGAATGCCACTTGCATTGCCCACTTCATGAAAATGCGTTTCTTCAACCGAGCAACCATGCACCTGAGCTTCAGCCGAAGCAAGGATATGGTATACCGCATGCATATCCTCTTTGACCTTATCAGGCACAACAAGTGCATCGATCGTTTCATCGACCTCACCAACATTGTGATGACCCTTATCAGGAACAGCAACTTTAGAGACCATCTCATCAAATTGTACTCGCTGATCTTCATTCATGTAGTCCAGCAATGCATCAAGGATCTGATCACGTGTCGCCATTTTACGAAAATCGAGAGATATATCCATGTCATGCACTCCTTACCGTCGTGTGTGACGCTTTATGCAGATCAATTGTTATCGTAATCTCTTAGCTTTGCGTTGTGTCCCTTTCATACAAAGAGCCTACACGAATTCCCAAAAGCCTATTTTGCATTTGACACCTACACTGCATCTGTTGCATTTTGCTCCCGTTCGTGAGCAGCAGGCAAATGATTAATCAAATGCGCCTGAAACGCCGCACCAAACCCGTTATCAATATTCACAACGCTCACGCCACTTGCGCAAGAATTAAGCATTGATAGAAGTGCTGCCAATCCTTGAAACGAGGCTCCGTATCCCACACTGGTCGGAACCGCAATAACGGGACAGGACACCATCCCGCCTATTACACTAGCCAGAGCGCCTTCCATTCCGGCAACAGCCACAATCACCTGTGCGCTCATGATGTCATCAATATGTGCTAAGAGCCGATGCAACCCTGCAACCCCAACGTCGTAGAGACGCACAACGTTATTGCCTAACACTTCAGCAGTTAGCGCCGCTTCTTCGGCGACCAGCAAATCACTGGTGCCTGCAGCGGCAATAACAATGGACCCATTGCCATCCTTTTCAGGCATAGGGCCCACAATGCCAACGCGAGAAAGTTCATGATACGTCAGCGGGGCAACAGCCTGCACGACCTCTACCGCTTCAGGCTCCATGCGAGTAATGAGTACGGTCTTATCACCGCCCTCACGCAACGTACTCACAATACCAGCTATTTGCTCGGGAGTTTTGCCAGCTCCATAGATCACTTCTGCTGCGTTTTGCCTCAAAGCGCGATGGTGATCCACCTTGGCATAGCCTAAATCAGTAAAGGGTTCTTTTCGCAGCGCAAGCAGTGCATCGTCAACCGACATTGTTTGCGCTGCAACCTCGCGAAGTATGTGTTCTACCGTATCTGTGTACATCTGTCCTTCCTTCACAACAAGACTCGCAACAATTCCTTCGCCTACATTGCAGCACGCATCCATCCAAGACAAACGCGCATCTCACACATTGCGTACCCACCTGAGGTTCATGCATCCATCTCAAAATGCTGGTTTGAACAAAGCGAATACCCCCGACACCAGATACAAGACATGCGCTTTATGCAGAGAGAAGCTCGTCAATCTTAGGCATCCACTCACCAATAGCGATGTGCTGAGGACAAATTTCCTCGCATGAACCACAGCTTGTGCAATGCTCAGCACGACGACCATAACTAGTAACTTCATTCGCGTAAAAATCTTTCGCCAAATCCATGTCATCGTACAATGCTCCCAAGTTATATGCGTAGAAGTTATACGGAATGGCTATTTTATTGGGGCACATATCAACACAATAGTTGCAACCGGTACACGGAACTGCTGCCTTACTATCGAGCGCTGATTTTACCTGATCAACGACTGCTTTTTCATCAGGACTCAGCATGCCAACATAGCCACGCTGCATAAACTCGCAATTTTCTTCAACCTGTTTGAGATCGCTCATACCCGATAGCACACACGATACTTCAGGAAGATCCCACAGCCAGTCAAAAGACCATTCAACATTGCTGCGCGTATAGCCCGACTCATCGAAAACACGCTGAACATCCTTGGGCAAATCAACAAGAAGGCCACCACGCAAGGGCTCCATCACAACAACACCCATGCCGCGCTCTGCAGCCATCTTCATACCCTTAATGCCCGCCTGATAATCACGATCGTAATAATTAAGCTGAATTTGACAGAAATCCCAATCTGCAGCGTTTAAGATCTCTTCGAACAATTCCAAGTCGTCATGGAACGAAAAGCCAATATAGCTCACGCGCCCCTCGTCTTTGACACGCTGCATTGCTTCAACCGCATTATTGCGCACTGACTTTTTCCAGCTTCCCCCATTCATAGAATGCAGGAGATAAAAATCCAGATGGTCCATCTGGAGACGTGTCAGCTGCTCGTCCAAGTAGCGATCAAAATCTTCGGGCGCTTTGTAGAGCCAAGCGGGAGATTTAGATGCCACATACACCTTCTCGCGATATCCATCCTGCAGTGCGCGCCCTAAAATGACCTCTGATGAGCCTGATACATAGTTATAAGCGGTATCAAAATAATTGACTCCGTTTTCTATTGCCGTACGAATCATAGCAATAGAAAGATCAACATCGACTTCATCGATGGTTGCAAAGTTCGTTGCTTTTCCACCTACTTTCAGTGGCAAACGCATTGCGCCAAATCCGAGCGGAGATAGTTTCACGCCCGTTGATCCCATAGCCCTTAACTCCATTGTGGCTCTCCTTTTGCCTTGTTCCTTCCCTTACCGCTACCCGTGCATATACACCATGCACACGACACCAATCACATGATAACGGCAGCGCTTACCAAGCCTTACACCATCACGCTAACACGCAAACCGTTGTGCCGCAGCGTACGGGTCTCCTTGTCTGGCATCCTCGTTATCTCTCTTCACCTTCGAAGAGTGTAGCAGTCCCGATACCATTCCCACAATACAGACGTAAAGAAAGGGCTATAGGCCAAAAGAAAGCCCTCGCCCCAGACAATACAAACGCACCTCATAAAAAAGACGCACCGGAAAATCCGATGCGTCTCATACAATCATGTATCTTATCGGCACTATTTGATAACCAGAACAGGTGCAGAAGATTCACGCAGTACCGCATAGCTTACTGAACCAAGAACACCACGAATAGCACCGAGACCACGAGAACCCATTACGATAAGGTCAGCATCAACCTTGTCTGCATACGAAATGATATCTACAGCAGGAGTATAACCAGGAATAACCTCGATTACAGCGCGATCGCCCAAATCATCGATAGCACCGCCAATGCCTTCTTTTACCTTCTCGGTCTCTTCTTCAATAGTCTTGTTGTACAAGTTCATGATGTCCTCAACAGAGAGCAGATACTGCTGAGGGTCAAACGATGCACTGTTGAAGTTTGCAGGAAGCTGAGCATTAGGATGCGTGGTGACGAAAACCAGATGAAGTTTTGCAGTAG
This sequence comes from uncultured Cryptobacterium sp., assembly GCA_964456695.1. Classification (GTDB taxonomy): domain Bacteria; phylum Actinomycetota; class Coriobacteriia; order Coriobacteriales; family Eggerthellaceae; genus Anaerotardibacter. The sequence continues at coordinate 134,438 of CAYWAO010000003.1, read as the reverse complement.
GATCATCTTTTACGATTTCGTTTGCTTTCTGTACTGCAGCGAGCGCATGATCAGATCCATCGTAAGCAACAACCACATTCTTGAATACCATGGTAACCCCTCCTAATCGTACACAAAAACGGTTTTTGTTGTTTTTGCTACCGCATTTCTATACCTATACCTTAACACGACATGTGCTAAACGAACAGGTTTTTTGTATAGCAAAGGGTCAGATATTGTAGCGGTATTATTCGAAAGAAATATAACCGTTAGCGTGCTTAAAGCAATGTCATCACTCTTTAGTCAAAAAAGCACCCTTGCTCTCAAGTATCTCGATTCCAATCACGGTTTCAGGATTAACAGCAACAGACTTCAGATAGGTTGCAATTGCGTCATCAACCTCATATTCCACATCAATATTGCCCTTGAAAACGCACCAGTAAAACAACAGTCCTGTTGAAGCAGCAGCAATACGCAAAAGCGCTTCGTCGGTATCTAGATCCTCGCGCAAGAGACCTGTTTCTTTTGCCTCGTCGATGTAAGCACGAACGTTAGCGATGATGAAGTCATCTTCTGGATCACGATGCAAGAAATCAAAGAAAGGATTATGGTTTGAGGAATACAGGCCTGATACGAACTCTAGACCCATATCCTCACAGTATTTCACATAGGTACGATACAGGATTAAGCAACGCTCGACCGGATTGTAGTTGTCAATCGTTTCGAACGCTTTTTCTTTATAGGGCACAAAGGCGTACTTCAAATAGTATGAAATAAGGTCTTCTTTGCCGCTAAATAAGTTATAAAAACTGCCTGTTGAAAGACCTGCTTCATCACAGATATTGCGAACGGTCAGCTTCTGCATACCGTCACGACTCACCAGGTCAATAGCCGCTTTTAGAAGCTTTTCACGTGTAACCTGAGCATGTGTGTCATGAACAGACACGTATCTGTTTCGCCTGATCATTGCCGACTTCCTCCTTTGGGTTGAAAGTGCGTTCAATCCTGCTTTCCACTCTATGAACAATGCTCAAAGCAACAACCACGTTACATGAATACGTTCTTTGCACACAATCATACAGGCTCTGCGGACAAGCCAACTCAACTACAAACATTTTGTAAGAAATTTACCTACAAGCGGCTAACTCGAGCTCCCTGAGGCGTGTCTTCAATAACAAATCCCAAATCTCCGAGTCCGTCACGAATCTGGTCTGCCAACGCAAAGTTTTTCTCTTTGCGAGCCTGGGCTCGGCAGTCAAGCAAAGCCTGAGTAGCTTCACTACCAGACAAACCCTCATAACCACACAGCGATACTGCTAGCGCAACAACTTCGCGATCATCCTCGTCAGATGTCTCACCCGAAGAAGAAAGACACGCTTCAATATCAATACCAAGAACATTCAGAAGACTGCGCACGCCATCGACGCCCTGCACAACCACCTCAACGTTGCCCGCCGTAACACTCGCGTCGGCTAACAAACTATTTGCCTCACTCACAAAACTAAACACCGCACCTAGCGCACTGGCCGTGTTGAAATCGTCATCCATCGCTTCGACGAACGCTTCGTTGAGACGCGCAAGCGCCTGTGTATACGAAGCCTCATCGAACGTTGACTCGTCATGTGCAGGATGATCACATAGCCATTGAGTATTCTGTATAAAGGTGATCAGCCTACCAAGCGCCGCCTGTGCCTCTTTTAAACGCTCGTCAGAAAAATCCAGAGGACTGCGATAATGCGTTTGTAACATGAGCATGCGCAATACGTGGGCATCCGTTGTTTTCAGCACGTCGCGAAGCAGCAAGAAGTTCCCCAACGATTTTGACATCTTCTCTGAGTTGATCTGAAGCATACCGCCATGAATCCAGTAATTGGCAAACGTGCACCCACATGCAGCTTCAGATTGAGCGCGCTCATTTTCGTGATGAGGAAACGCCAAGTCTGCGCCCCCTCCATGAATATCGAAGGGCAGCCCAAGGTACTTTTCTGACATGGCAGAGCACTCAATATGCCATCCAGGACGACCCTTGCCCCATGGAGAATCCCACGAAGGCTCACCCAGTTTGGCAACTTTCCACAGCGCGAAGTCCAAAGGATCGCGCTTACGATCCTCTAGGCCTTGTCCGTCCGCGCGCAATTCACGGTGCCCCGATTCCATTTCATCGATATTGCGATTTGAAAGTTCCCCGTACTTGTCATATGAACGAACTGAAAAATACACATCGCCTTCAACGACGTAGGCGTGACCCTTCTCGATCAGCGTTTCAATAAGGGTAATCATACTGTCAATTTCTTCAGTAGCCCGAGGACGAATGTCAGGATCAAGCACACCTGCTGCATGCATGTCATCGATAAACGCTTGAGCGTATTCCTGGGCAACATCTGAAGCAGGACGCTGCTCTTCTAACGACTTGGTGATAATTTTGTCGTCCACATCCGTAATATTTTGAACGAACGTCACCTCATAGCCACGCCATATCAAATATCGACGAATCGTATCAAACGAAATAAACGTACGCGCGTTGCCGATATGAATATAGTTGTAAACGGTAGGGCCACAAACATACATGCTCACCTTTCCCTCTTCGCAAGGGACAAAGGGGCGTTTTTCGCGAGTCATCGTGTCATAAATACGAATCATGAATTCTCCTCTAAACCTTATTCGATATAAGCAACGGTATGTACGATGTGCACTAGATCAGTCTACACGACAAAGAAGAGCGACTGCTTGGGCTGAAATGCCTTCCTCACGGCCTTCAAATCCTAACCGCTCGGTCGTAGTAGCCTTTACGCCGATGTTTTCAAGTGAAATATCGCACGCATGCGCAAGATTGTTTCGCATGGCTTCCCGATACGGAGCAAGCTTGGGTGCCTGAGCTGCAATCACGCAATCGATATCAACGATCTCAAAGCCAGATGAGCGCACGTAGGCTGCAACCTCAGATAAAAGCCGCAACGAATCAGCACCTTTGTACTTTGGATCAGTATCGGGAAAAAGCTTGCCAATATCGCCACCCCTGATTGCGCCCAACAGGGCATCAGCAACCGCATGAGATAGCACATCAGCATCAGAATGACCCATCAATCCCTGATGATGAGGGATATCCACACCCCCAATAATGAGTTTGCGATCAGGGGCAAAAGCATGAACATCATAGCCCAAACCTATACGCATACCCCAACCATCGCGGAGCGAGTGAGATTCAGAGGAAGGCATAGAGTTATTCCTCTCGTCTTTTTTCAATAGCAGCTCGCACCGCTGCAGACATCAATAGGTAATCTTCGGGCACAGTAAGTTTTATGTTGTCGCGTTTACCTTCTACCATCAACACGCGACCACCCAAACGCTCGATCAGTGAAGAATCATCAGTACCCACAAACCCATCAGAAAGCGCCGAGGCATGGGCACGGCGATAAATTCCCGCGCGGAAAATTTGCGGGGTTTGGGCATTCCAAAAAACAGAGCGATCAGGCGTACCTACGATGATCCCGTTTTCTACCACTTTCAAGGTATCGATCGAGGGGTGTCCAACCACTGCACCATCGCAGTCAATATTACCCTTGACGGTATTGATGGTGTGCTCGATTAGCTCTTTGGTAATTAGGGGACGAGCACCGTCATGCAAAATGACGTACTCATAGGTTTCGGGCACTTCTTCTAATCCCGAAAACGCTGATTCCTGACGAATAGATCCAGCCGGCGCTATAACAATAGGCGTCACAAACGGAAATGGATCAACCGCTTTTGCTAGATATTCCTCTGTACGATCTTCAGGACACACAATAACAATCAAACCCACATCGCCTACGGCATCGAAGACTTCAGCAGAACGCGTCAGGATAGGCTTTCCGCCTATCTCGACAAGCTGCTTGCCCCCTTCATGACCAAAGCGCTCCCCACTGCCGCCCGCTAAGATGATAGCGGCCGTTTTGGGATTTTTATTGACAACGCCCTCGAGGCGTGGCTCAGCCTTAAGGGCGTCAAAATTCATATCATCAAGCATGGCCATAACCTGACCAAGCACCGATGGAACATGCACGGGATCAATTGTCTTGTCGCTCATGAAGCACTCCTGTTTAACCGCGCGCAAAGCCGCTCACGCGCGGTGCGCCTCTTTTTAATCAGCCACTTGATCTCCTGATGATGATCCGCCGCGCAAGGACAATCCCGCGTGACCAAGATCATAATCAGCAAGAAGCAGCTCTGCCTCTTCCGCTATGGTATCACGCTTGCGCGGTGCAGGTATAGATCCCGTTCCCTGAGTAAAAACGAGATGGTTATCATTATCAACATCGACTTCGATGACCGAACCACTCGTCCATTTACCTTCCAGGATCTGCTCAGAGAGCGGATCTTCCACAAGACGCTGGATAGCACGACGAAGCGGACGAGCACCAAAGGACAGATCAGTACCTTCTCGCGCAATCAATCGGCTTGCCTCAGGTGTAAGATTAATCGTCATGTTCTGAGCGATCAGACGCTGCCTGAGCTCATCAATCATCAGATCAACAATCTGGACAATCTCTTCCTCAGTCAAGGACTTGAAGACAATGATCTCATCGATACGATTGAGGAACTCTGGCCTAAAGACCTTCTTAACCTCACTCATAACGCGCGACTTGATTTCTTTGTCGTCTAGGCCACCACGATCACCAGATGCAAAGCCTAGAGGTGCGCTCGTTGAAATTTCGCGAGCACCCACGTTCGACGTCATGATGATGACCGTATTACGGAAATCAACCACACGACCCTGCGCATCGGTCAGGCGACCCTCTTCGAGGATCTGCAATAGAATATTGAACACATCAGGATGTGCTTTTTCAATTTCGTCAAACAGCACCACCGAATACGGACGCTGGCGAACTGCCTTGGTAAGCTGACCACCTTCGTCATAACCCACATATCCAGGAGGCGATCCAACCAAACGAGAAACCGAATGCTTCTCCATATACTCCGACATATCAAAGGAAATGAGTGCATCTTCTGAATTGAAGAGGAACTCTGCCAGCGCTTTTGACAACTCAGTCTTACCCACACCAGATGGCCCAAGGAAGATAAACGATCCGACCGGACGCTTAGGATCCTTGATGCCTGAACGACTGCGACGAATTGCCTTAGACAGCGCCGTGATGGCTTCGTTCTGCCCGATAACACGCTCGTGCAGCACCGACTCCATACGCAACAACTTTTCAGTTTCTGCCTCGGTCAAATTGGACACAGGAACGCCCGTCATCATGGATACGATATCTGCCACATTTTCGTCAGTGACTTCGTTGACAGTTTTGGAGGATTTTTCTTCCCAATTCTGTTGCGCCTGTCTGCGCTCAATCTGAAGCTTTTCTTCCTCATCGCGCACCGTTGCTGCGCGCTCAAAATCCTGATCGGCGATAGCAGTTTCTTTATCAGAACGAAGCTTGCGCAAATCGTCATCGATCTTTTGGATTTCCTCGGGCAAGACCATATTGCGAATACGCATACGTGCGCCTGCCTCGTCCAACACATCAATTGCCTTGTCAGGCAAGAAACGATCTTGAATGTAGCGATCCGAAAGACTTACTGCTGCGGAAAGCGCTTCATCGGTAAAGTGAACGCGATGATGCTGCTCGTAGCGATCACGCAATCCTTCCAAAATGCGTACGGTCTGCTCTTCGCTGGGCTCCTTGACCATGACCGTCTGGAAACGACGATCAAATGCTGAATCCTTTTCGATGTGCTTGCGATACTCATCAAGCGTCGTAGCGCCAATGATTTGAATTTCGCCACGTGATAGCGGTGGCTTCAAAATAGCGGCCGCATCAATGGAACCTTCTGCAGCACCCGCACCAATCAGCGTGTGAAGTTCGTCGATGAACAAAATGATGTCGCCCGACTGCTCAACTTCTTTGATGCACTTCTTCAAGCGCTCCTCAAATTCACCGCGATACTTAGAGCCCGCCACCAATGCAGAAACATCCAAGGTAACCACGCGAATGTTGCGCAAAATATCAGGCACCTGATCGGCAACAATGAGCTGCGCCAAGCCTTCCACGACCGCAGTCTTACCAACACCGGGCTCGCCAATAAGAAGAGGATTATTCTTTTGACGACGGGAAAGAATTTGCATAACGCGCTCGATTTCGCCAGCGCGCCCGATAACAGGATCAAGCTTGCCATCAGCCGCCTTCTTGGTAAGGTCAGTGCCAAACTCTTTGAGCATGCTATCCGATGCATTTACGGCAGGATCGAAATTAGTCCCCGCATACACCGCCGACTGTCCGACCAGATCGTTCAAAGCAGCGCGAATATCATCGCCGCCTACTCCTAAACGAGCCAACACATCGATAGCAGTGCCCTCGTTTTCGCGCACGATGCCTAACAGCAGATGCTCGGTAGAAATATAGCTCTTGCCCATCTGCATAGCTTCGCGCAGTGCATTTTCCAGCACACGCTTGACACGCGGGGTAAAACTTAAATGTCCCGAAACATCGGTGTTTTCATCGATTGCAACTATTTGGCGAACGCACTGCACCGCCGCATCATACTTCACGCCCAGCTTATCGAGAGCTTGAGCAGCAAGTCCATCCTGCTCTTTCATGAGCGCGAGCAGCACATGTTCAGTTCCTACATACGGCTGACGTAAAGAACGCGCTTCTTCCTGCGCCAATACCAGAACTTTGCGCGCTTTGTCAGTAAACTTATCAAACGACATAGTGCCTCACTTCATTACCTCAATACGAGTAGTTTTCTAACCCATAGTACGTTATAAGTTATGAGGTTATAGGATAATCTCATAATGTAACGACATATTAGCACTCTAGCGCTAAGAGTGCTAATTTGACACTGCCTTGTAATATTAAGATGTAAAACTGAGACGCAAACAACAAACAGCACTCCGAGCCACAAGGGAAACGACCACACGCGACTAAGCAAAATTGCGCTGTACTTGCTGGCTGGCTGATACCGGTTGGATTACATGCAGGCTAATAACAAAGCTACTAGGCTTCAGGGCGCATATGCGGGAACAGCAACACATCCCTGATGCTTGCCTGATCCGTAAGTAGCATCACAACACGGTCGATGCCGATGCCAATACCGCCTGCCGGAGGCATACCATACTCCAACGCACGAATATAGTCAGTGTCGTATTCCATGGCTTCCTCATCGCCGGATGCTTTTTCTTCCATCTGTGCTTGGAAACGCTCAGCCTGATCTACCGGATCATTAAGCTCAGAAAACGCATTAGCGTATTCATGGCCGGCAATAACCAGCTCAAATCGATGCGTCAAGCGTGGGTCGTCCTCAAAGCGCTTTGCAAGAGGGCTGACCTCAACTGGATAATCACACACAAACGTTGGGTTAATAAGAGTAGGCTCACCAATTTCGTCATAGAGCTCTGCAATCAGCTTGCCAGCACCCCACTCAGACTTGACCTCAATACCATGCTTTTTTGCAAGTTCGGCCAAATAATCTACAGGCGTATCAAGCGTGATTTCTTCGCCAAGAGCATCAGAAACAACTGTAGTCATAGGAACAGACGGCCACGAACCCGAAAGATCGATAGTCATGCCCTGGTATTCAATCTGCTCAGTATCATTAACCGCCGCATTTGCCGCCTTGATAATCCCTTCGGCAAGCTCTTTCATGCCCTCAAGATCGCTGAAAGCGCGATACGCTTCCATGGTGGTGAACTCAGGATTGTGAGTTGGATCCATGCCTTCGTTGCGAAAGATTCGACCAATCTCAAACACGCTCTCAAACCCGCCTACCAACAAGCGTTTTAAATGCAGCTCAGTGGCAATGCGCAAGAAGCATTCCTGGTTGAGAACATTGAAATGCGTAATGAAGGGCTTTGCTGTTGCGCCGCCTTGAATGGTTTGCAAAATGGGAGTTTCAACTTCGTAATAGCCATCCGCTTCCATATAGTGACGGAATGCAGAAATAATCTTTGAGCGTTTTTCAAACACGTCAAATACGTCTTTGTTCACGATCAAGTCAACATAGCGCTGACGATAGCGCAGTTCTTTATCGGATAGGCCATGAAACTTTTCAGGAAGAGGACGCAAAGCCTTTGAAAGCAACTCAAACGAATCGACCGCAACGGAGAGCTGACCACGACGGGTGCGCATCATGCATCCTTGTACACCAATCCAGTCACCCACATCAAGATCCTTCATTTCTGCAAAGGGTTCTTCTCCCAGCGTATTAATACGACAGAACAACTGAATGCGACCGGTAGAATCGAGCAACTCAAAGAATATGATCTTGCCCTGCACGCGCTTTGCCATAAGACGCCCCGCGAGAGCAACGCGGTCTTCTGTGGTTTCCCCGTCACCGAGGTCTTTGTAGAGCTCATCAAGCTCAGCAACATGATGGGTATAGTCAAACGCATGACCATAGGGCTGCTTACCCTCTGCCAACAGCGCTTCGCGCTTTGCTCGGCGAACTTCGATAGGATCGTCTTCAATGATCTGTTCTTGTGGTTCTTTTGTCATGCTATCTGTATCCCTTATCTAGTGCGCATATCACGTCGCGCATCACACGGTTCACACACGCTTGAGAAGAATTGTTAAGCGGTGCTTATATCAAGTGGACCTTCTCATAGTGATATTCTGCGCACTCACGCTCTACAAACACTCGTGCGATACGCCCTACCCTGAACGCCCTGAAACATCACTATGAGACCTATGAATATTACTGTTCGATTTTTAATATTTTCATCTTGATGATACGACCGGTAGGACCCTGGGCTTCAACCTCATCGCCCTTTTTGTGCCCCAGCAGTGCTGCACCCACCGGAGATTCGTTTGAAATCTTGCCTGAAACGGAATCGCTTTCTGCGCCACCTACGATAGTGAATACACGCTCGCGCCCATCCATATCGACCGTTACGCGACTACCAACATTAATTTTGCTCGAGCGCTTCGGCGTAGAAACGACAGTGGCTTCGCCAAGAATGCGGGTGATTTCAGCAATGCGTGCCTCCATCATGCCCTGCTCATTTTTCGCGTCGTCATATTCAGAATTCTCAGAAATGTCACCGAATTCACGCGCAATACGAATACGCTCACCAATCTCGGCACGCTTCTCGGTTTCAAGATAGTTAAGCTCTTCTTCGAGCTTAGCTTTACCCTCTTCGGTCAAAATATAACTGTTTTCTGCATTTGCCATTGTTCTAGCCCCTCGACCAAGCGCAGCATTGGCCTTCTTCCTTTCTCAGTGCCCGCGAAAGGGGCGCGCCCTTTACGAACGTGCCCCTAAGATATTCGTCTATATCGCTACAAATTACTGCGCGTTTGTTTCAGATTCTTTTTCCTTCGACTTCGACTTTGAGCCGGGCTCAGGCTTGTCGATAACTTCTACTTCTATTTCATCTTCGGCTTCAGCAGTTTTAGCTGAAGTCTCTTCTGCCTCTTCAACCTGCTTGCTACCGCCTAAACCTTCACGCAAGTTCTTTACTGCCTTACCAACAGCGCTACCCAACTTAGGAAGATTCTTTGGACCGAAAATAATGAGAATTACCACAAGGATAATAACAATTTCAAGAATACCGAAAGGTCCTATTTTCATGAGTACCTCCACATCCTAAGTGTATTGCCAAAACACCTAGACTACTTAGCCGCGAGTGAACAACAGCTTCACTCTATCAAAAAAGAGCGGCACCCCCTGCAGAACGCCTCTTAATGGTTTAAATGGTCGGGATGACAGGATTCGAACCTGCGACCTCTGCGTCCCGAACGCAGCGCTCTACCAAGCTGAGCCACATCCCGCAATGTAATTAGCGGGTGCTATGTTAACACATCCGCACAAAAAGGAAAGCGCTCCCAGAGCGCCTCCATAACTGTGTACACATTGTAAGAAATCCGCCTCAGTAGCGCACGTACCACATGTCTGAGTGGACAGCACTAATTTTAACGACATCCCCTGAGCTTGGCGCATGAATCATTTGGCCATTACCGATATAAATGCCCGTGTGATGACTATTCAGGGCAAAATCACCTGGCTGAGGATTAGACACACGTGTCCAGCTTGCCATTGATGACGTAGTGACCCAGTGATTGCCATACACACCGGTAATGCAGTAGCCAACAAGACCAGAGCAATCAAAAGAATTGGGTCCTGAAGCACCCCATACGTAAGGCTTGCCAAGCTGTGCATACGCACGATCAACAATGACGTTGCCCGTCACCGTTTGAACTTTGCTGTCATCGGTGCTCGCTGAAGAGCTGCTCTGATTTTGCAAAGCTGCCTGAGCAGCAGCAAGGCGTGCTTGCTCTGCAGCTTCTTCCTCTTGCTTGAGGAGCTCTTCCGCTTCCTCACTGAGCTGATCATAGGTTTCTTGCATTTCAGCCGTTGTGGCTTCTGCTTCATTCTTTACCTGCTCAGCCTCAGCGGTTTTTTCAGCAGCAATTTGAGCTTGCTCTTCTGCCTCTGCTTGAGCTGCTTCTAGTTCTTCACGCGCATCTTTAGTCTGCTGAACCAAGTCGGCATCGTAATCGTTTAACAGCTCCAACAGATTCCAGGTGGTTGCAAACTCCTCGAATGTTGAAGCACCAAGGATAACATCAATAAAACTGGTATCGCCCGAGCGATACATGCTACGAGCACGTTCACCAAGCTGTTCCTGGTATTCTTCTATCTCCTGAGTTTTCTCTTCTACCTTAGCTTTAGCTTCTTCAACTTTGGCTTCAGCAGCTTCCTGCTCTTCAAGAGCGGTGTAGTACGCATCAGAAGCCTCATCGAGTTTTTTCTGCATTTCCTCTAATTGCTCGAGGACCTCTTGTGCTTCAGCTCGTTTTTCTGCAGAAGTCGGCTCCGCAGACGCAAAGGTGGCAGGAATTGAAAGGCTAGCGAGAAGGATTAGTGCTAAAAAAGCGGCAAGTATCGTTTGCTTTGGTATCGTGTTTAAAGCGATCATCAGAAGATCCCTTTCCTGTAATTTGAGCAGGTAGTACATATAAGCAACGGTCGCCTAATACTAACAAAGCATCAGCAAAACACGCAATCCATTCACATCTTCACCATGAGCACCATAATGTGGCAAAATCCACACGTGCACCTGTATTCTCATAAAAAGAAAGCCCGCAGACGCGAGCTTTCTCTTCCGCATATTCTGTTTGTCAATTAGTACCGCACGTAGATCATACCTGATTGAACGGAACTAATCTTAACCACATCACCTGTTCTTGGTGCATGGATCATTTGTCCATTGCCGATATAAATGCCGCAGTGAGAACTACTTACACAAATATCACCAGGCTGAGGATTGGTGACTCGCGTCCAAGTCATAAACGTGCTGGTCGTACCGAGACGCTGATAAGTACCTGTCAGGCAATAGCTTACCAAACCAGAACAGTCATAGGAGTCGGGACCAACAGCACCCCACTGATAAGGTTTACCAAGCTCACCATAGGCACGACTTACAACTGTGTTGCCAGATACGCTTTGGCTCTTACTGTTGTTGGTTGAAGAACTGCTTGAGCTTGAGCTTGAGCTTGAACTGGAGCTGGAGCTGGAGGTAGAACTACTTGCAATTTCTTCCTCAGCGGCTGCAGCCAACGCCTCTTCTTCAGCGGCCTGCTCTGCTTCTACTAATTCGGCAGCTTCCTCAGACAAGCTGTCGTAGATCTCTTGCATCTCAGCAGCTTTTTCATCTGCTGCTTCAGCAACGGCTTTTGCTTCTGCTGCCTTCTCAGCAGCTAATTCTGCCTGCTCTTCAGCTTCAGCTTTTGCCTCTTCAAGCTCTGCTCGAGCATTCTTGGTGTTTTCAACTAGTTCTGCATCACTTTCGTTCAGGTCTTCGAGAAGACTCCACGTAGTGGCAAATTCTTCAAACGTTGAAGCACCTAAGATAACGTCAAGAAAGCTCGTGTCGCCCGAGCGATACATGCTACGTGCGCGCTCGCTAAGTTGCTCTTGATAAGCTTCAATCTCAGCGGTTTTTTCTTCGATCTGCTCTTCAGCTTCTTCTACCTTAGCTTCAGCATCGAGCTGTTCTTGAAGAGCATCCTGATAGTTTGCGCTCGCTTCATCTAACTCAGCCTGATATGCTTCAAGCTTTTCGAGTGCCGCATCTGCTTCCGCTTGCTTGTCATCAGCTGGGCTAGCAAAGGCACTGGATACAGGAATGGCTAATACCACTGCTAATACCACTGCAAAAAACGCACTGAAGAACGTTTTTGCGTTCAGTCTGCATGTTTGTTCAGCCATAAAATAGCCCTCCTTATGCTTTCGCATCACTTCGCTGCTGTAACTCTCGCTCCGGCCACTCACAAAGTCCCAGCCCGGTTCATGGTAACAAAAGGGTGAAGGGAAACGCAAAAAGATATGAAGACCGATTCCATAACACCTGGTCACATACTAATCGCGAAAAATTGTCCTGCTCCTGTTTGTTCACTCTTGTTAGCCATGAATTTACCGAACTTAGTACACAACCACCTTAGCCGTTTCACTACACAATGCGAGCCTCATTTGCAAATCACCACAAGACCAAGATCAGAATTTTACATTTCATCATGCAAGCACATATCGCCCTATTTTGCGCTATCTGATCTGTGCGCCTCCTCAACCTACAACATGCTGAACCAAGCAAACTTCCCCTACCTCATATAGTAGTTTGACAACAGGTGCCTTCCTCGTTGCAGAATGTCTGCATGTTTGGAGACCGTATGAAGGAAATGTGAGAAAATGTGTATTCGATTCTTGGATCCTCTCTCCACTGGAGCTCTACGCTAGTCACAAATGCAGGTCAATATAGCCCCGCAAATTATCGAGCGTGTTCAAATTATCCCCACAAGCAATACAAAGTAGGTTAGACTGATAGGTGAAAACGGTAGACGAGGGGTTTTGGAGCGCCGCTTCCATCTGGGATGATTTTTCATCCGCGGTGTTGCATGTCTCTATTTCTTCTGTTTGCCACACGCACACAGACGACACCTACCCCCTGTTGAATCGTGTAGTGTAGGTCCCAGTTTGAGAGGTGAAATCATGGAAATCACCATCACCGGTCGCAAGATACACGTTACCGACGCATTGCGCTCTTACGCGGAAGAAAAAATCGGTAATTCTATGAAGGTCATGGATATCGACCCTCTTACTGCAGAGGTCGTCCTTCAAGTAGAGAAGAATCCTGCGAATCCCACACCGGCAACGTGTGAAGTCACCATGCATGCTCGTGGTCATATCATTCGCGTCGAAGAGAGCGATGAGAATATGTACGCAGCTATTGATATTGCATCGGCAAAAACCTTACGTCAGCTGCGTAAGTACAAGACACGCGTCATCGACAAGAAGATTGCAAGTGCACCCGTTGTTGATAAAAGCGCTCCTGCCACTGAACTCGATCTTGATGGCCTTATGGATGAGCTTTCTCGTGAAGACGAAGAGGTGGTACGCGTCAAGGAACTTGTCCTTGAGCCCTTGACTGAAGAAGAAGCTCTGGTCCAAATTGATTTGCTCGGACACGACTTCTTCGCTTATATTGATCGCGACACCAATGCAGTTAATATTCTGTATCGCCGTGACCACGGTGGCTATGGCTTACTCAAACAAACTGAGGTCTAGGTCACACTAATCAGACGAAGATTACTGGCAAGACTCGCTTTACAGACATAAGAAGTCAACACGTCACATGTTCATGACACCTTAAAGGCCCTTCGGGGCCTTTTTCCTTGCCTTTGTAGAAAACTTGAACAAAACGTCTGGTTTGGAGCAAAAGACAATCAAGCGCATGCGCATCCATGTTCGAGCGCCATTAAGTACATAGTGTCAACAACACCATCACATTCAAACCCCATCGACGCTCTACGGCAACGCTATCACATTCAAGCCCCAATAAACCCTCAACACCAACGCTACACATGTTTAAGAGACTAGTCTCTATTATCGTCAGTAAAACGAGTCAAAAAAGCCTTGGTGCGCTCATGTTGAGGATTGCCAATAACATCTTTCGCAAAACCTTCTTCCACGATGACACCACCATCCATAAACGCCACACGATCAGCTACATCGCGAGCAAACGCCATCTCATGCGTAACAATCACCATGGTCATATGCTCGTCAGCTAACTCACGAATAACGCGCAACACTTCCTGGGTAAGCTCAGGATCTAGTGCGGATGTAGGCTCGTCAAAGAACAACACATCAGGGTCGAGCGCAAGAGCACGCGCAATCGCCACGCGCTGCTGCTGACCACCGGAAAGCTCACAGGGAACCATATCCTCTTTTCCGAACAGACCCATCTTTTCCAACAGCTCGCGGCCTTTCGCTAAAGCTTCTTCCTTGGGCCTTTTCTGGACACTGATCAAGGCATCGGTCACATTGCGCATCACAGTAAAATGCGGAAACAAGTTAAAATTTTGAAACACCAGACCAAAGCGTTTCTTTGCCTGCGCAATGACCTCTTTGTCACCATAAGTCGCTGTTGAATAGGTGCTATCTGTGGTAACCACATCAAGATCGCCATATGACAAAGCCCCCGCATCTAGGGTTTCAAGCAAAGTCATACAACGAAGCAAAGTTGATTTGCCACCACCTGAAGGGCCAATAATTGAGAGCACATCGCCCTTCTCAACCGTCAACGATATATCTTTTAATACCTCGGTGTTGCCAAACGATTTTCGTGCATGGCTTAAACACACAACGGGAACACTACTCATAGCAACCTCTTTTTAATCTCATATCCGGACAAGCTCGCCCAAACGCACACACGCCTAGTCGTGGTAGTAAGCCATTCTCTTTTCAATGCGACCCACAATGAATTCGATCAGCAGACAGCATACCCAGTAAATCAATGCAGCAATTACATAGGGCACCATAGAAACTTCGCGTGCTGCCAGCGCCTTCGCAACCGAGAACATTTCAGAAATGCCAAGAACAAAGGCAAGAGAGGTATCCTTGACCAGCGTGATAACTTCGTTGCCCATTGCCGGCATAATACGTTTGATGACCTGAGGCAACACAATTTTGAAAAATGTTTGCGGACGAGAATACCCCAACACGAGAGCCGCCTCATACTGACCCTGAGGAATAGACTGCAAACCTGAGCGATAAATTTCAGCAAAATACGCCGCATAATTCAAAATAAAGCCCAGCGCACAGGCTCCATACTTCCATTCAGAGCCCATTGAAAGCCCTAGCAAATAATAAGGACCAAACATAAACGCCATAAGCTGCAGCATCAAAGGCGTACCACGAAGAATAGAAATATAGAACTGCGCAATAAGCGACAGAGGCCTGAACTTGCTCATGCGACAAAGCGCGACCACGATGCCAAGGGGCAGCGAGCCAATAAGCGTAACCACAAAGATCCACGCAGAAAACCCAAAACCTCCCATAAGGGCTTGTATCATAACGCTTAGTTCCATGTCTTCCTCTCGTATAGGAACCCTTCCGAGCCAATGCTTGCTTACGTCAGCCCATCAACGCAACAAAGGGCGGAGGCTATACCCCCGCCCAAGACGTTTTATCCCAAACAATACTTGAGTAACAGCCAACTTATACCAATACCCAATTATCAATGCTCATGCCATAATCGGCATACTTTTCGATCAATTCTTCAACCGTGCCATCTTCATACATTTCGCGAAGAGTGTCGGTTACCTGCTGAGCCAATGCCTCATCACCTAACGTAAAACCAACAGCATAATGCTCGGAGCTCAATGGCTCATCAAGCATAACGTAGGTGCCTTCATTTGCAGACATCTGGTACTGAGCAATAGACAGGTCGCACGCTACTGCGTCCACCATACCAGACTCAAGCTGCATAAATGCGTTGTTATAATCAGACAGTGTCTGAAGCTCTGCAAACGTATCAGCAAGTTCTGCCTGATCGCCTTCAAGAACATCCAAAGCCGCAGAATCTACCTGAGTTACCACGGTTGCATCTGCCAAGTCATCAAGGCTTTCAATGCCGGAATCACTCCTTACAACAACAACCTGCTCATTGAGCATGTAAGGCTCGGAGAAGGTATAGTCATCTTCGCGGCCTTCCATCGTAAAGCCATTCCAGATGCAGTTAATGGTTCCCTGGTTGAGCAACGCATCCTTTGCGTCCCAATCAATAGCCTCAAGCTCAAGATCCCAGCCATTACGCTCACATACCTCAGCAGCAAGATCAAGGTCAAAACCGGTAGGCTCATTGTTTTCATCAAGGAAACCATAGGGTGGATAGCTGTTATCGAAACCAACAATGAGGGTATCGATATCTGCTGATGTGTCTTCCGAAGATGCTTCCTCATCTGAAGAACACGCCACAAGAAGAACAGCTGATAAGCAAGCAACGCATGCAAGCGTTAAAAATAACAGTAGTTTCTTTTTCATACATACCTCACTTCATGTTGAGTAGTTATCATGCACTCCCTGCGCGTGCACCCGTTGCATGGTATACCTCAAGCCCACAACGTCACATTTTCTAAAAAACAACGCTTTGTAATGCTCTGTGGCTTTACCATACTAAAGCGTCGTAAGTGTACCATACCACGCTGCAGCTTTCACAAATCAGGAACGAACGGTATGGGAAAAGAAACAAGAGGTGTATATGCGTTTTTTACAAATAACACCTACTCATTTTTCCAAATCACGACTACAATGGGCGAACTATGGATACATCATTTTCTATACGTATGGCAACGCCCGAAGATGCCATTGAACTACGCCAAATATATCTTCCCTATGTGCGCGAAACCGCCGTTACGTTCGAGCTAGAAGATCCCACGTTAGACGATTTCACAGAGCGCGTTCGTACCGTGCTGCAAAATTACCCCTACCTTGTTGCTGAGCAAAACAACCAGATTGTTGGCTATGCCTACGCATCAGCTTTTCGCCCCCGTGCTGCTTATGCGCGCACTGCGGAATCTTCGATTTATATGGACATCAATCGTCGCGGACAAGGCATGGGGCATCGGCTGTATAGCACCCTGGCTGAACTCTTGAAGCTTCAAAATATCTGCAATATGGAAGCGTGTATCGCACATTGCGATCCTGCAGACGAATTCGTCCCCGCAACAAGTCGCCTCTTTCATGAGCGTTTAGGCTTTAGGATGGTAGGCGTGTTTCAAAAGTGCGCATACAAGTTTGACCGATGGTACGACATGATATGGATGGAGAAAATCCTGAACAAGCATGAAGATGCTCCCAAGCCCTTAATACCGTTTCCCCAGGTCGACAAGCACGACATAGACAAGGTGCTCTCTTCACAACGCACTTAAGTAGACACCGTGCCATCCATCGTCTCTGGCGCGACAGAAATCATGACACGAAGCACGCTACAACCTTCGTGTACAAAACGCGCACTACAACCGTGTGCTCACGTGTCTACTTTTCAACATCGCGCTTCACAAAGAGAACTGCGGTAATGAAGGTCATAATGGCACACACTGCAGAAAAACCGAAGCCTAGGTGAAAGCCCATTGCTGCCGAACCAAACGAAGGCCCTACTACGATGGCATACACCATAAGCGCAGTACCCAGCGACGCAAACGCCTGACGAATGGCGGTTCCAAACGATGAAGCATCGGTAGTAAGTTCGGGTGCCAACTTGGACATTCCCCATGAATTAAGAGGACCAATGAGCCCCGATACCCCCGTTGCGCGAATACTCTGCATGACAATGATGACCCAATAGGGTGTATTTTCATCCACAAAGGCCATCAAGGATGCACCGAGCGCCAAGCAAAACGACGCAGTAACCACCACCGGACGAGCTCCGATCTTATCGGTCAGCACACCTGCAAGCGGATTAATAACAAACGCGGCAACCGTACCAGGCAAAAGCGCAAGCCCTGCCTGAAATGCGGTACCTCCGCAAAGATTTTCTATGTAGAGCGGAATGACCAAGGTGATTCCCATAAAGCTTGCGTAGAGAAAATTCATCGCCCAAAAGCTGATGCAATATTGACGCGACTTAAAGATATCAAGGCGAATAAGCGGATTGTCGGTGATGCGTTGTCGATGTATAAACGCAACAAGAAACATCGCACCCACAACAACGGGAGCCCACACAAGAGGACTTACTATGTCGTAGCTCGACGCATTGGAAAAACCTAACAGCAGCCCACCAAAACCAAAAGCCGACTGAATTAGAGACAAAACATCGAGACGAACTGAGGTATCCGCCACCTGATCCTTCTTGATGATCAAAACAGCAAGAACGAGCAACACGAACGAACATATCGTCAGCACTACGAAAAAGCTTCGCCATCCCGTTGTTTCTAGCATCCATCCACCGATAGTAGGACCAATATTGGGAGCAAAGCCCATCGCAATACCCGCTATACCCATAGCTGTCGCCTGGCGTCCGCGAGGAACATTCATCATGATCAGGCTCATCATCATAGGCATGGTAATACCTGCTGAAACAGCCTGAAATACGCGCCCAACAAGAAGCAAAGGAAAGCTCCAAGCAACAGAATCGATCGCCGCTCCAACAACGAGCAGCACCAATGATGCCAAAATAACGCGCTTTAGAACAAAACGACGCATGAGATACGTCACAATTGGAACTGTGATGCCAATTACCAGCATGTAGAGCGTAGTAGCCCATTGCCCCAGATCAACATTCACGCCAAAGTCTTGCGCGATCCCTGAAAACATGGAATTAAGCGCCGTTTGTGACAGATTGCCAAAACACGATCCAAAAATAACAATCACGATAACAAAGACGACATATCTCATATTCGACGTACGTTCGGCTGCCATAACCCGCCCTCAGCCCCTTCCCTACGCATCAGTTCTCTGCAATAGTTTCACGCTTCGGCACTTCAATTGTCCTATTGTTTTCAAACAAGTTTCAATAGAAAGATTTTGAAGGTATAGTTTCTCAAGTGAATACCCACCAAAACAGACCGGCCAAATCACCCCCATCTACGCGCGATGCATTAGCACGTGGGCGCAAAGCACCAATCGCCAGCTGGATCGCGGTCATCGTGATGGCTGCATTCATTTTCTGGATGTCTTCCAATTCTGGTGATAACATCAACCACGGACTTGGCATTATTTCAGCCGCCAAAGCATTGCTAGCAAATATCATGCAGTCGGTAACAGGAGAACAGGTTGACGTATCACCGATCGGACATTTTGTAGAGTTTTGCCTATTTGGCGGCCTGTTGATAAATGCGCTGAATTTTCACACCACGCCGACACGAGCACTTCTCTTAGCTCTTTTGATTGGTAGCGTATATGGCATGAGCGATGAAATTCACCAGTTATTTGTTCCAGATCGCAGCTGTGATCCTCTTGACTGGCTAGTTGATACAATCGCGGCATTCGTCGGTGCGCTGATTGTGCAACACATACAATTAAGACGGCACAAGCAAAGCAAAGGCACCCGCCCGTAGCAGGTGCCCCGTCGTTCACTCTCTCGTCAGGGACAAGAGGTTGAGGGACAAATTGCCTCTTACGAAAAAAGGACAAGACGATTGGCGTCATCTCCAAGAGCCCGAACAAGAGATGCGCCGGCGAAGAGGTGCAGAGGATTTCGCCATCGGCAACTTGTTCCCTCTAAGTTAACCACGTCTAACTTAAACCCAAACAATATCCCTGTCAACAGGTTTTTTGGATTATTTTATTTTTTGCCATCTACCGACCAAAATGAACCTCTCACCCGTACATTTTGAGCATTTAGACCTCTCAGGCACCCTTTTGGTCCTCATACCCTAACCACACGAGTGCAATCACATAACAGAACACCCATCACCAAAGGAAACAATTCGGGCTATAGCCCAACAATTCCTTTAATAGACAAAGATACGCAGAACTTGAGTTGAGAAACGGGAAGTATCAATAAAAATGCACTAAAACGCCGACGTAAGAGGGGTATCACGTCGGCGCAAGCGATGGAGCCTTCAACCATCGCCTTTGATGTTTATTGTCCCACCTGCAATTTCAAAAATGAACCCACCGCTGTATATTTTATATATAGGCTATTCCTATAGGTTTTTGCTTCACTGCTGTTATTCATCATATCTCCATTATTTGTAGATAATCGAATCGATATCTCGTATCAAAATTCCCCGCGAAAGGCGCAAACCTTATACCGCCACAAGACGCACAAACATGCCATAATAAACGCAACGTATAGTAGAAAGGACTTCACATGCATTACCGTCACATTTTGGTTCCTTTCGATGGGTCCGACCATTCTCAAGCCGCATTTACGACCGCACGTTCTCTAGCCCTTCTTTCAAAAGAAACGACTATCTCTGTAGTAAATATTGTGCCCATGGATGTTGTGTCTTCTTTACAACATGCCGAAGAGAACGCTGAACGCAAGCGATCACTCGTTGATCAAAATGACGATCTGGAAACTATGAACAGCCCTCTTGACTCAATCAAAGAAGAAATTTACAGCATCATCAGGCCTCTGTATGATGAACTCGACGATTCAAAAATACACGTCGATGTCATCGCCTGCACAACTCCTGCAGAAGGCATCGAGGAATACAGCTCAGATCACAATTGCGATCTCATTGTTATGGGACGACGCGGTGTTGGCGCCATCAGGGGCATGTTGGGCAGCGTAAGCTATGCCGTGTTGCGCAATGTTCGCATCCCTGTACTCACTGTAAAATAAGCGCGAATAACAGATGTGTGTGACTCAACCAAGCGATTTGAACGCAACGCATGAGACACCCCCTGCAACAAAACGCCATCGGTTGTACGCTAAAAAAGAGCGAACAAGACACAACCAAAAACGTTCTACCGCAAAAAGCGACCTGTCGGTTCTGTCCAATAGGTCGCTTTTGTGTTGTAGAAATAGCAAATCGCAGCGCAAAGAGCTACACGACTGCAAGTGCCTGCTCGATATCAGCAATAAGATCCTCGGTTGCTTCAATACCACATGAAAAACGAACCAAATCAGGGCTGATACCCGCTGCCTCAAGCTCTTCATCGTTCATCTGACGATGAGTTGCATTCGCTGGATGCAGCACACATGTACGCGCATCAGCAACATGTGTTGCAATTTGAGCGAGCTTCAAGTTCTTCATAAAGGTCTCAGCACCTGTGCGACCACCTGCAACACCAAAGCTCACAACACCGCAGCCACCATTAGGCAAATACTTCTGTGCAAGTTCATAGTATTCATCACCCGGCAAACCGCTATAGCGCACCCAGGGAACCTTGGGATGAGACTGCAAGTATTCAGCAACCGCTTGGCCGTTCTTGCAGTGCTGAGTCATACGAAGATGCAAGCTCTCCAAACCCATGTTGAGCAAAAACGCATTCTGGGGCGACTGAATGCAGCCGAAATCACGCATAAGCTGTGCCGTTGCCTTGGTGATAAACGCTCCCCCAAGTCCAAAGCGCTCGGTATACACCAATCCGTGATAGCTTTCATCGGGCGTTGTGAGTCCAGGGAACTTATCAGCATGCTTGTTCCAGTCAAACTTACCCGCATCGACGATACAGCCACCAACACCACAGCCATGCCCGTCCATGTACTTGGTAGTGGAATGCGTCACAATGTCAGCTCCCCACTCAATCGGACGACAATTCACGGGCGTGGGGAATGTGTTGTCAACAATTAGCGGTACGCCATGAGTATGGGCCGCCTTTGCAAAGCGCTCAATATCCAAAACAGACAGCGCAGGATTGGCGATCGTTTCACCAAAAACGGCTTTCGTATTGGGCTTAAACGCAGCCTCAAGCTCTTCGTCAGAACAATTAGGTGTTACAAACGTGTACTCCAAGCCCATACGTGCCATGGTGTGAGCAAACAGGTTATACGTACCACCATAGATAGCCGATGAGCACACTACGTGGTCTCCATTTCCTGCAATGTTGAAAATAGCAAAGAAATTTGCAGCCTGCCCTGACGATGTCAACATTGCCGCTACTCCACCTTCAAGCTCAGCAATCTTTGCAGCAACAAAATCATTCGTAGGATTCTGCAAACGCGTATAGAAGTAGCCTGACTCTTCCAAATCAAACAGTTTGCCCATATGTTCGCTGGTGTCATATCTCCACGTAGTGCTTTGATAAATAGGGACTTGACGCGGTTCACCATCTCCGGGGCGATACCCACCTTGCACACAAATCGTATCGATTGACTGAGTCATATTAGTTCTCCTTGCCTGTTATCGTGTATTCGTCGTTAATAGAACACATTGCTCATGTAGTCGCACGCAAATCGCATTGCTCGGCAAAGCTCTTAAAGCGGCTTTTTGATTATAGATTTCAAAATCCTATTGCAAGATTAATTACAGATTTCAGGCAAGAGCAATTTTCTATAGCTAGCTATAGAATGTCTCCGAGCAATAGAATCCCCTGAGCACCTCGCGTACAATCAATGCTATTCCATCTACCAGCAAAAAGGAGAATCAATGCCAATACGAATTCCCGACACACTTCCTGCAACAGGTATCTTGGAAGGCGAAAATATCTTTGTCATGACCGAACATCGCGCTATTCATCAGGACATCCGTCCGTTGCGCGTGCTGATCTTGAACTTGATGCCCTTAAAGATCGAAACCGAAACGCAAATCTTGCGCAAACTTTCCAATACTCCCCTACAGATTGAGATCGACCTTTTGCAAACGGTTACCCATCACTCGTCCCACGTGCCAGCAGAGCATCTGAAGTCCTTCTATGTCGGCTTGAACGACGTGCGCGCAAAACAATACGATGGCATGATTATCACAGGCGCTCCTGTGGAACAGTTACCCTTTAAGGAGGTAGATTACTGGCCTGAGCTGTGCGATATCTTCGATTGGGCAAAAAGTAATGTGTTTTCCACTCTGTATCTGTGCTGGGGTGCGCAGGCAGGAATCTATTATCACTATGGCGTAGAAAAGCACTTGCGTGATGAAAAGCTCACGGGAGTGTTTGAGCATCACATCCTCAAGCCAAGTTCTCCTTTGGTCCGAGGTTTTGATGATGTGGTATACGCCCCGCACTCTCGCTATACCGAAGTGTATGCAAAAGATATTGCCTCAAAACCAGATTTGGAACTGATTGCCGTGTCTGACGAAGCAGGTGTGTTTATCGCTAAAAGCACCAACAGCCGTCACTTCTTTGTGTTTGGACACCCCGAATACGACACCGACACGCTGGCAAACGAATACATCCGCGATACAAACAAGGGGCTCAATCCTGACATCCCAAAGCACTACTTCCCCAACGACGATCCCAGCCAGCACCCCGTTTCGAACTGGCGTGCAGCAGCACAACTCCTCTACACCAACTGGCTTAACTACTACGTCTATCAAGCAACACCATACGACATCAAACAAGTGGGAGAGTACTAAGCACTCTCCCACATCTATCCTAAACATGAATAAACGAGCAATTCTCGCTCCACGTTTATGTCCTGCGTACACGCCTGAAAAGAGGTCCGCATCTGGCGGATCGAAGCATACCCTCACGAAGCACACTCACCGCTACGTGTTTCTACACAGAGCGCGCAAGCTGCCACATGACAGCACCTAGCCCTGAACACGGATTACGGAAGGCTCGCCCCCGGTTACCACACCTTCGAGCTTCATGATGTCTTCAATAGCCTTACGCACATTGCGCTCTTCTGCAGTATGTGTAACAAATACCAGATTGACGTCATCGCGGGCAGCATTGCCGCGCTGGGTTACCATGCGAACTGACACACCATACTTAGAAAACAGATCTGCCGCAGCAGCCAAAACACCGGGGCGATCCGCTACTACAAAACGGATGTAATACTTGGTTTGCAAATCTTCGATAGATGCGATAGGAAGATTGTCAGTACAGGTGCATCCTACGATAGGCTTAATGCCCATCTGAATATGACGCGCAATTTCCAAAACGTCGCCCATAACCGCGCTCGCTGCCGGACCTGCGCCAGCGCCTTCGCCAAAGAACATTGTCTTACCTACAGCATCGCCTTCAACATAAATTGCGTTATATACGCCATTGACAGTTGCCAACTGGTGATCTTCGGGAATCATCGTAGGATGAACGCGCACGTCAATGCCGTGATCGGTGCGGCGTGCATGAGCTACAAGCTTCACAACGTATCCCGAATCATGAGCCATAGCCAAATCAACCGGCATCAAACGGCGAATGCCTTCAGTGTAGACCTGATCCATCGTCACGCGAGAATTAAATGCAATGGATGCCAAGATAGCAATCTTTGCAGCAGCATCGAAGCCGTCCACATCTGACGTTGGGTCAGCTTCAGCAAAGCCGCGCTCCTGAGCTTCCTTGAGAGCCTCTTCGTAACTAAGGTTGTCTTCATCCATGCGTGTAAGCATATAGTTGGTTGTACCATTAACGATGCCCATGATGGAATCAAGCTGATTGCCAATAAGCGAATGCTTGAGTGGGTCGATGATGGGAATACCGCCACCAACACTTGCCTCAAACGCAATTTCAAGATTCTTTTCTTCAGCAAGGGTCATAATTTCTTCGCCATCAGTAGCCATGATTGCCTTGTTGGCAGTAACCACGCACTTGCCTGCATTCAGCGCATCGAGGATTACCTCTTTTGCGATACCAGTACCGCCAATCAGTTCCACCACAATGTCGATATCTGGATCGTTAATGATGTCTTTGTAGTCGGTCGTAAAAATGTCCGCCAAGCCACACTGTTCAACCCGTTCTGAATTACGCGAGCATACACGTGCTAGCTCAACATCAATACCAAAGTGACGCATAAAATCATCTTTATGATTGAGAAGAATATCTAAACAGCCGCCGCCAACCGTCCCTGTTCCAACTAAACCAATCTTGACCGCCATGAATAATTCCTTTCGAAACGGATTGGATTACTCTTTGCATTGTATACAAGATGCGCCCTCTAACTGATCTGCCGTCAGAGAGCGCATCGAACTTCACGGTTTTAGGTCACTTAACCCAAGTCACACGCCATAAGGTCATCATACGTTTCACGTCGCGTAACCAAGCGAGCCACCCCATCTTTTACAAATACGATCCCGGGACGAGGTTGTCCATTGTAGTTGCTTGACATGGAATGACAATACGCTCCGGTGCCAAACACGCACACAATATCACCAAGATCAGGGTGCTGAATCGATGCATCCAGCGCCACCGCGTCACCACTTTCGCAATGCTTGCCACACACGGTCGCAATCTCGGTGCGAGGCTGGTCTGCCTTGTTGGCAATGACTGTTTCATATTCGGCATGATAGAGCGCCGTGCGAATGTTATCGGACATGCCGCCATCAACAGCAACGTATTTACGAATTCCGGGCAAGGTCTTCAAAATGCCAACGGTGTAGAGCGTCACGCCGGGCACGGCCACTAAAGAACGACCTGGCTCACACAAAAGACGAGGCTCCTTAACATCGTACTTGGCGCACATCTCACGAATAGACGTGGTGACAATTTCAGCAAAATCGTCGATAGAAGAAGGCTTATCATCTGCAGTGTAGGCAATGCCCAAACCGCCGCCCACATCAATTTCATCAATTTCATAGCCATAAGTCTTCTTGATACGTGAAGCAAATTCAACGATGACTTCAATTGCTTCTTCAAACGAATGTAAGGCGAAAATCTGCGAACCAATATGCATATGCAGACCGCTCAGATGCACGTTAGGCGTATCAAGTGCGTCACGAACGCAGGTGAACGCAAAGTCCTCGCGCATAGTAAAACCAAACTTGGAATCTTCGCATCCGGTGCGAATATACTCATGCGTGTCAGCCTCAACACCAGGAGTAATACGCATGTAAATATCCTGCGTAACTCCGAGCTCTTGCGCAATTGCAGAAATGCGCGCCAGCTCAATACGAGAATCGACCACGATACACCCCACACCCGCTTCAATAGCCTCACGAAGTTCTTGAGGTGTTTTGTTGTTACCGTGAACAATAATGCGATTCATGGGGAAATTCACCGCTTGCGCAATGGCTAGTTCCCCGCCGCCCGATACATCTAGGCACATACCATGCTGATCGGCTAAACGCGCTACTGCTTTGTTCAAAAACGCCTTGCTTGCATACACGATATCAGAATTAGGATAGCGGGTACGAAACGCACTGCGATACGATTCCATACGCGCAATAAGATCTGCCTCATCATAGACATACAAGGCTGTGCCGTATTCATAGGCAAGCTCAACCATATCAACACCACCGATGAACAGGTGGCCGTTCTTTACTTCGGCAGTCATCGGCAAGCAATCGCCCAATTCCATCGTGGTGCGATTGTCTGGCTGCTTAGTCAGATCAGATGCGGGAAGTGACATACATATTCCTTGCTCTTATAGGTTTTACGTTTGATCGTCAATCATACCGTCATTCCAAAGATCTATCTCAAAATTCCGGTAATTTTTGACGCCATTATCATGAAAAAAGAGCCACGAAGCGATCGAGAACGGTTTGCTCTTCTTCTTCCTCTTCGGGCTCTTCTGTCTCAGGAGCCGAGATAGCATCAGTTGTCAGTACAAATTGTACCAACGATACATTGGTGTTTTTCGAGCTTACGTAACTTACTGGCTCAAAATCAGACGTGTCGTACGCTGACATGATGGATTCAATTTCGACGCTAATTTCATCGGGAATACCTTGGGTTTCCTGGGCAAGCGTTAAAGTGCCATCAGCTAAATCGCCCGCACCCGAAGCAAGCTGACCGGTTCCCCCTGCAAGCTGATCAAGCGCGCTCGCAAGCTGTTCTGTGCCAGCCGATAAGGAAGACGCTCCACCCAAAATCGTGGAGCTATCCTGTACGGATCCCAGCCCTTCCGCTGCTTGCATAAGAGCTTCAGCTGCAGCCGTCTGGCCTGCCTGGGCTGAAGCAACTTTAATCAGGTTTTCAAGCGCTGTCTTTAAATCACTTTGATCAGCCTGAGCAAACGCTTGTGTGAGCGCCCCTTGAACATCAGTCGTCGAACCAGTTGCCATAATATCCTGATATTCGGCAATCACACTGATCAAGTAGTCCTGAAGAGCGTCTTGATACTCCTCTTGTGCCTCACCAAGCGCATCTTCATCGATACTGGTCTGCGTTTCTTTGGCGCTGGACATCAATCCCTGTTGATACTGTTGCAATCCTTGCATCAGCTGATTAGCACCACTTTCCACACTGAGCGCTCCCGATGCGACCTGCTGCACAGCCGAATCAATGCTGGTAATGCCACTTGCCAGATCTTGAGCACCGGCATTGAGCTCATCAACACCAACGATCAGATCATCGAAGCCAGCCATCAAGCTGTCAGTGTCGGGAAAATCAATCGCCATAGAGAAGGGCACAGCAGCAAAGCTAATGCCATCCATTGCAAAATTCTGAACATCGGCGCTTAGAGAAACCGATCCGTCAGAATCAGGCATAACCATAAACGTCACCACAATATCAGAGCCTGACAAAGCAATGGAGCCATCATCGGTTTGCACGTTTGAGGCCACATCCGTAGGAAGAGTAACGGTTGCTTGAATAAGATAGTTCTCATAAAACCTTGAATCCACCTCGGTATTTTCCGAAGTTTCAAGATGTAACGTCAGGGTTCCTGTGGCACCTGCTAAATCCTTGGCAGATACTTCTTCACCGTCAAGATAATACGAAAGAGAGATATTCCAAGGCAGTACCGCCTCAGACAAGATGCCCTGATAGGTGAATTTGTTCTCATCTTCAGGAATGGTAAATACCACTGAATCAGACAGCTGAGAAATCTGAGAAGTATCAGTTACATTTGTTACCTGCTCGTATGAGCCAAAGTCTTGAACAACCTCTCCTTCGCTGCCCTCAACTACGTTGACCACATACATATCTTGCGGACTTCCCGTTGCATCAAGCGTGCTGTATACCACTTCGATTTTTTCGGCAGTGCCCGACGCATCAATCGCATCGCTGATTTCTTGACTATACGCTGCATTTTCTTGCGCGTATGACCACACGGGAATTGCCGTACAGGGAAGCGCAATAACCAGCATGATCATTGCCACGATCAAGTTCATCTTGTTCGGACGAGCAGACGCAACCCCTGCAACAAAGCCGGCAGAACCCGCCGCCGATCGCGCGTGCTGGGGTGCAAGCGCTTTACCGCAGCCTCCATAACCGACCTGTTCTGTACGCGTTGTGCGAGTAAGATCTGCGTGTCTTGCCTGCCGTATGTGTCTATACGTACCGAAGCGATTCATAATGACCTACCTCTTTGTCTGAGCAGGAATATCGATAAGGGAAGGCTTGGATTCACCATGATAGAACTTGGCCTTCCATGTTGTTTTTTCCACCACTTTGTCCAGCACCATAAACAAAATGGGCAGGAATAAGAAGGTATTCAGCGCAGCAATGAAAGCTCCGCGACCAATCAGTGTTCCCAGACCCGCAATAACCCCGTTGCTGGAGATAAGACCAATAAAGGCCCCACACACTGTCAGAATGGTTGCAGATGTCAATATGGTAATAGCGCATTCTGAAATTGCTGCGAGCATTGCCGGACGCTTTTCCATTTCTTGACGCTTGTCCAAATAGGCACGCGTCAAGATAATGGTATAGTCCACCGTTGCGCCAAGCATAATCGCGCTGATGATGAGATAGCCAATGTACTGAATTTCCTCGCCCATGAAATACGGAATTGCAAGGTTGACCCAAATCGATATTTCAATGGTGAGTAACAACATCAACGGGATGCTCGCGCTGCGGAACATTACAATCAACACAAGGCCGATGGCGAGCACTGAAGCTAGCAAGACGCGCAGTGAATCTTCGCCAACGATAAGCGACATGTCGTACGAAGTCACCGCTGAACCCACCAGATAGTTTTCTTCAGGATAGTATTCATCGGCAAGGTCACGCAGCGTCTGAACAAGCGAAAAGGCCTCGTCGCTTTCCCCTTGTACCGACGTTGAAACCACAATGCGCGAATACCCTCCCGAAATAAGCTGGGACAGACTTTCTTCTGGCACCATTGCAGTTGGGATATTGCCCGATACTGAAGTCACGTACGAAGTAACCGCACTCACATGATCAAGTGCCTCAATTTCAGTAACCAGCTGTCGCTCAGTACCTAGGTCTCCCTCGGGAACAAGCAAGACCCACTGCTCGTTTGCACCAAACACCTCATTAATTCGGTTGGTATCTTCATAAAGTTCAGAGCCCGGCTCCACAAATCCACTTGCACCATACACAAAGTTTGGCTGGCGCTGTCCCAAGTAGGCAGGTACGGTAACGAGCACCACGATAATGGTAAAGGGAACTGCGATGCGCATACACCAAACAGCGAATTTATCAAAGGACGGCAAGAATTTACGATGCGCTGTAATAGAAAGAAGCTTTTCGCTTGAAAGCACAAAAATAGGGAGCAGGAACAGCACGCATAAGAAGCTAAACACAACACCCTTAGCCAACACAACGCCCATGTCGGCACCAATGAGAAATGCCATGGCACATAGCGACAAAAAGCCGAAAAACGTTGTTGCTGCCGAAGACGCGATAACTCCTGATGCCTTGTGCATGGCAGAAACTGCCGCCTCATAGGAAGACAAGTTGCGCGCCCTAAAGCCACGATAGGCGTGCAGCATGACAATGCCGTAATCCATCGACACAGCAAGCTGCAATACCGCCGCACACATCTGAGTGATAAAGGAAATTTCACCAAATACGATATTGGTGCCCAAGTTATACACAATCGAGATGCCAATGACCGACAGGAAGAACACCGGCTCAAACCAGGCTTCACTCGTGAGTAGTAAGAGACCCAAAATAACGATAACTGCCATCACCAAGATGAGCTGGATCTCAAAGTCTGACGAGCTTTGTGCTACCGCAGAATTAACAGCGTCACCTGCCATTGCAACCGAATCGGCTCCGATTTCTTCGGCTGCCACCTCAATATCGTCGATCGCTTCTGTTGCCAAAGCCGTATCCAAGGCAACCTGATAGAGGTAGGTGTCATCAACCATCCACGCTGATACCGTATTGTCGTCGTATGTTTCAAGAGGCACCGTAACATCGCAGTACGTACCAAGCCACATAACTTCTTCAACGCCCGTAATGGAAGCCATCGTTTGCGCAAATTCCTGCGCCTGCATCAACGTCAATCCCTCCACCATAACCTGAGCATTAGGCACCGAAGAGTCAAACGCTTGCTCCATTACACGCAACGAAACCGTCGATTCCGACGTTTCAGGCAAGTAGTCAGAAAACTGATAATTGATTTTTACGCTGGGAATGCACAAAGCAGAAACAACAAAAAATAGCGCGGCAAACACCAAAACCAATCGTCGATGATTGAGCGCACCACGAAATATTTTGTCTACAAAAGCATGCACGCTTGCCATACCTCAAACAAAATCAGTATATTTACCATGATTGTTTTCGTTGCGATTACTAGCAATAACACCCTTATCATACAGGAGAGTTCATGCTGTCGATTACAATTTTTGCAGTCGGAAAGTTAAAAGAAGCATTTTGGAAAGACGCCTGTGCCGAATACCTTAAGCGACTCACCCCGTATGCAAAAGTAACGATACGTGAAATCCCCGACTCAAACAAAGCACGCGAAGCCAAGGCACTCTTGGCAGCCCTTGATCAGTATTCATCCCAAAGCCCTCTGATACTCCTCGATGTCCAAGGAAAAGAAACATCAAGTGAGGGACTTTCGAAAAAGATAGAACAATATGCACTTGATGGAACGTCGCATCTTGCCTTTATCATTGGTGGCAGTGATGGTGTCACACAAGACGTTCACCAGCGCGCAACAGAGCACCTCAGCTTTGGCCCCATCACACTCCCCCACAATTTGGCGCGCATAGTTTTGCTCGAGCAACTCTATCGCGCGTTTAAGATCGCACGCCACGAACCCTACCACAAATAAAAGGTTCTCAACACATGCTGAGAACCTTTGTCGTAGGAACCTCTGCTTGAAACTTAGCAGAGCCACATTGATACATGGTACCCGGCGGCAAACCGAACTCACACTCAAACGAGCAACGCAGTACACTATACCAGCACTACGCTATCCCCAATCAGCGCCCACAACAACCAAAAAGTCGCCCGAGAACACGTACGTGCCATCATTCTTTACCGCTTTACCGACACCTAGCAAATCAACAATCGCTTCAGCTTGATCTGCCTGCGAAGAATCTTCATATACAACAATCGTGGTACTGTAGTTATAATCATCGGCGTTACCAGTCGTAACCGTTATGCCTTCGGGAGTCAACTTTGAAGCCGCTTCATCAGCGCACCCTGCAATACCACAGCCATTCTTCACCGACACACTAACGCCCGAAACTGAGACAGATGAGCTGCTACTGCTATCAGAATTCGAAGATCCGCCATCACCTGCCGATGACAAGGTTGCGCCCGTAGCTTCATCCACTTCTGTGTCTTCAGTCGGGGACAAGCCCTGCTTCACACGCTCCATCATGGTTTCCCACTCTTCTTCATCAACAACCTCATACCAAAGATTGTTTTCATAGACCGATGTTGTCGGGACAGAAGCAGTGTAGACACTTTCTGAAACATCAATATCAATCATAGACTGAGCCAGACCTACAAGACCAGTAACACTGTAATCAGTAGTCACGTATTCCGCTAACGTTGACACAGTGTTTGTGATAGTTGCGATATCGGAATTCATGAGCTTATCCACAATCGCTGTCAAAACGGCGCGTTGATTTGCTGCACGAATTACATCACCACTGGCAACATCGTCATACGTATGGCGGCTGCGGCACAAAATAAGAGCTTGCTCACCGTTGAGCGTCTGCAATCCTGCATCCAAATGACCACCAGCATCGTCGTCATCAATTTCCATCGGAACATCAACTTCAATGCCGCCCAACGCATCAACTACCGCTTTAAATCCGTCAAAGTCAACTTCTGCATAGTGACTAATAGGGACACCCGCCAAATCAGATACAGCCTCAACTGCAAGAGACGCACCACCATAGGCATAGGCTGCATTTATTTTTTGCGTACCATATTCGCCAAGTTCAACCTGCGTATCACGCGGAATCGATATCAGCGTGATTGCTTTTTCTTGAGGATCAACACGGCACAGAATCATGGTGTCAGTTCGATAGGTACTATAGTTGCCCGAAGCGTCACGCGTCTCAGATCTATCAGCACCAATCAGTAGCATATAAAACGGATCCGACGCTGAGTCAGTTACTGCTAATGCATTCAACAGATCGGAATCCAGATTTTCTTGCAGATTACTATCAAGATGACTGATGTAAGCCCACGCAGCCCCCATGCCACCAATAAGCAATACACATACAACGGCAAGCGAAATAAACAAGATCTTTTTACGCTTGGATTTGCGCTTGCGTTCATGCTGTTGCCGTACGAATTCACGACTTGTAGCGTTTTGCGCATAACGACGCTGTGCTTCGGCAGGAGAAGAAGGAACTTGCGACACGGAACCTCGACGACCGCGACGCGTAGAGTTCCCATAATTTGACGCACTGTACGCGCCAACGTTGCGCGAGTCTCCCCCCGATGCCGAGGTTTGACCTACGTAAGAAGAGCGATCAAATGATTTGATACCCTGATCACGACTCGCACTTGAACGAGATTGCGAAGAGCTCGCCTGATGTTTCGCTCGAGAACTCTTCTTTTCAGCTTTACGATTGCGCACCGAACGCCTTGTTGGTTTGTTATTTGATGCAAACATAGAACCTATAATGTAAACAATCGTTAAATCAATCAAACGAAAACGAAAAAACCCACAGAATGCACGAAACTACTACCCATCGTGCCCAAAAATAGAATAGCTCCCTACCTCGCGGACGCCTTCATCATGCTTGAAATACTCTATATATGCCCTGCGTAACGGGCATAAAAGAATCTTTTGCGCCCGTCGTTACCTTATCTCTTTCCGCTATTTGGCACTGCACCGAATATTATAATACCCTAATCCACGCCTAAACGGTGTGTCATATAGGCATTTGCAGCAAGTTCAACCGAATCGTCGATCTGCACGAGCTCAAATGAATCCTCTAACCCCAATTTGTTTTGAAGTGCTGCCGCAATAAGATGATCGGCTATTTCAGGATTTTTCCCGAGCAGCGGTCCATGTAAATAGGTGCCAAGACAGTTGCGATACCGCACGCCATCATAGCCCGAATCGTCATCATTTCCACTACCAGCATGGGAAACCACCCGGCCAAAAGGCTGCACTGCCACACCAAGCTTAGTACGACCCGCATGATTCTCATAACCAACCACATAGTGCTTGGCCAAGGGGCTCTCGAGCACAATATTGTCGATTAAACGGTCAAACCCAACTCCAGCACGCAGCGTTTCTGCATCAATAATCGATAAACCTTCTACCTCTTCGTCGCCCATCAGCCAACGACGACCAAGAATTTGGTAGCCACCACAGATGGCAAGCAATACACCGTCATTGTCGATATAGGCCTGCAGCTCGTCTTTCATGGCGAACAGCGCCTCTGAAGCAAGCTTTTGCTCGCGATCAGGCCCACCACCTAGCATCACAATATCGGCACGATCAAGATGAGCCTCTTCTCCAAAATGGATGGTGTCAATTTCAACCGGAATGCCACGCCACATACAACGCTGATACAGCACCCGAACATTTCCCCCGTCGCCATAGAGATTCAACAAGTCAGAAAACAGATGCACGATGCGCAGCGGCGTTTCCATCTTCTCGATGCCTGGCTGCTGAAGTAGCGCATGTACGTTGCGAACCGGCTTGTACGCGCCTTCCGTAACCTGCTCGGGCATGGCTTTATCTGCACGCGCCATTAAGGAACTGCGCACCGCAGGCAAAGAGGTGTAATTGGCAATGGCATACATATTCCACTCGGCCGACATGGACAGTGCCGCATCGACCATTTCATCGACGTTGTCGATAGTATGCGCCTCGATTCCCGCATAGCGCAAACGCAGCTGCAAATCGTTTTTGCGAATACCACCCGCATATACGATAACGTCTTGCTGACCTGCCAATTCCTCAAAATCACAATCCCAGATCCAAGAGATATCATGTCCGTCAGCTTCGTTGTCATTAATAAAGAAGGCAACCACTTTTTTACCGGGAGCTTGAGTGATAATCTTCATGTTTTGGTTGAAGCCCGTAGGATTTTTTGCCAAGTTAAGCAGTACAGGCCGACCTTGAATAGTCAGCGATTGCAAGCGACCGTTTTGCGGATCAAACACGTCGATAGCCTGCTGAAATACCTCATTATCCACACCCGCGCAATAGCACGCCAGCCAAGCCGCCATAACGTTGTAGATCATGTACACGCCCGCACGTTGCGCATGCAGCGTGACCGCAGATCCGCTGGCTGCTTCTTCTACCTTAAATCTGATGTCATTTCCAAACACCACGCCTTTTGCCGCATAGGTAAGCTCTGGACGCGAAAAACTACAATTCGGGCATGAGTAGGTTCCCAGCTGACCATACTGGCGATATTCATAGGTAAACATGGCAGAGCAGCGCTGGCACATCTGTGCATCGCTGACCATGTTTTGCTGCTGATGAAGATCCTCGCCCACACCAAAGGCAATCGACGTATTGGACACACGCTGTGCCACCATGGCGCACAGCGGATCATCGGCGTTATAGAGCAGCACGGTGTTGGACGATTCGCTCAGAGCCTGCACGATAGCATCCTGCACACGATCAATTTCGCCACATCGATCAAGCTGATCACGAAACAGATTCAGTAAAAGCACGTACTTCGCCTGCACCTGGGGAAGCGTGTGCGCCAACCACAGCTCGTCAGATTCGAACACGCCCCATTCGACCGGATGTTTGGTTTGGAGCAAGGTTGTTGCCACACCATAGGCAAGATTAGCCCCCGTACGATTGCAAGCCACGGTTTTGCCCTGACGCTCGAGGGCATCGGCAATCATATTAGTAATGGTGGTTTTACCATTGGTGCCCACCACTATGATGGAGCCTTCCGTGATCTTTTCCATCGATTCGGAAATGATGCTCGGATCAATTTTGAGAGCAATTTTACCCGGCATATTTGCTGCAGGACGCTTTGCAAGATGCTGCAAGCCCCAGGTACTTAAAGAACTTGCCGATTTTGCCAAAGCCTTACGCACGCTCATACTGTCCCTCTTTCGATCGTTAGCAACCAAATCCTACACTACACTATTATTAAGCAGCACTCACTTGTAAGGCCTCAATTCAAAAGATGCCGTTGTTTGCACCACACGTTTTCCAAAGTTTGCCGTAAGCTTTGAAAGGCCAATCACTTCAAACAAGCGGACAGTCCTGATCGACCTTCCTATTGTGTTTACTCCATAAATAAAGCAGGATAAAACCCAATATTTTTTATATACCCATTTTCTCTAATTTGTATAAAGGTTATTCGTGCAACACGAGGCAAAAATCAATGCTCGCATCGAGCAAATACAGTGGTTTACACGTCTTTTCATAATTGAGTAATTATAGGATACGCTCTACCGTTCTATAGGCACAGCCTTTTAATTTCTCCCTTGTTTTCTATGGAAGAAAAATAATTCACCGTAGGTATTCACGCTATACTTGCAGCGGAAATACGTACTTATAAACTTGTACATGTGCGTATAAAAAGGGGATTTCAAACTTTGACAAGCATGCCCTTGCGCTCTTGTCGTATGAAACGAGGATCCATGATTACTGATCTAAAGGTAAACGAACAAAACAAAAAGGAGTACTACGAAAAAGGCTATTGGACAGAAAAGACGCTCTACGACATTTGGGCCGAACAAGCCGCTGCCTTTCCTGATCGCGAATATGTAAGCGACAACCTGGGAGTTCGACTTACCTATCAAGAGCTCAATGATAAGGCTGGTCGTCTTGCCGCCTGGCTTAAAAGTGTTGGCATTAAAAACGGAGATGTCGTAAGCTTTCAGCTTCCACCTTGGTCTGAATTCTGTATCGTCTACGTTGCCTGTTTAAAACTCGGAGCTGTGTGCCACCCTCTACCCGTAACATTTAACGGCGAAGATTTGGTGCGTGGCATGAATATCGTGGAATCAAAGGCGTTCCTTTGCCCCACCTTCCACCATAAGATCAATTTTGAAGATCAAATTCTCTCCGTGAAGGATAAAATACCTTCGCTTTCCGATGAAGCAATTTGCGTGCATGACAAAACGCTTCCCGCAAAAACCACCATCACATTCAACCAGATTTTCCAGAACTTTGAGCCCATTACTGAAGCGCCTGAAAGTAAATCTGATGATGTGGTTCTTATCCTATCCACCTCAGGCACAACCGGCACACCTAAGTCGGTTTTGATTTCGCACAACGCGCTGATCTTTTCTGAGAAAACGTTTATTAAGTCGCTCCACCTTACCCAAGATGATGTCATGTTTATGCCCGCTCCGCTCAATCATGCAACCGGGTTTAATCATGGCCTTATCACGCCTTTGCTTTTGGGAGGACGCGTTGTTCTTCAGCAAGAATTCCGCGCCCAGGAAGCAATCGAAATCATGAACACCGAAGGCGTAACCTGGTCTATGGGAGCAACTCCCTTTATTTATGATCTGCTGAACTGTGCAGATGAGAACGATCTTAAGTTTACGACACTGCGCTTATATGTGTGTGGCGGCGCACCCGTACCAGGCTCTATGGTTGAGCGCGCCGATAAATACGACATCAAGTTGTGCGAATGCTTCGGATCAACCGAAAGCTGCCCGCACCTGATCGTCCCTCCCGAGCATTGTCTTGAATGGGACGGAAAGTGGTCAGGCATTGCCTGCGAAGGCATCGAAGTCAAGGTTGTTGATGACCAAGGCAACGAAGTCCCCTATGGCACCCAGGGCGAAGAGGTTTCGCGCGGTCCCCATATGTTTAGCGGCTATCTCAAAAACCCTGAGGCAACCGCCAAAGATCTCGATGATGACGGATGGTTCTATTCAGGCGACCTGTGCATTCAAGACGAGCAGGGTCGCGTGAAAATCAACGGACGCAAGAAAGAAATCCTTATCCGTGGCGGCATTAATATCTCTGCAAACGAAGTAGACAACAACCTTAGCGGCTGCCCTGGTATCGGAGCTCACGCCACCATCGGTATACCAGACGATCGTTTGGGCGAGCGCATCTGTACCTTCATCGTACCTAAAGGCGACGTTATGCCCACCATTGAGTCTATCGCTGAATACCTTGACTCCATCGGTGTTGCCAAGCGTTTGCGCCCCGAGCATATCGAATTTATCGATGAAATTCCGATGACCGAATCAGGCAAAATTAAACGTCACCAACTTGCCGATGAGCTTGATCGTCGCCTCAAGGAAAGGCAAGCCTAACGAGTAGCCATGCATGCGCCCAGAGTAGTATCATTAAGATATCCTGCCGGACGTCTTATATACAGTCGGTAATTAATGCAGACACCTCCCACGCCGTACTTTTGGGAGGTGTCTGCGCGTGTAGAGGTTGTTTCCTAGCGCTCATTTTTGGCCTATAGCCCTGAATTTTGTCTTACACATCAGCAAAAAGATTTTTCGTTATTGCATCCACGCTCGAATACATTTTGCCGAGTTCTGGATTGGCTTCATGTTCTCGACCTCTTGTATGGATTTGAGTGCCCACGAAACTGCAGGACATCAGAAAAATCCCTTTAATCGCAACGATAAACAAAATCAGGCTCACAAAAAAGATATTGATTAGCTTTGCACAATCATTAAAGCAAAGGGGCTGCGCCAGCATCTCAAACGCAACCCCCCCAACTGAACTTTAAACGGGTGGCACTATACCCTTGGCGCAAAACTCTGCTCACTGCCATGCACAATCGCACACCGCACGGCACCAAACCAATATCGCTATACTACTGGCGCCAAGAGATACACAAGCCTAAAGCTCTGCACGCAAAATCATGCTGCCGTCTTCTAAGCGTACCGGCTTCGACATGATCTGCTTTAGCTTATGACGCTCCGAAACAAAATCATATGCATTGTCCGCTTGAGCAATCTGAGTCAGGTTATACGCGGTGGGCATCAACACAAGCCAGCGCTTCGCATCGCCTTCGCGCATTGCATAGGCTGGGGTGACCCAACCGGCAATTTGAGCTTCACTCGTCTTGCCATCAGCCGTCTGTCCCTCAGGCATCAGCGCAGAAAAGAAGAAGGTATCGTAGCGCTTAGGCTCAAATTCAGGTGTGCAGATATTGGAAATCAGACCCAGAAGATCTGTTCTTAAAACAAGGTTTCTGCGCATGAGCATCTCGGATAGCGCGAGTTCATGCGCTTCAAGTGCAGCACGATCTTCTGCCCAGGAAGGATCACTCAGATCGGTCACCATCGTACCGTCTTCATGCCCCGCAAGCAAAACACCACATTCCTCGAAAACTTCGCGTGCTGCTGCCACCACGATTTTACGAGCAGTAGCTTCATCACAATTCATATAGTCTGCCCATTCCGCAGGCGTTGGTCCTTCCCACATCAGACCGGTCTCGGCATCCTTATCATCGACGCGCCCGCCCGGAAACACCACCGCATCCGGCACAAATTCCATCGTCTTCACGCGCCTGAGCATAAACACCTCAAGCTCTTGGCCGGTAGGAAAATCCTCAGGATAGTTGCTATCTTCAATACGATATTTTGTCTGTCCTGGTTTTGAATCACGAACTAACATAACCGTAGCCGCATAGCGTGGTTGCGCCGGCTGAAAATCCGGATCATCAAGATACGCGGTCGCATTATCAATAGATTGCTTCCTGAGATCACCTTCGAATGTACTGCCACTTACCCGTATACGCATACAACCTCCTTAAAGAAAAACGCACCCACATGCACGCCTTCCCTCTCACCCACAAGAAGCCCCATCCCCATGTATAATAAACGTGACTGGCGTAACCGCCAGCCACGTTCATGCCTTCTTGCGCGATATAAGCATGTGCGTGCCTTGCGATAACCTCCTCTATGATACCGAGTTATCGGAAAGGCTCCAAGGCACGTTTTTCTTAATCGTTGACATGCTTCAATTCACTTCGTGAAGCAAGCACTTCATCGGTCGTAGCCTTACGTTTACTCGAAAGCTTGTTTCCTTTCATGTGCCAACGAAGCAGCAAGGCTGAATTGCTAATAACCAAAACTGATCCGGCATTGTGCACCAAAGCACCCACGACTGGTCCCAACACGCCAAGCATAGCAAGAATGATTGCAACAAAATTCAGCCCTATAGAAAAGATCATATTCAGTTTGATGGTTGTCATCATGCGTCTTGCAAGTGTAAGCATATGGGGCAGTGCACCAATATCATCACGAACGAGCGCTATATCCGCAGCATCAACTGCAATATCGCTTCCGATGCCACCCATGGCAACACCGACATGTGATCGCTTAAGAGCTGGGGCATCATTGATGCCATCACCCACCATGCATACCTTCTGACCTGCAGATTCAAGTTCTTCAATCACAGAAAGTTTATCTTCAGGCAAACAATCTGCTCGCACTTCATCCATGCTGACCTGCTGAGCAATATAGTGTGCTGCCTGGGCATGATCGCCAGTAAGTAAAACAGGAACAATGTTGAGCTTTTTGATTGCAGCAATCGTTTGCACTGAATCCTGTCGTACATGATCGGATAAGGCAATATATCCGATCGCTTCATTATCGAGGGCGACATGCACGATGGTGCAACCTTTATCCTCGTAGGCACGCGCCGCACTCGCAGAAAACCCGCGCACGTTATGGTCAGCCATCAGATCAGAATTTCCCGCCAGCACAACCCGCCCATCAATGCAAGCCTTAATGCCGCGACCGGGAATCATCTCAAATTCAGAGGGACTTACTAACAATTGTGTGTGCTGGGAGGTATAGGAATCGACGATTGCCTTACCCAAGGGATGCTCACTCGAGCTTTCCGCGCTTGCAACAAGCATGAAGAAACGCTGATCGTCCATGGGCTCGAACAATGAGGTGATATCCGTGTTAGCAGAGGTTGTTTCGGATGGCATTGCGTCGGCACGTGACGATTCAGATGCGTTCGCGCTCTTCGCCACCGCCGCAGATATCGTTGCGCCAAGCGCCACTTCGGCGCTCGTTTCGCTCGCATCCGCTGCCGCATGACCGTGAGCATGATTGCCGCAGCAGCCTTCATGTCCATGAGCTGAAAACGTAGGAAGCGCACTAAATACGTGCACAGCACTGACCTCGGGCTTTCCGTAGGTCAGGGTGCCGGTTTTATCGAAAGCAACGCGGGTAACCTGAGCCAAACGCTCAAGCGCATCACCTTCACGCACCAAAATTCCCCATTTGGTTAAATTGCCAATTGCCGCCATGATGGCAGTAGGCGTAGCCAACACCAACGCACAGGGACAAAACACGACCAAAACGGTAACCGCGCGAATAATTTCACCCGTTATAGCCCACGTCAACACAGCAGAAATCAGCGCAATGACCACAATCCACGTTGCCCATCTATCAGCCAAACGAACAATCTTTGCCTTACCCGCATCAGCAGATTGGACAAGCGCAATCATACGCGCAAGCGAGCTATCTTCGCCCACCTTCGTGGCTTCCATAACAAACGCGCCAAACTGGTTCACGGTACCGCTTCGAACCTCGTCGCCGATTGTTTTATCAATTGGAATTGGCTCGCCGGTCATGACCG
Organism: uncultured Cryptobacterium sp.; assembly: GCA_964456695.1. Taxonomy (GTDB): domain Bacteria; phylum Actinomycetota; class Coriobacteriia; order Coriobacteriales; family Eggerthellaceae; genus Anaerotardibacter. The sequence continues at coordinate 94,036 of CAYWAO010000003.1, read as the reverse complement.
ATTCATCGATTGAAGTCTGACCTTCAACCACTACCCCATCAACAGGGATAGTTTCACCAGGAAGAACGCGACAATACGCTCCCACTTCCACCTCTTCAACAGCAACGACCTTATCTTGCGAATCAACGACAACGCGCGCAGTTTGAGGCGAGAGATTAACCAGGCGCTCGATACCTGCACGAGCTTTTGCAACCGTAAAGTCTTCCAAAAGCTCGCCAAGCTGCATAATGAGCGCAACTTCGCCTGCAGCAAAATATTCGCCGATAATGATTGACGCAATAAGCGCCATAGAAACAAGTACGCCCGCTTTGATATCGAATTCAGTAACAAGACCTATGACCGCCTCAATAATGATGGGCAGACCGCAAAGCACAATGGCGACCCATGCCGGATCGATAGCCCAATCGATCGGAATAAGTAAGCTCGATAGCACTGCAATGGCAGAAATAATCAGGCACGCAACTTCGCGTTTCACTCCGCCCCAATCAAGTATCTTTTGAAGTAGTTCGATCATAGTTTTCTCCACCTTACTATCTCTTTGCCGGCAGTACACACACTGTCACTCGTAAAATCGCAGCGCCTCAAAGTCATAAAATGTGTGTCACCGCTATTGTTCTCATCCGACCCTCACCAGCAATCAGCCAGCCTTCATCTCTTTTCTACTACCTGCGTTTTCTCTCGCGCCAAGGCGCTTGTGCAGTCGGCACGATTCAAAAGTTAACCGTGGATTTATACCCATAGGGGTATAGGATATAGGCACACATTAGACCCTTTGAAAACCAAGATCAAGTTTTTTCCGCTAATGACTTAATAATTTTGCGAACGGGATATACTAGACCCTACAGCATGCCGCACAGCACAACGCAAGGAGAAACCATGAAACAGTGTATGGATGCCGATAACCTTCATCGTCGCTTTAAGAAAATCATTGGCCAAGTCCAGGCTCTCGATCGCATGATCGATGAAGATATTCCTTGCGAAGATATGCTCGCTCAGATCAATGCAGCAAAATCTGCCCTGCACAAAACAGGACAAATCGTCCTTGAGGGTCACATTAAACATTGCGTACGCGATGGCATCGAACATGGTGATGCTAATAAAACAATCGACAGTTTCACCAAAGCAGTAGAACGCTTCTCCAACATGAGCTAACACGCCCGCTTGACCAGGAGCTCAATAAAGCCTGCACACGAACGGTCCTTCTTGCCCCTCGCTTTGCACGCTTCCAGAAGAGTTTGATAGGGCTAGTACGCAGATATCCCTCTCGCATCCTTAACCCTGCACTCCCTCCCTCAAATCCCCTGGAAGACACGAATACTTTCGCAAATTGTTATAAATAAGTACCTTTTATTCAAAAATGTTACTATTTTACTAACATTTTTCTCTGGTCTGCTATTAAAGTTCAGGTGACAGATGCTAGGATGAACGTGGCGATAAAATGAAGGTTTTTTGAAGCCACTTCTTCTCGCTTAATGAAGAAGGTGCGGCAAGAAGAGCTGGCATCAAAAACCCGAATTACATAAGGAGGTGCACGAATGGATTTCTTAACTGATCCTGTGCTGTTAGCACGAATACAATTTGCGCTTACAGCCATGTATCACTTCGTTTTCGTACCACTATCCATTGGATTGGGACTCATTGTTGCTATCTTTGAAACGAAGCACTATTGCTCTGGCAAACCTAAAGACGCTGCTTCATCACGCTTTTGGGTTAAGGTTTTTACTGCAACCTTCGCACTTGGTGTTGCAACGGGTATCACCATGGAATTCTCCTTCGGAACTAACTGGGCAGATTATGCACGTTTCGTTGGTGACATCTTTGGCGCGCCCCTTGCCGCAGAAGCGCTGTTTGCCTTCTTCTTAGAATCGGTATTTTTGGGCGTTTTACTCTTTGGCCGCAACAAAGTAGGTAAGAAGTTCTACCTGGTATCTGCTTGGCTCGTTTGGCTGGGATCGTGTCTTTCTGCGCTTTGGATTATCATCGCAAACTCCTGGATGCAGACCCCCGACGGCGCAACGCTTTCTGCCGACGGATCCCAAGCGCTGCTTTCCGACTTTTTGAGCGCAGCATTTAATTCTTCTACAGCCGTTCGCTATGCGCATACCGTTGATGGCTTGCTGATTATGGGCGCCTTCATGGCGCTTGCAATTGGTGCCTGGTATCTGAAGAAGGGCCGCCACACCGAATTTGCTATGAAAACTGTTCGTGTTGCTTCAGCAATCGCACTGGTAACCACATGCTTGATGGTTGTATTCGCCCACCAGTCCGCTGTTGTTGTTGCTGAAGAGCAGCCCACAAAGTTTGCCATGATGGAAGGCGCATACGAGACTGAAAGCATGCCGCTGTATGCAATCGGTTGGGTAGACGAAGAAAACGAAGAGGTGATTACGCTCTTCGCTATCGAAGGCGGAACATCCTTCTTGGCCTCTGGTAGCTTCGACACCGAATATCCCGGCTTGAACGACCTAGCTGAAAGCGGAGTTTATGGTGATGACTTCACGGAAGAAACAGTGGATGACTTACCGGTAAACGTGGTATTCCAGAGCTATCACATCATGGTTATCATGTTTGGTCTCATTGCCATTACCACCATCCTTGCGTTTATATTCACCTACCGCAAAGGGCGCATTAAGAACATGCGTTGGCTACAGAATTTGGCTATCGTTTCTCCTCTGTTCCCATTCATTGCCATTCAAGCGGGCTGGATCACTGCAGAAATTGGCCGTCAACCATGGATAGTCTACCCTGCTACAAGCAGCCCTGATGAAATCAGCCTGCTTACCAGTGAAGCAAATTCATTGGCGGTTAGCTCTCCTGAACTCATCATCACGCTGGTGCTGTTCTGCCTGATCTATCTCGTGCTGATCATTGCATGGGTACGCATCGTAATTCATCTCATCAAAAAAGGTCCTCATGACGACGGATCGGATTCCACCTTGACTCATTTCGAATCTAAAAAACCTGCAACTGCAGCTGCTTCTGTCCAGGGAGGATCAGCCTCTATTGAAGAAGACTCAGCGCAAGGAAAGGACGGTGAATAGAAATGACTATTCTAGGAATACTTTGGTTTGTCATTATCGCCATCCTTATCGCTGGATACTTTATCCTTGATGGCTTTGACCTGGGTGCAGGTATCCTGTCTCCTTTTGTCGCGAAAAACGACCGTGAAAAAGCTGTCGTACGCCGCGCAGTAGGTCCTGTTTGGGACGGCAATGAGGTATGGCTGTTAACGGCAGGTGGCGCATTGTTCGCTGCATTCGCTCCCGCCTACGCCACGACGTTCTCAGGATTTTATCTAGCAGTTATGCTGGTGCTGTTTGGTCTGATTGTGCGTGCTGTATCTCTTGAGTACCGTGTTCACGATCCCCACTGGGGTAAGATGTGGGATACACTGTTCTTCATCGGATCACTGCTCCCCGCCCTGCTCTTTGGCGTCGCTATTGGCAACGTATACGCAGGAATTCCTCTGGATGCAAACGGCGACTACACAGGTATCCCTCTACTTGGTCTGATCACGCCCTTCACGCTGCTGTGCGGACTGTTGGGTCTGTCGATCTTTATCACACAAGGTGCTACCTGGCTTGCGCAGAAGTGCCCGAAGCCCTCTGATTTACAGAGCCGCGCTACAGCCCTGCGTCGCCCCCTTGCTGTAATAACCCTGGTACTGTTCCTAATTGTTAGCGCATATGCATTACTCATTATCCAACCCACCATGGAACCCGCTTTTGAAATGCTGCGTTGGATACTCTTTGCCGGCATGATCGTTGCCCTTCTGGGCGTATTCATCACCGGCAAGAAAGATAGCTCGTGCGACCTTGTTCCCTTTATCTTCAGCAGCGCATCCGCTTTAGTACTCGTTTTGCTGTTTGCCGCATCAATGTTCCCGAATCTGGTAGTTGCATCAGTTGGTGAAAACATCACAATCGCAAATGCAGCATCCTCAGATTTAGCACTGACTTGGATGACGGGTATCACCTGCATCGGCTTGCCGCTGGTACTGATCTACCACGTGATTATCTATCGCACCTTCCGAGGGCGAGTAGGTTTTGAGGAAACTGAAGCGAGCTAAAAGCCCTCTCTTGCCAAAACCGCTGTAGCTTCTTTGGGTTGCAGCGGTTTTCTTTTTATGACACATACTTTGATGAAGTGCCTAAAGCTTTGAAGGATAGCCTATGATAGACCGCCTACTCTTTACACTTGAAGGGATTCGTACAGAGCTTATGCGCTGCGCGCTCTTTGCGCTGATCATGGGTGTGCTCATTATTGGGCAGGCGTTTTTTCTGACGAGCGTACTCACCAGCCTATGGTATGGGCAGGATCTCATAGCACAAATTCCCTTCATTGCAGGTTTTACACTGTGCTTCTTTGTTCGCCAATTTGTTGACAACATTCAGAACAAAGGGCTCGACGCATATGCGACAAAACGCGCTAATGAATTTCGCACGCAGCTGTTTCGTACGGCGTTCAATAAAGGACAACCGCTCTTTCAAAAACAGGGTACGGGCAGCTTTACAACGCTCCTTATTGAAGGCGTTGACCGTGTAGAAGCATATTTGCGTATGGTGTTACCCCGCATGATTCGCCTTGTAGTAATTCCGGTGCTGTTACTTATACTGCTCTTTTATTTGGATTGGGTTTCTGGCATTATTGCGCTGCTCGTATTTCCCGCCATCATTTTGCAAATGACGCTCATTGGCAGCACAGCAAGCATTGAAGCAGGTAAACAGCATCAAGGATATCAACGGCTTGCGAACCACTTTACCGATACCCTCCGTGGTATTGATACGCTAAAGCTCTTTGGACGCAGCCAAGACCAAGCGGACTCTATCTTTGAATCAAGTGAGCGTTTTCGTAAGGCTACTATCAAAACACTGCGTATTGCGACCTTATCAGGTGCTGTGCTCGATGCGTTTTCTACGATATCGATTGCGGCAATTGCCGTTATGCTTGGATTTCGATTAGTTGATGGATCACTCACGCTGTTCCCAGCATTATTTGTACTGGTATTGATTCCCGACTATTTCAAGCCGATCCGTGAATTTGCTTCTGACTATCATGCCTCCCTCGATGGCAAGAATGCCCTTCATTCGATTGTTGAGTTGCTTGAACCGTCAGCTCAGTGGCCCTCCACGAGCCACCCAACCACCACGCAACCTGACTCTGCTCTACCTGATTTCGCAACACCCAAACTATCAGCGTGGAATGAAAACAGCACGCTTACCTTAAATCACGTTTCATTTGCCTACGATATCCACACCACACTTCGCGATCTTACCTGCACATGTATCGGCAATCAAAAGGTTGGCATTATTGGAACGTCCGGAAGCGGCAAAAGCACTCTGGCGCATTTGCTTGCAGGCATTATGTCCCCCATATCGGGATCTCTTGTCTATAACGATACTCAACTTGATACGCTATCCTGTCCCGCATGGCGATCTCAAGTTGTTTATATCCCGCAAGACCCGCATATATTCCACACGTCGCTCTATAATAATCTAGCGTTCTACCAGCCTGATGCTTCTATAGAAAAGGTAGAGCACGTAGTGTCCCTGATGGGACTAGAGTCCCTTGTACAGGAGTTACCTGATGGGCTGCAAACCACCATCGGAGAAGGCGCTCATGCGATTAGCGGTGGTCAGGCGCAGCGCATCGCATTTGCTCGTGCGTTCTTGCATAAAAATTGCCATGTTTTGATCTTTGACGAACCCACCGCACACCTCGATATTGAAACCGAGCTTGAGCTTAAAACGCACATGCTAAAACTCATGAAAGACAAACTTGTCTTTTTCGCCACGCATCGTCTTCATTGGCTATCAGCTATGGACACCGTCTTACTTTTAAAAGATGGCGCCATTGTCGCAAGTGGCAGACCACAAGAACTTGTGAACTCATGTGAATATCAAAATTTTGTCGAACAAACGCAGGGAGGTTCTCATGGATAAATCCCGCAATGCTCACAATTCACAAGCTAAGCAGGCTACACAAAGTCAACAGGTCACACAAGACAATCAGGCCAAACAGATCAGTCAAGCTACCTCAACAAAACAAACCAAACAGGGCTTCTCGTGGAAGAACGACACCTGGGTTAAACCGTATCTAAGACGATACAAAAAAACACTCCTTCTAGCCTTAACACTTGGCTGCGCCACGATCATATTTGCATCAGCATTGATGTTTACTTCAGGCTGGCTTATAGGCGGCTCCGCCGAAATGCCCTATTCCATTTTGCTACTCGGAACCCCACTGCTATGTGTACGTATCTTCGGTGTTGGCAAGCCTGTTCTTCAATATATTGAGCGTTTGACCAGCCATGATTGGGTATTGCGCATGACATCGAACCTGCGCGTCAAACTCTATCGCGCTTTTGATGTGCAAGGAATTTCCTTTCATAGCATCTACCGACTTGGCGATGCTCTTGGTTTATTGGCAGAAGACATCGGTCATGTACAAAACCTATATCTGCGCACCATATTCCCCAGTGTTATTGCATGGGTTATTGGCCTGTTGCTAGTTGTCTTATTTGGGTATTTTACCTGGTGGATGGCAATTGCCGTAGGTGTTGTGCTCCTGTTTGAGTTACTCGTTGTGCCTGGTATATCAGTTGCCATCAATGGCATGCGGCAGACAAAGCATAAGTCGCTAAAGTCTGAGCTGTACGCGACCGCTACCGATAATGTAATGGGTATCACTGACTGGATCCTTTCCGGCCGCGAAGAAGATTTCCTTACTCAGTCGCAACAAATTCAAGACAAGCTACGCAAGCTCGAAGCACATGCACATGCGTTTGATCGTAAGCGCGATCTTGCTTTGCAAGCTCTGTTTGCGTTGGGTGCATTGCTTGTCTTGGTGTGGGCCGCATTGCAATTTGGCGACACTCAAGGCGGCGAATCAAACTGGATTTTGGCATTTGTTCTGGGCTATTTCCCACTGCTTGACGTATTTGGTCCCCTCTCTGACGCTGCAGTGGAAGCGCGTTCTCACCAAGACGCTATCGAGCGTTTGAATAACCTTCCGGAAGTAGAAGTTGATGGCACTTCTACACATGTGGTAGATATACTTCCCCAAGAGCCACTCGATATCACGCTTAAACATGTAAATTTCCATTACCCGCAAACGCAAAATTCATTGTTGCACGATATCACGCTTACAATCCCTCAGGGACAAAAGATTGCCATTCTAGGTAAAAGCGGCGGCGGCAAGTCTACGCTAGCGTCGCTCATTCGTGGTGATTTAGCCCCCACATCAGGCACTATCACACTCGGTGGAACACCATGCATCCATCTGGCCGAGGCCGATCAGGCCTCCCGTTACTTTGGCGTAATTCAGCAAACAACATACCTGTTTAATACAACTTTGCGAGAGAATCTTCTCTTAGCCAACAAGGATGCCGACGATGAGTTGCTACTGGAAACACTTTCACAAGTCGGGCTTGACAAGATGATGAGCCACTTACCTGAAGGGCTCAATACCGTGGTTGATGAAGCAGGTTTTCGCTTCTCAGGCGGCGAGCGCCACCGTATCGCTCTAGCACGCGTGCTGCTTCAAAATGTACCTATTGTTATTTTGGACGAACCGATGGTAGGCCTTGATCCAGCAACCGAAAACCGAGTATTAAGCACAATCTTTGACGTTCTTGCAGACAAAACGCTCATTATGATTACCCATCACCTTCAGGGTGTTTCAGCAATGAATAGGGTTCTGTTCTTAGATAAAGGACACATTACGCTCGATGGTGCCCCTGAGCATCTAGAACAAACCAGTAAGCATTACCGTCATCTGATTGCGCTTGACCGAGGAGCTACAAATTCTTTACTATTAGGACAATCGTACTAGAAGTAAAGCCAGATAAAACACCTCTAGGATTGGATTGCCATGAGCGAATCTCAGCACGACCCTCTGAACCGTGATGCATCTACATCGTCAATTAACAGCGCACCACGGTCTCATGATCTGAAGGCACAGAAAAACAATGTGTCGGTGTCGGCACCAGCGCAAATGCCAGTTCAAAACGATCAACAACCGGCAGCGCAACCTCCCCTGTTTACCAAAGCCTTCGTGTGTATTGCACTTGCAAACTTTGCTGTCTTCTTCAGCTTTCAGATCACCACTATAGGTATGCCGGTCTATTTGCAACAACTCGGAGCTAATGAGCTCATGGTCGGCCTAACGGTTACACTCGTTACCGCTGCCGCATTGCTCATTCGTCCCTTTGCAGGATTGATTCTGGACACGTTTGGGCGCAAAGGTGTGCTGATCTCCGGCATTCTTATCATGGTCGTTGCAACCGTGGCCTATGTGACGTTCCCTTACGTAGGTGTCGTGCTCGTTTTGCGTATTATTCACGGTCTTGGATGGGGGCTTGGATCCACGTCAACATCAACCGTTGTTGCAGATATCCTACCTAAATCTCGTTTTGCTGAAGGCATGGGCTGGTATGCACTCGGCGCGGCACTATCTGCTGCCGTGGGACCTGCACTGAGTATCTTTCTCTTGGAATCGGTCAGCGCCCATGCCATGGTGCTAGTAGCTGCGGTTTCGTTGGCAATTGCACTGGTGCTTTCAATCTTCCTTGAAGATACTTCAGCTCAAGCTTCCAAAGCATCGATTGATCAAACCCCCGAATCAAACGGCCAAGTACCTCAATCCGCCAAAAAGCATCGCAGGCAAGCGCTGACTTTCGATTCCCTCGTGGAAGTAAAAGCATGGCTACCCTCACTCGGGATTCTGCTGGTCAACGTGGGATTTGCATCTGTGACCGCCTTCATTGCGGTCTATGGCATGGCACAAGGTGTGAAAAATATAAGTTTGTATTTTGTGGTGTACTCTATCGTGACCATTATTTCTCGTCCTATTATTGGACGCATGGTTGACAAGCATGGGTACTTCGTTCCAAGTTTTGTTGGCACGTTAGGAGTTGCTGCAACCCTGCTCATAATTTCTAATTCGAATACGATCATCATGTTTTGCATTGCTGGCGCGTTCGCGGGAATCGGCATGGGCACTGCATCGGGCGTCTTTCAGACAATGGCTGTCTCAACCGTTCCACCACAGCGCAAGGGCGTAGCCACTTCTACGTACTTAATCGGTCTTGATGGCGGGCTCTGCATTGGATCAGCAGTAGCAGGAGTTATCGCCGGCTGGCTTGGATACTCATTAATGTATGCAGTGATGACCCTCTTCCCACTCATCGCAGCTGTAGTATTCGCTATCTGCTTTAAAGGATGGCAGCACGCGCACGACGAATCGTAGCTTGCATTCGATGCAGACGATACTCATCTGCACTCTGCAACGAGCTGCTACAATCGCTCAACCCGTCAGAGCACAACCACGCACCAATGCATAAGCCATCACAACTACCACGAAAGCGACCACATCATGAGTACCGATACACGAGCGAAAATTTTAAATACTGCACGACATCTTTTTAATGAACGAGGTATCAACGGCGTCTCGATTAGCGATATTGCCCATGAAGTTGGGATAAGCAAGGGTAATGTAACCTACCACTTTGCCAAAAAAGAAAAAATCGTTGAAGCACTCCTGTTTGATACAGAACAGACCGCGACCTTCACACCCACCGAAACAGTATCTGACCTCGTTGGCATGATTGAACACATGCAGAATGTCGTAACGGAGAACGCGTATTACTTTCGTCATTATGCGCAGATCGCACAGATGATTCCACGTGTTGCTCAACAGCAGAAACGAGTGTATGCCTTGTATCGAGCCGCAATGCTGCAATCGCTTCAAACGCTTCAAGAGCAAGGGCTCATCTCAGAGGTCAAAACACAAGAAGACATGGCTAGAGTCGTTGACGCAATATTTATTACGTGCGTGTTTTGGCTACCCTTCAGCGAACTCAAAGGTAAACCGTCAGAAAGTGGTCTGCAGCAATGCATGTTCTACCTCAATACGTTGTTTGAGGTGGATCTCGACTCTGAGCTAGAGTAAACGAAAACTGGCTAATGCAGCAACTGTATGCAAAGCAGGACGCTTCATGCAAAACAGCCCCCAGCACCAAGATCGCTTGGCTCAAAATGCGAAGACAAAAAACTTTTCTAGGGAAAATCCCCTCTCCATCCACAGAAAGAAATACGGAAATAATCTATTCCTGCGCTCGTACTATTAGAATAGAAATGAGCGCAGATTAATTCACAACGTGAGGAGCGAACATGAACGAAACACTAACGACTATTCATGAACGCAGAGCTATCCGCTCTTTCAAGCCAGACGCTGTTGACGAACACGACATTGAGCAAATTATAGATGCAGGGCTTTGGGCTGCAAGCGGCATGGGCAAGCAATCTCAGATCATTATTGCGATAACCAACAAAGCGAAACGCGACCATATTGCCGAGATCAATCGCCAAATTGGTGGCTGGGAAGAAGGATTCGACCCCTTCTATGGCGCGCCAGTTATCCTGATTGTTTTGGCGGATAAAACCGTCCCTACTTATATCTATGATGGTCCTCTTGCCCTTGGCAATATGATGTTGGCAGCTGAATCCCTTAACCTTGGTACCTGTTGGATTCATCGCGCTAAAGAAGAATTCGGAATGCCAGAATTCAAAGAGATGCTCGATGAACTAGGTGTTTCTGGCGATTATGAAGGTATCGGCCACTTAGCACTCGGCTATCCTGCTGAACCCGCAGAAGCAAAGCCACGCAATGACAAGCGTGTATTTTGGGTTAGATAACTCTCAATCTTGGCTTAAAGGAAAATAGGGGTGATTAAATTTTAGCATATCACCTGATCAGGCCCCAGAAATGGGGCCTTTTAGTTGCCTGAGATCAACTAAACGCCGGGTTATAGAAAAAATGCCTGACTTGCAAAACGCAAGCCAGGCATCGTATCTACATTTAACGCGTCATTCGCACTCATATCGGCATAAGCACGTAATCCCTAATCGGAATAACCGTAAAAACAAGCGCTTCTACATCTTCATAGCTACGATGTAGCCATCACGAATAGCCTCGAGCAAACGCTTGTACTCAGGAGTTCCGTAAGGGTCGTTATTTGCAACGCCTTCCCAGTCGGTGTGGGGGGAAGCATTACCAATAAGATGGAGATGCTCTTCACCAAAGACACCCTTAGCCTCATCATACAGATCGGTATTGTCGATCATGGTAGTACCAACAATGACGGTGTCTGCGGGAACGGTAAATTCTTTGCCCTCTGCGTCTTCGCACAGAACGCCTTCGTCGGTGTATGCCTTTACCTTGGTAAGGGTCAGGATCTTAACGCCCTCTTCCTTGAGCTTCCTGAGCTCAGGATTCTTGTCGATGATGCCAATTTCAGCGCCAGCCTTCTTAGCAGCCTCAATAACGGTAACCTCGCGGCCCTCATTCATGGACGAAGCAACCTCAACACCAGCAAAGCCGCCACCAACAACTGCCAGGCGCTTCTTAACCAGCAGGTGAGTTCCAAGACCCCACTTCATCAAGCCAAGAGGAGCTCCAAAGACGTTCATGCCGAAGCAAGACATGCTCCACATGAAGCCCTTACCAGGAGTGCCCTTGCCCTCAACAAGCTCTTTGAGTGCATGAGAGTCGATGACGTTCTTGCGACTCTTACCAGGCACATCAGGAGAAGTAGTCTCAGGGCCCACAGCCAAGATGATCTCGTCTGCACCGAAGGAACGCAGGAAATTAACATCAACCTTAGTGTTGCAACGAACGTCGATGTTTAAACGCTTGATTTCGTTGTTGTACCAATCAACCATTGGAGGAAGCTCGTCGTTCAATACCTGAGCAAGGTTGAGCAAACCACAAGGCTTCTTCTTCTGGTCAACAACAACAACGTTCTTGAAGCCGCGCATCTTCAGATTGCGAGCTGCCTCCAAGCCGGAAGGACCAGCACCAACAATCAGGATCTTCTTCTCTGCCTCTTCACCGTCTACCTGATGGTTCTCAGGAAGACCATACTGGGAGAAATACACGTTAGGATTAACGGAGCACTTGCAAGGCTTGCCAATGAAGATGTTGTCAAGGCAGCGAGAGCATACGATACAAGGACGCACTTCTTCAGCACGATCCTCTGCAACCTTGAGAGCAATCTCAGGCTCTGCAATCCAGTGACGTGCCATACCAGCAGCATCGCCAGAACCGTCAGCAAGGATCTTCTCGCAAACATCCAAGTGGTTGATACGCGTGCCAGGGAAGCAAGGAAGCGTGGTATACTTCTTGGCTTCTTTGGACAAATAAATAAATTCGCCTTCAGGAACCAGCTGGTTAGCAACAGGACGAGGAGCCTCATGGAAGCCTGCCTGGATAGACCAAGCATCAACGCCATGAGCCTCAACGCATTCGATAACCTCTTTGAGATCCTCAATGCGCTGACCACCAGGCATAAGGTCGTCCGCAGAATAACGAATAAGAATAGGCATGTCATCGCCGCAGGTTCTGTGGATCTCGTCGATAATTTCAGTCAACAGGCGGCAGCGGTTTTCGGTGGATCCACCATACTCGTCGGTGCGATGGTTGGAATACTTGGAAATGAAACGCATGACCATATAACCAATACCAGCATGAATCTCAATGATGTCGATGCCAGCCTTCTTGCAGCGAAGAGCGGCTTCGCCATATTGCTTAACAACGATAGCAATTTCTTCTTTAGTGAATTCCTTTTCGGGCATACCTACGAAGGGGCCAGAAACAACGTCCTTTGAAGGAGCATAAGAATGAAGTTCATCTTCACCGGTTGCACGCCACTCGTAGCAGAGCTGTAACTGTGCAGCAAGCTTAGCACCATACTTGTGGCATACTTCGGCAGTGCGCGTAAGACCTGGGATAAAGCAGTCGTCCCAAACACCTACTGCACCAGTGGTGGTGTGATACTTTGGATGGGTATCAAATACGTCACATACGTAGCAAGAACCGAGCTCGATCAGAGCAGCTCCGCCCTTTGCACGCTGCTCGTAAAAATCAATAAGATCATCGCCAACGTGATAGTTATCGGTCTTCTCAATGGTCATGGGAAGCATGACGAATCTGTTTCGCAGCTCCACATTGCCAATTTTGAACGGCTTATTCAACAATTCGTACTTCACTTCGCGGCCCCTTTCGTAAGACAAAAGTGAAATCTTATTCCTGCATCTCTAGGAGCTGATCAGACATACCTGGCACTTCCCTGTGCTAAACGCAGCACCATCACACAACGTAGCGCTTTGTTTGTTCTGCTGCGTTTGATCCAATAACCTATATACCAGCGCTTGACCAATCGTAAGCACTCCTCCGCATTAGGTTATTGTAAAACAGATGTCACGTCATTATGCATTTTTTGTACAATCACTTTTCTCGAGAATAGATAGACGAGAGCATATCGGCCTTCCGAAACAACTTTTTTAGTACACATTTTTTTCTTTTTGACCAAATTTTACGTACGAGAGCGGTAAACTACAAGCTACCGAGTTGAGCAGAAAGGGGTATGCAATGAGTACCATTGACACAAAGCTGTTAATCTCCCAGGCCTTGGTTGATCTCTGCGCAGAACAACCCCTAAAAAAGGTCTCTATCAGTGATATTGTGGAGCACACCGGAAAGAACCGTAAAACGTTTTACTATCACTTTGAAGATAAGAATGCACTTATCATTTGGAAGTTTCGCTACGACCTAAGCGTTGAGCTCCAGCATAGATTTCCTGAAAACGTCTTGGTGTACGAAAAGGAAGGCGAGGGAACCTATCCTGACCTGCCTTTCTACATAACGCAAAAGTCCGGCGTTCGCTCCTTGGATCATTCAAAGTTTTTTGACACGTTTGCTATCGTGCTAGAAAACGAGCGCAATTTCTACATGCAGGCTCTCTCCGAATCTGGGCCGGCAGCGCTACGCAATTATTTGTACGATCTCTACCTGCCTGCTCTACATAACGACATTGTCATCATCTTGGCGAACCGCTATCTACCCGAAGAGAATATCGATTTTCTGAGTGAGTTTTATACCTGTGCGTTTTTGTCATACTTTACCCGTAAATGCGAACAGCCCGGAACAAAACATCTTATTAGTGACGCGGGACCGTTCACGAATATTATCCACAGCTCACTCGAAAGCGAAATAAAAGAGGCCCAGTTACGTCGTAATTTGTGAAAGAGTTGATAGTGTGCTCCCCGCGATGCAACCTGTGATGCCGTGATATAGACGGGGTTGCTGAGTGCAGCGCATGTAAGGATAACACGCACGTAATAATTAACCAGCACAGCTGACAGGCACGCACAACACAGCAAAGCGCTACGGGTACTACGAAAAGGACCGAAGCCACACAACGGAGCCATTACCCACAAAGAGGTTGAGACGCAAGACGAACTTTAGATAAGGGATACCGGTGGAATTCGAACTTTCAGAAAGCCAAAAAAATATTATTGCAACTTTCCGCACTTTCGGAGAAAAGGTCTTCACCTCTGAACACGTATTTCAATGGAGGCGTGATCAAGGCCTTCCCGATGACGTAGCCAAGGGGTTCGTAGATCGATATTTTTCACTAGAGCAAACCTATACAGGCCCGAATGAACGTTTAGGCATCATGGCGCAAACCCTTATTCTCGAAGAGTTATCGCGCTGTGCCGGGGCGTCACTTCCCTTTCAAAACGACCTGTTCAACATGCAAATTTTGCGCGGTTTTGCCGATGAGGGCGTTGTGTCAAAAGCGCTGGAGGACTACCGCAACACAGGACGACTGATGTTTTCTCTGGCAGTCTCAGAACCCAATGCCGGATCTGACACCATGGGCATGAGCACTGCGGTACAAACCCACAATGGGAAGCTTATCCTCAACGGCAAAAAAACCTACGTCAACAATGGTGAATACTCTCCCAATATCTTGGTCGCCGCCATCGATAAAGACAGTAACACCACCGACAAGTATCCGCCTCTTTCGTTTTGGCTGATTCCTCGCAATTTGCCGGGCATTCGTGCTATCCCTATCAATAAAATTGGTCAGTCAATGGTGCCCTTTGCGTCTGTTTCGTTTGAGAATGTGGAGCTCAAGCCCGAATATCGTCTGATTGGTCATAAGGGAGGATTCCGTCATCTATTCAGGCTGCTCGAATACGGACGCGTGTTCACCTGCGCCTCTTCGCTTGGTATGGCGCAAGCAGCTATGGAAGATGCCATTTCGAATGCGAAACATCGCAAAGCATTTGGTGTGGCCATTGGGCAGTTCCAGCAAATCGAGCAGATGCTCACCGACATGGAAGTAAGCTTACGTACTATGCGCGCGATGCTCTATCACGCTGCTTGGTCCATTGAAACCAATCACAAAGAAAAGCGCTTGTCCGTCGCGTTGATGAAGCGCTACATTCCCAAAACAGCAACTCAAGTGGCCAGTGATGCGATGCAAATTCTCGGTGGTCTTGGCTATACCGGAAGTTCTCGTGTTAGCACGATCTGGCAGGATTGCCGCGGGAATCAAATTGCTGAAGGCACCGATCAGATTATGGTCTATATTGCAGCGCCACTACTCTTGCAACGATACGAAGGGTAGAAAGTACGTTTACAAGTTCGTCGAAAAATGACACTCGAATCATGCAGCAATATGAGAACAAAAAGCGGCTGCCAAGACGAATATCTGACAGCCGTTATATCATTTCTTTGGAAACCTAACGCGCAGCCTTAGAAGCTTCCGTACTCTTTCGTGCGTCTCGCGCATGCTCCAATCTGCAAGCACGCATCCAGCGCAAAGATCGCACTACTGATCGCACGATAGGCATCTTTCAGCAGAGAAAACGAGCCCTAGCGACCTTTCCACACCGGTTCACGCTTTTCAGCAAATGCCGTTGCTCCTTCAATTTTGTCTTCGCTATTTTGAGTAATCTCTTCAATTCGCTCCAAAATCTCCCAGCCCTTGGAAGGATAGACCACGTTTTCGCCCATCGTTTCATATGCGGTGCGTTTAGTGCACTCCACTGCCAAAGGAGCACCCTTGCAGATAAGCTGCGCCATCTTCACTGCTTCATCCAGTACGGTGCCAGGCTCAACCGCCTTATTGATTAAGAAACATTCCTCAGCCTTCTGCGCAGAAAACGGCTCACAGACTAACATCAATTCCATAGCTGGTTTAGCAGGCATGGTCTGCATGATGCGCATCAGCAAACCACCACCAGCAGCAGTTAATCCTCTGCGAGGCTCTGGCAACGAAAATGTGGAATCGGCACCAGCAATCGCCAAATCACATGCCACCAAAATTTCCACACCACCACCAACAACACGGCCATTAGCTGCAGCGATCAAAGGTTTTGAGATGTAGCGTTTGCTCATGCCAGCATAACCACTATCTTCATATCCTTCAGGTGCATGCAAGGTACCTGCGGCAATTTCCTTGAGATCGCTTCCAGCACAGAAACAATCACCTACGTTAGTGATGATGCCAACACGCAACGAATCCGTATTTTCCAAATGATCAAACGCCTGACATAGTTCAAGCCACATAACGCTATTGATCGCATTTTTTGCCTCGGGACGATTGAGAGTAACAATAAAAATTCCATCGCGTTCTTCGGTGAGAATATACTGAAACGACATCTCATCTCCTTTCCCTTACAATGCTGATACGTTTTTGAATAATTCCTTGATTACGAAAAATCTTTCAGAAATTTATCAAGCGCTTCATTAAAGGCAGCCGGATTGTCATACGCAATGAAATGATCTCCCTGAATAAACACTAACTGTGCATTGGGAAGGCTTTTATATATCTTCTCGGTATGCCCGATTGAAACCATATCATCGGTACCAACAATGACAAGCGTCGGTATCTCGATCTTTGCGAGCAGCTCAGGATCAATCGGTGGTTGAGTTGCCATAAGATTAAACAGCTCAAAGCAACGCATGTCTTCTGCGCTTTCGTCCTTGCGCTCCCGGTATTCCTCGGTTTTTGCAAGAATGCGCTCTCTTACAGGGTCAAGCAGTCCATCCAAATCAAGGTTTGCCCCGTTTAAGATGAGCTTACTCACCCGTTCTTGATGCTTGAGCGTAAAGAGCAACGCCGTAATCGCTCCATCAGAAAATCCCAGGATATGTGCGCGAAAAACGCCCCGGGCATTCATAAAGTCAAACAAATCATCTACGAACTGGTCAAACGTAAAGGGAGCAGCTCCTCGAGGTGATTGTCCATGACCACGAGTGTCTATGGCTATAACGTGAAAGTCTTTCGAAAAATATTCGATCTGATGACGAAACCGCGAACTGTCCTCACCATTACCATGCAACAAAATCAGCGGATAGCCCGTCCCCTTTTCTTGAAAATGCAACGTAATATCCATGCCCCTCACTCCTTCAACACCAACAATCCAAACGCATCATTCGCACAGCAAGCCTTTCAAAATAAGCCTGCCACATCTACACACCCGCACCCTTCTTCAAAGTGGGTCAGAGTATGCGCGCCAAACATCCAACTCCTTGTTGCGCTCAACGCGTAATCTCCCCATATCATAATGATAAACGATCCGGACGAAGAGTTCTTCGTTCTTTACAAGACACTCCGCCAACTCTGTCTCCATTGTTCGCACAAACACACTTGTTATAATGACCCCGGAGGACAAGACATAAGGGGGATGCAGATGAAAATTCTTGCCATCAACGGAAGCCACCGAGTAGGGCAAAATACTGAAACGCTGCTCCGCATGGCGCTTGGCGAGGCTGAGGCACTCGGAGCAGAAACAGAACTTGTTAATTTAGCCGAGCTCAATATTACATTTTGCACTGGATGCAACAAGTGTCTTTTCAAGCCAGCCTGTTCACTTTCCGATGACATGGATGAACTCAAAGAAAAAATGATCGCAGCAGACGGCATTATACTGGGCTCGCCTGACTACTTCAGCAACGTGACCGCCCGCATGAAAAACTTCTTTGACCGCACGCGCCCGTTGCACATGACATCAAACCAGCTCAAAGGTAAAGTAGGCGGCTACTTGACCATAGCTGGCCTCAATAACTGCGGAGCAGAAGCCACAAACAACGTGATGGAAAACTTCTTTGCAACACATGAGATGCTTATCGTCCACCCGCGCCCTGAAGGCCCGATATTGAGTGCAAGCATCACAGGATCACTTTTAGCAGAAGTGCAAGACGGAAAGCCCCGTTGGCGTCGCAGCGTAGAAGAAGATCCTATCGCGCCTTTGCTTGCACATCAACTCGGCAAAGATATGGTCGAACTTATTGAGCGCCTTTCATAACGAGCCGGACAATCCGCATATTCAAAAGGTTCAATCCGCAACACAAAACTCCATGTTTTTGAAACAAAAAGCTGCACCAGAGTACCTCTGATGCAGCTTTATTACTTCACGTATTGGGTAACAGGTCTATTACAGTGAGAATTCCTTTTCGCCGTTAAAGACCGCAAGGGCATCTTCCGCGCTCCAGTCACCTAGCGTAATAGCTGAAATAGCATTACATAGACGGATAGCCTCTTCGTCAGAACGCATATGAATATTGCGACCCGTTGCATTACCGCAGCACCCACCGACATGAATCTGATCGTGCAAGTCTGACAGGAATACACTTGCGTCAGCCTTGGAACCACCAGCACATACCAGACCCGTGCGACCAGCAGCCATAGAAGCAATCTTCAAACCTTCAGCCGAAGTTTGGCCCTCGACTTCGTGAGGAGGATTAACCTTCACGAAGTCGGCACCCAAGCACAAAGCAACGCCAGCAGCACCAGCGATGAGCTCAGGATCTTTTTCGTCAGAAACTGCTTTACCACGAGGATAAATCCACAGCACCACAATCAAGCCAGCAGCATGTGCCTCAGCAATAAGCTCGCCTGCTTCAGCCATCATGGTTGACTCGTACTCAGAGCCCAGATAGATGGTGTAGCCGATACCAACAATATTGACACCCGCTTCGCGCATAGCAAGAATAGCATCCAAATCATAGAGCTGAGGGCTATATGGATCATCCTGCGAGCCTTTAACCAAGTTGGTCTTGGAGTTCATCTTTACCAAATAGTTAATCTCGGGATAGTCAGCAGCATACTGAGCAATAAGACCACGCTGACCTGCTAAAACCCCGATGGTTCCTTGCGAGCCAATTCTGAAGAGATGCTCGGGTTCAGCATCGGATATATCAATACCTTCACCATAAAAGTCCTTATTGAGATGCTCAATCTTTTGATCGCAAGCAAAGAGCATCAAACGACCCGTGCCACGAGTGGCTTTCAAATAGTTGTCAATGTACGCTTCGCGCGCTTCAGGCATGACGTCCATAGGCACTTTAACCTGATCGCGAGTAATGGTGGGCATAATAATTCCTCCTTAGACATTACACGCAAGAATACAAATCAGAAATCATTATAGAGTAAGAATAGCATCGCAGTAGTCTCTACTAGAACCATTCCTTCTTACTAAACACATAGATTCTTTCAAATTCACTTTGAGATTTCACTAAATAGATAATTCCTTCAATAACGGCCACAACCCACACAATGCCCAGAGCAAAACCAAGGGTCAATATGCCGCCAAGCAAACCGACCGCAAGCATAATGAAGCCCTGCGTGTTATAGCCCAAATAGAACTTGTGCACGCCAAGCCACCCTAAAAAGATAGCAAGCAGTCCTGCCGCCACGTGATCACGAGAAGCAATCGGCGAGCCGTAATGGGGCTGCACCGTAGACTGGCGAGGCGTTTGCTGCTGAGCAGTCGAATAGTGCTGCTGGTTGTATTGTTGATACGGAATTCCCTGTGCGGCTACGTAGCCCTGACGAGAGGTTTGCTGAGCAGCAACGCTCTGGTCAGAAACTTCTTGATAGGCAACGTATTGTTGATTGGGAGCCTCTTGATACGAAGCTTGTTGTTGCACTTCAACATAGTATTGATCGGGTGCTTGATGCGACGCAGCCACCTGTTGCTGATCAGATGTTGTTGTAACAGGCTTCTGATAGGTTACTTCGGGCGTTTGATCAAACAAGGCATGCAACCCACGCCCTAAACCGCCTTGTGAACTCTGCTGAAATGTCCCTGGCACTGCTTGGGTATACGAGCCTCGCACTCCTTGCACCTCAGCGAGCTTTTTTTCCGCAGCCGCTAATGCATCTCGTGCGGCTTGCAAATCTCGTTCTGCTTCTGCAAGGGCAACATCATGACCGGTACCACTGTGTGCTGTACAAGAACCTTCTCCGACCTGACCTGTGACATGGCCTTCAGTTCGGCAGTCTGCATTATTATTCGTGGTATTCGCTACGTCGGTCTCTTCCACAACAGAACGTTGTACATCATCGCCCGTACGATCACGCACAGCATCGGCTTTAGCTTGAAGCGATTGGGAAATGGTATCAGTTTCTGTGCTGATGCGTTCATCGTCGGATGCGTCAACAGCAATACGAAGGGTTGCATCTACTACGCCCGCATGTCCGTCATGCATCACAGCATCGTTTCGAGAATCATGCAAAGATTGTGTCATGCCCGACGCCTCTCACTCCAGTATCAATCATCCAGTACCTTAAGAATACTGATCGGGGCTAGCCAATGCACGCCATCAAACACTCTTGTTATGCTTTCGTAACGCTCAGAATACATATGTCAAACAGTCGTATTCTATCCTTCATATACACACATGCATGTTCGAATCATCTATAGCGCATCTCATCAATTCCTCATACATGCATGAAACGTATACACAGGAAAGCTGTTTAGAGACTCGTGCTGTAAAGGCGCATACGCCTTTCCGCTTGGCCTTACTCTTGCTGGTCCTACCGGCTTTGCAGCTCTTCGTCTTGCTGATCTTGCGACTCTTGCAGCCCTAGCCGGTCTTCTTGTTCTACTTGCTTGCGCTTATCTTCTTTTTTCTGCTCCTTTTTCTGCACGTGTTCTTCTTTTTTGTTTTCCAGCAAAGCAAAAATACGATCGCGGAACACCATGCCCAACACCAGAAGAACTGCTGCAATACCAAAGATAATCAAGCTTGAAACTATTTCACCTTCTGCCAGACCAGCAGCAGCGTAGGTCGAAACAAGGACACCCGGAAGTCTGCCTGCAGTGGTAAGGATCAAGAACGTACGCATACGCATGCCAGTGAGCGGAACAAGATAGGTAAACACATCCTTTGGCATGCCAGGAATGAGGAACAGGACAAAAACAACAACGTTTAATTTGTTAGATCTCTCGAAGCTGTAGAATTTCTCGAGGTGCTCTTTGCTCAGCATATCACGCACAAAGGGC
The DNA here is from genome assembly GCA_964456695.1 of uncultured Cryptobacterium sp. GTDB lineage: Bacteria > Actinomycetota > Coriobacteriia > Coriobacteriales > Eggerthellaceae > Anaerotardibacter. Next base: position 72,890 of record CAYWAO010000003.1, on the reverse strand, counting down.
ACACCTAAACGGTAGACGATCTGATAGATCACCGAACTGGAAAGCACACAACCAACCAACACAATAAGCGCTCCCAGCCAAGGGCCATACAGCATACCTGCTGCCACCTGAACAACTTCGCCAGGAATAAACGCAATGATTATCTGCAAAAATTGCAGCCCGAACAGAACAAATACTCCCGCAGCACCGCGACTTTTGATGTTCTCAATTACATAACTTAGGCTATTTCCTTCAAAAAACAGACGGAGACTTGGCCACAACACAACAACCATAGCAGCAACAAGGAGGACAAAACCCAAAAGTCCGAGCAGCCTATACACATCGGACTTGTTAACCTTACGTCCGAAAATTGATACATAATCTTTTTTCATTTTCCCCCATTATCGTCGTCATACCTTGCGCGATTATATTCTTCTTTGAAAGCTGAAAACATCCCTTTTGTTTTCGAAAGCTGTTTTCCTACAGCATATGCACCTTTATTGATGGCTTCGCCCGTTTTGTGCGCCACATCACTTGCAACCGGTTTGGCTTTTTCTACCACCTGAGACGCTTTATGTTCCACAACCGCACTTGCGCTCCCTGCGCGCTCCGCCAAGCCACCCTTGGTTTGGAAGCTTGCCACTTCTGAGGAAACAATAATTGCTCCCTGAAGAAACTCTTTATCATCGCCGGAAACAGAGTTGAGTCGATCTCCGGCACCCATTTTGAATCCTAGGATATATTGAGCTGGAATTTCCATTTCGCCAAGCAAAATTCCCGCAGAGGCTCCCTTGTCAGCTGTGACTGAAACGACCGAGCCATCTTCGGCATTAAAGCGCACATCTCCCACTACACCGCAACGCTTGCCATCTTCGGTTAGCAAGAGAAGACCCTGCCAAATTACACATGATTTCCACTCAACGCCTAGACGCTTACAAGCGGCAGAGCCCGTATAGCCCTTTTCGTCACTGATAATGATTTCGCCATCTTTAACGTCGAATCCATCGTATGCTACAAACAATTCGGGGCGATGCATCATGAGAGCTATGTCGGGACGCCTGATAGTAAATCCAATCACACGACGTTTACGAGGATGAAAAATGAACGAGTGGATCTTGCCGATGCGTGTACGTTTTTTGCCCACTCGATACACGGGCGCACCCCTCAGCGTGCTTATGCAGTATTCGCTTTTTTTCATGAGAAACATTCCACCCGCACCGTTACCCACGTTTCATACGATGTTAACCATGAACGTATGTTGCACGCTCATGCGCTTTATGCCCTGATCTATACGTCAGATGGCGACCAAAGTCGCCATCCGGTTCGTAGCTTATTGCATTCATTGTTCCTGTTTGAGTGACCGCATATCCCTGCGCACGTGCACAGGCTCATACGTCGTGCTTGAAAACATCATCAGCAAACAGAAAGTACTATCTACTGCTGATCAGCAGTTTCAGCTTTATCGGAGGGGTTAATTTTGGCACTCACTGATGCTGCGGCATCGCTTACAGCTTCTTTAGCGGTAGCAGCAACATCCGAAACAGCTTGAGAAGCAGTATGAGCGGCAGTCTTTGCGCTCTTCGTGGCACCTTGTGCGGCATCGATCACGACAGGAATCTTATCAACTGCAGCATCGCGCGCTACTTCAGCATTCTTTGCAACCTGAGTGGCAATACGCTCACGCGCCGCATCGATCTTTTGACGAAGCTCATCGCCGCTGATATCAGCCTGATTGGCAGGTATTGCCTGCTGTACGCGCGCGGTTACTGCCTTGTAAGCATCAGAACTGTTGTCGATAACCGTGTTGATTACCTTCTGAGATGTGCTTGCAGCAGTATCAGCAATCTGACCCGCTTTTTCTTGCACATGAGGAGGAATCTCTATCTTGCCCTCATTGATCGTTTCTGCGATCATGGCGCGATTCTCAGCACCCGTACGGGGCGAAAGCAGCATACCAGCAGCAACACCGATAATGCCGCCAATAAAAAATGTAGCAAATTTACCCATAGTGAATAACCCTTCCGACACGTATTTGTGACATTTTGTTTCCCTATTATACGTACATAATCCCGTACTGATCGGGAAAAACATCGTAGCCATAGAGTTGTTGATGACTCGATACGAATCATCTATACACTAGACACATTATTATCTGGAATGAAGAAAGAACCGTGTGAATGGCATATGTAGCAAAATAGCCTCTGGCAAACACACGTCAAAGATCATCCATCTCCTTATTATGCGCCCAAAAACATCCTACAGCTGCACTAAATGATCGAGCACACTTTCCACAGAAAGCCCCGCCGCCATACAAGCAACCTCCACCGTCGATCCCGGCATAACGCATGGAGACGTATTAATGTCCGACACACATACACGCGATCCATCCCAAATAATTTCAAGCTCAACAAGATCTTGCAAGCCAAGCGCAAGACACACATCGAAGGCGCAGCGCTCAATTTCCATGCGAATGGACTGCGCGTTTTCCTCGTCATACGACAGCAATTCACTGCGCAAAGGTACTACCAAGCTCCCCTCTACCTGCTCAACGGGAGGCAGCACATGAGCATCCCAGCCCGTACCCAGCACCACCACATTGAGACGCACGCCCTCAATCCACTGACGCACAAAAACCGTTCCATGTGCTGCATGCGACTTGATTACATCCACGCATTCTTGATGCGAATAAACCTGAATAGGAGGCATTTTCTTTGGCGCACCCTGCTGCACGGGCAGCGTCACCTCAAACGGATAGCCACCAGGAATACGCTCTTCGCAAAGCTCCAACCACGCAGAAAGCTGCTCAGAAGAATCTGCTTGCACAACATGCTCAGGCACATAAAAGCCAATCAAGCGATCAAAGCTCAGCGGCTCGTCAGCTGCTTCGGTGTATCTGTTCATCTCATAGAACGCAAGTTCAGGATCGAAGGAAAGCCTGCATGCCTGAGAACCCGAACCCACATACGCTACGTTGAGTAGCTCGAGCATATTTTGGAGCTGCCCATACGAACCGCGCGTACCTGAAGCTATGTAACAAATATCGGGACGGTGTGCTTTTAGCGTGGCAAGCACGGTTTCATCAGCCTCATAGGTAAATACTTCATGCCCTGCTTCGCTCAACGCTGAAGCAACATAAGCAGCTTCATCACGCGAAGCAGCTAGCGTAGATGCTACATCGCAAGAAGAGAGTGGCGCAAAATCACTATTGCAGGAACACTCAGGCAAAGATACCTCACCTTGCGAAGCGTCCAGCCCCGTTTGGTTGTACTCCTCCATTCCTCCAGCAAGAATAGCTACTTTCATGTTGTGTCCTTTCTCCTGGGAAGGATGCGCTGCTGAACAAGCAGTCTATTTAAAAACGCAACACTTTTATTAACCACATCAAAAGCGACGAGATCATCCTCATACGATACCGACACCTGCGCAACAAGTCGATCATCAACGCTCCACTGAGTGGTTCCCGTAAAAATGCGGTCTTCATTTTTGCTGCGACGTGCTTGAGCATCAACGATGAGATGCTCAAGCAAATGAGGAAGCGAGGTTTCGTTCATCACATCGCAAAACCGTATGCCCTTAGCATTTCTGCACGTATGTTGCGCAACGGAAGGAACCGATTTCAGAACCTCGTTCATTAAAGCCTGATCAGTATAAGCGTAGTTCTCTGCGCTGACCGCAACTTTGATTTCCATTCGATCAGGACGCACCCGAATATGCGTGACTTTCAAAGGTTCGGGCGCTGAAGCTATGTGTTGCGTATCGCGGCACGTGTCCTTATCGCAGTGCGCATCCTGCTTGCTCACACCTTCACCCGAGCTGATTGTGTCATGCTGACTGTCCTGCTGATCGTGACACGCCCCGTCCTGGTGACCGGCCATCCCGTCACGGCTGACCGCACCTTCTTGACCTGCTATCCTATCGCGATTCACAGCCTTATCTCGGTTCACTGTTTCACCAATGTGGTCGAGACTTCTTCGCCAGAATCGGCATCCGTTTCGGTGATAACAAAGGTGGTGCGATCAAATGAAAATGCATAGGATCCTTCGCCACTGTACTGCTCGAACGAAAACGTGATGGTCTTTTCAAACGTATCGAGTGAATAAGTATACGACACGTCATCGGTCATGATCATTTCAGAATCAGTAATCGTAATAGTCTCCGACGAGCCGTCAATCGTCCACGTCCCCTGAATATCAGCAGTATCGTCATAGCGGAACCACTGGTTCCATGCCATAAGTCCGATGCCTATGACAAGTGTCGCAATGATGACCAGGGATACGGTTAAGAACTTCCGAGAAATTCCCTTGCGCGTTTTGGGTTTATCTTGCGCTTGATCCTGTGTACCCATGCGATCATTGGCACCAGTTTGACCACGCTTGTTTTTCGAGGCACGCTGTGTGGCAGTATCAGCCCGACCGTGAGAAACGTGAAGGGATTTTGCCGTAGGGGAAGCACCCTCTGAGCGAAAGCGCGACCTTTGTGTTGCACGTGAAGTAGATATCGTGCGCGAGGCTGATTTGCTTTGAGTCGTGTTCTGCTCGCTCGATGCTGCCGTTTTGTCTGATGCACGCGCTGACTTTGACGGAGCGGCTGCCGTCTTCGATGCGTTAGTTGTGTTGGTTGCATCTGCCTTCTTCGAGTCTTTACTTAGCACCTTCTTGGAAGCACGTTCCGATGCGGGTCCAATATGTGGCACCTGGGGCATATTGCGCATCCTACCCCACATGCCTCCACCCGCCTTTGGCATCTTTGTCGCTTCGCGCACCACACCTGGTGTCCGCGGCGCTTTGTTAGACACATCAGCAGCGCTCGACACATTCGGCACCGAAGGCACTGATGGCACACTCGGCACCCTTCTCGATACCCCTGCCGTAGTTGGGATGTGCGACGCACCACCCTTCGACGCGCCAACAGCAGCATCGGTCGATGACGCAGACGTCTTTTTCGAGCGCACAAGCCGAGGTGTGCCCGTAGAAGCAAACGACGACGCCTGAAGCGAACTTTCATTCACGGCTACATCTGTCTCTGCGTTTTTCTTTCGCGCTTTTGATGAACGTCTTGATGGTTTCATAACGACTATGCTGCATGCCTATTCCTGGTCAGCCCGTCAGATGCTGCTTACAACTCCGGTCGAATTTCTTCCACGCCGCCCATGTAAGGTACCAAAACTTCGGGAATTTTTATCGATCCGTCGGCCTGCTGATAGTTTTCGAGCACCGCAGCCATCGTGCGACCAACGGCAAGACCTGATCCATTTAACGTATGTACTAAGCGACTTCCCTTAAAGTTGTCGGGGTCGCGATACTTGATATTTGCACGACGCGCCTGAAAATCAGTGCAATTTGAACACGAGGAAATTTCCTTGTATGCATTATAGGAAGGCAGCCACACTTCCAAGTCATACGTCTTGGCCGCAGAAAATCCGATATCTCCCGTACAAAGTGAAATCACACGATAGGGCAAACCAAGCAGCTGCAAAATGTTTTCGGCATCCTTGACCATAGATTCCAGCTCGTCATAGCTTTCCTCAGGCTTGGCATACTTGACCATTTCCACCTTGTCAAACTGATGCACGCGAATAAGCCCACGCGTATCACGTCCCGCAGAACCAGCTTCTTCACGGAAGCAAGGCGTAAACGCACAGTACCACAGGGGAAGATCATCCGCATCCAACACCTCGCCAGAATGGATGTTGGTTAACTGCACCTCAGCTGTAGGAATGAGGTACATGCCTTCCCTCGTTTTAAACAGATCGTCTTCAAACTTTGGCAGCTGACCGGTGCCGGTAAGCGTTGTGGCATTCGCCATCGCCGGACACCACCACTCCTTATAGCCACGTGCAGTATGCGTATCTGCCATAAAATTAATCAGAGCGCGCTCCAGACGAGCGCCCAAACCACCCAACAACACAAAGCGACTGCCAGCCAGCTTAACCGCACGCTCCGAATCAATGATATTCAGGTCAGCACCCAAATCCCAATGAGGCTTCATCTTAATACCTTCGGCCTCAAAATCACGCGGTGTACCCCAGCGGCGTACCTCTGGGTTGTCATTTTCATCTGCGCCAACCGGCGTGCTCTCAGCAGGCATATTTGGCGTACCCAACAACAAATCGTTGAGCTTTGATTCAACCTCGTTGCGCTTTGCGCTTAACTGAGCGATACGTTCTTTCATGTCGGCAACTTGCACCTTGGCAGCTTCAGCTTCGTCTTTCTTGCCTTCCGACATCAGCTTGCCGATAGACTTCGATATAACGTTGCGCTGATTGAGCAATTCTTCTTCTTCACCAATAACTGAACGCCGTGATTCATCCAGATCTTTGAAATAATCGGAATCCCACGAATGGTTGCGGCTTTGCATCGCAGCGGCTACTTCATCAAGATGTTCGCGAACGAACCGGATGTCTAACATGACTGTCCTTTCAACCTAGATTACGTTTCAGCTATGTTCCGAAGATGCTCGGTAGAGTTAGTATACCCTTAATATTATGTTTGCTAATCAACGGGCAAGATTGCACAATATGCAGAAACGCGAAAGGAACATATGGACTTCGCAGCGATATATCATTTTCTGTTTGGAACTATGCAGGGAATTGGTTGTTTAATTCTTATTTTTCTGGTACTTTCAACCCTAATTGCCATCATCCTTGAACGCAAAACTCGCAAGACGTTCAGGGATCGGGGACCCCGAGAAGATGACCATTGGCAATTTGACGACAAAGAAGGTGAAGGTAAATAAATGAGCCAAAACGTTTTGTATGATCGCAATCAAAATCCTGATTACATTCCTCGCGTGGCGGCAGTTCATGATTTATGCGGTTATGGAAAGTGTTCACTAGCTGTTGCTATCCCGGTGGTTTCAGCTGCAGGATGCGATGTCTGCCCGGTTCCTACGGGATTATTTTCATCTCACACCGCCTACCCTGGCTGGTATATGCACGACACTACCGACATCTTGCCTGATTATCTTGATGCCTGGCAAAACATCGGCGTAGAGATTGACGCGGTGTACTCAGGCTTTTTAGGTGCCCCTAAACAGGTTGACATCATTCGCAGCCTGTATGAGCGCTACCCCAAAGCGTTGCGCGTTGTTGACCCGGTTATGGCTGATCACGGTAAGGTGTACCCCACGTACACACCCGAATTGTGTGCTGCTATGGCAGGACTTGCCTGCGATGCCGATATTCTTACTCCCAATCTGACAGAAGCAGCCATCATTTTGGATGAAGAATGGCATGGTCCCAACATCAGTGACGATGAGGCAAAGCGCATTATTGATGCCCTAATTGCTAAGGGTGCCAAAAATGTCGTTTTGAAGGGCATTCAGCGCGAAGATGGTCTTATTCGCAATTTCGCTGCGGGTGTCAATATTGAATTCTTCGAAGCATCGAACGAATACCTGCCCTATATGCTACATGGCACGGGAGACTTGTACTGTTCGTGCTTGCTGGCAGCCATCATGGCAGGCAAACCGCTGCAGTTTGCAGTGGAATTTGCAGGCAAGCTAACTCACGACGCTATGATCGTGTCAAGTAAACAGCCCAACTTTAAAGAGCGCGGCGTGAGTTTTGAACCCCTAATTGGACAAGTTACTCACCTGCTTCAAGACCTAGAACAATGATGTTTGCTGGGGGACGGAGTCGTAGGTAACACGCACTTCGTCCTCAAACAGATCCACCACATAGGTTTCCCAATCGTCCAGGGCAATCACGTAGCAGAAATCCCCTTGTTGCATGATGAGCAAACCTCCTACCATGCCAACACACGTTCCGCCGCATTCGGTTGCGCTTTTGTCGGGAATTTGCAGCTGGCTATTGTCGGGCACAAACTCGCCAAAATAATAGGAAGACAGATCTTGGATGGTCTCGGGTGTAAATCCTGCACCTATCACCTCGGGCAGCTTCTGCACACGGTCAATAATGTTTTGGATTGCAGCGCAACCTTCTTCAAAATGAAACGTTTTTTCCACCAACAGGCGCGCTTTAAGAGAAACGCGCATGGTTTCAGCAATACCCTCTTGAGCACAAAGGGCCGCTTCGAGCTTGCGTGCATCGTCGGCATTTGAAAAACGTCCCACCACACAAGCGCATCGAGCGCCCTGTTCAAGTAAGCGCCCAATCCCGCGCGTTTCAGATGAAATACCCGCTTTTACATGCCCGGACGCAAAGTAGGCAAGATAGACATAGTGCGGCGTTGCGTTATAAGCCTGCTGCTGGAGCGAGATGCTATCTGCAAAATAAAACGACGGATTAAACCCAGTTGCTTCTCGGCAGGCAGGGCACATGTCGTCTTTTTCACTGGAAAGAAACTCCACTTTAAGCGGGCATACACTACTTTTAAATGTTGCAAGATCAAAGCGTCCTACGCAAAATCGTCGATCGTGACGAATCATGGAAAACGTTTTACCTTGCACCGGAAATCGATATTGGGTAGATGTCGTAATGTCATTGAATTGGATGTACGGACCCCGATCTGCAAATCCGTAACCGGACACCATAATGGTGTCACCCTGGCGAAATATTGTCATTCTGAGCCTCGTTTCATATGCTGTCGAAGTTTTTCATCCGCATCATACAAGAGATTGTCAAGCAAAAGATAGCCTAGGGTAACTTCTTTGCTAATCCTTCACGGATTGAGGGGCAAACGAAACCTTGAGCACACTGTTCCACTGCTGCTTTTTCATCTGTGATATACGCGCAGCAATGCTAGAGTCTTTGGAAAAAACGCTTGTAGGCAGCGCGATATGTGTTCGATCCGGCTGTACCCCCAGTATTTGCCGACGTAATATTTAAAGGGCCTTCGCAGCAACAAGCGCTTTTAGGATTATGCAAAAGATGAAAGACGCTGGAAGACCCTCTCAACATAATGATCTAACTCAACCACGCCAAAGGAAAGATCCGGATTAGTCTCTGCGTTCCCCGAACACTTCCTGAGAAATGCCTAAAGCAAATCGCAGGTTGCATAGTCGCGTCGCTTAATTTAGCTTGCATTACGAGTGATTATTATAAAATTCCAGGGCCTCATCGATGGGGCCATCAAAAATTTTTGTTCCCTGTTCTAAAACGATGCCACGCCGGCAAAATTCTTTTGCCGCATCAGAGGCATGAGTGACAAAGAGCACGGTGACGCTGCTGTCCTGCATAATTTCTCGCACGCGTGCATAACACTTTTTTCTGAATTTCCTATCTCCAACCGACAACGCCTCATCAACCACCAGTATTTCTGGTTCTGACGCTACCGCAAACGCAAAACCGAGACGCGCCTTCATTCCTGACGAATATGAACGCACAGGCTGATCAATATAAACACCCAGGTCAGCAAAATCGACAATCTTAGGCTCTATTTCCTTAATTTCATCCGTAGTCATACCAAGCGCCTGACCACGCAACGATATGTTTTCGCGACCTGTTAACGACCCATCAAACCCGGCTGTCAATTCAAGGAGCGCGCTAACACGACCGTTAACCGTAACGGTTCCCTTGGTGGGAAACGAAACGCCCGTCACCATCTTTAATGCCGTAGATTTACCAGCGCCGTTATGACCTAAAAACGCAACCGCTTCGCCTTTTTTAATCTCAAAAGACAAATCATTGCTCGCATTGATATAGGTAATTTGCTCGCGCTTCTTCTTCCCCCAAAAAATGCTGAAGAAGCGCTGCTTGTCGTCTTTGAATAACTTATAGGTTTTATAGACGTGGTCAAAGCAAACCGCAATATCAGTCGTACCAGATTGGGCGAGCTCTTTTGTTTGTTTTAGTTTGCTAGAGGACATCGGGGATCTCCTCACGCGTACGATGATATACCAACACCATGACTATCAAGGTAGCGACGAACACAACGACCATACCCCCAATAGCTTCTGGAGTATCCCAAATCCACGTCTGGTCGTACACCGCACATCGGTATACTGTGGCAAAAAACGTAATCGGGTTAAACATAAGAATGGTCTGAAGCCAACCAATTCCGAGCGTTTGTATATTAAAAATAATGCCGGAGAGCCAGAACAGGGGCGTGGACAACGTTTTTATCAAGTTCTTAAAATCTTTACTGATAGCTGAAAGCAATGATGTCATCAATGAAAACATGTCAAAAAAGATAAACATCAGCACCATACCAAGCGGCACTTGTATAAGATGTATGTCGATCGCTTGACCGCACAAGAAATACGCTACCAGCAGCACTACTACTAGAGCACAGTGAACCACAAAAGAAGAAACATTAAAAATGGCGGGGATAGCGGCAAGGGGAAACTTGATTTTATTTACCAAATACGGATAGCGATGATATACATCAGAACCCTGATTCAACATTTCTTGCATATAGAACCATGGAATCAACCCGGCCATGAGCCACAAGATATATGGCACCGATTCATTACCGGTAGACCTTCCTACCCTCAGACCAATCTCGAGCGCAAACCAAAACACAAAAATGTACACCGCTGGCTTCATAAAGAACCACAGATAACCCAGCACGGCACCACGTGATTTTTTGCGTAAGTCAAACAAGCCAAGATTTACAATCTGCTTGCGCCACTGCCATTTGTCCCTAATTATTTGGATTAATTCCATCAGTCTATTTCCTAAAATTTGAAAATAACTTTAAGAGTGTATCACATGGTTACCCCACGCTGATACCCATTCAACATTGCACCAACAAATGGCTTGTCTCAGATATAAAGCCGTTACCATGAAACATCTTGACAGGGGCTACTCGTAAGAAGACCGAAAAACGAAAAAGATCAAAAAATGTTCTTCTTTTCTCTTCAAGCGCCGCTTCACATCAGTGGTAGAACTGCCCTCTATTTTGTTCAGATATACCAGTTCACGATAGTCGCGAAGCACCTCAAAACGAGGATCGCCTTTCCAACCGGCATTCATGACCACGACATCTACCTGATGCTTTTCGATGTCGTACATCTCTTGGTCTCACATGTTTTCTGAGGTAACCAAATCAACGTAGCGTACTGATTCGAACATTTCTCTGCACGTTTCGCATGAATAAAAGCAGCATAATCAGGCACAATTACCTGATTATGTTTTCCAGTACGATACTTGCTAAGAATTGCAAAGGCAGCTGCAAAAATGCTAATTATGCATAGCACACGTAGTTACGAGCTATCATAGCACCGCCTTTATTCTGCTTTTAGATCACGATTAACAAGCATATCCAATGCCTGTTCGGCAGAAACCCCTCCGTTAACAACCGCATCAACCGCTTCAGTAATAGGCATGTCAACCTGATATGTTTTGCTGAGTTTCATTGCCGCCGGCAACGCATTAATTCCTTCAACGACCATGCCAACCTCTTGTACAGCTTCATCAGGTGACATTCCCACACCCATTAAGAAACCCGCCTTATTATTGCGACTATGTTCGCTGGTGCAGGTAACAACTAAATCACCCAACCCAGCCAAGCCATCAAATGCAGATTCGTCGTAACCAAGAGCTTTACCGAGACGCTTCATCTCGACAAGCCCTCGCGTAATCAGCGCAGCTCGCGCATTGTCTCCACAGCCAAGTCCTCGCGCGATACCTGATGCAAGCGCGATAACGTTTTTAAAGGCGCCACACAGCTCAACCGCTTTGGGGCTACCGTTGGTATAGACACGCATAAAAGAGGAAGTGAACACCTGCTGCACGTAGCGAGCAGCTTCCGAATCGGTACTTGCAGACACGATGGTCGATGGCATGCAGCGAGCAACTTCTTCAGCATGAGTTGGACCTGATAGAGCAACCATGCATGGGTTAAGCCCCTCAAGCTCTTCTTCAATAATGTCGGTCATAGTGCTCAGGGTGCTGGCTTCGATACCCTTTGCCACACACACAGTAATTTGATTCTGCGCTAAATAAGCACGAGCATCCTTGGCAGTTTGGCGAATAAACGTAGAAGGAGTGGCAAACACTACCACATCTTTATTGACACACGCATCCTGAAGCACATTGGTAAACTTCATAGATTCTGGCAGATCAACACCCGGAAGTTTTGGGTGTTGATGAGTGGCATTGAGCTGTTCAACCTCGTCAGAAAGAGCAGACCACACAATTACATCGTAGTCTTTCAAGCACAACAGCTTAGCAAGCGCCGTACCCCACGTACCTGCGCCGAGGACCCCAATAGAACAGTTTGATTCCACTATTATTCCCCTTTGCTTCACGCTTTTGATGTATAAGTAGATGTTTTGTCGTGATTGGCACAGGCACTACGACAAAACTCACAATATGTAACTTTATTCGCAGACGAATACACAATATTCTCTACCAGATGCACGCCGGTTTGTATATATCGGTCGTAAGGGCACAAATACAACATGAAATATTCCACTACTGCAGAACAGGAATCTTCAACTTGTTTGTGACGAATGGTGTTATGTGCTGAAGCGTATACTTTGATAGGCTTCATTCCTGTTAAGAAATTTAAGTCGTCAAAGTCATGGGTGCCATTAATCAGCAATGGACCTCCACCCTTAACAACACGCCACTCCACATCAAAGACTCCAATCAATACGCTTATTTAATAGAACAGGCCAAATGCAATAAATTAAATAACTTATTTACATCGTTTCCGCTGATTAACACGCATAAGCATGTTAAGGTTAAGGAAAAATAGAAGCAGAGTAAGGAGGCTATCATGAATAAGGAAAAAGTTCGTGTCATCCAGTACGGCTGCGGAAAAATGTCTAAGTACACGCTTCGTTATCTCTATGAAAACGGAGCGGAAATTGTCGGCGCGATCGACAACAACCCAGAAATCGTAGGCACTGACGTAGGCGAATATGCTGGCCTCGGTTTCAATTTGGGCGTGAAAATCTCCGATGATGCTGATGCAGTTTTGGATAACTGCGATCCACACATTGCGGTGCTAACGCTCTTTAGCTTCATGAGCGACATGCAGCCCCACATCATGAAATGTGTCGAACGCGGCATCAATGTTATTACTACCTGCGAAGAAGCAATCTATCCTTGGACCACATCTCCTGAAATAACCAACGAAATTGATGCACTAGCTAAAGCAACTGGTTGCACCGTTGCCGGTGCTGGCATGCAAGATATCTATTGGATTTCGCTGATCTCCCACGTGGCAGGCGGCGTTCACAAGATTGATAAGATCGAAGGCGCTACAAGCTACGACGTTGAAGACTATGGCTTAGCACTGGCGAAAGCTCATGGTTGTGGTTTGACTCCTGAAGAATTTGAAGAACAGATTGCGCATCCTGAAACGTTAGAGCCTTCATATGTTTGGAATTCCAACGAGGCTCTGTGCAATGCGTTTGGCTGGTCTGTCAAATCACAAACACAAAAATGCGTGCCCTATATCTCAGACCATGATGTGTATTCAGCAACCATGGGAGAGACCATCCCAGCTGGAAATTGCATTGGCATGAGTGCAGTTGTTACCACCGAAACCTATCAGGGTCCCGTTATTGAAACTCAGTGCATTGGTAAGGTGTACGAACCCGAAGATGGCGATATGTGCGATTGGAAGATTTACGGTGAGCCTAACGTAACCTTTGGTCTTGAAAAACCTGCAACTGTTGAGCACACCTGCGCCGACATCGTCAACCGTATCCCAAGCGTCATCCTTGCTGATCCTGGATATGTAACGGTTGAAAAACTGCAGCCCGTTGAGTACCTGTCGTATCCGATGCATCTGTATGTCGAAAACGGAGGCGGATGCGGCTGCGGCTGCCACTAAAGCATTCGTATCTGATCAGGGGCGCCAACACGGCGCCCCTGTTGTATGTTCGTCACACATTGATGTAGTGCCGTGCAGGCATCATAGCACCCCTGGCCCAAAGCGTTCTGTCTCTGCCTATCGTCACCCGCCTCCATCCCCTGAGCAGAACCTCAAGACAATATCGCACGTTTTGCCCCTACCTAGCAGCCGCCTTCATTTCGGATGCCTCTCGTGTAGAATTATCGCGCTTTTGGAACCGATATATGATCAGCTCTCGATTCACCTAGTCGCAATTGCGTGCTTTTGAGCATATTCGCTACGATATACTTGTCGATAATCGCTCATTCATCAGTACGAAAAGACACCAGCACGATGATCTCCCTTGCTCATTACACATCGCCCATAGGCGGCATCACTCTAGCAAGTAGCGACACAGCACTTATCGGTCTTTGGTTTGATGGGCAAATCCATTTTGGCTCAACGCTGACTCAAGAAGCAATCCAGGCGCTTGCCGCCCTTCCTTCATGGGAAGACCCTTGCGCATGTTCAGGCGTGCTTCACGCTCAAACAGGCAAGGTTCGTTTCGTTATCCAACCCGATGCGATCCCGATACTAGACGAAACAATCCGCTGGCTTGATATCTATTTTTCCGGCAAAAACCCCTCGTTCACTCCTGCGCTTGAGCCGCAAACAACCCCGTTTCGGCGCACGGTTTACCAACAACTTCTTACAATCCCCTATGGACATACCACCACCTATGGCGAACTAGCCAAGCGCCTTGCCTTACAAACAGGCGCCGATCGCATGTCTGCACAAGCAATAGGTGGCGCAATTAGCCACAATCCTATTTCACTTATCATCCCCTGCCATCGTGTTGTGGGAGCCCGGGGACAACTAACCGGATATGCCGGAGGGATTGATAAGAAGAGCTATCTTTTAGCATTGGAACACAGTGAATTCGAGCATGGCGAATCATAAGACCATAAGCCAAAAGTGCCTATAGTCTATAGTCCCGTTTCTGCCTGTATCCCCACATGCTGGCGTGCGCGCTGCGACATTCCGTGCGGTCTTGATTTCACTAGCTCAACCTCGTTTGAATCAGATGGCGGAAGGCTTCAATCGCATAGCCGCGAAACATCGCGCGCGGGCCAGCATATGCCATCGCCTTGCGCTGAAAGGCTTGTTCGTTGGGCTCGTAGCAGTGATTTGAGCAGGTTTTGCAACTCGGGCGCGGATCGCGGCGGCACAAGGCCCGGCGCACTTCGCCATAGCGCAGATGGGCTGCGCATTCGGGACACAGACGCGGGATCTTGCGAGCGGGATACACACCGGCATCCACCGCTTCGCTAGTAAACGGCGTGCGCAACGCATCGTCGTGATGATCGGCGCAGTATATTTCGGTCATGCCTCCAAGCGTTACGATGTCGCGCGCAACGTCTGTGTGGGTAAAGCGCTCCAAGATATGCTCACGCTTGCACTCGTATACGCGAGCGATCGTTTCGTCGGCATGCGGGGAACCATTCCCTTCGTTATCTACAGCCACGCGTTTTCGCTCCTTCCCACCTGACAAGCGGACATCTTCATTGTCAGCTTCATATCGTGGTATACGATAGCAGCAGGTAATTTACAAAGCGCCATCTATTACTCAAATTAGCATCGTATTTTTCCCTCATTTTCGAATGCCAAACTCTGCCAAATTATGGAGAAAACTGCCAAAAATGCCAAAATTTCGGGCAAAATTGAGAAAATTTCACACCCCAAAAAGCAAAAGAAAACCCCGTTTTACCAGGTCAAACGTAAAACGGGGTAAAGATTTAAAATGGTGCGCCGTGAGGGATTCGAACCCCCTTTGATCGGCTTTTGACCTGGCCAAACACTGCTCAACTCTGCCAAAAATGCCATTATGGCCACAGTCTAGCCATACGCCTGATCTATAGCATCCACATCACCTTTTAGATCTTCTAACAATGGCTTTACGTATCTATTATACGTTGTGCTTACCTCCTCATGGCCAAGCCATGCAGACACACGCGAAACTTCAATTCCAGCGTTGATGCAAGCAGTAGCAAAGCTATGCCGCATGCTGTGAATTGTTAGCCTGGGAAGCTCTGGGTGCTTCTTTCCTATGCGTCTGACAATATCCTGGCCAGTAGATGGGCTCATACGGTTTCCTTGCTTACTCCTCACGACAGGACCACTACGTGCGTCACAATCCCAAGTCTTCATTCTCTCATATGCATAACGTGTCATAGGGATAGTACGTTCTGCTTTCGGTGTCTTAGGATCAGCCAGAAACGACCCGCCCGTTGCAGCCACATAGGTTTGCACAATGTTTATTGTGTGGTTGCGCATGCTTACCTGTTCCCAGTCGAGCCCAAAAACCTCTCCTTTTCTAAGACCAAAACAAAGACCCAAAACAAGGATGCGATCAAACATCTCGCAATGCGGTATCTTGTCGATTGCGTCAAAGTAGCGCCTATGCTGTTCGAAGGTTGTCAGCCACTCCCCATAGTTCTTATTGTGTCCACTGTTGCGCGGTTGCGGGTATACGTACCTAAGGCCTGCAGGATTGCGCTGTAGCATCTCCATATTCATAGCTTGGCCAAGAATCGACGATAGCGTTTCTCGGGCATTCGTAGCAGCCTTGCGCGTTGGGGCTTCGTTAATCATTTTCTGGATATCGGAATACCTAATATCTTCTAGGTACATACCTGATAACGCTGGCAATATGCGCAATCTGATATCGCGCTCATATCCTCTTTTGGTGTTAGCGCGTAGTCCTTCTTTTGCTGGCCAGAATATTTGCTCTATAAAGTCATCAATGGTGATTTTGCCGGATATCAGCCTAGTATCTTTCTGGATAAGAAATAGGCGCTCTGCCTTTTCGGCTTCTTTTTTCGTTTTGCATAACTTTGTGCGCCTATCGCGTGAGCCGTCATATTTAATACCCACGGTTACATCGGCAAGCCATTTGCCATTTTTCAATTTTCGAACGGCCATGATAAACTACACCTAGCCTTCTGGTTGGAGGTTGCCCCGCTCGGTCGCCAAACTTTAGCGGGGCTTTATTTTTAAACCCGTTGAATTCGACAGGTTTAAAATTAGGATTGTTGGCTTGGCTTTTGCCAATGACCAAGTTTTTTCTCAAAATCGTTTAGATACGACTTGTCTTGCAATTTACGAAACTTTTCAAACTCGCTTTTCGCCCTTGCTTCTGCTTGCTTTCTTGATCGATTGCCAGCTCCTTCTAATACAGATCGTCTGTTAAATTTCAAAAAATCGTCAAGCATATCCGAGCAATCTTGCATACTCATGAGGATATGATCCTGGGCACTTAATTCTGCTGCATCTAGAAACATTGAAACGAATCTATTGAGAGTGGTCAGCTCTTCTTCGCTTAAATAGTTTTTCGCTACGGTTATATCGCCTGAATGAATAGGGCCATCTGGAGAACCTTTCCAGGTAGTTAGCCCCATGTTGAGTTTCGATGCATCAACCCTATCGTAAATTAGTTCAGCGGCCGTCTTGCCTGTAACGGCAAAGTGCAATTTGTTTTGTACGTTTGCGTAAAAAAGACGGGCTGTTTCGCTGTTTTTGTCATAATCAAAACTGCATTGTTGAAATATATCCGTGATCTTTTGATAGAAGCGACGTTCTGATGCTCTGATATCACGGATCCTGACAAGCAGTTCGTCAAAGTAATCTTTCCCAAAAGACTCGCCGTTTTTTAGCATTTCATCATTTAAGACAAAACCCTTAATGATGTATTCCTTAAGCGTGGTAGTTGCCCACTGACGAAACCGAGTAGCCTGCTTTGAATTGATGCGATAGCCAACAGCAATAATTGCATCAAGATTGTAGATAACTACGTTTCTTGATACGCTTCGTTCTCCTTCGTTTTGAACTTGTACAATTTTTGTACAAGTTGCATCTTTAGCAAGCTCGCCCTCTCTAAAGATATTATTAAGATGCCTGCTAATCGTTTGAGGCGCGACATCAAAAAGCTGGCCCATTTCTTTCTGGGTTAGCCAGAAAGTTTCATTCATATAGCGAACTTCAACAGGAACGCTACTATTTTCATCCTGGTATAGGACTATCTCTGCTTTAATCAAGTTGTTATCATCCATGGTTGTTCCTAATAATCTTCTTTGAGTTCGCTTCACTTAATTTCATAAACAAAAAGGGCTGCCAACCTACGCTGACAGCCCCTTGGCTAAGGCCCCACTCACGAAGCCTAAAGCCGTATCGCTGCCAATTATACCATCGCTAAATTTTATGTTCCTTGGCTTTTCTCCATATCAGCGCGGATTAAGCCCTTTATATAAGCAGCTCGACCGCCTTGTTTTTCCATATGCTCAAACAGGTCTTGCTCACTTGGATAGAACCTCACGCTTATCTGGCGCACATTCTCCTTGCGGTATTTCGCAGTAGCTTTCTTCTGTGCATCACTAGTCATTGCTATACTCCTTATATGGAGGCAGTTAGAGTTTCTTTCGGGAGGGCTGATCGCCCTCCCCGCTTCTTTATCACTTACGATTCAGAAGCTTTAATTTGACGGATATAGTGAGGGCTAGTCGCCATATACTATGTCAATATAAAAGGAGGATTTATCAGGCTTTTTGCCTGTTTTTTCTTCTATACACTCCTAAAAGTTCCAATCGAATGGAAAAGCAACATAAACCACTTTCCCGATAATCGTTATTTCCTCGGTAGTATCCTTGTTGTAGTCGTAAATCATCGGTAAATACGTAGGATCATAGCTATTCGGAATCAGTTCGTATCCGTTTGCAAGACGTTTTACCTTCTTTATCGTTGCTGCATACCCATTAACGCATACAGCAAAAGGAGAGTGTTCGTCTGGCTCCTTTTCATCAAAATCAATCAAGGCATAACAGCCATTGGGTATTGTTCTGTTGTAGCTATCCCCTTCAACTCGTAGCCACCCGCAATGCGGGTGCTTGTCCACGACTTGCTTCGGACATGGATGCTTATCGATGATCTCCAGCATATCAATTGGAGTACCTGCAGCAATCTCGCCTAAGACAGGAATTGGTACAAATTCCCTCGAACCATCTTTTAAGGTTTGCTTCTGCCCTTCATAATCTTTCTTTTGAGTTTGAGCAAGGATGTAGTCGCTTGAAACGTCAAACAATTTAGAAAGCCTGATTAAAACATCTCCAGGTATATCTCTTTCACCATATTCATAACGTTGATATGAATTAGTCGAAACGCCAATAGCTTTAGCTACTGCCGATTGAGACATATCAACCTCTTCACGCAACGCCTTAAGGTTGTTTTTGTATTTCTTCTCTGCCATAGTAACCACCTTTTGTTGGTGCGGCAATTCTATAATACCCCCAAAAAATAGTCAAATTAGACTATTGACAACCCCCAAACGGCTATATATCATTCAAGTAATGTTATAGCCGAATGGGGGTGAATGAATGAAAAATATTACCAGCGAACGCACACGTTTGGGTGTAAGCCAAAAAGACCTTGCGGATCACCTCAACGTATCTCTCACCACTGTATCTAGATGGGAACAAGGCAGAGCGTTTCCCAATTCAGCCGACTTAGTAAATATGCGCGAACTCTTTGGGTGCTCGGTTGATTACTTGCTCGGTCTTACTGATGAGCGCAAGCCAGTGTAAAGGAGGTAAAGGTGCTTCGTGAATTACGACCTTGATCCAGATACAAGACGTGCCTTGCAGGAGCTGGCAAGACACCAAATGATCGAAGAGCTACTCGCCGACATGCGTTTTGACATGGAAGTATGCGAGCTAGAAGGGTGGGATCCGAGGGAATTTCCCACGATGGTGAGAAAGGCGGTGAAAGAGGAATGGTGCTTTCCGCAAGTAGAGTCTACGACCATGGCGCGGGGTTGATTTCTGATGTGCTTGATGAGGTGCCTGAGGGCTGGAAGGTCATGAAGGGCGCAGCAATGGCTCCGAGGGGATACATGTTTGCATGCAACGGCAAGAGCAGGTTTGCAAACCCTTCGGAGTATAAAAGCGCCTTGGTACCCATAGAAGCAGCTTTGCGTCATGAACAAATGGACGGGAAGCAGGGAAAGCATGAAAAGCAATATCAACAAACTTTGCCATGAGAGAGGAATCACTCTCTACAGACTGGCAAGAAAAATAGGAATAACAGACCGCGCACTTTACAAGTATGAGCGCATAGGTCTCGAAAATGCCCGATTCGGTTGCATGGTCAGAATCGCTGACGCCTTAGGCTGCAGCCTCGAGGATCTGTACGAGGAAGAATAGCGACAAGAACAGAGAGGAGAAAACAAATGAGCAAACAAAAAGAACGTCCCCCCGAAACGCAAGACGAGGAGACGATCAACACCATCAACAAGTATATCACTCGTTACTTTGGAGGAGAAGAAAACGTGCCTATTACTTGCTCCCTACAGGATGCAGCAGCAATTACAGGCATCTCCTACGAAAACCTAAACGCCCTATCACGAATTAATTCACCAACGAGGCGCGTTCCAGGCTTTCGACTTCGTAAGTCCAAATATGCGGTGCTCGTAAACGAGATTCCCGCCTGGTTAGTAAGGATGGCTCGATCATGCAATTAGGTGACATCTTAGTAGTGGCTTTGGCCATGATTGCCGTTATCGCGTTCTATTTCGTTTGGAAAGCCAACGAAGCAGCTTATGAAGAAGGCTTTGAATCCGGATATGAGAAGGGCTATAGGGACGCAGCAGAAAGGGCTCTGCGATGAAGAAGGACGCACGAGCAGAACAAATGGTGGCCAAAGCGTGCTTGTGGGTGAGAAAAAACCCTGATAAATGGGAACAGTTGCGCCAATTCTGCAACTACCTAAAAGACCAGGGCGATCTTATCCAGCGCGGCAATATCTACGAGCTCGCACGCTACCACGGCATGAGTATCAAGCTCGCTAGCGAATTCAAGCGCGATCACAACCTTTGGAGCGCACTTGCCCGCTACTTAGTTATGGAGCGCCCGTCGCTTCTATCGGCCATTTCGTTTCGTACTACTCCCATAGATGACCTAGATCTTCTCTCCTACTGGAATGACATCGTAGGCGATGGGCACTTTGTAGCACATTCGCTCTCTGAAGCACGTGTGATCTATGAGGCGAATCGGCGATGAATCTCTACTCACTGCCACTAGTTCCCTTCAAACGTCGAGCTAAGGCAACACGCAAAGGAAGCTACCTGCGCATGTATACGCCTGCCGAGACCCAGCACGAAGAAGCCATGGTGGCCAAAGCATATCAAGGCGATCTCTACGAAGGACCCGTAAGGCTTGAAGTACATGTGTTCCGTGCCTTACCAAAGTCACGGCCAAAGCGCGTAAAAAGCGAACCGGACACCTACAAACCCGACCTGGACAACATCGTAAAAGCAGTCATGGATGGGCTAAACACGGTCGCTTATGCCGACGATAGCCAAGTAGTAGAGATTGTGGCCATAAAACACGAAAGAGAGCGCAGAGAGCAAGAGAAGATCTTATTTGGCGTAGAGCCTAAGTAAGGAGCATCGGTGAAGGATTGGTCTAAGAGAGAAGAACGCTACCTGATAGAAAACGCTGGGCGCATACCGCTGCAGGATTTGGCCGAAATCATGAACAGAAGCGTTGCATCAATCAAGCAAAAGACCCTGCAACTCAATAAGCAAGGTTATGCGATCTCCCTTAGATACAAACCTTCACGCACGACCTATTGCCCAGAATGCGGCAAGATGCGCGGCCGGTTAAACCGCACAGGGATATGTCGGTGCTGCGAGCTTAACCGAATGATTCAAAAGGTGGAAGCAAACATGGCCGATGTTTTGCAAAAGCTCTCGATCAAGCAAAGAGAGATCTATCGACAAAACGATTCGATTCTTAAAAGCCGAATTGACCCTATGCCACCTTTGCCCGCCTTGCCTAAGAACAACGAACGCAAGAAACGGCGCATGCAAGAAGACTACAACCTGGCATGCGAACAGATTGAGATCAGGAATCTTGAACGTGTGCTTAAAGCAAGGCGCAGAAGGTATGAGCGCATGTGTGAAAAGTTTGTGAAGCAGAAAAACCAGTAAAACTTTCCCTGATCAGAAAGGGGTTTTAGATGAACAAAGAAGCAAAAGAAGTAATTGACATCGAAGCCGAAGTGACTGAAAACAAGGGTCTTAGCGTAAGCTTCACGCCTGCAGCTATTGAAGCCAACTTCGCTGCTCTCGACGAACAGATTACGCAAATGGTTGCGGGGTATGCAGATGCCAAATACGACCTCACAACACAAGAGAACATCAAACAGGCAAAACGCGATTCAGCCTATATCAATAGCATCGTAAAAGAGATTGAAGATCGTCGCAAATTCGTAAAGCGCGTCTACATGGATCCTTATAACGAGTTTGAATCCAAGGTAAACGCGATTGTGGCCAAGGCTAAAGACGCACGCGAGAATATCAAACGCCAGCTCGACGAAGCAGAAGAAGCGCGTAAGAACAATAAATACGCGATGCTTCAAGAGCACTATGAAGCGTTTGCGGGCGTATTGGTTGATCTCGTACCTTACGAGCAAATCCATGAAAAACAATGGCTCAATAAGTCCTTTGGTGAAGTTAAGGCGAAAAAGGCCATTGAAGACAAGGTGAGCAAGATCGCTTCTGACTGGGAATCTCTTAAAGTCCAAAGCGAAATGGCTCACTACGACACAGCAGAGCGCACCTTCTTTAGAACCTTGGATCTCGGCGAAGCGTTGAGTGCCGCACGTAAGGCACAAGAAGAAGATGAACGCATCGCAGAGCTTCACAAAGAGGTTGAGCAGATCCAGGAACAGGTAGCCGAGCCTGTAGTTCAAGAGCTCGAGCCAATAGAGCATATCGACGATCAGCCAGTACCTGCTCCAATGCCTGCCCCTGCAGCTCCTATACCAGATCCTGCACCGGCTCCTGTACCACCTTTGGCAACGGTAGAAGATAGTGTGGCCACACCGGGCGCTGAATACATCCCGTGCGTGATGATCATTCAGGCCGCAAGCCCAGAGCAAATGAGAGCAATCGGTAAGTTTTGCGGCTCCTTACACCCTAAGGTTGTAGGCCGTTTCGTTGGCGGAACTATTGAGCAGGCATACACCAGGCTTGCGCAAGAGGCGGGTGCTTACTATGAGCGATAAAACGATCATGCAATCAGTTGCAGAGGTTCAGCACTCTATCGTGATCCCTAAGAGCCGCCATAACGCATATGGCGGATTTGACTATCGAAGCTTTGAGGATATCATCGCAGCACTCAAAGAGCCCTGCGAGAAAGCAGGAATCAGCTTTTATCTCGAAGATAACGTTGTGGCCATAGGAGAGAGAACCTATATCGAAGCCACAGTGAACATCTTTCCCATTGATGGAAGAACTGACCAAATGAGTGTCAAAGCCTATGCACGCGAAGCCCTGGAAAAGAAAGGTAGTGATGTTTCCCAAGTTACGGGTATGGCATCTAGCTATGCACGCAAATACGCACTCTGTGGTGCGTTTGCAATTGATGGCGGCGGGGATCCAGATACGATTACAGCGCCTAGTAACGCGCTTAAACCAATCCCAGAGCAAGGACCATTTACTGCACGCTGCAAAAGCTGTGGAACGCGCTATAGCTTTGAGAGCCCGGATCAGTACCAGCAATTCCTCGCAAATCCTCAATGCTGCCCCAATCCAAGTTGGGGGATTGAGTAATGCAGGATCTCTACGCCAAGCTCGATGAGCTTACTGAACTGCTGATGCAAGAGCTTGAAGTATGCAAAACCAGCGGATGCCAGTATGCGGAAAACGAAGCAGAGTATCGCAAACGTCTGCGCATTGAAATTCTCGGCGAACGAGACAAGGGTACGCCCGTAACCATCATTAGCGATATATGCCGAGGAAATCCAGACATTGCAGCCTTGAAGCAACTTCGTGATTGTTCAGAAGCAATTTACAAGGCTAGCCAAGAAGCGATCAATGTCTACAAGCTGCGCATCCGCATGGTTGATGCTCAGATCACACGTGACTGGAATAGTTCGAATTCTTAAAGGAGATACCAATGAAGCAATTTATTATGGATGGATTTGTAACCAAAAATGTTGATGTTCGTGGCACTAACAGCGGACGGATGGTTACCAAGTTTTCCATCAATAGCCCAACGTACAATCGCGAGACCAATTCCAATACGCCACAGTTCTTTGACTGTGAATATTGGTGGAATGGACAGCAAGACCGAAAGGCGCAACACATCACAGAAGGAGCCCTACTGCTTGTTAGCGGCCAACTTCAGCAGGACACCTGGCAAGACAGGACAACCGGGAACAATCGCAGCAAGATAACGCTTAAAGTCCGTGAAATCGGTGTCATAGCACCACCAAAAAATGCAGCACCCCAACCAATCACACAAGCTGCACCCCAGCCTGTAGCGCAGCCTATGACGCAACCTGCGCCCCAGACAGCCCCAGTACGGCCTATGCCTGCAACTCAACCCGTACCACAGCGCATGACAGTACCACAGCAAGCTCCGCAGCCCACCACACAAGCTGCACCCCAGCCTGTAGCGCAACAAGCGACTATGGACAGCATCTATGACGTTGATATTCCATTCTAGGAGCGGTTTGCATGCAAGTACTCGATTCATTGATAGATGGGCCCTTAGAGCTATCAAACACCCGTGAGGGCAATGAGCTTATTGGAATGATTGTGCGCTATCTGCGCACAGGATCAGAGCCAGAGCCACGCACGGATGCGCAAAAGATGGCTTTGGCCATGGTTGCCCCTGTGCTTGAGAAAAGCAGACGGCGCATTGAAGCGGGAAGCGAAGGAGGAAGCAAACAAGCAAGCAAAAGCACAAGCAAAACGCCAAGCAAACAGGTAAGCAAAACGGTAAGCAAACAAGCAAGCAAAAGCACAAGCAAACAGGTAAGCGATATATATTCCTCTTCCTTTACTCCTCTTCCTAATTCCAAGGAGGAGGGGTCTGGGGAGGAGGAAATCCCCTACTCCGAGATTGTGGACTACCTCAACAGCCTAGTGGGATCGGCCTACAAGACCACGTCCAGGAAAACGAAAGAGCTGATACACGCTCGCTGGGCAGAAGGATTTCGGCTCGATGACTTCAAGGCCGTAGTTGATCGAATGCACAGCGAATGGGCAAGTGACGCGAAAATGTGCGGATACTTACGCCCCGAAACGCTCTTTGGGTCTAAGTTCGAAAGCTATCTCAACCGCCCCAAACCAGCACGAAGGGAGGATGGTCATGCAGAACGCGACATCTATTCATCACTCTAAGGAATACCAGGCAATCCTTGAAAAACAGCGTATAAACAGGCTCAAAAAAGCAGGTCTTGTTGGCCGCTATGCAAAAGCCTGCTGCCCACAAGGCGATCTTCTGTTTGGTTTAGCAAAAACTGGCACAGGAGCCTACGTGTTCGGCGATCCAGGAACAGGTAAGACCTACGCGGCGGCCGCTGCTGTCCGGCTCGCACTCAAAAGCGGCCTTACCGCAAGACTGATCACCTCAAAGCACCTACTTGATGCAATCAAGCGCGGATACGACGAAGGCGATTCATACGCACTTGAAAGCGCAGAGACTGTTCAGCTTTTAGTGCTTGATGACCTCGGAGCAGAACGCGCAACCGACTGGGCAATAGAGACGCTCTCGGCGCTCATTGATGTTCGGTATTCAACCGATCACCCAACGATCATCACCAGCAACTACCGCCTTGGAGAGCTGCGCGACATGTGGGGAGGAAGACCAGGAGCGCGTATTGCATCCAGGATCGCAGGATCATGCAATGTGCTTCATTTCGACGGAGAGGATAGGAGACTTGCAAATGCCAGAAAACACACTGCCTGAAATTCTCCATCCACTCATGGACGCTCCAAATATCAGGCTTAATTACTGCGCGATCTGCAGACGCTTTGAGCCCTTAGAGCAGCACCACATGGTACGGCGTGGTGCCGGAAAGCTTTTTATTGGTGGCCACGAAGTCAAAAAGCCAACGATTACACTTTGCGGATTTGGCAACAACTTGCGCGATGCAAATGGACGGTATTTATGCCATGGGTTAGCACATCACAACATGCTTCATTTTCGCTGGATCAGCAAAGAGACAGTAAGGGGCAATTTTGGAAACTATTGCCGAATGAATGGAGGTGTAGGCGGACATCTTGAGTATCTGCTCATCGATAAGCCAACGCCTTATTTGCAAGCTCTCTCAATGGATGGATGGAAGCCCTTTAGGATGTGGCGACAATGTTAGAGAGCAAACCATTCAAGGGCAATTACCCGCCTGGATGCTATGAAAGCGACCCACACGCCCCATGGAATCAGGCGTTTTCAGTAGACGGAATATGCATGGACTGTATGCACTGCAAGCAGGTTGACAGAGACAATCAAAAGCCCATCCATGTATGCGCTTATGACATGGACGATCTCTATGAGATCCAGGGAAATGAACCTGCATGCGAGTGCTTTGAGTAGGAAGATTAAATGATGGAGATGATTTTGACTTTTGGCTGCTATGACAAAGGCATTGAGTTGTTTCGTTGTTCAGAATGCGGAGCCTTTGTTGAGCGAGACGCTATCTTGAATTGCACTGGCAAAACCCCGCTGAAGTTTTGCCCTAATTGCGGCAGGTGCATCTTGGATAAACACCCCAACAGAGCCGACGGTTCTGATAGCACCGGAAAGTAAGCAATCAAGCAAATAGATTTCTTAGCAGGGCTGTGTCAGAGACACGGCTCTTTTTATGCCTTTTGCCGCGACACCTTAGCGAATATAAACCAAGAGATAAGGAGGGCATACGCAAGAAATCAGAAACATACCGCTGAATAATCCTCGTGAGGAAAAGTACTGCCGAGAGCGCGTCGAAGGCAAGACGCAAAGGCAGGCGATGCTTAGCGCGTGGCCAAGCAGGCAGAAATGGAAGCCTGAAACCGTAGACACCAAGGCTTGCATGCTTGAGGCGCAAGATAAGATAAAGAGCAGGATTGCCACACTTAAGCGCATATCTGCAGAACGCGCAATCACAACACGCGCCAATGTCTTAGCGGGTATGTCTGACACCTTCACGGCAGGCGTTGACAGAATACGACAATCACAAAATAAGCCCCTTGACTATGCAGCGGTAAACGCAGTCACCCAGATTGGCAAAACACTCCTTGATGCATTACCAGAAGAAAAGCGCGAAGAGAGAAACGCCTTTGTCCGAGACTTCGCACTCATTCTCGGCAAAGACTATTTCCGCCCCCACCGGTTAATTACAGAAGGAGCGCAAACAGAGTTCTGGGTCAAAGGTGGGCGCGGTTCGCTCAAAAGCTCCTGGGCATCCTTAGAACTCATACGCCACATAGAAGAAAATCCACAGGAACACGCAGCAGCAATCATGAAGCGCAAGAATCAACTGCGCGATGCTGTGTATGCGCAAGTGGTCTGGGCTATCCAAACGTTGGGTCTGGCCAACGAATACGAGACCCCTGCTTCAACGCTCAAGATCAGGAAGAAATCGACAGGCCAGATAATCTTTTTCGCCGGCTGTGATGATCCGAATAAATCCAAGGGTCTTAAAGCACCCTTTGGCCATATTGGCTTTGTGTGGTTTGAGGAATGCGACCAGTTTAAGGGAATGGCGGAGATCCGCACCATGTTGCAAACAGTAGCACGCGGCGGTGATAAAACCATTCGTATCTATACCTACAATCCCCCACGCACCCGCGATAATTGGGCAAACAAAGAAGCAGACCGCAGGCAAGACAAGGGCGAAGAAGTCTTTGATACCAGCTACCTAAACGCTCCCCCTGAATGGCTAGGAAAGCAGTTCTTTGAAGATGCGGAAATGCTCAAACGCGCAGACGAACAAGCCTACCTCCACGAATACATGGGAGAGCCCGTTGGCTTTGGTGGCCAGATATTCGACAAGGTGGAATTCAGAGAGATCACCAACGAAGAAATACAAAGCTTCGAGCGCCTACACGCTGGACAGGACTTTGGCTGGTTTCCTGATCCCTGGGCATTCACTATGAGCGAATGGCAGCCAGGACAGCATAAGATCCTTACCTTCTGTGAGCTCGGCGGTACGAAGATCCTGCCTAACAAAGCAGCAGCCCTGATCAAGGATGCGCTCACATGGGAAGAGTCCGACACTCACGGCAGCAGCCCAAAGCAAACCTATCACCATCTACGCATCTTGTCCGACGATGCATCACCTGATCAGATCCAGGCACAGAAAGACGAAGGAATAAACGCGCAAAGCGCAGGCAAGGGAAGGCTGCGCGATATGTCGTATCGCTTCTTGCAGTCAGTGACTTGGGTCATAGACCCGAAACGCTGCCCAAATCTTGCACGCGAAGTTAGAGGCGCAGAATTCGAGCAAGACCTACATACAGGTGACTACTCGGGCGAATACCCCGATGGAAACGACCACTGGATAGATGCAACCCGCTACGCATTCATGGACATAGTTACAAAGCGCGGCGCATATAAGCACGCTATATAACGAAAGGAACCAGCATATGGCCGACAATGAATTTTCAATCCCTGCCTACGTGATTAAAGAGATCGCGAACCGAGGCTATGCAATGCCGCCAAATATGGCCACGCATATCGAGCACTGGTATCAGTGGTACACAGGTACGCATGAATTCTACGACGAGGTCTTTGTTGGCGTTGACAATAAGAAGCACAAGCGCACCAAGCTATCCTTGCGCCCAGCGCGTCGAGTATGCAGGGAATGGGCTTCGCTGATCGCTAACGAAATGATTGCTAAGAGCGAATCTTTTAAGGCAAACGAATGGATACAGAGCTATTGCAAAGAAACAGGGTTCTATACGCTATTCCAGCGCGGTATTGAGCGAGCCTTTGCGATGGGAACCGGCGCAATGGCGCTGTGGTTTGAGATTCGCGACGATGACGCAGCTGTGCGCATTCGTCGCTACGATGCCAAGATGATCATTCCGCTTACCTGGGACGAGGATGGAACTAAGGAATGTGCATTCTGCACTCGTATCGTTACCAAAGGCAAACCAGCAATACAGCTGCAAATGCACGTGCTTGATCCTGATACCGAGACCTATCACATCATCACTAAGGTATGGATTGACAGCAAGGCTCAACAAGCAGAAGCACTTGGCTTTATTGAGAACTTCGACACGCAAACAGACAAGCAAACCTTTTGCTTGCTCTCCCCTGCTATTGATAACACGCTTCAAGACACGTCCCCTTATGGCGTGAGCGTATTCAACGATGCCGTAGACACAATGAAGATGCTTGATACAGCCTGGACGGCGCTCTTTGATGAAACAGATTTGCTCCGTGCTGTGCTCATGCTACCCGACACAATGATCCAAGCGGTAACTGACGAAAATGGCACTGTACGACCTGTCGCATTCGGTGACAAAGAAAAGCGCCTGTATCGCCTAACAGGGTCGAGCGTTGTTGACGAAGGCAAGCCCTATGCTTTTGCCCCACAGATGCGCACCACGAGTATCTACGAGGTATATAGTGCGGCGTGTGCTGCTCTTGGCGATGAATGTGGCTTTGGCTCGCAGTATTTCCGCCCAGACAAGGCAAGCGGCCTAAAGACTGCTACCGAGGTAAGCGCAGATAACAGTGCGCTCATGCGCAACATCCGCAATCATGAAAACGCACTTGGCAAAGAGTTGTCCAAGCTCCTAACGAGTCTATGCGAGGTCGCGCGCATTCACTGCAATGCAGACATCGAAGATGATTTTGAGCTTGTTCAGATTAAATGGGATGATTCCATCATTACGGACACCAACGTAGAGAAGCAGCAAATGATGTCCGAGATTGCTGCAGGCATTGTGCCTAAGTGGCTATACCTTGCAACCTTCTACGGCATGAGCGAAAAGCAGGCAAGAGAAGCACTCCCTGAAGAAACCGCGATAGACGTAGGTTTCTAATGCTAGATCCCGACTACTTAGACCAAGCAAGCGATATGGTAGGCGCCGTGTATTCGGATATTGAATCCGATATGCTCACCTATCTCTGCGAGCAGTTGCTAGATCAGGATATTGAAGAGCTCGGCCAAAGGGGCACAACTGCTGTCACGCTACTATCTCAAACGCATGCAACAGAGCTACTTTCCATCGTCAATAGCTATTCAGGCGATGTGAACAACGCTGTGGCCAAGACGGTGACTGACGCAATCGGCAGGAGCGATAAGAAAGATACCGCTGTGGCCAACGTGGCCAAGGTTGCTGCCAGCGTTACTTCATCGCAGCCACGCCAAATCACGCTTACCATTAAGGGCATCGAATCCATCCTTGAGCGCGACAACGTGGCCATGGTACAAGGCGCACTGAGCCTATGGAATCGTATCGTGGCCAAAGCCGTGACACAGGTCAATACCGGATACTCAACAGCCGAGCAAGCAATACGCGAAGCGGTGCGTGCCATGATGGATCAAGGCATCAGCACTATCACCTATCGCAATTCAACGACAGGCCGCCAGACTATAACGAACAACATCGACGTTGCCGTAAGGCGGCATGTACGCACCCAGCTAGAACAAGACGGCATGCGTCGTACTCTGCAGATCTGCAAAGACGCAGGAATTGATCTCGTTGAGGTCACAAGCCACGGTGGAGCACGTCCCAGCCATGCCAAATGGCAAGGACGCGTGTACTCACTAGTTGGCGAAGTCGAAATCGACGGCGTGCGCTATAAAGACTTCTACACAGAAACAGATTACGGCTCTGTCGATGGGCTGGGCGGCGCGAACTGCCGCCACAGCTTTGGACCCTGGATCCCTGGAACCGCGCGAAGCTATGATCCCAACCCAGAACACCCAAGCGGCCTATCAAATAGCGAAGTCTACGCGATGATCCAAGAACAGCGCAGACGTGAGCGAGAAATCCGCAAAACCAAACGCGAGCTTAAAGGCGCGCATCTCATAGCTAAAAAGGACGGATCCTTGCAGAACCTTGCAGAGGTAGAGCGCCTAAAGCTCAAGCTATCAAGGCAGCAAAAGAACCTACGCGAGTACATAGATTCATGTAACACCAAAGGGAAAGCCCTTGTCCTTCAACGCTCTATCAATCGCGAATGGGCTGGCGATATGCCCAAGATAAAAAAGCAAGCTGTGGCCAACCGCACAATCGCTGAATTCATGGACAGCAAGAGCGTAAAACAGACGCTTGAGAAAACGGGAATCTCGAAGTCTGCAGCACGCAAGGCGCTAAGCCAAGAGCTCAAAACGCGGGGCATTGATTCGCATAACTTCCAGGCACTTAGCAAGACAAACCAGCAGTCGATCTTTAAGAGTGCTCTCAACACTGGCGCAATAGCCGACCCGCAAGGAAAAGGGAGAGCTGCTGCTGAGAGACATGCTAAATCCTACTATCGTGAGATCACGAGCAGAAACACAGCAAGCACGATCAGCAAAATAGCAAAGGCATCTTCCATGAGCACAAGTGACGCAAGAAGAGCCTATAATCATCTATTTATCGAAGAACACGAACTCGCTGATGGAGTAAGGCGATTTGACCCGGATTATGATATGGCTCAATCAATCCAGCGCCTTATCGATACAAACAACCCTGAAAAGCACGATCTTTTACTGTTTAAACATGAAGCACTCGAAGCAAAATATATGAGCGAAGGAATGAGCCAACGTGAAGCACACATAAAGGCAAATAAAACATATAATTATGAAGCAGCCTTAAAGAAGTGGCTTAATCGAAACAAGGATTCATAATGCTAGATTACAAATTAACAAAAGACACTCCAGACCAAGCAGAATACGAATTCTATGTCGAGGGAGACAAAGGCCAAGTCGGACACGTAATCTTAGACAAAGAAACTGGGGTCTGTCAGCTCCTAGAAGAAGATCCTACCTATGAACAAAAAAGGTACGGAGGTAAACTTATGAGCTCTATCGAGCGTCAACTTAGAGAGAACTCTGCCGTTCGGGAATCTGGAACCGTAATGTGGTATTAAATAAACCTGTAAGCACAACATCGTAGCTATGCTCTTAGCCCCGCCGAAGCAGGGCTATTTTTATGCGCTCAATTTCAAAAGCGACACCCTTTATACATTCTCCTTGCTTGGGACAGCGCAAAAAGCCCACCTAACCCGCGCAGAGAAGCGCGCAAACAAACCTAGGTATACGAAGGAGAAGAACATGCCTAACAAAGACGATCAAGCAAAACAGAGTCAAGAGGAACCCCAGGAAAACAATGACTCTCAAAACGAACAAGGCGAAACTGGGGCTGAAGGCAACAATGGCCAGGATCCAAAAGAGCCGGAAGGCAACGGTACAGGCCAAGACGGCAACGTGGAAGACAAGCATGGCCAACCTGGAATTAATCGCGAAAAGTACCAGCGCGATATCCAGGAGCGCGACGATCGCATCAAAGAGCTTGAAGAACAAGTTGCAGAAGCGATCAAAACCGAAGAGGGGCGCAAAGAGCTACAGGAAAAGATCGACGAACTGCGCCAAACCATCGCTGATGACCGCGTCAACTTTGATCTCGAGCGCGCCGGATGTCTGAACACTAAAGCAGCTCGTGCACTCCTCGACGATTACGAGGGCGATGTTGACCAACTCAAAGAGGCGTGCCCTTATCTCTTCCAAGAAGAAAAACGACAGACTGGCTCTACTGGCGCTAAGCCACAGGGAGCACCCGATACCAAAGTTGACGACACACTTGATCGCATATTCGGGACTGAGAAGAAAGGATAAATCGTGGCTAACAATTTAGGCTCTGTAGCTGATAAATTTACTGCACGACTTGACCAGAAAATCGCTGCCGGTACTTGCACGGCAGATCTTAACCTTAACCAGGATTTGATCGGCGAATACGACGGGAACGGCAAGATTGAGATCGCAACCATCGCTCTCGATGGCCTTGGCGATTATGATCGCGCTACTGGCTTCCCGTCCGGCTCTGCAACGCTTACCTGGGAAACCTACGCCATGGAAAATGACCGAGGTCGTTCTTTCGAAGTTGACAGCATGGATGATGAAGAACGCGAGCTCATTCTTTCTGCAAACCTCATGAATGTATTCGTAGATGAAAAGGTAATCCCAGAGGTTGACGCAGCACGCTTTGCCAAGATCGCGGCTAACGCTGGAAACATTGCAACCGAAAGCCTTACTGACGCAGATACCGCCTTAAAGGCAGTACAGACAGCAGAGGAAGCAATGCAGGATCTCGGCAAAGAACTCTCCGAGTGCTTGTTCTATCATACCGCTAAGGTAAAGACCTTACTCAAGCAGGCCGCGCCTTATCAGTTCGCTTCAGGCACTGATCCAAACACCAACTTCAGAACCTTTGACGAAATGAAGATGATCAACGTAGAGCAGGCTCGCTTCTACTCTGCAATCGATCTCTATGACGGCAAGACTGATAACTCTTCCTCCGAAGGTGTAAACGAGATCCCTGGCGGCTATGTGAAGGCCGAAGCGGGTAAAGACATCAACTTTATCGTTATGCACCCGTCAGCAGTAGCAGCACTGCAAAAGCATGAAAAACTGCGCTACTTCAGCCCAGACATCAATCAGAGCAAAGATGCGCACCTTTGGCAGTATCGCCTTTATCATGACCTGCTTGTTTACTTGCAGAAGAAGGGCCTTATTTACGCATCCATTGCTTCTTCTTAATCAAAGGGAGGAACTATGAAAACAATCGGTCTTATTCCAACGAAGTCAGCTTCACGCTCCAAAGCCAAGTCAAAGACAGCCAAGGCAGCCAATGAAGATGCGAAAGGTGCGGAATAGTGGTAGTCCTACCCACTGTGACATACAGCGATTATCAAACCTATGGTGGCACGTTAAGCAAAGAAGATTTCGACGCTTCGATTGCTGCCGCCCAGGCTTGGGTGCGCTATCTCGTAGGCTTCAATTCCCCCACCACCGACGAAGAGAACGCTGCATGCATCCGCGCTATATGCGCAGCGGTAAACGTTGATGCCGCATATGGCGCTTCTGGCGGTATTGGCGAGGGAGCATCAAGCCTTAGTATTGGTTCGTTTTCTGTTTCCAACTCATCAAGCTCTGGCGATAGCGCGTATCAAAACGACATTGAGCGTGCTATTCGCCAAGAGCTCATTGGCACAAGCTTGCTATTTCAGGGGATCTAGAATGCAACAGATTCCACGCAAATACTTATGCGACAGCATGACCGTGCGAGAACCTGATGCGTCGGCTAACTATGAGGGTCAGTATTTAGATCCCTACACAATCGACCATGTGCGCTTTGAACCTGCTGGAGCTTTAACCACCGCACAATACAAGCTTGCAGACGAAGCACAAGGCCGCATCTTTATCGATGCGATCAATTCAAACCCAGGCAAAGCGCCACAGGTTGGATCCAAGGTTTCAGTCAATGGCTCGGCTGATATGCGCGTGCTTACCTGCACGGAGCTAAAAGGCGTGGATAAGATCCACCACTGGGAGGTTGATGTTGGATGAGCAGCAAGAGCACCACCACGGTAGATATCAAAAGCATCGAAAAGATGTTTAGTGACGACGCTCTCAAAGCAAAACAAGAAGCCTTTGCTAGCCGTGTTGCTCTCGATATGCGCAAGCATGTCCCAGAAGACAGCGGAACACTACGAGATTCCGAACCCCTTAACTCTGATTACGCTAATGGCCAAATCATTTGGAATACGCCTTATGCAAAGGCCGTGCTCAACGCTGACCACGTAAAAACAGTGAAGAACAAAGAAGCGCGGCCACAATGGCCAGAAGCGACTAAGCAAGAGAAGCTACAGGATTGGAGAGAGTTTGCAGAAAAGCTCGTGGGTAATAACCGTGTAAGCGTAGGAGGAGAGCAGTGATTGATTTTGCTGATGTTTGCGTTGAGCGCATCAAGGAGCTTGGCTATACAGATGCAAAGATACGTCGCTTGGCCGACATCAGCAAAGGAGGCATCGCAGTAAGGCGCATGCCTACAACTACAGTCACCAAGTACTACGACGGTAGCGAAGATCAGCAGCTTGTTGTCCAAGTGATCGTTGCACGCGAAAGCGAATTGCAAACGATTGATGAAATCGACGATATATCCCAGCGGCTTCCCGAAATGAACCTAGAGAGCCAGAACGGATCCTATCATCTAACTTCTGCCGAGCTATACACCGCACCACAAGAACTTGACTACACCGAGGGCGTAAGCGTGTGGGAAACACGCATTCGCGCCTTTATTACCGTTTACTAAGGAGGAATACATGGCAACCGTTCAAACATTAGACTTTGCGCCCAACTATTGCCACGTACTTGAGCTTGACGTTACGCCAGACGAAGCAACGCCAACCTGGAAGAATGCGTTAGTTGGCATTACCGAATGCGCACCAGCATCTGATGAAACCGTCGACGAAGACGACTACTATGACAATTTTGGATTCGATGACACCAACGTTTCAAAGGTCAAACCTTCATTGGCGTTAACTGGATACCGTCGCTACGGAGATCCCGTCCAGGACTTCGTGCAGTCTAAAGCCCTTACCACGGGCAATGACCGAAAGACAAGCTACCGCTGGACACATCCAGACGGAACCTATATGCAAGGCCAGTGCACGCTTGTTGACCTTATCCCCGGTTCTGGCATGGGTGAAGCATCCGCTAAAGGTGATTTCTCCTACACGATCAATTTGGATACCGTGGATGTTTTAGAAAATGGAACCAGCATTGCTTCGCCTATTTCTATCGACGCGGCAGACGTAACCGTTACTCTCGGCGCTTTGTCTGCGGTGACTGCAAAAGTAGAGCCAGAAGGCGCAAACCAGAAATGCCATTATGCTGTTGAGGACACCGAGATTGCAACGGTTGACACTGATGGTAATGTGACCGGCGTTGCAGTTGGAGAAACTACACTCACGATCAAGGCAGCTTCTAAGCCTAGCATCGTAAAGCAGGTCAAGATCACTGTTTCAGACGCTTAAGCGACACCTAATAGATCATCCCTTTCGAGGGCATGGGTAATGTGAGCTGCCCATGCCCTTTTTGTTCTTGCTCACATATAAGGAGTTCACATGTCTACGATTCTCAAGATCAATAAAGAGGTCGAGAAGATCATCATCCCAACTGATGACGAATCGGACGATATCGTTTTTGAAGTACGCACCGACGATAACAACATTACTCAAACACTGCATAGGATAGGCAACGCAATGGATCGCTTTTCTGCGCTGCAAACTAGGCTTGACGGTGCGGAAAGCGAAAACGAAATTGAAGAAATACAACAAGCAATGGCACGCTTGTTTAAGCGTTCTATCAGTGCAATCGTTGGCAAAGATGGCTGGAAGCAGATTCTTTGCTTTATCGGTGACGGTAAGCCTGTAGACCCAGCAAAGAACATCATCACGCTTGGAGAGGTGTTCGCAGCATTAGTTACGTGGTTATATGAACATTGCACATCAAAGCAATTGCGCGATGCCGGCATATATTTCCAGCGTGAAGCGCCTAAGGCTAAGAAACGTATGTCGAGAAAGCGCAAGTAAGCGTGCTGCCGGTCGACTTAACAATCGAGCGAATTAGGCTTGAGGATGGATCCCGGGCGTATCCGTATGTCTGGCAAGGCGAAGAAATCCTTATTCGGGATGATGCCAGAACGGTAGTGCGGATCTATCAGCTATTTAGCGATACCGAGATTGACGAACAAGACAAAGCAATCAAGATTATCAACCTGATATTCCTAGATCCAGACGATGCCTTTATGTGCTGCGACTATGACGCGCAAACCTTCGGGAAGCTCATAAGCGCAGTAACCTGGGATATCTTTGGCATCGATACCACCGGCAAGAGAACTGATACGGCCTTATGGGATCTCAAAGAAGATGCCCCGTTTATCCGTACGTCTCTACGCATGGCCTATGGCATTGATTGGGATCAGATATGCAATGCCATGTCCTGGACAGAGTTCGTCTATCTGATCGCAACACTGCCCTATGAAACGCCCTTAGGAATGCGGATATATTACCGCAACAAGGACAACAGACCAAAGAGGACAAAGCACAACAAAGAGCAGATCACCGAATTTGACAGGCTGCATAAGCTCTTTGCGCTCAAACAACCAACAAAGCAGAAAGGCTCACATGATTCTGCGGACGTGGCCAACAATGCCATGAATGACTTCGCGTTGGCACTCCGCAACTCTAAGAGGTGAGCCATAAATGGCCGATGGCCGCGTAATAGTCGAAGCAATCCTCGACACCGCCAATATCTCCAAAAACGTCAAAGGACTTAAAAGCGAGCTTGAGGGCGTTTCCTGGGACAACATCCAAAAAGGCGATGAAAAGGCTCAGAACCTAAGCAACGCATTTAAGAGCGCAGGTACAGCCTGCACTATTGGCCTGACCGCTCCGATTGCAGCAGCAGGCGTAGCGGCGTTTTCTGTTGCCGCCGACTATGACAGCGCCACATCGAGGATTCAGGCGGCGTTTGGCGTTACGAGAGAAGAAGCAGAACGCTTCAAAGATATTGGTGCCACGATCTATGAAAGCGGTTGGGGCGAATCACTAGATGCGGTCACTGATGCGCTCATTCAAACCAAGTCAACCATTCGCGACATCGACGATCAGGGTCTACAGACGGTAACGCAAAACGCCCTCATGCTCTCTGATGTTTTCGGCGCAGATGTGAATGAGAGCATTCGCGGCATCAATGCACTTATGGAAGGGTTCGGCCTTAGCGCCCAAGAAGCTACCGACCTCATGACTGCAGGCATGCAAAACGGTCTTAACTACACTGACGAACTCGGCGACAACCTTTCCGAGTATTCAGTTCGTTGGGGTGAAGCCGGCATGGAAGCAAGCACCTATTTCAGCTTGCTCGAAGCAGGCGCTTCTAGCGGCGCATATAACCTGGATAAAGTCGGAGACTTCCTAAACGAATTTCTGACAAGCCTGTCTGATGGCCGCATGGAAAGCGCCATGGCATCGTTTAGCCAAAGCACGCAAGATGTTTTTTCCGCGTATGAATCCGGTGGCGCTACAGCAGAAGATGTGCTCAATGCAGTTATCGGAGAACTGTCTGAAATGACAAACGAGACCGATAAGGCAAAGATCGCCTCCGAACTCTGGTCTTCTCTTGGCGAAGATAACGCCTTAGGTATGATTACCGCCCTGGCTGGTGTAAGCGATAGCTATACCGACGTTGAAGGCGCAGCAACAGAAGCAGGAGATGCGGCATCGGATAGCTTTGGGGCGAAATCCCAAGAAGCAATCCGCACACTCCAAGGAGCCTTGGAGCCATTCGGTGAGCCATTGCTTAATATCGCAAGCATGGTGGCAGATGTCGCGACAGCGTTCGGGAATTGGCTTTCATCGCTGCCCGCCCCTGCACAACAGGCTATCTTTGTTATTGCTGGCATCCTTGCAGCGATTGGTCCCGTGTTGTCGATGATAGGCACAATTATTTCTATCATTCCGACACTGAGTGCAGTCGTTACCGCTGCAGCTACCGCATTCCGTGCTCTTAGCGCAGCCATGATAGCCAACCCTATCGGAGCAATCATTACGGCCGTCATGGCGTTGGTTACTATCTTCATAACCCTATGGAACACATCAGAGGAGTTTAGAAACTTCTGGATCGGTCTTTGGGATGCGGCTTGTGCTGCTGTGGGATCTGTGGCCACGTGGATCGGTGCGAATGTTGTTACGCCTATTGCCACATTCTTTACGAACCTAGGAACTACGGTGAGCGCCATTTGGTCGGCAATCGTCTCTTCGATCCAGGGCGCGACTACCACCGTATCTTCAGCAATCTCTGCTGCACTCAATACCATACAAAGCATTTGGAATATGACTTGGTCATCAATCTCAAGCTTTATTTCCTCGGTATGGAGCGGAATTTCTGGCACGGTATCAAGCGCCGGAAATAGCGTTCGGTCTACGATCTCGAGTGCATTCAACAGCATCCTTGGTATTACAAAGAGCGTATGGAACAGCATTAAAAGCGCAATTCAAAGCCCGATGACTGCAGCACGCGACCTTGTTAAGGGAATTATTAACTCAATCAAGGGATTCTTTAATTTCTCGATTTCTTGGCCAAACATTCCCCTGCCCCACTTTTCAATATCGCCTTCTGGGTGGCAGGTCGGAGACCTCTTAAAGGGCTCTATTCCATCCTTAAGCATTAAGTGGTACGCGACGGGTGGCGTATTTAATGGAGCGAGCATTATTGGCGTTGGTGAAGCTGGACCTGAAGCGGTTGTTCCATTGAGAGGTCGTAATATGCAACCTTTTGCTGAGGCCATTTCTTCAAACATGGAAGCAGACACACTCACGGCAGCCGAAATTCAGGCTCTGCGCAAAGAGCTGCCTAATCTGTTCGAAAAATACGCCTTGCGAACGCTTGTAGTCAATGGTCGCGAATTTGCGCGGCTTGTCGCTGATACGGAAGGACTGTACTAAGCGTGATTAGAGAACTGAAATATACAAACTGCCTTGGCCAGTCCGTCTTATTTGGCGGCGAATCAGAAACAGACGCGAACCGAAACAACGGCGCACTGTGGCACTTTGGAGAGACAGACATATTCGATATCGATCTTGATTATGAATCCGTCGGTGATTCTATCACGGCTTTCAGCACAGGCATACGCGAGTTTACTCTTAATGCGTTTTTAACTAAGGGCTCAATCGATGAACGTAACCGCCTAGTGGATGTGGTGAGCTATGACACGTACTCTGGTACGAAAGGGCGATTATATGCAGGTGATTCGTATATGGATTGCTGGATCTCTGCTGTTTCTATTTCTCGTTGGCAATATCACGATTATTTTGCGGTCTATGACTTGACCGTAATTACCGATACCCCTGTTTGGATCCGCGAGAATACTGTAACGCTCACTAAGAACAATGCAATACCGACAGGCGGCCTTAACTATCCTTATAACTACCCACACAACTACCTCAAAGATAATTCCTCAAACTCTATGATTGTGAATAGCTTTCAGCTTCCCGCTAAATGCGATATCAGCTTTTCTGGCCCGTGCATCTCTCCTTACGTGATCATTGGCGGCAATCGCTATCAGGTAAACGAGACTGCAGAAAAGGGACAGTTAATCATCATCCGAGGATATGGAACAAAAGATATCGTCTTGAAAGCTTCTGATGGTACAGAGACTTCCATTTTCTCCTCCGGCGTTCGTGAGGATGGAGCCATGGTGTTTGCCGAAATCCCCGTAGGAGAAAATATCGTTTCGTGGTCAGGAGAAACCAATATCGAAGTGAAGATGTATGAGGAGAGACGAACGCCATGGTGGACATAATCTATGCGAATGCATACGGAAAAGAACTCGGTATTCTGCCCTGGGCTGAAGGGGATTTCACTATCGGGGAAAACAATACCTTCGAACTCAAAATTCCACCAGACCTAGGCATTGAGCAAGACTGTTTCTTGATGGTCGACGGAACAGAATACGGCGGCATTGTGGATGATATTGATATTGACACGACCGCAACCTATGTCACCGTAAGCGGCAGAACGTGGCACGGGCTGCTTGAGAAGTCTCCAATCTGTCCAGACTCTGGAAGTGATTACTACGTAGTCTCTGGTGAGCTGAACTCTATTATCGGGCAAATCCTTACAAGACAAGGCCTTACCTATTGCATGATGGCCAATCCTCAAGAAAGCGGATATAGCGTCAGCAATTATCAGATCTATTACAACGATACGTATACCGCTATTCGCTCTCTGCTAAGAAGCGCAGGATGCAAGCTTTCTATTGCCTACAGTGGAGCCGAGCGCAAAGCTGTTTTGTCTGCAGTCAAACGAGGTGAATATGTAGACGATGGTATTGATGGGGACACTGTCGACTTCCAAATCAAGAAAACGCGACCAGTAAATCACCTGGTTTGCCTTGGAAAAGGAGAGCTTAAAGACCGAACACGCGTCGATGTGTACGCGGACGAAAATGGCAACGTGTCGACAACGCAGACACTTTTTGGCGTGCAGCATAAAGGTGAGATTTATGAGCTCTCAAGCACCGAGGATGACAGCCTGCTCGATGATGCCATGGACAAACTCAAAGATTACCAATCCGATCTAAGTAGTTGCGCTCTTAAAGACATCGACGGATCTAAATACGACATCGACGATATAGTGGGCGGCAAGTCAACAAAGCACGGGATCTCTGTCACAACAACCATTGCTCAAAAGATCGCAACGATCAACAGGAACAGGCTTGTGGAAGAGACCAAGACAGAAGCCGAAGTTTCATAGCGAGGTAGAACATGGCCCTACATTTTGTCACATCAGCACAAGCAGAAGATCACATCTATTCTTCAGACGACGCAAGAAAAACTGAAGGGATGATAGGAAGTGGCGGCTTTGTCCTAGGAGTAAAAAACAAGCTATCCGCGTCCATGATCGACGCTAACACGCTGCGCATCCTTGAAGGTGACATCATCTTCTGTGGCCGTCACGTCAATATCAACAACTACGAAGAAGTCACTATCCAAAACGGAACGCCCGGAATGAATAGTATCGCCCTTGTTGTGCTTAGCCTGAAAACAGATCCTTCAGAAGAAGCTACGATCAAGGTATATGAGGGAGAAGAAACCGAGGGAGACCCTGTAACGCCGGAATACATCCAGGGTGATCTCAATAACGGCGATACTGAAGCAGAAATGCCACTGTATACCATCACTAAGACGGGTCTTTCGGTGGGCGATCCCGTGGCACAGTTTGAAGTCTGGGTATCAGAAAAGGATTTCCGGGATTCTGTATCCCAGGATATAGACGATCTATATTATAAGCCCGGTGATTCGATCAGCCTGGACGGCGTTGTTACATCTGGCTATATCACGTCTGGCGGGACAACAATCAGGTTCCTTGTTCCACTAGACAAGCCATTGTCAGACTCTGTCACAACAGCAACAAGCAGTGCGATTATTGTGTTTGTTCGCAGCTCCGTAGGCTTTCTTGTCGGCTCTTCTAGCGAAGGAACGACTATCCCCGCGGATCAATGCTCTGTCGCCATTCGCGACGTCTGTCTCCAATTTGTTATAACGCTCAATAGCGATAGAGCCGACAACAACACACCTGTTGCAGTTCTCATAAATTCAGGGACGATAACGTTTTCCTAGACACCTAGAATCTCAACAAGCGAGAAGTATTGTGGGTATAGAGTCACCCCCTCTGATACTGCCGCGTATGCACTTGAGTTGTTGTAGCTGCTGCCATTTATCGCATCGTCTGTTATATAAACGTATTTCGCAGCAAAGCGTCCTGAAATGGTCGTTAAAAACATGACTTTGCCGCCACCTGTTGTGCCCCAATAATCTTCATCTACAACTGTTTTCGGGAAAAAGACAAATTGATGTTGTTGGTTCTGCGCGTAGTTATCGCCGTCCCTATAGACCCAATGCAATACAATGCCATGCGCTTGTTCTGATATTGACTCAGATAAAGTACAGGACTGGCTATCACTCATCATCATCCCGGATGTCGACGACCACAACAGCTTAACACCCATCTGCTGGGATACAGAATGCCCTTATGTAAACGTTAATGTGCCTGATGAAATTTGAATTCCGAGTGCTTCGTTATTAGTACTTCTTGCTGAAGCTAGTGTAAGAGCAAGGCCGACAAAAGTGCTTCTTAAGGTGGCTGCAGTCCGTGATTCAGCTACGGTGGCTATCTCTTCAGATGAACCAACTATGTAATCGCCATTGGCGCGACATCTCAAGGAAACAGCCGAGCAGGAAACACCAGTCACACTATCCGCTACTGGTTTATTTAAAGGCACATAAAAACATATCTCGGTACCGCTTGCCGTAATATAACCGCCGGTTCTTAGTCCGATAAGGTCTATCGTATCTCCGGGCTGATATGGAGTGGATGGGGATACAGAATCCTAGAACTGGAATGTGGAAGACTGGCTAACTGCCAGCCTTCAAAACCTCCCTTTCAAGCTTGCGAATGTTGCGGCGCATTATATCGGTATCAAGCATCATGTAATTATTGGCCGTAACGCTGAATTCCTCGTGCCCAAGAGCATATTGGATATCAACATCAGGAACATTGAGCCTATGCATATTCGTGCTAAAGCTATGCCTAAAGAACTTAGGAGCAGGACAGTACACGCCTTTCTTCTTTGCATATGCCCTAAGCTTTCTAGCATATGTTTCTGGATTAGGATCAGCCCCCATTAGCCAATCACCAGGCTTTGGGTTTACCTGCCTTTTAATCTCGCGTAATCTCTCAATTGCCACTTTAGGCAAGACATTAGGGCGCATTGACCGATGCGTTTTTACATTGGTCTGCATGAACTCACCGTCGATCACCTGTACTCCACGCCTGATCATAACTACACCAGATTTAAGGTTGATATCGCTCCACTTAAGACCGCATTGCTCCGAACGCCTAAGGCCTAGCCAAACGCCACAAATCAAGGTCGGCTCATAAATCCATCCATAGCAAGCCCTAAGCAATTGGTTCATCTCCTTTAGTGTCATAACACGAGGGCTTTCCTTCGCGGGCATTCTAGGCTGTCTAACCGCTCTAAACTTGGGCTCTGCCACATCGTCAGGGTAGATTTCATCGGCTATTGCCGCATTGATAATCTGCCTAAGAACCTTAAACGCCTTTCTGGCTGCTCCTGGCTTAGCAAACGAAGTCAGCCAGAGGTTAATATCCCTAACGCGAATTTGCTCAATCTCCCAGGATCCAAACTGTGGCCATATATGGAGCTCCCAGGCGCTCTCATACCCGCTTACCGTACTAGGAGAGAGCATTTCACAATAAGGTCTATAAATCTCGTAATAGTAGGTTTCTAGCTTCATTTTCAGTCCTTTCTATAGCAAAAAAGACCCGACTACTTTGGGTCTTTCCCAAGTATGAGCTAGTCGGGGCTTTCTCTAGGATCCCAGACGACACCTTATATATCTTCAAATAGCAAAAGACCCAGGCCTGCTCACAAACAAGGGTGCTGCAGTCCGGGTCTCTTTTTATGCCCTTAACCCCCAATGAGAGGAGGTGGAACATGCCAGAAACCCCATTCTGGACGCTTGCTGGTTGGGTCTTCGCTCCCTTGTTTTCTGCTGCAGTGGGCTATCTTGTGGCCACAAATCAGGCAGCGCGCAAAAGAGACAGAGAACACGACAAGGCGATGGAACAAGGGATGCGTGCGCTCCTTAAACAGCAGCTAATCAGCTACCACGCGGACTATGTGGCATCAGGCGATCCTTGCCCCGTGTCAATTAAGGAGCAAGCTACAAGCGTCTATAGCGCGTACCACGCATTAGGGGGAAACGGGACAGGTACGCAACTCTACAACGAAATCATGGAGCAACATGTAAAGGAGGACGTAAATGACACAAAACGAACTACCTGATTGGTTGTTGCCTGACAAGGTATACGACGTGCTCAAATGGGTAGGCCTTATCATCTGTCCGGCGCTTGCAACGTTTATGCTTACGCTTGGCCAGACTTGGGGCATTCCATATGCAGCAG
Source organism: uncultured Cryptobacterium sp. (assembly GCA_964456695.1). Lineage (GTDB taxonomy): Bacteria > Actinomycetota > Coriobacteriia > Coriobacteriales > Eggerthellaceae > Anaerotardibacter. The sequence continues at coordinate 28,848 of CAYWAO010000003.1, read as the reverse complement.
AAATCGCAACAACGGTTGTTGCAACTGGCACGCTCATTGGCGTGGCCATCGGCGCATCCGCCATTAAAGGCAGTGATACCAATGAAGAAGCTTGAGGGCGCACGACACGCTAAGGTTACTTACGAGACCAAGACAGCGACTAAGGTACTCGCAGCCATGGTGGCCTTTGCGCTTCTTATGTCTTGCTTCACAGGTAGCGCCTGGGCTTACACACAAAAGGAGAGCATCGTCACCAATGGCCACGGATCGCTTAACGCATCCTATTTAGTCATTCACGAGACGGCCAATCCAGGAGCTAGCGCATACAACCACGTGAAGTACTGGTCAAACAATCCAAGCTATGCTGTGCACTACGTTATGGACGTTGACGGTGATATCGTCTATCAGACCATGTCTGACAATCGCAAAGCTTGGCATGTAGGTAATGGCAACTCCTACACCGTAGGTATTGAACTTTGCCACGCGACAAACAAATCAGACTTCAATAAACAATGGAACGAAGCTGTGAAGTGGGCAGGTGATTATCTCAATGCCAAGGGATGGAGTATCGACCGCCTTATTTCTCACAATGAAGCGCGCTTGATTTGGGGTGGCACTACCCACACAGACCCAATTAGCTACTTCAATAGCTATGGCAAAAGCTGGTCACAGTTCGAGGCTGCTGTAGAAGCCTATATGAAGACAGGTAAAGTCTCTGGCTCTGCCGGATCTTCCTCTAGCTCTAGTTCTTCATCTTCTTCGAGCTCTGTTTCTTCTGGTAGCACGTATGTAACCACAGCATCCGCGCTAAATGTCCGTACGGGCCCTGGCACGAGCTACGCAAAGAAGAGCTATAGTCAGCTTACGGCCAACGCTAAGGCACACGCCTACTCTAATGGCTGCCTAAAGAAGGGAACGAAAGTCACAGTCTACGAGACCAAGAATGGATGGGCTCGCATCCCATCCGGCTGGGTTTCAATGCAATACTTGAGCAAATCCGGGTCTTCAAGCTCTGCGAGCTCTAGCAAGTCCGGCACGTATGTTGTTGACGTGAACACGCGTCTCAATGTGCGTTCTGGTCCAGGAACGAATTACCGAATTACTGGCACGCTCCCTAATGGATACACACTTTATAACGTGACTATTTCCAACGGCTGGGCGAAATATCAAGCGTACTCTGGCACTCGCTACGTAAGCGCAAAATATCTGGATGCTGCTTAAGAAACTTGAGAGCTATAGCCCAAAATTTGAGCTTAAATCCAAGCACTAAAAGAGGGGTATTTTGCCCCTCTTTTTGGTCTGTTTCGGTCGTATTTTTCTCTCATTTTCGAATGCCAAACTCTGCCAAATTATGGAGAAAACTGCCAAAAATGCCAAAATTTCGGGCAAAATTGAGAAAATTTCACACCCCAAAAAGCAAAAGAAAACCCCGTTTTACCAGGTCAAACGTAAAACGGGGTAAAGATTTAAAATGGTGCGCCGTGAGGGATTCGAACCCCCGACGTACTGATTCGTAGTCAGTCCCTCTATCCAGCTGAGGTAACGGCGCAATTTCGGCACAGAACATTCTCTTTGTTTACACGGGTAATGTCAATAACTTTTTTGAAATATGATAAAGCTATGGTGGCATCACAGTAGCTCTTTGTTTACAATCAAGTATGCTTGCTTGTGCTTGCACGCATGTGGCTCAAACAACATCCGCCACCTGAAGCCAGCACCACTAAGCAAACCTGCATCATGACACATAACAACCTGACGCAGGTTGACCCGTATCACTGGAAGGAAGGACAGTACTTGAAGGTTCGAAAATCGAAACCTCACAGTAACTAACCTTCGACCTCCGTCGTCTGCTCTCGCGCGTGTCGGTGGTCGAAGGGAGACCACCACACGATAAGACTGCGTATATGACATCTTTCGTATTAGGTTGTGCCGCGCAAGGCTGCACGGCACGCAGTAAGAGATGCACGGCGCCCTACACCGTATCAGCACTACAACGCGTACTACAGAAGCACATAGCTTGTACGCGGAACACAAACACGGATAGTCGCCTCACAGCACACTGCAGCACAGGGCTTCTTCACGCCCCAGAGCGAGGCTTGCGCCCAAGACGCTACTTGTGATGTGCTTCTCTCGTAAATGCATACCTCACCCATCTATGCCACCTACGCAGCCTTCCGAAAGGAACTGCATGCTCTATTTATCACAGATGCTCGGCGAGCCCGTAGTAGACATCAACGGCGAAAAAATTGGATCCATTTCTGATCTCGCGATTCAAACGGGCGAAGTCTTTCCGCGCATTACCAGTCTCGCGTTTTTGGGGCCGGGCAAAACTCCTTTTATGATTTCGTGGCGCAAGTACGTTGAGGGCTTTAGCGAAGACGAAGGCATTCGTCTCAAGGTGGATCGCACTGCTATCCGCTTTAGCTACCTCCAGCCTTCCGAAGTTCTTCTTGCGCGCGATCTTCTCAACCGACAGATTGTCGACACGCAAGGAATGAAGGTCGTGCGCGTAAACGACTTGAAGCTTTCCGTTTCGGGTACGCAGCTTCGCCTCTTAGGTGCAGAAGTAGGGCTACGCGGCATTTTAAGGGGCCTAGCGCCCTGGCTTGAGCGAGCAGTGTGCGCTATTGCAAAAAAGCTTAAACACCCCATTGAGGAACGTCTCATTGCGTGGAACTACATGGATTTACTTGATCGCGACCTTTCCAAAGTGCAGCTATCAGTATCCCACACACGCCTAGAAGAGCTCCATCCAGCTGACGTTGCCGACATTCTCGAACAGCTTGACCCCAAACAACGCGCAAATGTGTTTCAGCATTTGGATGATGCCCAAGCAGGCGACGCTATATCCGAACTTGAAGATGAATACCAGGCTGATGTCATTGGTGGCCTGGACGAAAAACGTGCCAGTCGTCTGTTGGGAGACATGGATCCTGACGACGCTGCCGACATCGTCGGAGATTTGCCCTACGAAAAGGCTGAAACCCTGCTGCGTTTGATGGGTGTCGAAAATGCGGCTGAAATTCGCAAACTCTTAGGCTATAAAGAAGACACCGCCGGTGGCCTGATGACCACGCAATACGTATCGATGCACGACTCGGACACGGTCGAAGCAACGACCGAGATGCTGCGCAACTTAGACGAGGATCACCCAACGGTAAGTTACGTCTATGTCCTTGACGACTACGATAAGCTTGTGGGTGTTTTATCGCTTCGCACGCTGGTGCTCAATTCTGCAGACACCCAGCTCAAAGACATCATGTACGATGATCTTATCACGTCACTTCCTGAAGAACCCGAAGATGAAGTCGCGGCAGATATCTCAAAATACGACTTATTGGCCATGCCGGTTGTCGATGAATCAGGCAGGCTGTTGGGAATTGTTACGGTTGACGATGCGATCGATGTTATCGAAGATGATGCCGAAGAGGTTAAATCGCGCTGGGCGTGGGGTCAATTCATTATTACCGCACTCGTCTTTTTGATGTTTCTTATTCCGTATACCTTTATCGTCCTTCATTTCTTTGGAACAAACTAGTAGCACACGAGGTTCACAGAGTACATGACGAAAACACCCGACACATCCACTCCTACCACCGAAACCGCACCACCTAAAAAACGCTCGCGCATCCTTTTGATACTTGCCGCTATGGGACCAGGTGTTATTTCTGCTATGGCGGGAAATGACGCCGGTGGCATTTCAACCTATTCCACTGCAGGTGCCAAGTTTGGTTACATGACGCTGTGGGCAATTCCGGTGATGTGTATTCTGCTGATTGTTGTTCAAACGACCGCGACGCGTATGGGCGTGGTTACTGGTAAGGGGTTTTCGGCTCTTATTCGCGAACGGTTTGGTATTCGCCTCACTGCTTTTGCCATGTTGGCGTTGCTCATCGGTAATATCGCAACGACCTTTTCCGAATTTGCCGGCGTGGCGGCTGGCATGGAAATCTTTGGTGTGCCGCGCTGGGTGTCTGTGCCCATAGCCGCCATTGCAGTATGGGCGCTTATTGTGGGCGGCAGCTATAAACGCGTCCAAAATATCTTCTTGGCGGTATCGTGCGTATTTATCACCTACATCGTTGCAGCAATTCTCGCGCAGCCCAACTGGAATCTTGCCCTTATGCACACGCTCATACCTGAAGCCACGTCCGATGTCAGCTTTTTGTCTTTGATGGTTTCAATGGTTGGTGCCACCATTGCTCCGTGGATGATGTTTTTTGCTCAGAGCAACGTTGTTGAAAAGGGAGCTCGTCTTCCTGATATGCCCTACCAGCGCATCGATGCCATTACGGGTGCAGTCGTGAGCTGCATTATTGCCTGGTTTATTATCGTAACCACAGGTACGGTCTTATACCCCCAAGGTATTGAAGTTGAAAGCGCCGAAGCCGCCGCAGCTGCGCTTGCTCCCTTCGCAGGACAATATGCCGAAGCCCTGTTTGCTATCGGTCTTGTAGCAGCAAGCTTGTTAGCTGCATGCGTGCTGCCTCTAACCACCGCATTCGTTATTTGCGAAGCCTTTGGGTGGGAAGCAGGTGTTTCGTTTACCTGGAAAGAAGCTCCTATCTTTAAGGGTATTTTCACCTTCGTGATTGTGCTGTCAGCCATCGTTATTCTGATCCCTGATTTGAATTTAATGGGCATCATGCTTGCATCTCAATTCGTCAATGGCGTGATTTTGCCTGTTTTGCTGGTATTCATGGCTATTATTTGTACTGATAGTTACGTCATGGGCAAGCGCACCTCGCCCAAACTGACACGCATTTTGCTCTACATCACCATTGGCGTGGTGGGTGCCCTTTCAATTACCTGCATCATAATGCAGCTCTTAGGAATTGGATAAACATGGATAACACTTCTCGACATGCCCTGCATACGTCTGATACTGATACAAGTAACGTTTCTGACAGCCTGAAAGCTCCTGACGCTTCTGGCATGCATCATGTTTCTAGTCCATCAGATACTGCCAGTGAACGAGCCCAAATCCGCCAACAACTTCGTGAAGAAGCAAAGCAAGCCCGTGCAAACATGCCTGCACCCTACCGAGCCCACAAAAGCGCTGAGATCTGCAAGCGTTTAGAGGAATCTCTTATGCTGACTCTCGGGATTACGGACACTAATCCGTCCCAAGCTACCATTGCCGTCTATGCTGCCTTTCACGAAGAAGTGGATCTGAACGACTTTATTACTTATGTGTATTCGCTTGGTTGTCGCGTTGTGTTTCCCTGCATGGTCAGTGATGCACACGATAGTTCGCATCTCACCCATTCTGAAAATAGCCAAGGCACACAATGCATCGAAGGTTTACAAAACATCGACACATCCAATGTATGTACTCCTGCCCTTCCTGCTCAAACCATGGAAATGCGCCGTGTTTCACATGAAGCATATACGCAACGCAGCGTTGCGTTTCTTAACAATCCGCTCAAGCGCTACACTCATGACCACCCTGATCTAGAACAATACCCCTACGTGCCCGCCTGCGAGCTTACCATGATCGTTGTACCTGTTGTGGGGTTTGACAAACATGGAAATCGCTTAGGATATGGTTCCGGCAACTACGATCGCTACTTAACACAAATCCCTCAGACGTGTCGCATTGCTGGTGTTGCCTTTGATGAACAATACGTCGAAGACATCCCTGTCGAAGATCACGACATTGCCATTCCTATCATCGCACTGTAATTTGCGCGTGCCGGGATAATAAAGACTGGGCTTCCACCAAAGCTACCGGAGATGACTTCACACTGCTATACGCAGTTCTTGGACGTATCGGTGATCTTCAGCCGTACATGACAGGGATGGGGACCACACCGAGATACGCAGTACGCCGCACAACCCTGACTCACCCTTGCTTCAGTCTTATCTTGTTCAATCTTTATTTCGAAATGTGAGAATCATGAACCACCCTTCAAAAGGGTGGTTTGCTCTAGGCCTATAAGGCCAAGGGGTGCCGGCAGCGTCTAAAGGCGCTGCCTTTCGCTTCGTTTAAGCTATATCGCCTCTTGACCCTTAGCAAGCCGCATAAAGCGGCTTTGGTATTACTGGGCTCTACCCCTACCCCTAAAGGGGTCATCCCTTCTTAAGCGAGTCTTCATATTTTTTGACACTCAGCTTGTCTAAAGCTTTATCATAGGAGGATTCCTGCTCCCTGATGTATTTCGTGATCGTTGCTTCGTTAAGCCCAACAGTCGATACGTAATAGCCTTCTGACCAGAAGTGACGGTTGCCGAACTTGTATTTCAGATTCACATGTTTGTCAAACATCATAAGGACGCTTTTGCCCTTCAGATACCCCATGGAGCTCGATACGCTGTATTTGGGCGGTATAGCCAGCAGCATATGCACATGGTCGGGCATAAGATGCCCTTCTATGATCTCAGCGCCTTTGTAGTTGCAAAGCTTTCTGAATATCTCTCCAAGTGAAGTCCTGTATTCGTTGTAGATAAGCTGCTCGCCTGTATTTCGGGGTGAACACAATATGGTATTTGCGCATCCATTTGGTGTGCGAAAGGCTATATGATTTATTTGCCAAAACGACCACCTTTCTAAGGCTGATAAAACCTGAACAATCGCATCATATTCCTTGGTGGATGGTCTTTTGAGCTAGCAAGGGCAAAGCCTTTGGTGCGCACCCGCATAGCGGGTGGTTTTTTGTCCGCTGCGCTTCGTGCGCCGGACAGGGTCACGACCCTGAAGAAAACGCCCCTTGCGGGGCGCGTGGCGCTTCTTCCTGTAAGGGCGTATCGGTCTACCGTAGAACGGTATATCAGCTTACCGTGGAATGCTGTAGCAGCACAGCGTGGAACGGTGGGGCAAAAACAGTACAGTAATCATCGGTGTTTCTTTAAAGGGTTTAAAGTACTATGCTCTTAAGCTGACTTCTCACCCGGCTCCCATGCGCAATAACGGTGGCTTCGTTTTGCGATAATCAATGGCTCTACTGTGGACAAATACTCAACTAAAAAGAACCGATACCGGACGTGGCGCCATGTCGCCGCGTCCGGTACTAAATCGCAATTTCGATGGTGCCAAATCGCAATATTGGACGATGCCGAACGGGACAAATATTCAATTACCCATCTTTCTTGTAGTCAAGATGCCGTCATGCTCGGTCTATACCAAAACTATTTCTGTTGCGCAGAATACGATAAAGGACAATACGAGTACTACGAGAAGGGTAAGCAACAACACCTTGGTTACGTACACGACATAAAAATCGATATGATTGCCCACGATGTTTGGCTTGTTCCTAAGTTCACTAGCAAAAGAAAACAACTTTCTGTTGCTATTATTTGCGGAGGACAGTTTTGTAAAAGATCTTTCAACCCCAATGATCAACAATACAAAATATCCCGCCCAATACCACTGAAAGGGGATTTCGGGAATAAATGTAGCTATTACTGCAATTACTGAAATCGTAAGAGGAATGGCAAACGCCTGAAACACCTTAAATCCAAAACAGTCGCACATAATGGCATACTCTACACTTACGATGAGCAAACTCCAAAAGCATATGCTCGGCACGATCCTAAAAGCCGGTTCAAGCGTAAACCTACTGTCGAGTGTTTGTTGAATGGAGTATATCGCTTCGTGCGGAACGGTATCGAACCACTTCGTTAGTACCACAAGGCCGAAGACAAATACAATCAATGTTGCAGCTGTTTTTGCGCTATGCTTCACTGTATCCATTTTTACACTTCCTTAGCCTTAATCTGTAGCATCGCAATGGTCAACTCTTTCATGTACATACTTCAATATTGGATAAACTGCCGATTGTCGTTTTTTGGCAATCCATGTCACAGGCTCAATAACTCCGGAAGGCTCAAATGCCACTCCAGCTTTCGGCAGATGTCCGATCGCACTTATCGGAAAATAGCAAACGTCCGAAAATACACTTTCCAAATTGTTTACGACATTAGCAAGACCAATATCGTTTAAGAAGGATCTGCAGATTTCATCTCTGGCAACCGATAAATCACTACTATATTTTTCAGGTTCCTTTTTGAATTGAGCTTTGATTTTAGGCAGACCAATACTGCTCTTAATACGCTTTATATCACTTTTGGCAATAAGAATGGCAACCGGGATATCGCTCATTTTTCTTGCGGATCGACCCGCAATCTCAGAAAACTTATTGATAAAGTCAACAATAATGGCTTCGTAGTTATCGGTCGAAAAGCCGCTCGACGCACCTGTGTCGCCCTGTCGAATACATTCGTCACGAAAAGAGGCAACACTGAGCGGATCAACGATAATAACGACTCCGTCGGTATATCCGAAATTGAGTGGGCTTTTTTCGTATTCCCCACTCAAGAGCACTTCATCTGGAATGTCATAAAAGATTAGGCTATGTGTAGCAGCCCCCTTCGAGTAATGAACATAGTTGTACGAATTAACTTCAAGAGGCGAGGAAGGTTCTGTAACACCATTGGTGTACATCCCCTCCAAAGTATCAAATACCTCTTTAGGTTCGCCGGATATTTTATATTCCCCATTACCCTGGGCCAATTCTAAATACTGATGCTGAAAAGCGGCAGAAAAGGCGGTCTTACCGGAGGAGTTACCTCCGATAATCTGAATGAAAAATTGTTTCGCATTAGATGCGGCCAAATCTTTTTCACATTTTGGACTAGGACATACGCCTACCAATTTGCTTCTATGAGACAGAACAGAACAAGGGATAAAATGCCCGCATGTACACCTTGCAACGAATATGCCACAACGTCCCGGAATAAGGTTCTTATGTATTTCACCGCAATGCGGGCATCTGAAATACGGCAACCTAAACGCTGCATAACAATGAGGGCAACGTTGCTTAACTCTACGGATGTGGTCAATAAATCGAAATACGGGAATAAGGAGTCTCGCAAGAGTACCAAACACAAGAAGCAAAATCCAAGCCGCTACATTCAAGCAAAAGAAGACACAAAAGCCTACCGTGGATCTGATGAGCATTTCGATAATGCCCATAAACGCTAAGAGCAAGTATGCGATAGAGCAGAAAAACAGGATGATTTTTGATTCGCTATTGCGGTTCCCAAGACGGTATGCCAGTCCCGCAGCGCTTATCCAAAACCATTTTCTGTCAAATAATAGCTCCTTTGCGTTGTGGTAAATCAACTTACGCTGGTAGTTGCCTGTTCCGCAAAAATAACTGAGCATCAGTTTGCTATCCGGATCTGGCTTCCATGATTTATAGTTATTTGTAATTGATTTGATAAGACTTAGGGCGATGCCAAGTATGGCTATGCAAAACAAAACAACGAACATACTCTGAGTGGCATGAGGGATCTGCTCCCAAAAACCAACACAGTATGCCCAAACTTCCAAGCCAAACGTCTTAACCTTTGGCCATGCCTCCCCTATCGAGCCATAATAAGCCTCTTCAAATGCCATGCAAGCCCCTCCAAATAATTACATCTCTTGCTCGTTTTCCTCAGCCTGTTCGTTACTCTCCGTTTCCTCTGCTGGCGCTTCGTGGGCATGGGAACGGTTTTCGTGAGGATCTTCAATCTGAAAATAATCCGGATTATTCATCCGTTCATTAAACTCTTCTTGAGTGAGACCCTCTCTCTCTGCTCGTTCGACCTCTCGCCAATGCTCGCGTCCTCTTACATGCCCCAAGTCATACTGTCCCTCGATAGGTTTATGTGTATTTGCGTCCAGAAATTGCCCCTTGTCGTTCTTTTCGGCACGACGCTCGACCTCAGCTCGAACTTCCTTGCGAATATATGGTCTATGCAGTCCCATAGTTATCCACCATCCTTATCCGAAAGTAAAACCCTCACTGACCTTAAAGCAAGTGTTTTCGTCCTCACGCTCAAAGGCTACACCGATAACCGCATTTAGATAGGGCATGATGCTCTTATCAAACGAAAGGATCGTATTGACGTCGTAAATTGCGATGTTTTCAGGCACATTTACATATTCGTCATCTTCGTCTCCGCAGAAGAAACGCCACCCGCTGTCCTGTTCGTTATCGGGTGTCTCGCGATACATAAAGCGGACTTTTCTCTTTCCGTCTACGAGCATTTTTGTCGCCAATACATATCCAAAATTCTTCATATTTCCTCCTACATGAACTCTTTCATGTCTTCACTGTTTTCCTTTTCGTCGTCCTGGTTTTCTTCTACCACAAATTATCTCACAGCTTCTTTTAGGGAAGGAGTCATAATTCTTCCTCCTGTTACAACTGGATGTCGACCTGTTGTATGACCCGCGAAATAGGTTCAACAACTCCCCACGGCTCATAAGGAGACGATTCCCCAGCTTCGTGTCCCATAGCGCTGACAGAGAAATATTGTGTATTTTCAAGTTCACTATCAATCATGTCTAAGACGGCATCGAAGCCATGTGCAAGCAGAAAATTTCTACAGACATCATTTCTAATGGAGTCAAGTGTGATATCCGGCGTTTCAGCATCCTTGATTGCATGGTTATAGATCGACTTGATTTTCGGAATGCCTATTTCCCTCTTAAACAAATCTGCCTTAGAAATAATAGCTGCAACCGGGAGCTGAGCAAGCTGGGCAGAACGAATGCCTTTAAGCTGTTTGAACTCGCTAACAAAACCGGAAACCGTATCGACATTAAGCTCTGACGTGGCTGTTGGATCAATAACAATTACAACACCTTCGCAGTATCTAAACTGTTGTTGCTGAATATCTGCAGATGGGTTGGTAAATGACTCGCCTGCAACATCGTAAATTGTCATCTGGATTGGTACGCTTCCGTCTCGCATGTGCACAATGCTATACATAGTGGCATTGCATAGTGGCATTGGTTTCACTGGTAGCCAAGCTCAATCCATTTTGGTACCAATACTCTAGCTCGTCGAAAGCCCCCTCCGGAAAGCAAGCAAATTTCAACTGCTTGTCATTTTTTAGCTGCTCAATGTAGTGATGCCAGTACGAAGCAAGAAAAGTTGTCTTCCCGGTACTCACACCACCGACAAGCTGAATACCAAACTGTTTCGCATCGCTGACAGCCAACGATGTTTGACAGAAGGGGCACAATGCTTCCAACTTAGAACGCCCATTGAAGATTGTTGTAGGTAGTTTTCTACCGCAAACACACTTTTGCGTTAATACTCCATAAGGACCAGGCGTTAGATTCTGATGTGGTGTTCCGCAGCCAGGGCAATTAAATACTGGTACGACTGAAATTCTCTTACAGTTTGGGCATCTGCTCTGTATTGAATGAACCATTAAGGTGATGCGGTCTCCAAGCCAAAGTAGTGTAAAGAACACATAAAATCCGCACATTCCAGTAAAGATAACTACGAACAACAAGCTAGAAAATAGGACTGTCCAAATGGTTCCAAAAACATATGTGCAGACAAAAGCAGCATAATAAAAGATACCAACCCAGATGTTAATTATCCATCCGTGTTCTGCGCGGAAACTTTTCCACCACGTTGTAACAGTATCGACATATTTAGCTTGGTTAGAAAACGCATCTTTTACCGTGATGGCAATCTGATGATATCCAGGACCAAAAAAGTAGCTTCTTTTGGTTCCCTGAGTTGCTTTTGGATTGTTATCGACATAGGTAGTATATGGGTCAATATGTAATTTGAGCGATGAGGCGAAGCTGGTAATAGACACGACAAGCGCATATAACGCTCCAGCTGAAAGAGCGATTATTCCCAACACACCCGCAATGGGTGCTATTACATACACCACGAGATAGTACACAATGGCGATAACAATTATTGCTCCAATTAAATATACATATCCCATGCTGGTCTCCCGTAAAGGCTTTTTTCAATCCCTCTTATTAACCTCAATCCCTATTATTAACCTGAGTTCCCAATGAGTTATAACATGACGGGAAGCTCACAGCCCAGTCGCTCAAAGATGGTTCGCTGCTTGCCCGTGATCTTACCTACGCGTGAACGTCGGCTCTTTTGCGTATAACGCCCAATTGTTTCGACCTCATCAAGTTGACCCTCAAGCGTATAGTCGTCATCAAGTTCCATCTCCTTGAGTGAGTATTGCGCCTGATCCGCAGTGGACGTTTCACACTTTCCGTATCACTCCATCCGGTACCCGTTCCGCCACTTCCGTATCATCTGTTTCGCGCCTTCCGTATCGTCCACCACTCCCCCTTACAATCTTTCCCACCATGCACCCTATGATGAAAGAGAAGTGAGACATGGCGAGAAAGATCAGCGCGGAGCTTATCACGGAGCTTCGCGAAACAGAGGATGTCGAGGCGAACGATAGCGTCGAGTCGGCGCATACCTATGCAGTCAGTCTGTGAGGTGTTCGACATCGCCTCCGAGCGCGGCATCGGATGGGATGAGACAAAGGTCTATCCGATGATGAATATCATCATTTCGCAGTTACGTCATGCAATGGCGGGAATTCAGGCTATTAACGGTGATACAGTACACCGACTGCGCAATGTTATAGTGCATCGCAATCGAAGCACTTACCCCATGTTTTGAGAGAAAATCGGATGTCTGCTGTAAGATTTCGTCAGAATGGTCAACACGGCTGCCTTGCTTTTCCAGCCTGAACAATATACGGTTCTCGCCCCCATTGAGCTTTTTCATCACCAAAGCTGGAACTTTCCTCTTGTCTGAAACAATCAGATTTTTCCTGTGGTGGTATTCCAGCGAAGCGGTTGAGGATACCGGGTAGAGGGCTAAATCAAACTGATGATCTCTGGCTACCATTGGTGTGTTTAATCCAAAGTAGTCGTGTCGAAGGACTGATGATTGGGAAATCGTCGCATCAAATGTCACGTCTATATGCACCCAGGAATTATCAATTTTTACGATATTCCAAGCATGGGCTTCGTTTGTGCCGGCTTGGGGATCTGTGGCTGTTCCGCTAATCACAAAGCACGGTATAGACAGTTCATCCAGAATAAACTTTAGCGACTTGGAAAAACCGTCACAGGCTCCCCGTCCAAACAAGAGTGGCCCAACGACGGAATGAGACAACTTGCCGTCCTCTTGATAGCGGACGATCCTTGTCAATTCATCGTGTATTGCTAGAACAGTATCGTATGTATTAGATACTTTACAACGACCGATGATTTCCGTGCGTTTTTTCCTGCATTCTGCAATACACTGTTGTGACTGCAATAGTCCGTAGGCATACTGCGGAATACAGTGTGTGACATTGAGTGCTTTTTGGTACTCAAAACCATTTACGTATAGAGCGCAAGTGGCGTTTGTCGCAGCAACGGCACATGCCGTAGACAAAGCATCCATGCTTTTTGCAGACACTATCGTTACACGGCTATCATGTCGCTCCAATGCTTCATACACTTTTTTGAATACCGGATCCGATACGAGCACCTATTATTTGCCCCCTTATTTACTCCATTTGGAGTCTCCGGACTTAAACCCAAACAGTTTTCCCAGTTTGGACTGAGATGCATTTTTACGAACTTCCTCATCAACCATCATTGCAATTTCATTAAATGACCTTCTCAGAGACGGTTCCGTAATTGCCTTTTTCAACTGCGCCAATTGTTTTTCCGGATGCTTAAACTTCAAGCATTCCGATACGATGGTATCTCTGATTATGAGATTTCTGGATTTTGCCCTAACATGAAGGAGCATGGTCCACTCATATCCCTGCCTTGGTGTTGTGGATACTAGAATTGCCCAAACTAACCGCTTTAAGTAGAATTCAGAAGTAGCAAACAACTCTATGATATAAGCTAGCTCGCTTCCCTCGAATCCACAGGTCAGGATCTTGTCAACCAATTTGCTGACAAAGGCATCATCCTCCACGGAGGGGAAACCTTGAGCCGTAAACTCACGCAAAGCTCTGTCTATCGTAGTTTTACGCTTTTTATCCTCGAAGACAGCGGCAGCACAAATATGTGCAGACTTAACGCATACTGCCCTTGCGGGCTTACAGCTTTGCAACAAGGCGGCGATTTTGGCGTTTCCTTTATCGGATACCAAAATGGCTTTGTCCAAGACCTCGAAAACGCCACTTAGGTCAAGCGATGCAAAAGCCCGCTCGTTTACAATCGTATTGATAAAGCGTTTTTGCTCTGCTGCATTGCGTAGCATCTTGCTTCTATGCTGCAAAACAGCCACACACGCTTGTCCCTGATTTTGCTTCTGCAGTTCCTTACAGAACTGCATTGCCGCATCATCATTAGACACCAAATCTGGCGTCATCTGCAAAAGAAGATCAACGCAAAAACTGGTGTATAAGGCATCTTTATTCTCGGCAATCTTGAGCAGCAATGCTTTTAATACGCCACGCCCATTCTTTTGAACTAAATCGCATATCCGCAAAGCATTGTCTGTACTCCCACTCCTATAGCAAGAGTAGATGCCCCAACCGACAACGGGTTCAAGCTCAGTTTCCGAATACTTCCATGCCTTTTGAGCACAAGCTAAATAGATATTTAAGAAGAACACCCAGCTATCACAAGTGAACTTGCTAATTTTTTCTTCATAGAAGGAGAGGACAGCCGTGTTGGTTAGAGTGGTCGCAACAGTATCAAAAAATGTACTTGTGCGAATAATGCTCCAGAATTCGGAAGTTTCCTTGTTTTGGGGCTTACTAAAAACGCTCTCGGCAAACGCTTTTCCGACAATCTCATTGAAACTAAGTGCAGCTTCCGCATCGCCAACCACCGATGCTGCTTTCTGAAGCCAATTTATAATGACAAAGGAAGATGTCGAGCTTTCCTGCAAATAGTCTTGCAGTCGGCTTTTTATGGTCTCATACAGCGCTCTGAGATATCTGGTTTGCCTCAAATTAAATCTGCTCAAAACAGAGAGACTGGATGCAACCATACCAGTGGTGGTATATGCCGATATGGTGTCCAATATAGTATAGGCATCGTACAATTCCAGCACATATCCATTAGGTTCTGCAATATCGAGCATCTGCAAAAACTCTCGACAAAAGCAGATATGCTGCTCGTTGTACGCGGTGACCGCTTTGTAGTACGGATGTGAGGTGTTAGTTTCACCAACGAAAGACTTATTTTTTCCGTTCAAAACAGCATAAGGAGAGTTAGCCAGTTGACGCACAGCGGCAGTATTAACCCGATCGCGCCCATCGACGCCAACAATCATCGCTCTAAAGCGGAGGCGTTGATTAGGATCTTGGAGATTCATTTGAGCCTGGTATTGACCGTTTAGATTTACCGTGTATTTATTTGTGTTTGTAAACTTATCAAGCCGGGTCGCAAAAGGCAGTCCTGATGCCATCCTAGGTGAAAATGCGCTTTGGATTGCAGCAATCCATAGCTCAATCTTTGCAGCATCTTCGTCTTGCACAACAAGATATTTTCTATTCTCTGCTGGCAATGAATATTGAGAAAGCAAAAACGCTACGGCTGCTGCGACTGCCTCTTTTCGCCCGTCAGAAACAAACGCAGCAACATCATCTTGAAGAATGGAACCGGCCGCATCATCAAGATTGCTTCTCTCGGGAAGAGCCGTTGGGGGGGTATTATAGTAGAATGCTTCCCCGCGCTCTTTAGCATCCCACGCATAGGAACTTCCAAATAACTCGTAGGGATAGAAGTCATAGAAGTCGCCTACATATACCTGATTGATAAAATTGCCTGGACGATGGGAATAGTCGCCAGTTGCAGTTCTGTCAAACGGAATAGGATGAAAATCCACCATCATCCTATTCCCTTTATCAGGGGAGATAAACAAGTAGGCATCGTCCATAAAAGAAGGATCGCTATATGTCTGCTTCCCCTGCGCAATATTGAACAGAAGCGGCAAATCCGCAATGTCATCATTGATAATACTATCGGAGCAAGAATATACCTTGAACCCGTCGCTCGAAATAGTTCGACCGCCCTTTAATATGTCAATTCCCTGCCTGCAACGAGTGTAAATGAGTTCTGAAAACATCAGGAGACCTCCTTCCTAATCGATGAACTTTGCTTTTTTGAACAGCCAGAGAATGGGATCGAGAACTCTATGGGGGGCAATTTCATCGGAAAGCGTGAATGTGTCTTTGGGCGGATTTCCGTAACTAGATACACCAAAGAAATAGTATTCTTTGAACTGAGAATCTAGGGCATCAATGAAAGCACCCTCGCCAATTTCATACAACCAATTACGAATTTCCTCATCAACCTGCGAAATTTCCGTTGTATCTACACGTCCATCTCTGACAGTAAGGCTCTTGTTTCTGATAAGTGCCTGCGAACCAAACGCCTTGTGATTAAGGATCGTGTCAAACTTGGTCAGTACAACTGCTACAGGAATATCCAAAACTTTTGTTGCTTTAATGCCTCGCGCAGCCTTTATGTACGATGAAACACTGTTGATTACACTCTCTGCATTTTTGATTTCTCCCTCATATCCGCCAAGAGAGTTGACCATAACATCGTGATCAACTATTCCGCCACGACGGACCTTAGACAAAACCAACGGATCGATTGCAAGAATAATTGCTTTGGATGCATTTATATAGCGGCATACGGTCGAAGCGGGATCCAGATTGTTCTCGTGATCTTCTCCTGCACCGTCGAATATTGTAAAGGTATATGTCGGGACCTTGCTACCACGCTTTTTCTGGAGATTCTTGATATACCAAATCTGCGGCATGTTTTCGCCAGACTGCGTACTTTCAGGGCGGGTATGTTCCTCATAAATGTGACGGTAGTTTTCATTCTGATGGTCGAGAGTTTCTTTTGTCTGATGACCAAGTGCAAGCCTTAATCCAGAGGATTTGCCAAGCTCGCGGAGCATAACCGTGATGTAGTTTGTCTTACCGGAGTTTGAGACACCCACAATACTGAAAGGCAGGTTGGGAGTTTCAAGTGCTATTTTAGGGATAGCCATATCACAGAAGGGGCATTTTCTAGTGGTAGCTAAGCCACCACAATCAGTGGTCTTGCACTTGATTGGCTCACGCTCAAATCTGCTGGGAGGGGTTGCTTCTCCGCAATCGGGGCAAACATAAAGAACCTTGCTTTTGTCATACTCACGGATGCAAAACGGACAAGTAAATTTAGCCATATCTTTCACCTACACCTTTCCTGAAAACCCTTGGGACCAGCGAAGCGTAAACTTTTCACTTCGTATTGGATTTGCTTCAAATAAGAAGAGCTTCATATTCTTGCTGTAATTAGCCTTTGCCAAATCATAGCTTTGAGAATAATTCTTTTGCGGCCTTTCAAGATCGACGGCGCTTATGCGGGTGAGCTCAACAGCCTTAGGATCATCTCGGCCAGTAATAAACTCTCCATTATTACAACCACACAAAATAAGCTCGGGAATATGCTCTATTGGCCTGTTGCCTACAACAGAAATCGTCAGTTTAAGTGGGCCAAGGAAAGTCTTGGACACCTTCCAGAAGAGATCTGCCGAAATAGTTCTATCTACTTTGATCGCTTTAGGCTCAGAGATAACTTCTTTGCCGTCAACATCGTATATCGTAAACACAGAGATATAGAATGTCCGTTCATCTCCAACCGAATCAGAGTAGATGATACCGTCCTTCTTTTTGTAGTTTTTAATGCTTACTCTACTAATATCGTGGGCTTTTCCTATTTCCTCAATAGCAGCCCATCTAGATGCAGAAGAAGCGGTGCGGACGGCATAGTAAAATCCAGCAACATTATCGGGTATTCCTTGTGAAAGACGTATTTTCAGCTCAATGCTATAAACCGTCCCTTTGGGTCTCGTAATTGCTTCTTCTGTAAGTTCTGTTCGGTTTTTATCAATAGCGCATGGGGAATAGGTATTAGCTTGAACGCTGTTTATGCTTTCAACCCATTTGCCACCCGAGTACGCCATCACCGAAATCGTACTAAAGCTCTCTTTAGGCAACGAGATTTGCGCCGCACTTGCATCTGAAGTACATTCGCTGTTCAAGGACTTGTCTACCATTATTCTTAGATCAACTTTGGGCTGCTTGATATCCCAAGAAACCTTGTAAACATTGTCTTTAACATGAGTTGCCTTGATGCAGAAAGGTTCAATTATTACCAGCGGGGTAATTACCGTTTTAATGCCAGGGCTACTCATTGTATCGGGATAATTTACCGACACTTTATAGGTGTGCGCAACGCCGTATTGAATGTCAGCGTCTTCAAAACTACCATATGCCGAACGGGACAACACGGTGTCTTTACCGGACGCCGTTTTTGTTACTGTTGCGCCCGTATTGTTCTGCGGCATATCCCAGGTCAACCGAATTGAATCTTTATTCTGGACTGCTCTCAGGTTCTGTACATCAGAATAGAGTACGGCGACTTTTGTCACTGCCTTTGAGAACACTCCCATTCTGGAAATGAACAAGGAATACGAATGGAAATCACCCGGCGTAGCTGTTTCATCACAGAAAGAGGTAGCATTGGTATCTTCCAGCAATAATATGCCATCGGAAACGCTCACCGGAGGTGTTTTTCCAGCCTTGCGTACAAGGTGGTATTTAATCCCCTGCTCCTCGGAAATTGCCCATGTAAGATTGATACAGCCCTTAGAACTATGTGCAGTTGCGCTTAAACCTCGACTTGGTGCTGGTTGGGTAGCATGAAGAAAATTGAGTGAAGGTTGATGGTCTGCGCAGTATTGTAATATCGAGACGCACACATCAGCTCGTTTAGATGCTGTGAGGCTTTGAGCAGCGGAAAAAGAAGCGTCAGCCTTGGTAGTAGCCTCCTTAATACTTCTTTCTATGTCAGCAACATTCAGGTTTGGATATTCTCGAATAATGCGAGGCAGCTCTGATTGTGCCTTAACGTATAATTTGGCAGAGGTCAGTGCTCGCAGTTTATTCAGGGGTTCCTCGTACCGGCTTTCCTCAGAATTAATAGTGGAGGACAGTTGCTCAATTCGGCGTTTTTCGCTCGGATCAGCCGCCTGAGCTTCAAGCAAATACTTTCTAGCAAGGTCAAAATCGCTCTTACGCAAAGCCTCCTCGGCAGCAGCATAGTATTTGCTAAACATCGCTGCACTGGCAAAGACAAAGCCGCAATCGGTGTACGGGCATTTATCTAATGATGCAAGTACCATTCTTCCGCATTTGGCACATTTCTTGAAAAGCGCCTTTTCGCAGTTTGAACAAGCATTTGCCCTGATTGCATCTTGTTCCGAGGAATATTGATTCATCGTGCCGCAGAACTGACACTTAGCGAAATAAACCGATGCCTCGGGTGAATAGGAAACATTTCCTTCCTTGTTGTAAACAGCAAGGGCAATCTCATAGTCGCAATCCAGCGTTTCTGCGATTTTTTTAATACACAGCTCTGCAAAACGCGTTCCTAGCAAAACCTGCTCAGGGGCACCCTTCATTGAGGCAAATAAGCTATTCAAGTCAGGGGTTTTGTATTTCAGGTAAAACTCATACTTGCTTCGATTCTCATCAGAGTTAAATACGTATGTTTTACCTGCTGACGCAAGGTCTCCACAGAGTTTTCTAAAATTATCATTTTCCTGAGAAAACTTTTTTGAAAAGGAATCGAAGATGCTCAATAATTCACTGGTTGCTTTGCCCCGATAAACAACCGAGCTTTCCGGCTCCCCCATCAGGTAAGCAGCAAATGAATACAGGTCAGTAACCAGAGAGGTATCTGCTCCGTTGGGATTGGGGTCTTTTGTTTTACTCAAGGCAGAAATGAATTCATCAATTTCTGCGATCTGCGTAGGAAATAATTCTGCAACATTAATCCCCTCGAAACTTTCAACCGTAAAGCCGAGATTGGAAAATACCTCTCGGACATGTTTATCGGAGAGTTTTCTTTCTTTTCGAAATCGTTTTATTGCGGCTTCAGTAATAACCTTATCTCCCGTTAACGCCATTAAGTCAGCTGTTGCTCTGAGCTTTGCGATCTCCGCCTGTGCCCTATCCTCTGCCAGTGTGGAATAAGAACCTTCGACAACCTTTTTGCCATCGGAAGTCAGGATTACTGCTTCGGTATCGTTGAGCAACTTGATTTGCTCGTTTATTTTGTCACGCTTTATCTGCCGCACTTCGCTACTAAGGGGAGCACGCAACTCCTTGATCTTTTTATCGATAGCAGCTTTTACTTTTTTTGCCGATTTTTCTGGCGGATCAAATGGCAATCCCGTTAGATCAAAAAAGTCATAATCTGCCACTAGCCTACCCTCCCCTCGATTTTAATCACAAACTTATGAAAGATGCCGAAACCAACTCCTAGTCATCCCAAGTAGGCGTTTCGGCACCTTCATCCTCTCCACCGTTCACGCGCTGCATCATGTTAATATTTGAAATATAAGCACGTGACAAACTGCTGCAGTAGTGCCCTTCATGTTCAAACCCAAATGTCACATCGATTCCGCCAGATGTGGGAAAGTATTTAGAACCGGCAAGTTTTCCATCTACATAGACTTCATAATGGCCACCATCTGAAAGGGCCATCCTTAAATGGAATTTGGAACCTACCGTTGCAACCACTTCATCCTCAAGCAAAATGTTTCCGCCATTTTCATTCAGATTGGCAGAAATAATGCCCAGCAAAATCTTTAAGAATCCGACCGGATGAGGTCGAATAGTGGAGGTATTAATATTGCATTCGATTTCAAAATCGTCACTACCATCAATCGTGTAAATTACGCCCTCGTCCATCTCACTGACATTGTAGCCCTGGAACTTAATCGTCTTCTTATCGGCAATGACATGAATCGACGGCTCGTTAAACTCAGCACCGCTCGGATGGTAGGATATGCGATCATATTTTTCCCATTCAGCATTACTGAATGTTACAGCCTTATATTTATGGATCGCTCCACTTGCGCTATCTCTGTTTATCATTAAGCCCAGCGAAGATCCACTTGTGTCATTAGAATCATTAGAGCACTTTACGGGGTGTCCAAACTTAGATATATCGGGGGCGTCCTCTTTCCTTATGGGCAAATCCTTATGAGAATTGCCCTGTCGTGCTTGTACATGGATAATTCCGTTATCATCATAGCTGTATTGCACTCTGATAATTGTGCCAATCTTTTCGCCCTTGTTTACATGTTGAATGCCAGAAACAACATACCTATACGGGATAAGGCAATCCAACGGGTTCGGGCTATCTCCCTGTACCATGTAAATGTAAAGCGTATTGGAAGCAGTAGGAGACGTATAATACCTAAACCTCTTAGCAGCTCTTACGGGACGAGGGTGATTAGCAGGGATAATAACCTCGTTATAGTAACAGTTCTCTTCGTCATTTACCGCAACCACACCAAGGGCGTGCGCTGTTGTTTCACGTAAATTCAAGACACTGAGGCTATCGAGCTTTTGCGCCGGCATAACAGCCACATATTTTCCCAAGCCCGAATTGCTTCTATCGGTAACCTTTTTCCCTTCTACGACTTGGACAAACAAAGAAGTATACTCTGTATTCTGCTTCGACGATTGGATGGCTGCGCCAAGTGCAACGGCCTCATCCGGGTTAACGCGGGCGATTGGCTTTTTCCCAAACAATCTTTGAAGATAGCTGGAAACTTGCGGCATTCTTGTAGAGCCGCCTACTAACAGAATATCCGTAATATTTCTTGCGGTGATACCTGCTTCTTCAAGTACGGCTTGACACAGCGCACCCGTTCGTTCTAGAAGATCGGATGTGTTTTCCTCAAATTCTTGGCGAGAAATGGATACACTAGCTCTTCCAAAGTCGGGGAAAGAAGCGATCGCCTTCGCGGTCACCATGACAGAAAGGCTCTTTTTGATATCTTCACACATCCCACGGACAATCGCGGTCAAGTCTGGATCAGAGCGAAGATCAAGGCCGGTCTCATTTTCAAATCGGTCGGAAAGGATATCCTCAATCCTGCTATCCCAGTCACGTCCACCGAGTTTGTGATTGCCTCTGGTGGTCACAGTTGAAAGTTCGCCGCTCTTTCCCATGTGAACGAGTGTTACGTCGAAGGTTCCACCACCAAGATCGTAAACTAGGATATTGGCGTTTTTACGCCAGTTATTTAAGCCGTACGCCATTGCTGCTGCATTGGGTTCATCAATGATTTTCTTGACCTTTAATCCTGCGGCTTCAGCAGCTCTATATGTTGCTTCTCGCTCACGAGAATAGAAATAGGCAGGAACCGTGATAACAGCATCTTCAATTGTATCGCCTAACACTTCTTCCGCGTTTTCTTTTAAGTACCGCAGAAGCAAACCGGAGAGTTTTTCGGAAGTATAAGGCACGCCGTCTATGTAACAATACGGCTCATCGTTGCCCATTTCTCGCTTGAACGTGGCAACGCAGTTCGGCTCACCCGCATTATAGGCATCCTCTGCCTCGCTACCAAAAATGACATCACCGTCAAGAAATTGAATGACGGATGGGGTGATTCTCTTACCCTCCCTGTTTGGAATGATTTGAGGAGACTTGCTCTTTGGGTCAATGTAGGCTACTGCCGAAAACGTTGTTCCTAAATCTATTCCTACTGATGTACTCATTGGGCAAGCCTTCTCAATAAATCTCAATCGGTTAAATCTCCGCTGGTCTTGATATTTGCAAATCGTGCTCTTGCCTCATCAAGCTCATCCGATGTCATAGTGTTAGCTGTAGTAACAGTAGTCCTCGCCGATTCACCGGTTTCAAGGTTCATAGCAGTTACTTCCAAGCCGATTGCGCTCGAACGGAAAACGACACGGATGGGAGCACCTTTCGGCGTGTTGGGAGGAAGCTCCAGGCGAACTTCACCAATCAACTTAACCTTGAGAGACGGATCGGTATACTGTTCATTGCCGTTCTCGTCGATGGAGGGGAGAACGTACTTATTTTCACGGGTTGCAACATTCTCAAAAACATTGACCCTGACTGCTGGCTGATTATCTCTAAGAGTACCATAAGTATCTTCTGCTTCTGCAGGAATCTCGTCGCCAACGAAGAGCAGATTGGCGATCATATAGCGCCCTTTATCAACATAGACAGCCGGACCTAAAGAACGAGTCAGCTTGTCGCTCACCGTGCTTACCTGCTGAGGAACGTTAATCATCAATGACTCAGCTTCTTCGGCTATGGTAGGAAGATTCGAGATCGGCTCTTCCTCGCCGCTGGTAGGATATTCCGGCTTTACCTCTCCGCCGGAAGCAATAGTCTGGAGTCGCTCGTTCCATTCAATAGCAGCAGCCAGAGCAGCACCCTTTGCGACAGCCAAATCAGGGTCTTCGACCCTCACCTTGCCGGGGAACATTGCTTCTACAGCCGTTCTGATCATCGGCATTTTGGTAGAACCGCCGACCAAAAGAACGACATCCACGTTATCTGCGGAGAAACCGGTCTTCTCAAGAAGCTGGTTGGTAAAGTCCATGGTCTGTTCAATAAGATCCTGAGTGCGGCTCTCAAAGTCTTCACGAGTGAGTTCGATGCGAGTTCTGTCGCCGTCATAACTGATAGTGTAGCTTTTCTTTTGGAGAGTAGAGAGGTCTTTCTTTGCTTGCTCAATCTGAGCCCTGATCTTCTGCTGTAGCTCAATTTCCATGTCGTCCTGTCTCACACCGTTTTCAAAGGTGTATTTTTCGCACATGTAGTCATACATGCGAGCATCCCAGTCAATACCACCAAGTCTGTCGTTGCCCCCTGTTTCGATAATATCAATAAGTGCCTTACCGTTTTCATCAACGCTAAAATCGAAGAGAGTGATATCGAAAGTGCCGCCGCCGAGGTCATACACCATGATTTTGCGGCTTTCTTTGAACTCACGACAGCAGTAATTGAGAGCTGCGGCGGTAGGCTCATTTACGATATTAAGAACATTGAGGCCGGCAATCAGACCAGCCTGCTTCGTAGCAGCACGTTCTTCGTTGCCAAAATAAGCAGGACAGGTAATAACAACATCCTTAACATCGTGTCCCTGGGCATTTGCATATTCCTTCATACGCTTCAAAATGAGCGAAGAGATTGTGATGGGATCATATGTGACACCATCGAAATCATAAGTCGGAGCATCGGACTTACCAATGTAGCGCTTTACAAACTCAACGACTCGCTCAGGTTCGATATCCTTCTGGTTTTTGGCAACCTCGCCAACTACCGGGTCTCCACCATCCTGAAAATAGACAGCAGAAGCCAACAGGTTGCTGCCTTCATCCTGATTCACAACAATTTCGGGCATTCCGTTATCATTCAGCGTGGAGATAACAGAGTACGTTGTGCCAAGGTCAATGCCGTATACTTTTGCCGTTCCCATTCTTAGTCCCTCCTAAAATTTAATTGTTTTCTTCAGGGGTAGATTGCCCGGCATCACACACAGGTGTTGCCTCTTCTTTGACCCTGGCATTTGTAGAGCACTCATACAGACGAACATCAACCATCTCTTTAATGATCGTTCTGTTTTCCATATAAAAACCGGAGTTGTGACTTGCAACAACTGTGTCATGCAGGGCCGGATCGTTTGTGGGGATTCTCTCCAACACCTGACAATGGCGAACATTTCGTTTGTCTCCAGGACAGCTTTTAAGACGCTGGACACCATACTCTTCAAGTAAATCCAAAATATCTAACAGCATATATTTGACATGCTTTTGCGTTTTGGGATCAGAAATTTCGTCAACCAAAGTTTCATTATTGCTGTAGATGCGAGCAATAGCGGAAAGAATACCGTCGAAAGACTGTCTTCGATCTGCCTTATGATAAACATCCAACTCGTCCTGCATGGATTTCAGTCGTCCAGCAAACTCATTGTGATACAACCTATGAATCTCACGCAGCTCAGCAAATACTTTCTTGCTTGCTTCGACCGACTCGGCAATATCACGACGAATTTCTTCGATCTCTGCTTTTACTCCCCCTGCAACCGCCTCTTCTTGCGGGGAAAATACAGGGGCAGTGTCAGGTTCAGAAAAAGCAACCCTGTCCTTGTTTTTTTGCTCACTATCAGAGCAATCGCTTGCTTGCTGCTCATTTTCTTTTACGGAGGCTGCTGTTTTTCCCTCATTATCAGCATCTGCTGGATTATCAGACGTAGGCTCTCCGTTGATTACGGGATCCACTGCGGATTTTGGATCTATGCCGAACTGACTCTTTTCATCCATTTTATTCCCTCCTCTTATCAAAGTGAAATTTCGAACGTATCTTTAAGGACCGGCTACTTCCGCAAACAATATACCGTCTATCGTATGAATACACGCTAAACCATTAGGGAGCTTATTTATTGTTTCAGCTCTTACGCGAGGTTCATCTTTTTCTTCTACGGATAGACCTCTTGAGTCATTCGAATTCATAAAGGCTCTGCTTTGTGACAAAGAATACCGAATATGAATCTTATTATATGTACCCAGATGCTCCGACCATTTCTGACATGAAGTTCCCGATGCATGTCTAAACAACACCACTGCACTAACATTGCCTGTTATTTCAGAAAACAGATCTTCGCCTCGTTTTTCTCCACCATACAAGGAAGAAATAAAATCGTTATTGCTTACGGCACACGCCTTGCAGCGTGTAAGTTCAGAGAGCTTCGGGTCTTTTGACAGGGGTACATTGTCAATCAATATTGCGAACTCCCGACCTTGCGATTGAAGAAACAAGAGATGATTGATAATCAATGACAGCAATATATCGTTACCGGTGGTTCCCACATCGATAGCAATAACACCTTTTTGATTGAGCAAACGCTTAATATTGCAGGGTCTCGAAGTTGACTTCCCGTAGACACCTTCAGCTTGCCTGTTCAACTTGTTTAAGAAGATGCGAACAGCGTCGCTTTCTGCGGAACCGGACATATAATAGCGATTTATCTCAGCGTACTCATCTGCTGACAATTGTCCCAGTTGTTGCATTTTATCGATTTTTGTCTTTAATGAGAGCAACGGGAACGCAGCTAAACTTTGAATAGTAATGTTTCCCGATGTGCGCGAAAGTATTTCGAGTAGAGCGTGAAGAAGAGACTCGGCAGCAGGGTTTGTACTGTCTTGCGGCATTGTCTCATAAAGCAAATAGGCAATATCCTCTACCGGCAAACCACGGAAGACATCGTAATATGCATCTTTTCTCGAAATAAACTCGTAAGCACGACTATGGTCCGGAATCATTTGTTCTAAGTCGGAATTACCCGTGTGCAAAACAACAACAGGAATCTCTTTGATCTGAGCCTTACATACAAATGGGATTAGAGCGCAAGCCCTATCGGGCGACTGCCCGCCGGAAACAATTATCCCTTCAGGCTCCTCTGACTCGCCCCAAATATAATCCAAGGCGGCAGTGTTACTGTCTGACTGGTAATCGTATATATCGTTTTCGCTCGGATCTCCAGATGTGAGAAGCAACTGTTGTTTGTTGATGCTTGGAAGAATTGCTACTGAACGATTCTTAAAATTTGCCTCGGAAGCACGGTCATATAACTCTCGTACTTCTTTCTTTGTTTTGGCATTCTGCAATGCGGTGTATATCATGTTGCCCGTCCAGAGTGAGGCGGACGAAGCTCCATAAAACATACTTCCAAACAAGCCCATACGCTATCCTCCAACAAAGTGAGCATCTTCAAAGGCTATTGAAAAGCTCAAATTTGAAACGGAAAGGAGCAGTCGATGGCAGTTTCACCACCGCCTCGCCGACGGATAAAGAGGTTAAATCCCAATCTTCTACCGTAAATCCCTCCCGCTTTTCATAATGAATGTTACCATCTGCTTCGGCAAAGGTTTCCAAAATCATGTTTTGCCCCATGAGCTGACTAATATATTCCCGGGTGTTGTAGTCATTTTGCTGGAAAGCAAACACGGAGGAAAATCCCGATACGGCATTACGAGCTTTAGTCTCGTTTGCGTAATTTGCATCTAACTGATTGATGCTCTGCAGCCCGGCCAAGATTTTTACACCAAGGCTACGTCCAAAATTGATTCCATCTTCTAAATGCCGTAGATTGGGCAAAAGTTTCAGCTCATCTGCTATCAAGTAAACATTGCCCTGTGTGGCTGTTCGCCCAAGGGCTTCTTTTAACGCAAGGTCAAATAACAACGTATATATGGGAGAAAGAACATCGCCTATAGCAAGATCATACTCGATGAAGGCGGTTCTTCCCTGCTTTTGCCGGATAAACTTGCGCATGGAAAAATCTCCAACATCAGCAAACACGCCCGTAAACACATCTCGGACGACAGAATACATTTCAGACAAAACGCCTTGCGCTTGGGAACCAGATTTGCCTCCAATATACGAGGCGACTGATGCCAGTTCTCGGTGTTGCCCCAAAAGCTCTCTTAGACCGTCCGCAGAGGTAGAGTCAATATATTCTTTAATATCTCTATTATCAGGAACAACGCCATTCCGGATCAGGGCGATGATTATTGAAGCCATTAAATCTCGCGCAGCAATCGGAAAGAAGGGGTTGCTGCTATTTTTTTCTACAAGTTCCGCAAAGAGAGACTTACAAATTTCTTGTGTGTTCTGCGAAACAGAAACATAATCTTTGCCGTCGGCAACAACCTCCTCGTAAATATTCCACTTGTCCGATTGTTTTCGGTATTTAAGAGAATTTCCAATCAGCACATCGCCTTTTGAAAAGAATTTTTTATGGAAGTCTCCCTTACTGTCAAAAATGAGCATGACATCATCAGCTGTCATTTTTGCTTTAAGTTGCTTCACTATATGGTAAAACAAGTTAGTCTTACCACTCCCTGTACCACCAACAAGTAAAATGTGCTTGCTTAGCATGTCTTCAGATATTCCAAAGACCCTCTTCTGACCTTGGAACTCTCCCTGAATTCTTATAACGGACTTTAGCGTATCAGGGGGCGGAACGTTCTCATCGAGCAAACTGCCGTATACTACCTCATGGTTAATAGGCATATCTATTATCCTTTATCATGCATAACAATGCGCCCTTCACCAATGCTCAGCATTATACAGTAAGATTTAGAGAAACACTGAGTAATGCCTGGATGAATGGTTATATCGAGTAAGAGGCGTGTTGTTATCTACACCACGCAACTTTCCGTACTCAGCGCAACACTAAGTGCAACCTCCCAAACCTGTAGAGCCATTCACCATTCATCTATCTTCTAGGCTCAGAACCCTTAAGAAGCAGTGAGGGCTTTGCAGTCACAAGCTGTAGTCAATTCGTCGGAACCCTGGAGATAGATACAGCTTGCTGCCGCCTGTTCTGCAGTAGCGGCCTTGCCGCACCATCGGGGCCTTTGATTTGCACCACTCCCGCCTCTTTAAGAAGACGCGCAAGAACTTAATCGGCAATACGTAGGAAATATTCGAAGTCTCTATTGCTACCTCTATTGCCGTTCATCACGGATGCTCTTTCCTGATATTTTTCTTGCTATAACAGATAACCTGCAAGTTGAGCTACTTCTGTTCCGAAAGTTGGACTGTTACATGCCAGCACCATCCACAATGTGCGCAAGTATTCCACTTACAGCATCCATTCCTGAGCTAGAGCAACATCCCCCTTGGGAATGCTGACAAAAGATAAAGTCCAACTACTGTAGTGAAAATTAGCCAACTACTGTAGTAAAATTAAGCCAATTGCTGTAGTAAAAATCGGCCAACTACTGTAGTAAAATTAAGCCAATTGCTGTAGCGGCTTCTTTAAGCAAAGGACTACACATGGAAAAATATATTCCGCGTCTATACGATCAGGTGCTCAAGAAAAGATTGGCATCAAAAGGTGCCGTTTTAATAGAGGGCCCTAAATAGTGCGGGAAAACAACGAATATGCTCCATCGCTGATTTCGATATCACCGTAGCCCTTGAAGCTTTCGTTTCAAACACCTTGGGCTATAGGCCAACATCTTCTTCAAGAGACGTTCCGTCAACTCGCAATATCTTAATAAATGGAAACCGATAAAATCCCAGGTCAAAAACACAGTTCTACTTTAATTCACGTTTATAGAAGGTTTTATCGCGTTGCGGCAAACCGTGTTTTCACACAGACAAAACTAGATATCAAGCGCTATGGACACAGGACAGTGGTCAGAGCCAAAGATTTCAGGATAGATG
>CAYWAO010000002.1:0-164754 GCA_964456695.1 uncultured Cryptobacterium sp. | reverse complement strand
AACTCAATGCGTCCAAACTTTGCAAGAATCTCAGAAGCTGCGGTACAGGAGGGGCAGTCGCAGAATTTAGCGCCTGCTTCCTTTCGTTTGATCTGCATGGCGAGTCCTTGGGCGGCTACATCCTCGCCGAGCAATTCTTTGGCGGGGCCCTCAAGGAACGCAATCAGGTCGTCAATTGTATGCGGGCGCCCGTCGAGAAAGTCGACAAGCTTGGCAGTCGCCTCTTCCACAGCAGCCTTATCGCTATTGGCAGCAACGGCGTTTTTCCAGTTGAGAGCCGCATCTTTGGTCTCCTGCTTGCTGGAGTCAGCCGTCGCGAGGATGTCGGCGCGCTCGGCGATGTAGTCGAAGAGCTCTTTCTCCATGATAGCCTCCTTGGTTGGTGTTTGCTCCACTACGCACTATAACGCAGATGAGAAGGTAGGCGATGCGGGAGAGATTGCGGTTTCGGTGATTGTGAAGCGGCGATGCTTTGGTTGTTGGCGGAGGATGGAATGCTGAGCAAAAAGCAGCTCTTGGTGACTAAAAGAATAGACGCGCGTGCGTGCTGTGTGCATACATACTTGTCTTTTGAGTAAAAAGATCGGTTCGTATGGAGTATGTATCGATCTTTTTTGTGTTACGAAACAGATCCTTTGCGTGTAAGAAAACTTCTTGAAACAAATCGCATTTAGGGTGAGAGAGTGTTGATATAAAAAGAGATTCCTGAAGTTATGGCACAATAAAACAGTGGATCTCGAATTCGAGCTGCTTTATGCGGCGTGACGTTAAAGGAGAAAAAATGGCCCGCGTTTCAGAGATATATGGATCGATGGTATTTAACGAGCATGTTATGAAGGAGCGTCTTCCCTCAGAAACATACAAGAGCCTCAACAAAACTATCAAGGAGGGCAAACCTCTCGATATTGAGGTTGCTAACGTTGTTGCCCACGCCATGAAAGAATGGGCTATTGAGCACGGTGCGACCCACTATACTCATTGGTTCCAGCCCCTTTCTGGTATTACGTCAGAAAAGCATGATGGTTTCCTGAACCCTGTTGGTGATGGAACCGCGATTATGTCATTTTCTGGCAAGGAGCTTGTTCAGGGTGAGCCCGATGCTTCAAGTTTTCCTTCTGGTGGATTGCGTGCAACATTTGAAGCTCGTGGCTACACTGCATGGGATCCAACGTCATATGCTTTCATTAAGGACGAGGTACTGTGCATTCCTACGGCATTCTGTTCGTATACAGGTGAGGCACTTGACAAGAAGACGCCTCTGTTGCGTTCGATGAACGCGATCGATAAGCAGGCTCAGCGCGTGTTGAAGTACTTTGGCGAAGACGGTCAGCGTGTTACGACGACTGTTGGTGCCGAACAGGAGTACTTCCTTATTTCAGAAAAAGATTACGTAAAGCGCCAGGACTTGATCATGACGGGACGTACCCTATTTGGTGCTCCTCCTTCGAAGGGCCAAGAACTTGAAGAGCATTACTTCGGTGCTATTCGTCCTACGGTTAACAACTTCATGAAGGAAGTTAACAAAGAACTCTGGTCTTTGGGCGTTTCTGCCAAGACCAAGCATAACGAGGTTGCTCCTGCGCAGCATGAGCTCGCTCCACTCTTTACCAATTCTAATCGTGCAATTGATGAGAACTTGCTCACGATGGAAAAGATGCGCCTCGATGCATCTCACCACGGTTTGGTATGCTTGCTTCATGAAAAGCCTTTTGAAGGCATCAATGGCTCCGGCAAGCACAACAACTGGTCGCTTTCCTATGGCAAGGTAAACTTGCTTGATCCGGGCGATGAGCCTATGGAAAACCTTCGTTTCCTGATTTTCTTGACCTGCGTTATCGAGGCCGTTGATAATTATCAAGAGCTATTGCGTATGTCCGTTGCATCAGCTGGCAACGACCACCGCTTAGGTGCAAACGAAGCTCCTCCTGCTATCATTTCCATTTTCTTGGGCGATGAGCTACAGGCTATCGTTGATGCTTTGATTTCTGATGATGACTATCACTCCGCAGAAGCAGTTGCAATGGATTTGGGCGTTTCGGTATTGCCTAAGTTCTTGAAGGACAACACCGACCGCAACCGCACTAGCCCCTTTGCCTTTACCGGTAACAAGTTTGAGTTCCGCATGCCGGGCTCTAACGTAAACCTCTCCGATGCCAATATGATCCTCAATACGGCTATGGCAAAGAGCTTGAAGAATTTTGCAGATGCTATGGGCGATGTAGAGGGTGCTGAATTCGAGAAGAAGGCACTTGCCTGCATCAAGCAAACGCTGTCCGAGCATCAGCGCATTATCTTCAACGGCAATGGCTACTCTGAGGAATGGGAGAAGGAAGCTGAAAAGCGCGGTTTGGCTAACAATCGCAACACAGCAGAAGCGCTTCCTTGCCTTGTTGATCAGAAGTCAATTGATCTGTTTGGCGAATTTGGCATTCTTGATGAAGCAGAAGTTCGCAGCCGCTATGAAGTAAAGCTGGAAAAGTACAACAAGCTTCTTAATATTGAGGCACGCGTTATGATTCGCATGGCTCGCCGTACGTATCTGCCTGCCATCAGCGATTACATGGCTGATGTGGCAAGCAATATCACGACGGTCAAGGCCGCAGCTGCAGGTGCTGACATGAGCAACCATGAAAAGCTTCTTGCTACCTTGCTTGAAGGTTTTAACAGGGCTTCCGATGCAACTACTGCCTTGATTAAGGTCCATGATGAAGTCGAAGAAATTGAGAATCCTCAAGAGCAGGCAAGCATGTATGCCTCAGAGGTTATTCCTGTTATGGATGCTCTTCGTGCTGAAATCGATGCGCTTGAATGCATCGTAGAGCGTGATTATTGGCCCGTTCCTACATATAACGATATTTTGTTCTACGCCTAAGCGCTAAGCATATTGCTATATCTTCGGCGCCCCGAGTGTGTGCATGTTGGTGTATCTGTTGATGAGCGTATACGCCAACAAAACAACAACACTCGGGGCGTTTCTTTTTATACTTTTCGTTACGCTGCGGTGATAATTTTATACGCTGCACATTTTTTTAAAATTGTTTTGGTTTAATAGCTAAGGTTTAAAGGCGGGACACAGTACAACAGTTTTTGTGCGCACGTTGGGGATACGTACCAAAATGCATTGTGCTGTTCCAAGGAGTTAAGCGTAAAGCTCTCTTCCTACAATTGATTAGGGGGGAATGGGAACATTATGGAACAGGTTGACTTGTCAGATGAACAGCTACAACAAATGAGGGAACACTACAGGCTTTTTGAGAATGCGAGCAAGTCTCTTTTTAAGAAATATGATGCAGCAATTCTTGAAATGAAAACGCGATTTGAAATTCTGGATGCTGACCTCGAATATCGTTTTAATCGCAATCCAATTCACCACATTGAAACGCGCCTTAAAACACCGAGCAGCGTGTTTGAAAAACTGCAGCGCTATGGGTGCCCTGTCACCTTGCGATCAGTAGAAGAAAACATTCTTGATGTTGCGGGAATGCGCGTTATTGTGTCCTACATCGACGATGTGTATTCATTGGTTAAGGTGCTGTCTTTGCAAGATGACTTACAGGTGGTTAAGGTCAAAGACTACATTGCTAATCCAAAACCCAATGGCTACCGAAGTTTGCACTTTATTGTGAAGGTGCCGGTATTTTTCCTTGATCGCAAACAATATGTACCTGTTGAAATTCAGTTCCGCACGATTGCGATGGATTTTTGGGCATCGTTGGAGCATACTTTGCGCTACAAGCAAGACATCAAGCTTGACGGAATTGATATGTACGATGAGCTTAAGGACTGTTCTATCGTCATTCAGGACGTAGAGCGGCGTATGCAAATCCTGATGCATGCTGTGCAGACCACTGACGTGGAAGAAGCAGGAAGGAAACGCAGAAAGCAGCTTGAAGAACAAGAAGCACGCGTGCTCGAGGCGGAAGAGAATATTCAGCACGAGCAAGAACGCCAGAAGTTTCGCCTCGTTGAGAACAATTAGCGCGAATCGCTCTACTAAGTTGGAGTAGAATAGTTTTTCGGACAGCGAACAAACGAGCCTCGAGCTTTCGAAAGAGGCTTGCGTTGGGTATGCTTGAGCTGTTGCACCAGGGCATGTTTTGTGAGATCGAAAGGAAGAAATATGGCAGACCTAGAATCTGTAGATTACATCTGGAAAAACGGCGAATGTATTCCGTGGGAAAATGCCACTACGCATGTACTTTCTCACGCACTACATTATGGGTCTGCAGTGTTTGAGGGTATTCGTTGCTACCACAACACTGGTACTGACGAAGCAGTCATCTTCCGTCTGCAGGATCATATGGAGCGTTTGCATCGCAGCGCAAAGATTATCAAGATGAATATTCCTTACTCTGCTGAAGAACTGTGCGATGCAACCGTCGAGCTGATCAAGAAAAACAACCTAAAGTCTTGCTATATTCGTCCTTTGGCATACTACGGCTACGGTCAGATGGGTGTTGACCCAACCGGAGCACCGGTAGACGTGATTATTGCGGTGTGGCCCTGGGACTCCTATCTTGGCGCTGAAGCGTTAGAAAATGGCATCAAGGTGGGCATTTCTTCGTGGCGTCAGCGTTCGTTTAATGCTATTCCACCTGCAGTGAAATCGTCTGCTTCCTACATGAACTCCATCCTGGCAAAGCTTGAGGCCA
This sequence comes from uncultured Cryptobacterium sp., assembly GCA_964456695.1. Taxonomy (GTDB): domain Bacteria; phylum Actinomycetota; class Coriobacteriia; order Coriobacteriales; family Eggerthellaceae; genus Anaerotardibacter. The sequence continues at coordinate 160,102 of CAYWAO010000002.1, read as the reverse complement.
AGGAACATGGATATGGCGAAGCAATCATGCTGAATGAAAACGGCTATGTATGTGAAGGTACTGGAGAGAACCTGTTTGTTGTTCGCAATGGCATCATCTCCACGCCGCCTTTGTCTGATGGTTTGCTTGAAGGTATTACGCGTGACACGATTCTGACGATTGCGACCGATATGGACATTCCTGCTATTGAGGAGTCGCTCACTCGTGCTGACCTCTACATTGCTGATGAAGTCTTTATGACAGGCTCTGCGGCAGAACTTACGCCTGTTGCATCGGTTGATGGTCGAGAAATTGGCAAACCTGGCCCGATAACGATGGAGCTGCAAAAACGCTATTTTGACGTGGCGTACGGAAAAGTTCCAGAGTATGAAGACTGGATCACTAGCTTCTAAATAAGGTATTTTCTACCCCTGCGTAAGCGGGGGTGGTTTGTATTCATATCATTATCGTCTAGATCACGATACCGCATATCGTGATCTATCGTATCGGTACTACCGTTCATTCGTAAGGAAAGAGGGTCCATGGCACCGAAAGTTTATGCATATGACACTACACTGCGTGACGGAGAGCAGAAAGAAGGTATTTCGCTTTCGCTTGATGATAAATTGCGCATCGTGCAACTTCTTGACGACTTTGGTGTTGACTATATTGAGGGTGGCTATCCTGCCTCTAACCCTAAAGATATCGCCTTCTTTAAAGAGGTTGCTCAGATGGATCTCAAGCATGCTCGTATTGCTGCGTTTGGTTCTACGTGCAAAAAAGGAGTTGCTGCTGAAGAAGATTCAGGTTTGAAAGATCTTCTCGATTCGGGTGCACCGGTAGTCACTATTGTAGGCAAAAGCTGGGATGCTCAGGTAGAGCGCGCGTTGATGACTACGCTCGAAGAAAATATCCGCATGGTTTCTGAGTCGATTGCCTATCTGAAAAGCCATGGAGTTGAGGTCGTTTTTGATGCTGAGCATTTCTATGATGGTTACAAGGCAAACCCAGAATACTCTTTGCAGGTAGTCGAGGCGGCTGTAAAGGCGGGTGCTGATTCGATTGATTTGTGTGAAACCAACGGTGGAGCGCTTCCCTTTGAAGTAGAAGATATTACGCGCGTTGTAACGAATCGTTTCCCTGATCAGCGATTTGGTGTGCATTGTCATAATGATTCGGGTTGTGCTGTTGCAAATACGCTTGCAGCGGTGCGTGCTGGTTGTACTCAGGTGCAAGGCACCATCAACGGGTACGGTGAGCGCGTTGGTAATTGCGATCTGTTATGCGCAATTGCCGATTTGGAACTGAAGATGGGCTATGACGTGGTGGGCAAGGACAATCTCAAACAGCTGACCTACGTCGGGCGTACCGTATCAGAAATTTGCAATTTTGTTCATGCGTCAAATTATCCCTATACCGGCACTTCGGCATTTGCTCATAAGGGCGGATTGCATGCAAGTGCTATAGCACGCTTCCCTGAGGCGTATGAACACACCAATCCTGAACACGTAGGCAATATGACGCGTGTTTTGGTAAGCGAGCTTGCAGGCAAAGCATCGCTGGTGGCCAAGGCGCGTTCTTTAGGGTTTGATCTTGATGGTAAGGGCAATTTGACTCAGCGTATTCTTGACGACATTAAAGAGCGCGAGAATCAAGGCTTTACCTATGAAATCGCCGATGGTTCTCTCGCCGTTTTACTCGGTATGCATATGGGCACGTTTAAGCCGCATTTCACGTTAGAGAGCTTCCGCGTTATCGTGGATGACAAGGAAGATATGAATGCGTGGGCAAAGGACGCTGCAAGTGAGGCAACCATCAAAATTCACGTGGGTAGTAAACGTTTTGTGGCTACGGGAGAAGGCAGTGGTCCGGTAGGGGCGCTTGACAGCGCCTTGCGCATGGCACTGTCAGACGAATTTCCCGAAGTAGCTCGTCTTGAGCTTACCGACTATAAGGTTCGCATCTTAGATGAAAACGTTGGCACCGGTGCCACAACACGCGTTATGATCACCACTTCTGATGGGCATGAGTCGTGGGGAACGATTGGCGTTTCAGAAAACATCATCGAGGCTTCATGGAACGCACTCATTGATTCGTATGAATATGGTCTTGCAAAGCTAGGGCGCTAGACATTGTTTTGCAGTGAGGACGAGGTACAAAAGTATGGCAGAGTTACGCACACGTGAAGTAGAAGATCTGCTCGAGGTATTTGCAGGCCTCACTGATCCCGATGATGTTTTTGCGCTGTTAGAAGATCTATTCACGATTCGTGAAATTAAGGATACGTCGCAGCGTCTTGATGTTGCTCGCTTGCTAAAAGAAGGGCATTCTTATGCGACGATAGAGCAAACCACCGGTGCGTCTGCTACGACGATCGCGCGTGTTTCCAAGGCTCTCAATTATGGAACGGGTGGGTATGATCGAGCGTTTGAGGTGCTGAAGCAGCGCATGTCTGAGCGGGATACAGATAAGTAGGATATTGATGGTGCTTGCAAAGGTAACACGATGTGCCTCACTGGGTTTGGGGCTTATGCTCACGTTGGTATTGCTGAGCGCGTGTTCCTTTGACTCCGAGACCGAAGAGTATTCTCTGGTTGAAGAGAGTACGCTCAACGTAGCGATGTCGCTGGACAATCCACCGTTTGCTTATTATGAAGATGGCGTTGCTGCAGGTTTTGAGGTTGCCGTTATACAAGAAGTAGCTTCACGGTTAGGGCTTGCGTGTTCGATCAGTGATGTTGATTCTGATGATGTCGTTTCGAGCGTCGAAGAGGCTCAAAGCTACGATGTGGGTCTATCGTCACTCACGGCCACCAAAGAAAGAAAATCGCTCGTAGATTTTACCTCGTCGTATTATTACGCTGATCAGGCTATTGTGGTTCCTAAAGACACGTATCTTACGGTGGATGAAATAGATCCCGAGCGTATTGCGGCATGTACTGAATCAGCAGCGTTGAGTTATGCGGAGTCTGAATTCGGTGAAGACATACTGGTATATTCCAATATAGCGGCATGCTTTCATGCGTTTGAGTCGGACAGGATAGAAGCAGTGGTTGCCGATTCGGCAGTGGTTGCGTACCTGATTTCTCATGGCTATTCAGACTATGAAATTTTGGAAACCGATATTACGAACGATGCTTATGCCATAGCGGTTTCGCAGGACAACTCTGTACTCACTGATGCAATCAATGAGGTTCTGGATGATATGAAATACGATGGAACCCTCGAATCGTTGCAGAATCAAAATCTCATTTAGTCGTATTTTTGACGCTCATATGACCCATGATGTTTGCTTAGTCTTACAATGAAGCAGAAATCTACGCGCACAATCGCATAAGAAAGGATTGTTATGGAACGAAATGTTGCCTGGGAATCGTACTCAGAAGAGCAGCTTGCGGATCTCGACGCACTGAGCAAACGGTATATCGATTTTATCTCCGATAACAAAACGGAGCGTCTTTGTTATAGTGCAGCGCGTGATATGGCAGAACAGGCAGGATATGTATCGCTTGATGACGTGATGTGCGAGCAGCGCAGCTTGCAAGCAGGCGATAGGGTGTGGGTAGGAGCACATGGCAAAGCGCTGATGTTGTTGCATGTTGGTACCAAACCAATCGAAGAAGGGCTGAACATTTTGGGTGCTCACATTGACAGTCCGCGCCTTGATGTCAAGCAAAATCCGTTTTATGAAACTGATGGGTTTGCCTATCTCGATACGCACTACTATGGCGGTATCAAAAACTATCAGTGGGTTACTTTACCTCTTGCTTTGCAAGGTGTTGTTGTCAAAACGGATGGTTCGGTTATTGATATCAATATCGGAGACAATCCCAATGATCCGGTGTTTTGTGTGAGCGATTTGCTGCCTCATTTGGGCAATAAACAGATGAGCAAAAAAGCAAGTGAGGTGGTCGAGGGTGAGCACTTGGATATTCTCATTGGCAATCGTCCCTTGTGCTTTAATACGAAGGATGGCCAATCCGATACAGATGTTGATGATGCAGTATCGAGCAAGAAAAAAGATCGCGTCATGGCGTTTGCGCTTGAGGCGCTGCAAGAAAAATATGGCATTACCGAAGAAGATTTCCTGTCAGCTGAAATCGAGGTGGTACCGGCAGGACGTGCGCGCGAGCTTGGATTCGATCGCAGCATGGTTATGGGCTATGGCCAGGATGATCGTGTGTGTGCTTACACGTCGCTTGAGGCGCAACTGAGCCTGAACGAAACACCTGCAACCACCGCAGTGACTATTCTTGTTGATAAAGAAGAGATTGGTAGCGTGGGTGCTACCGGCATGGAATCGATGTTTTTTGAGAATACGATTGCGGAAGTCGTAACGTTGCTTGGTGGCAACGATCGTACACTTCGTCGCTGTTTAGCGTCATCTCGCATGCTTTCTTCTGACGTATCACCGGCATATGATCCGTCATATCCCAGTGTGTTTGAGGCCAAAAATGCTGCGTTTGTTGGTAAGGGTGTGGTGTTTAGCAAGTATACCGGTGTGCGTGGAAAGAGCGGCTCCAACGATGCGCGCGCTGAATTTATGGCTTACATACGCCGCGTTATGGATGAAGCTGGCGTCGTATACCAAACCGGTGAATTGGGACGTGTTGATGCAGGAGGCGGCGGAACTATCGCCTATATTCCCGCAAAGTATGGTATGGATGTTATTGATTCGGGTGTGGCCGTCTTGTCGATGCATTCGCCTTGGGAGGTAACGTCAAAAGCTGATATTTACGAAGCATATCGTGCTTACAAGGCATTTTTAGAGGCTTAGAGTTTAACTTTTTCAAACAAAAGGTGCCCCCTTGCCCCTTGCGTGACTATAATGATGAGAACAGCTAGGGGTAAGGCACCTAGGTATTTCTTTTGAGAAACGTCAAATCGAAAATTCAGACAAGGAGTGCTACATGGCTTATTTTTTCGAGGAACCTTCTCGTACGTTTAATGAATACCTTTTGGTTCCAGGATATTCTTCATCTGAATGTGTTCTTGATGCGGTTAATTTGAGCACTCCTCTGGTGCGTTTCCATAAGGGCGAAGAAGAGTGTCCCCTAAAGCTTTCTATTCCTATGGTTTCAGCTATTATGCAGGCCGTATCTGATGATGGTATGGCAGTTGCTCTTGCTCAGCAGGGAGGGCTTTCCTTTATCTACGGATCCCAGACTATTGAGCAGCAGGTGGCAATGATTGGTCGTGTGAAGGATCACAAGGCAGGATTTGTTCGCAGCGATTCGAATCTTACTCCGAATTCTACGTTGCACGATGTGGTGGCGCTCAAAGAAAAGAACGGACACACAACGATGCCCGTAACCGAAGGCGGCAATCCCCAGGGCAAGTTGCTTGGCATTGTGACTGGTCGTGATTATCGTCTTTCACGTATGAGCCTAGATACGCCCGTTTCTGAGTTTATGACGCCTCGCGAAAAACTCATTGTTGCTTCGGCGGGAACCACACTCAAAGAAGCTAACGATATCATCTGGAATCATAAGCTCAATTCGCTGCCTGTTGTTGATGAAAACGACAATCTTATGTATCTGGTCTTTCGTAAAGACTACGAGCAGCATAAGTCGAATCCTCATGAGCTGCTCGATTCTCATAAGCGCTATCTGGTTGGCGCGGGTATTAATACGCGCGATTATGAAGATCGTGTTCCTGCTCTTGTTGATGCAGGCGCTGATGTGCTGTGCATTGATTCGTCTGAGGGCTACTCCGAATGGCAATCGCGCACGCTTTCTTGGATCCGCAGCCACTACGGCTCATCGGTCAAAGTGGGTGCTGGCAATGTCGTCGATGCTGAAGGTTTCCGCTTCCTTGCTGAGGCGGGTGCTGACTTTATTAAGGTCGGTATTGGCGGTGGATCAATTTGTATTACCCGTGAGCAAAAGGGTATTGGTCGTGGGCAGGCGACGGCACTTATCGAAGTAGCGAAAGCACGTAATGAGTACTTTGAGGAAACGGGTTTGTATATTCCGGTCTGCTCCGATGGTGGCATTGTGCATGACCATCATATGACCTTGGCGCTCGCGATGGGTGCTGACTTCCTTATGTTAGGTCGTTACTTTGCGCGCTTCGACGAAAGTCCAACAAATAGAGTGACGGTTAACGGCAGCTATATGAAGGAATATTGGGGCGAAGGTTCAGCGCGTGCGCGCAATTGGCAGCGCTATGACCTTGGTGGCTCTAAAAAGGGACTAACCTTTGAAGAAGGCGTTGACTCATATGTTCCTTATGCTGGAGCGCTTAAAGACAATGTGGAGATGACGCTGTCCAAGATCAAGTCCACGATGTGCAACTGCGGCGCGCTTACCATTCCTCAGTTACAGAAGAAAGCTAAGCTTACCGTGGTTAGCTCGACCTCTATTGTTGAGGGCGGTGCGCACGACGTTTTGCTCAAAGATAAAACTCCCTATGTGGGTAATACCATTAGCTAGAGAAGAGATTAAGGGCTAGGGGCTAGAAGCTCGAGATTAGAGGTTAGAGGTTCAGCGGTGTTGCCCTGCATGAGAGCGGATGTTTCTGTGCGTTCGTGGGTGCTTTCATGAGCGAATAGCTGAAGTGTGTATGAGGTTTCTCCACAAAATCTTTACAACTGCGTCATAAATGATCTGCGAAAGTGGTGCGGTCTGATCTGGTGATTTAAAGGTCTTGTGGAGAAGTGATCGCCCGATCTTCACAAAATTATGCGAAAAGTCGACTCTAGGGTACACTTTTGTGGATGTTTAGTCGAACTAAAAAAGCGTACTGTGCTGCTGGTGTAAGCATTCTGCTTGCTGTTTCGCTGGCTTTCCCCTTTGCTGGGGTTATGTCGGCTTATGCGGATGACCTGTCTGATGCGCAAGCTGCTCTCGAAGAAGCTTCTGCTCAACTCGATGCTATCACTGCTGAATACGAAGAGCTCCAAAAAGAAATAGAAGAACTTGACGAACAGATTTCTGCTACGACAAAGAAAGTACAAGAGGCACAAGCAGCTATGCTTGAAGGTCAAGAACTTCTTGGAGAAGCAGTGCTGGCAGAATACAAAAGCGACGGCGGGTTTTCTCTCGTTAACATCATCCTGAGCTCAAGTGATATTTCTGATCTGGTAACTAATATGACCTACTACGTTGCTATTCAAGAAGATCAGGCTGAAATGATCGCCGAGCAGCGTGAGCTCAACGAACAATTTAACGAAATTCTTGATGAGCTCAACGAGCAGCGCGATGCCCAGCAAGAAAAACTTGATGAAGCAGAAGAAAAGAAAACCGAAGCTGAGGCAGTAGTTTCTGAAGCCTCTGCTAAGGTAACGTCTGAAACTGAACTTGCTGCTTTGCGGGCGCAAGCTGAACAGATGGATCAAGCCGATGATGACGAGGAGCAGGAGATCAGCTCCAATTGGAATACCAATACCGAGCGTGTTGCAGCAAGTGATTCTTCGAGCTCTTCAAGTTCCGATTCGACCAATACGTCTAATGGTTGGAAAAGCGGACTTGCTTCAGCGTATGGTGGAAGCAGTGATCCCGGTGTTTCCAATCCTGCGTATACAGCAAATGGTTCGATTTGTAACGACTCTTCAATGGGTGTAGCTATTCCTATGAGTTGGTCGAATTATCGTTCGTATTTTGGACGTGCAATTGAAATTAGTTATGGCGGAAAGACGGTTGTTGCTACTATTAATGACTGCGGCAGCTTAGGCGGAGGAGCGCGCGCACTTGACTTGCAGCCGGGTGTCTTCAAGGCGCTTGGTTTTAGCACTTGCCAAGCATGGGGTGTTCGTACTGTTTCTTACCGCATTCTTTAGTCATTTTTCGCACGAGCAATAAAAGGGTTTTATAATGAAGGACGCTTTGTCTCTTTGGTTTTGAGCAAAGCGTCCTTGCAATTTTATGGAGCAGAACGAAAAAGGATTGTTCAATGAAAGAATACAACCCGCATGAAATAGAGCCGCGTTGGCAAGAGGCTTGGGAAGAGAGTGGCGCTTTTACTGCGCGCGAAGATGAGTCCAAGCCCAAGCGTTACGTACTTGAAATGTTTCCCTATCCATCGGGCGATATTCATATGGGGCACGTTCGCAATTATGTCATCGGTGATGTAACCGCTCGTTATTACACGATGCGTGGTTACGATGTGCTGCATCCTATGGGATGGGACGCGTTTGGTCTTCCAGCAGAAAACGCAGCCATCAAGCACAACAGTCATCCTGCAACGTGGACCTATGCCAACATTGAAACGCAGAAGGCTAGTTTCAAGCGTATGGGTCTTTCTTATGACTGGGATAGAACGGTTGTTGCGTGTGATTCCGAGTACTATCGCTGGGGTCAGTGGATTTTCCTGCAGTTCTGGAAGCGTGGTCTGGTGGAGCGACGCAATTCGCCGGTTAATTGGTGCCCAAACTGTAAGACGGTATTAGCCAACGAACAGGTCACCGAAGGGGAATGCTGGCGCTGCCACGGTGTTGTAGAAAAGCGTGATTTAACCCAGTGGTATTTCAAGATTACCGACTACGCTCAGGAATTGCTTGATGATTTGGATCAGCTTGAGGGTTGGCCTGAGCCTGTTAAGCAAATGCAAGCGAATTGGATTGGTCGCTCTGAGGGTGCTGAAGTTGATTTCGTACTGTGCGATAAGGATGGTAACGAACCTGAGAACCCACAGGAAAGCGATATCATCACCGTGTTTACTACGCGTCCTGATACGCTGTTTGGATGCAGCTTTTTCGTATTGGCTCCCGAATATCCACAGCTCTTTGAGTTGGTCGAGGGCAGTGACTACGAAGCTGACGTTAAGGCTTTGGTAAAGCAGGCATCAAAGGTTAGTGCGGTTGAGCGCGCTCAGGGTGATCATGAAAAGCATGGTGCGTTTACGGGTCGCTATGTGGTAAATCCTGTCAATGGTGAAAAAGTGCCTGTATGGGTGGCAGACTACATCGTTGCTGATTATGGTACGGGCGCGGTTATGGCGGTGCCCTGTGGCGATCAGCGCGATTTTGAATTTGCACGCAAATACGATTTACCCATCGTGCCTATTATTCTGGAAGAAACCGATCCTTTGTTTGATGAGCTCAACGGTGTGGAAGATTGTCGCGTGACAACGGTTGATTGGGAGCAAGCCTACGAGGCAGAAGGCATTTTGGTTCAATCCGGCAAGTACACCGGTATGGTGGGTGGCAAGCATTCACCTGCGGTTGATGCTATCGTGGCTGACTTGGAAGCTGCTGGCAAAGGTAAGAAATCGGTTCAGTTCCGCTTGCGTGACTGGCTTATTTCGCGCCAGAGGTACTGGGGCAATCCTATTCCCGCTATCTATTGTGACAGCTGTGGATTGGTGCCGGTGCCTGAGGAAGATTTGCCCGTTATGCTTCCCGAAGATATTGATTTGGCAGCGGGCGAGACTCTTGCTATGAATGAAGAATTCGTCAACTGCACCTGTCCTCAGTGTGGCGGTTCAGCTCATCGCGAAACGGATACGATGGATACCTTTACGTGTTCGAGCTGGTATTACTTGCGTTATACCGATCCTCACAATGAGGACTTGCCTTTTGATCCCAAGAGGGCGAATCGCTGGATGCCGGTTGATCAATACATTGGCGGCATCGAGCATGCTATTCTGCATCTTTTGTATTCGCGTTTCTTTACGAAGGTGTTGCGCGATATCGGATTGCTTGATTTTGATGAGCCATTTTCAAACTTGCTCTGTCAAGGCATGGTTCTTGATGAGCATGGTGATGTTATGTCTAAATCGAAGGGCAATGTTATTTCTCCTGAAGACATGATCGATGGCTACGGAGTAGATGCCGTGCGCGCATACATCTTGTTTATGGCGCCACCCGACAAGGAGCTTCAGTGGAATGAAGACGGCCTTGCCGGTATGTATAAGTTCCTCAATCGCGCATGGCGTATTGTGTCTGACTTGATGAAGGATGCAGACGCAGAGACCTTCTTCCAGAAGGATGCTGCATCAGCCGATGCGGCAGCTAAAGCTGCTAAAATGTTGATTCGTGAGCGCCACCGTGTTGTTGAAAAGGTTATCGAAGATTTCGCTCGCAACAACTTCAACACCGCGATCGCTGCCATCATGGAGCTTGCTAACGCATGCGCTGACTATTTGCGCCAAGCATCAGCCGAAGAGCGTGCTAAAAACGAGGCCTATCAGGCACTCGATCGAGAGGTGGCAGAAGTATTGGTGAAACTTCTCTCACCGATCGCGCCTCACTGGGCTGAAGAGTTGTGGTATGGCGAACTGGGCTATGACACCTCGGTGCATCAGCAGATATGGCCCGATTTTGATCATGACAAGGCTCAGGCTGATGAGGTTGAGCTTGCGGTTCAGATCAACGGTAAGATCAAGGCAAAAATTGTGGTGAGCGCACAGGCGCAGGAAGACGAGATTCGAGAGACTGCTTTAGCTGAGGTGACACATGCCACTGAAGGTAAAGACATCAAAAAAGTCATTGTTATTCCAGGACGTTTGGTAAATATCGTTGTGAAGTAAACGAATTCGACCTGTGGGAACTGCTCAATGAACAAAGAGCGTAAAAAGGGATGCCTCGGCCGTCTACTCAAGGCTTTTTTAGGTCTTGTGTTGGCGGCTGTCATTATTGTTGTGGGTATCCCCGTGGCAATCAATGCCTACGTATGCGGGACAACCCGGCCGTGGTTCAGTACGGTCGAGAGTGAAGAAATTCAATCTGATGAATTTGGTGCTGATGTCATTGTGGTTCTTGGTGCGGGTATCAATTGGGACGGAAGTCCTTCAGCCGTTCTTAAGGATCGTCTTGATGTTGCAATCGAGCTGTATAACGAAGGTGTTGCTCCTAAGATTCTCATGAGTGGCGATAATAGCGATTCAAGCTATAACGAGGTTATGGCTATGGTGATCTATGCGGAAGATCAAGGGGTCCCCTTAGACGATATCTTCTGCGATCATGCAGGTCTTTCAACCTATGACAGCATGTATCGTCTCAGGTATGTGTTTGGTGTTGAGCGTTGCGTAGTGGTGACCCAGGAATATCATCTGTATCGCGCACTTTATGATGCTGCTTCATTTGGGATTCAAGCCTATGGTGTTCCTTGTGATCAGGGAGAGTATACGGATATCATCGACTACGAGAAGCGAGAGTTTCTTGCGCGCATCAAAGATTTTTTTGCTCACGTCATTAACGAAGAACCAGAGATAAAAAGTGAACCAGTAACCCTAGATCAGTCGGGCACGGTGACTCAATGGTGGTAGCCTGTTGGTGAACTCGTGAACTATGAGAGAATAGGTGTATACCAACTCAGATACCAGAGGAGTCTCTATGCCAAAGATCGTAGTTACTGATACTGATTTTGAAGATAACAACATTGAAGTTGCTATGGCGCGTGAGGCCGGTGTCGAAATCGCACTTTTCAATGACCGCAATCCTGAAGCAATCATCGAACATGCTGCAGATGCTGATGGAGTCATCACCTCATACGGTGTGTTTAATGAGCAGGTGTTTGCTGCACTTCCGCGTTTGAAGGTGGTAAGCCGTACCGGTATTGGGTATGACACGATCGATGTTGAAGCAGCAACGCGCAATAATACTGCCGTGTGTGTTGTGCCGGGGTATGGCACCGAAGTGGTATCCGATCATGCCATCACGCTTGTACTTGGCTGCCTTCGCCGTATCAATGAAGTTGATGCTGACATGCGAGCAGGTGTGTGGGACTATACGTGTCGTCGTCCGTTCGGCCAGGTGCATGGGCGTACCTTTGGTGTGGTCGGAATGGGCGAAATTGGACGTGCGGTAGCGCGCAAGGCGTCGGGTCTTGGCTTCAACATTGTGTGTTATTCGCGCTCGCTGGTACCAGGACGTCGTACACCGGAGGGCTACGATATCCTGAGCTTTGAAGAGGTGTTGCGCCAAAGCGATGTGGTCAGTTTCCATACGGCCCTGACACCCGATACGCATCATCTGCTCAACGAGCACAACCTTACCTTGATGAAGCCTGATGCGGTGGTGGTGAACACATCACGTGGTGCTGTAATCGACACAATTGCGCTTGCAAAGGCATTAGAAGAAGACCGACTGTGGGCTGCAGGCATCGATGTTTTTGAAGAGGAGCCAATTGATTTCAATCATCCTCTTCTTAAAGCGCCTCATACGCTTTTCAGTCCTCATGTAGCGTACTGGTCTGAGGAATCGGGCGAAGAACTGCATTGCCGATCAATGCAAGCAGCGCTTGATGTGGTGCTGGGAAATACGCCAAAAGACTGCTTGAATGCAGAAGTGCTCGGCAAAAAGTAAGTGGTTGTGTCCGGCGTAGCGCCAAAAGCTCGCGCAGGTTTACTGTGCCCAATTCATGCTTTTCAGTTTCAGTCCTGCGTAGCGTTTGGTAAGCCTGTGCAAGGCATTTTATTCCAGCGTTATAAACTCAACGGATATTACCTGACCAAGCTCGATCGTTAAGTGGGCAAGGCTTTTCTTGCTGCCATTGCGCGGGCGCGTTGGGCTACCAGGATTGATATAGCGAACATTGCTAATGAACTGATCGCGCGGAACGTGGGTATGACCGTGCACGACTACCTCTATGTCGTCGGCAGGAGTACCAATGTCTTGTGGACGATGAACCATAAAAAAGCGTACCCCGCCAATACGAGGAGATGCGCTCAAGGGGACATTCGACGTGACAGCGCCATCGCAGTTGCCGCGTATGGCAATGGTTGGCGCAATGGCATCGAGTTCCATAAGAATGCTGTCGCGCTGAACGTCTCCTGCGCACAATATGATGTCGCAAGGTTCGAGTGCGTGTACTGCTTCGTCGCTTAGCGTTCCGTGAATATCCGAAATAATCCCTACTAACATAACGTGCTCTTTCTGGGGATTGTAGCTTTGATGTCATAGGTATGATGGCATGTTTCTTGCAGCTTTGGGGCGAATTGAATATAAAAACGTAATCGGACTCGTGGACAAAGGTATTGCACCATATGGTTGGTTCTGCGGGATCAAGGAGCCGTGAAAAATTGACGAAGTATATCGTATATCGTGATTGACCCGAGTGGGCAGTCGCATTAGAATAAGTAGTCGCTCAAAGCATATGCGCCGTTAGCTCAGTTGGTAGAGCAGGGGACTTTTAATCCCAAGGTCGCGGGTTCGATTCCCTCACGGCGCACCACTTCATCTGTTCACCAGAGCCGCAGACGGCTCTGGTTTTTTGTTTTTGCGGCAGCGTTTGTTTGTGTTCGCATACGCGATACGCAAGGAGTGCTTGCGCTAGGCAGCTTGCGTTTTTTAGCTTCTTGATGCTGCCGTGCTGTTTTATAGACTTTTAGCCCACCAAACTGCTATGTTCTGAAACCTAGATTATTCTGTGTACAGTGCATTATTAAACGGCAAAGGAGTTGATCCATGGCGGAATACGTAGAGGGAAAGCGACCAGTTCTCGAGGCTCTTAAAGCGCATGTTCCCGTGAACTGCCTCTATGTTGCTGATGGGCTTAAAGGTGATAAAGCTGTGCAAGACATTGTGCGCCGCTGCCATAACATGGGCGTTTCCGTTAAGCAGGTGAAGCGTCACGACCTCGATAAACGCTCCGAGCGCGGTTCGCACCAAGGCATTATGTTGGAGACGCGCCCGTATCAATACGTCCGTGCCCAGGATCTCATTGATGCCGCACAGAAGCGTGCCGATGAACATGACGGGGCTGCGTTGTTGATCGTGCTTGACCATATTACTGATGCAGGCAATTTAGGAGCGATTGCACGTTCTGCAGAAATTGTGGGAGCATCAGGCATTCTTATTCCCAATAAGCGATCGGCGCGCGTCACTGCTGCTACGTATAAAAGCTCGGCGGGGGCAATTTCTCATATCAAGGTTGCTCAGGTAGGCAATATTGCACAGACGATTGAGCGTCTAAAGCAGGAAAATTTCTGGGTAGCGGGTGCAAGCGAACAAGCCACTGACTGTATCTGGGATGCACCTTTATCGGGCAGGATTGCCTTGGTGATGGGCAGTGAAGGAGAGGGTCTTTCTCGTTTAACGCAGGAGCGCTGTGATTTTTTGGTATCGCTTCCCCAGGAAGGCAGCGTTGGATCTCTTAATGTTGCTCAGGCTGCAACGGCGTGTATGTATGAGTGGATGCGTCAGTGCCGTGTGCAGAACAGTGCGAAACAATAAATTTTGCAGGAGTTAGCAGAGTTATACTGCATCGCACGTATAAAAGATATGTGGTTTCGTACGGCGGGGTGGAGCTTGCCCGGGCAAGGTGCAAAAGCATGTAAAGCAACGCGTGATTCATATGCATGTATTAGGTACTACAACATCGTGTAGAGATTTAGGCACACGTACGAAGCGATTTGAGGTAACACATGACTAAACATCGTAATAAATTGTTGATAGTTGATGGGTACAACGTATTGCGTAGCGGTTCGCGCTATAAGACCATGCGAAACTCGGAGGACTACACTTACGAAAAATTCAACATGGTGCGCGAAGCGCTGATCAGTGATGTTGCTACGTATGCTGGCAGTGAATATCGCGCGATTATCGTATTCGATGCAGCCGATAACGCTGAGTCTGCAGGCAAAACGCAAACCATTGGCGGCGTGCGGGTGATGTTTTCGCCTCATGGGTCTTCAGCAGACAAGGTTATTGAAAAGCTTTCTCATGATGCGCGCGAAAAGAATATCGAGGTTATTGTGGTCACCAGCGACGCTTCAATTCAGGATGCGGTGTTCGGCGGGGGTGTAGATCGCATGAGTGCCGATGGGTTTAGCTTTGAGATGGATGATTTGGTTGAAGAGGCGCGCCAGGACGACTTCCTGACTGTCTCGCGCAAAAATACCATTGCTGATCGACTTGATTCTGAGGTACTTGCGAAGCTGCGTGCACTACGTGATGGTGGTGGGTTGTAATTTGTACACACCTGTTGAGCTATATACGAGAAGCGCAATGTTTGGGATAATGTGACGATATACATCTGACGAAAGTTTTAAGAAAGGTTATAACTATGGCGTTATGGTCGGGGCGTTTTGAAAAGGGTGTAAGCGAATTTACCCAAGAATTTGGCGCATCATTGCCGGTGGATAAGGCAATGTATCACCAAGATATTGCGGGGTCTCGTGCCCATGCTCGGATGCTGGCTGCTCAGGGAGTTATTTCTGAAGAGGATGCTCGAGCAATCGTTGCTGGTCTTGACGATATTGAACGCACGATTGATGCAGGCGAATTTGAGTTTGATATCAACGATGAAGATATTCATATGGCTATCGAAAAAGTTCTGACGCAAAACATTGGTGATGCAGGCGCACGTCTGCACACGGGGCGTTCTCGTAACGACCAAGTTATTACCGATACCCGCCTATATGCAAAAGAGCTGGCTCATGATCTGATGGTGGACATCAATGCATTACGTGAGACCTTGATTACAGCTGCTCGCAAACACATGGGTGTTATTCTTCCTGGTTACACTCACTTACAGCACGCTCAGCCGGTGCTGCTTTCCCATCATTTCATGGCGTATTACTGGATGTTCGCGCGCGACTTTCAGCGCTTGCAGCATGCTTATGATGCGGCGAATGTCAATCCGCTTGGGTCTGCTGCGCTTGCTGGAACTACCTATCCGCTTGATCGCGAAAAGACTACCGAAGAGCTGGGCTTTGCATCTATGACACTGAATTCGCTGGACGCGGTATCCGATCGCGACTTTTTGCTTGATCTTGATTATGCCTGTTCAGTAGCCATGATTCACCTCTCGCGTTTATCGGAAGAAATCATTTTGTGGTCCACGTCTGAATTTGGGTTCATTACGTTAGCTGACGAATATGCCACGGGATCGTCCATTATGCCGCAAAAGAAAAATCCCGACTTCGCAGAGCTGATCCGCGGCAAATCAGGACGTGTAGTGGGGGATTTGATGGCGCTTCTCACCACGATGAAAAGCCTGCCACTTGCCTATAACAAGGACTTACAAGAAGACAAAGAAGGCGTGATGGATGCCTGCAAGACTCTGCATGATTGCTTGGTGTGTATGGAAGGTATGATTGCCACTATGGCCGTACATGCTGATGCGATGTATGAGCAATCGAAAAAGGGTTATTTGGCGGCAACTGATGTGGCGGACTATCTTGCGAAAAAAGGTTTGCCTTTCCGCAAAGCGCATGAAATCGTGGGACACTTGGTGTTGTTGTGCGACAAGCGTGGCTGTGATTTAGATGATTTGACTCTCGACGATTTTAAACAGGCGTCTGACTTGTTTGAGGAAGATATCACTGAGGAACTCGATTTGGCATCAATTGTTGCTGCCCGTACCACCTATGGGGGAACCGGTAATGATGTGGTAATGCAGCAGATTGAACTTGGGGAGAAAAAGCTCAAAGCTGACCAAGAGCTTTTATAGAGGATACATGACGCTCGTTGAGCGTCTGTGGCCTTTTTCGCAAGGTTCAACGTATTTGTGAACACTTTATCGCTACTTTGTGGCAAAACTTTCTGTAGTTATGCAGTTTTACCTGACCAGAAGTTAGCATGATAGAATACGTTGAGCTGTAGTTTGGAGGTAGCATGGTTTCACGCGCTAGACGGTCTCAGCACGCAGCTCGTAAAGGAAGTGCCGGATTTCGCTTAGGAATTATTGGCACGGTTGTAGTCGGTGTTTTAATAGTAGGTTGTGCGGCCACGGTTGCATTATGCGCGGTGTGGTTGCAGGATCTGCCTGATTATACCGATGCATCTGCGTACAACACGGCCGAAAAAACCAAGGTATACGCAAATGATGGAACAACGCTTTTAGCGGAGTTTTACTTAGAGAATCGTGAGCCGATTGAGCTTGATGAAATGGGCGAGTACGTTATCGAAGGTACGGTTGCTACTGAGGACGAACGTTTCTATTCGCACAATGGTGTCGATATTATTGGTATTTTTCGTGCTATATGGGTCAACCTCACCGGTACGGGGTATGAGGGCGCTTCGACCATCACTCAGCAGTTCGTAAGAAACACCATTTTGGCAGATGAGGCGCAGGAATCAACGCTGAAACGTAAAGTGCGTGAGGCGTATATTGCCATCAAACTCGAATCGATGTATTCAAAAGATGAAATCCTTCAGATGTATTTGAATACGATCAATTACGGGCAGGGCGCATATGGTATTCAGGCTGCTGCTCAGTTGTATTTTTCCAAGGATGCAAAGGACCTGACTATTGCCGAAGCGGCAACATTGATCGGTATCCCACAGGCTCCAACTTACAATAATCCCATTGATAATCCTGAGAATTGTTTAGAGCGTCGCAATCTCGTTCTTGATCGCATGCTTTCAAATGGGGTCATCACGCAAGAAGAGCATGATGAAGCACAAGCAGAAGATCTGAATCTCAACGTTACGACGAGTGATTCTGATGATGGTTTGTACCTCTATGAATACTTCACGAGTTATGTGCGCGAAACGCTGTTGAGTGATTACTCTACCGATGAAGTATTCAAGGGCGGCATGACTGTTGTTACAACACTTGATGTGGATGTTCAGGAAGCAGCTGAAGACGCTGCCGATGCTAAGCTCGAAACACTTTCAGACGATTTAGAGTTAGCTCTTGTGGCGGTAGATCCTGATACGGGCTACATCAAGGCCATGATTGGAGGTCGCGATTATGACACCAATCAGTACAATCTTGCAACTCAAGCGCAGCGTCAGCCGGGTTCAGCGTTTAAGACCTTTACGTTGTTAGCGGCTCTTAATGCGGGAGTGTCACCTGAAACAAACTTAGACTGTTCTGCGACGATTGATATAGATGGCTGGGAAGTAGAAAACTACGGCGGGGCGGATTATGGTACACGCTCTATTGCTAGTGCGTTTGCGGTTTCCTCAAATACGGGATTTGCGCAGCTGTGTGTTGAGATTGGTGCCGACAGCGTTGTTGATATGGCACAAACCTGCGGTATCGAGTCAGAATTGAATGCCTATCCTTCCATTACGCTTGGTACCGAGGAGGTAACGGTGCGTGAGATGGCTCAGGCATATGCCACGATAGCAACGGGTGGCACCATGCGCGAGGCTGTGTGTATCGAAAGTGTTCAGAATTCATCAGGTGAGATTATCTATGAAGCTGATACCACCGGAACGAAGGTGCTCGATACAGCTCTGACGCAGGCAGCTACCGAGGTAATGGAAGGCGTTGTTACCAGTGGTACTGGTACCGGTGCGGCCCTTTCAAGTGGTCAGCCTGTTGCAGGTAAGACGGGTACCTCTGAAAACTGGCGTGACAAGTGGTTCTGTGGTATCACTCCTCAAATGTCAGTTGCTATTTGGATTGGCGGCAGAGAAGAAGTTCAGATGCCTTCAAGCGTTGCTTGTGATGATGTGTTTGGTGACTTTATGAGTACCGTACTTGAGGGCGAGCCAATTGAATACTTTCCTACGACTGATGAAGAGCTTGAATACACGATTACTGATTTTGGTTTAGGCAGCGGTGCTACGGGTGAATCGCCTGATCACGAAGGTGATGAATTCGAAGAGGAAGAAACGACTGAGGAAGAACTAGATTCCGAAGACGAACTTGATGAAAATGCAACGACTAACGAATCAGAGAGTGGAAGCTCCAGTTCAAGTAGCTCGAGCAGCTCAAGTAGTTCAAGTGGTTCAAACAGTTCGAGTGGCTCAAGCAGCTCGAGTGGTAACTCTGAATCAAGCAGCGGAAGCAGTGGCTCAAGTAGCGGCAGTGGTTCAGGTGGGGGCTCGAGCGGCAGTAGTAGCGACTCGGGGAATGCTGAAAATACTGGTAGCAGCACGACCGGAGGTGGCACCTAGCACATATACGGAGCTGGTTTCGGTTTGCAGCTTGCTTGATTGACAGTGTATAAAAAGCAGTTGTTTTCAATGTGATAATCGGGTTTTTACGAACTAGAGATATGTTCTTGATTGGACGTTCGAAAGGGTTATATGAAAAATAGAGCACGCATTATTGCTGTGGCACTGATAAGCGTACTGTGCTTAGGTGTTCTGGTGGGTTGTGGTTCAACAGGTTCCGAAGAAGATGAACAAGCGCTCAACCGCCAGTACATGTCCTCAGTTAATACTATTATGGATACGCTCGAGACCAACATGGAAGACTTCGCAGCTGCGGTTAAGGATGGTGAAGTTGTATCTTTGGATGCTCAGCTTGAAGCGGTGGCGCAATGCGTAGATGATCTTAATGCGTTGGATGTTCCTGACGCAATGAAGGATATTCATGAATCGTATGTTACTGGTGCAACCGAGTTGCAAACAGCACTCACCGATTACGTTCAGCTGTATGAGGATGTAGAAGCGCCAGAAGGTGGATCATTTGACTACAGCACGTATGATTCACGGCTTGCTGACATTCAGTCGCACTATGATGCAGGTATAGCGGCTCTTAAAAATGCAGACGAACTGGCCGAAGATGCATAATACACAAGAGCACAGGTAAGGTACGCTACAAGCGGCTATCGCTTAGATGGTCGCTTTCTTTTGCCTTGCATGCAGTGCATATGGAGAAAGACGAATATCCAGCACAGGTGACAGGTTGCGTTTGAGAGATTATTTGAACGAATGGGCATGCTTGGCGAATAACGTGCTGTCAAATGCTTGCGGCCGTTAGTGGCTGGGTGCGAAGAGGTCGTGAGAATAGAAACGAGCAACGAATGCAAGGAAGCGAGCTGAATACAATGCATGTGCAGAGTCCGGAAGGCGCGCTTGATATACAGGATGAGCAGAGTTCCAATAACGCATACGCTGCGTATAATGCGTGCGATGCGTACGACGTGCAGGATACACCCACTGTCTCTCCCTCTGTAGAGCTTCTTGCTCCGGCAGGGAACGTGACCTGTCTGCATGCTGCAGTGCAAGCAGGGGCCAATGCCGTGTATTTAGGCGTGGGCCAGTTTAATGCTCGTCGTGGTGCAGACAATTTTTCGCTTGAAGATCTTGCTCAAGCTTGTGATTATGCTCATCTTCGCGGCGTGAAAATCTATCTTACATTGAACACGATTGTGCTTCCTTCTGAGGTAGGCGATGTGTTAGAAACGGCTCGTCAGGCATATCGATGCGGGGTAGATGCCTATATTGTGCAAGATACTGGTCTTGCGATAGAGCTTCGCCGTTGTATACCTGAGGTTGAAGTCCATATATCTACTCAGATGAATATTCATACTGAAGAGGGGGTCTATGCGGCGGCAGCGCTGGGCGCTTCGCGTGTTACGTTAGCGCGAGAACTATCGCTTGCCGATATAGCACACTTAAGTGATGTGGCGTGCACCCTTGGCATGGAAGTTGAAGTGTTTGGACATGGTGCTCTGTGTATTTGCTATTCGGGTCAGTGCTTTATGTCTTCTATGGTAGGGGGACGCTCTGCGAATAGGGGCCGCTGCGCTCAAGCGTGTCGTCTACCCTATACGCTGCACAATGTTGCTCTGCGAAAAACGCTTGATGCGCCCGGAGAACATCTGTTGTCTCCTAAGGATCTGTGCACTATTGATTTGTTGCCAGAGCTTATTCATGCTGGCATTTCATCTTTAAAGATCGAAGGCAGGATGAAGTCCCCTGAATATGTGAGCAGTGTTGTTGGTACATATCGCGCGGTTCTTGATCGGGCGAAGGCGTGGGTTTGCGAGGAGCGCCTGTCGGCTTTAGATTGCGGCACCGCTCAGGTACCGGTTGCAGAGCCGGTCAATCCTCGTGCAACAGAAGGGGAACATCTGGCGCTTTCTGAAGCATTTTCGCGAGGATTTACGACGGCCTATTTAGAAGGCCAGCGCGGCAACGAGATTATGAGTTATGGGCGTCCTAATAATCGAGGGGTGTTCATTGGACGTGTTGTTCGTGTGAAGGACGGCTCGGTTGTTCTGGATACGGATCAGGTATTGCATGAAGGTGATGTGCTCGAGTTTTGGACGAACAGGGGACGTTTCGTTCATACGGTCGAGAAGATTACCTTCGACAAGTCGGGCAAGGTGGTACTGAAGGCAGATCGTGCGGTTGGCAAAGGTGATCGCGTGTTTCGCGTTCGCAATGCTGAGATGATGTTTGTCGATGATGATCGGGAACCACGTGTGCCAATTACCGGTTCGGTTGGCTTGAAGTTGGGACAGCCTGCGCGTTTGAGTTTTGAAACTCGCGATGGCGTGAGTGCGCACGTTGAGGGTTCAGTTGTTGAGCCTGCACGCACCAAGGCAATTACGGCAGAAGAGGTGCGCGATCATGTAGATCGCATGGGATCAACACCGTTTAGGATTGATGATCTGCATATCGATGTAGATGATGGCGTGGGAATGGGATTTTCTGCTATACATAAGCTGCGTGCCCAGGCGGCAGACTTATTGCAGGAAGCAATGCTGGAGGGATATCACCGGCGTAGTTTGCAGCGCTGTTCTGCGCGGGCATTTTCGACACCTGTTCGCAAAGGCTCTTGCAAAGTGGGCGTTATTGCAACGAATCCCGCATGCGCGCGTGCGGCAAAACGTGCGGGAGCCGATTTTGTTTATGTGCCCACATTAAATTATCGCCGCGGAGAAGCAGTAGTGGCTGGTCAGCTTACGGGCACCGCTGAGCAAGCGGGTTATCCCAAGCAGAGTATTCCGATGTTGCCGGTGGTGTCGTTCCCGCATGATGAAGGCCTTCCGGGGGGCTTTGATGTATGGAAGCGCGTTCGCGAAGGCAAGCCGGTTGTGGTTGAAAATCTGGGACAGCTTATTCGCGCCCAGGAATTAGGCGCTCTGTTAGAAGTAGGTACTCATATTCCTGTGACTAATCGTTTGAACACGCAGGCTATGGCAGATTTGGGGGTGCAGCGTATTTGGCTCTCTCCTGAGCTTTCATTTGTTCAAATTGAAGAGCTAGGAGAAGTTTCTCCCGTACCATTGGGCTTGACCATTATGGGCTCAAGCGAATTGATGATCACCCAGCATTGCTTGTTGATGAGTCAGGGGCCTTGCAATCAGAATTGTGCAACCTGTGCACGCCGCAAGAGCCCTCATCATTTGAAGGATCGCAAAGGCTATGAGATGCCGGTTATCACTGATGCTATGGGACGCAGTCATCTCTACAATGCGGTGTCTCTTGATATTGCTCATATGGCACCTGAATTGATCCGTGCGGGTATTTCGGCCTTTATGGTTGATACGACGTTAATGAATGTCGAACAAACCACGAAGAACGTGAAGCGCGCGGTGCGTGCGCGTGATATTGCGCTTAAGAGCGGCGATAAGGTTTCAAAAGCGCAAGGTGCAACCTCTGGACACCTATTCCGTGGTGTTTCGTAGAGGGGCAGTACGGTATTCGGTGCAAGGCATGTTGCGATGACGTGAGTGTTGTGACATTGACGTGAAGGGATAGCGCATGCGTGCCAATAATTGTTCTTCACCTACGGAGCATGAATGAGCTGTGCTAGAATCTCTGCGTTGTAAAAGAAAGAGGAATTATGATTTCACCTGAGGAACAACTTCATATTATTCAATCGGGTACTGCTCAGATCGTTCCCGAGGCTGCTTTGTTAGAAAAACTTAAGCGTGGAAAGCCCCTCAATATCAAGCTCGGGGTTGACCCTACCGCTCCCGATATTCATTTAGGCCATGCCGTCCCCTTGCGAAAGTTACGTGCGTTTCAGGATTTAGGGCATCAGGTAACGCTCATTATCGGTGATGGCACCGCCTTGATCGGTGATCCTTCGGGGCGCAACTCAACTCGTCCTCAACTGAGTCGCGAACAGATCGCCGAAAATGCACAAACTTATGTTGATCAGGCATTTAAGATCCTTGATCCTGAAAAGACTACCTTGCGCTATAACTCGGAGTGGATCTTGTCGATGGATTTGGAGCAGCTGCTTAAGGTAGCGTCCAATTTCACAGTGGCACGTATCTTAGAGCGTGATGACTTCCACAATCGCTACACCAGCAACCAACCCATTGCCCTGCACGAGTTTCTCTATCCTGTCATGCAAGCGTATGACTCAGTGGTTATCAACTCTGATGTTGAGTTGGGCGGCACCGATCAGCTCTTTAACTTACTGGCGGGTCGTGAGCTTATGGAAAAGACGGATATGGAGCCTCAAGTTTGCTTGACCTTGCCACTGTTGGAAGGAACCGATGGCGTCAAGAAAATGTCCAAGAGCTATGGCAACTACGTTGGACTTACCGATGAGCCTAACGATATGTTTGGCAAGGTAATGTCCATCCCTGATGATGTGATGGTGAAGTACTATCGTCTGGCATCAACGCTTCCAGTTGCAGACATTGACAAAATCGAAGCAGGCTTAGTTGCAGGTGAGATCCATCCGAATCGTTGCAAGCGTGATTTGGCGCGCAACATTGTGGAGGCGTACTACGATCAGGCTGCAGCACAGGAAGCCGAAGCTGCATTTGATCGTCAATTTAAGCGCCATGAAATCCCTGAGGATATTCCTGAGTTTGCAGCGGATCTTACTCCTAACGATGAGGGCAAGGTGTACCTTGCGAAGCTGATTGCGGATGCCGGTCTTACCAATTCGACAGGTGATGCACGTCGCATGATTGATCAGGGTGGCGTTAAGGTAGACGGCGAGGCTATTCCTGCTAAGGCTTACAACGTGGAGCCAGAACTGTTACATAATGCGGTTGTGCAGGTGGGTAAGCGTAAGTTTGTTCGTTTGGTGTAAAACACGATATATGCGGTAGGCGTATCGCGTACCGCATACGTGCTCGCATAAGTCCTTCAATGCAATACAAGTTGAGCCCTACCACACAGGTGGTGGGGCTTTTGGTCTATGGCCGGGTTTTTTGTAGAAAGGGCCCCGGATAGCCGTTTTTCGGTGCGTGCTTTGCTTGGGGCTTGTAAGAGCATCCTCTGCAACTGTGGTGTTGGGGTGCGTGATGTGTTGCACACAAGCGAAGCGACCGGATAAATCCGGTCGCTTCCTGCACCTCCCGAATGTCGGGCATGTAATTGAAAAAGATAATTCTTAGTAGTTTTCTGCATGAAGCTCGAAGTAGCTTTGAGGATGATTGCAAACCGGGCAGACTTTGGGAGCTTTAGTGCCTACCACGATGTGACCACAGTTGCGGCATTCCCATACCTTTACTTCGCTTTTTTCGAATACTTGAGCAGTTTCAACATTATGCAAGAGAGCGCGATAGCGATCCTCATGATGCTTTTCGATTTCAGCTACCATGCGGAACTTAGCAGCCAACTCGGGGAAGCCTTCTTCATCGGCAGTCTTTGCAAAGCCAGCATACATGTCGGTCCATTCGTAGTTTTCGCCATCGGCTGCGGATTCAAGGTTGCCAGGAGTTTCATCCAATTCACCAAGCTCTTTGAACCACATCTTGGCATGCTCTTTTTCGTTGTCGGCAGTCTTGAGGAATAGGGCAGCGATCTGCTCGTAGCCTTCCTTCTTTGCTACTGAGGCAAAGAAGGTGTACTTATTTCGTGCTTCCGATTCCCCTGCAAAGGCAGTCTTGAGATTTTGCTCGGTTTGGGTTCCTTCGTATTTGTTGCCCATTTTCGGCTCCTTTCGGGAGTATGAAACTCCGGTTGTCTTGTCCGTTTTCTTTTATAGTGAAGAGCGCCTAGGTTCGGGTTTGAGCGCTTGCTTCTGCACAGTTGGGGCATACATAATCGATGTTCAAATCGTACGAGAGTACATGTACGCCAGTTGCTTGTTCTAATTTTTCCGTTAAATCTTCGAGTGTTACATCCGCTAGGGTTCCACATTGCTTGCAGACAAGATGGTCGTGTCGTAAGAGCATATTGTCGTAACGATCAGGAAAACCTGCTACTGCAACCTTGCGTATAAGCCCCTGTTCGTATAGCCATGCAAGATTGTTGTAGACCGTTGCGAGCACGATTTTCGAATTCTTTTCCTTAAGGCAAAGGTATATTTGCTCTGCCGTAAGGTGGTCGTTCGAGATATTAATAATATCTAGTATTTGTTTCGCATTTGCTCTCATGGCTTAACCTAAACTAAAATTAGAATAACTCTAATATACGTGCATAAAGCGAAGAAGTCAACGGGTATTGAGCAAACTGCAACAATTTATTCATATTGCAAGAATGTGTTGTAGTGTTTGGTGTGCGCGTGTTCTTGGAGGACGGGGTGTTTCTACGAGAGTTTGAGTGAGTCGTGGAGGCTACTGTTTATTCGAATTGTTCTCCTAGTGAGGTAAAACCGCCAACAAAGAACAAAAGACTGTTGGTCGTGGCTGTGAATGCTGCGGCCATCAATTGTCTGGATGTTCAGGTATTTGCATGTGCCAGCGCAGGTTTAACTTTTGGTGGCGTTTTCTTGCGTTAAGAGCGCGATTGTTTCGACGTGTGGAGTATGAGGAAACATATCTATGGGCTGTATGCGTACAAGCTGGTAGCCCTGCTTGGCAAGATACGCACAGTCGCGTTTTTGTGTTTTGGGGTTGCAGGAAATATACACAATACGCTGTGGCCTTAAGACACAGAGCGCTTCAAGAAACTCCTCGCTTGCTCCGGCGCGCGGAGGATCCATGAATACGACATCGATATGGTGTTTCTGATGAGCCTGGTGCTGCATGAAGGTGCCGGCGTCTTCGGTAATAAAATGAGCATTGTGAATACCGTTATGCAAAGCATTGTTGCGGGCATCTTTGATTGCTGAAGCGACGTTATCCACGCCATAGACTTCTTGGGCATGTTCATCCGGACATTCAGGCAGACCGTTTGCTGCAACAAGTCCTATGGTTCCGGTTCCACAGTAGGCATCAAGAACTGTTTCGGTTCCGCTGAGCTGAGCCATTTGTATTGCAAGACGATAGAGCACCTCGGTCTGTAGCGAATTTACCTGATAAAACGAATGGGATGAAATTCGAAAGCTCAATCCGCAAAGGGTATCAAGAATAAAACCAGGACCATAGAGCGTTTTTTCTTCCGTGTTCAAAATAACGTTTGTTTGATGCGTGTTTATGTTTTGAATGATGGTCGTAATTTCGGGAACGCGCTTGACGAGTTCGCGGCAAAAGTTGCGAGAAGAGGGAAATGATGCCTCGTTGGTAACGATAGTGACCATGACTTCATGCGAGGTGTGGCCCACGCGTACAACTGCATGGCGGATAAATCCCGTACCGCTGTCTTCATGGTAGGGCTGCATTGCATAGCGTTGCATGATGGATTTGATTGCCGCAATGACGCGCTTTGCTGTCTTGTTTTCAATGACGCAATCATCGGTTGCAATAATGCGGTGCGTGCCTGACGCATACATGCCTGTCAGGATTTCGTAGCGCGGTGCTTTGTGTTTGGTGTCGTGCTTTTTCTTTGGGGCTATGTTTATTTTGCCAGATGGGCGATATCCTGGCAGTTTTTTCCCGCGTGCGTAGGGAGATGTCACCTTGTTGCGGTAATAGAAGGGATGTTTCATGGCTGCTATAGGGCAGACGTGCGTTTGTTCATCCAAGAGGGGCTCAAAGAGCTGTTCTACAAAGGTCTGTTTTTGTTTCAGTTGCTTTTCGTAAGGAGTATCAAGCATTTGGCACGCTCCGCACTGTCGCTGCGCAGAGCAGCGAGGGGTAGTGCTGGTGGATCCAGCATGATAATCTTGATCATGGCGTGACTGAGACACGATGCGTGGGCTCCTTATTCGTGTTGGCGTTTTCCTAGCATAGTAAGGCTTAGGGATGTTGTTGCATTCCTATTTTTTCCGACCAGAATATATGCCGATGTATGGGTTAGTTTCGCGGGCGAATAGCTCCCTTGTCGCAGCGGTTGCCCCATGAATCGATAAGCGTATCGTTGCGATACACACAGACAATCTCACAGTGATTTGCACATTTTTGGCACACAACTTCACGGGTGGTGAAATCGATTTCGTCGATGTCGAAAGAGAAGGGCTTGCGCTTTGATGCGGGAGTATCGGCAGCAAGTAGTGCTGCGCCAAATGCACCCATCAGGTGTCCATCAGGGTCAACGATGATTTCTTGATTGAGCGTTTCCTCAAAAAAGTGAACAACTCCAACGTTTTTACTGACGCCACCTTGAAACACGATGGGTGCAACGATTCGTTTGCCCTTGCCGACGTTGTTCAAGTAGTTTGTGGCGACCGCCTTGCATAGACCTGCGATAACATCTTCTCGCGCGTAGCCCACTTGAATTTTGTGAACCAAGTCGCTTTCTGCAAACACGGTGCAGCGTGCTGCGATATTGGCAGGGTGTTTAGAGGTGAGCGCGACAGGGCCAAACTCTTCTACCTCAACGCCTAAGCGATGTGCCTGACTTGAGAGAAATGATCCGGTACCTGCGGCACACAGAGTATTCATCGCATAGTCGATTGCAATGCCATTTTCAACGCAAATAATCTTTGAGTCCTGACCGCCAATTTCTAAAATGGTGCGTACATCGGGATGCAGATGTGTGGTACCAACGGCATGTGCGGTAATTTCGTTTTTCACGACACTTGCATTGAGGATAGCCCCCACGAGACGGCGTGCACTTCCTGTGGTGCCTACCGCCAACACCTGAACTTCATCTTGATCGATTTGGGAAGACAGATCGTCGACCACGCGCTTTGCGGCATCGGTCGGATTGCCTTCGGTCCACAGATATGAACGGGCAATAATGGTTCCGTCTTTATCAATGATGACGCCTTTAGTAGAAATTGATCCAGTATCTACACCTATAAATGCGGGAGTCATTAGCGAGCCTTTCTCATAGCAATCATGTCGTAAAATGCCTCAAGACGGGTGTCGAGTCCCGTATCACTGGTTTGTGAATCGTAGCTGAGGAAAAGAATGGGGACGCGGTAGTCGTTACTTATTCGCTGCAGGACGGGCATACAGTCAATTTCGGGCGTGCATCCCGAAGATTTCAAGTGGATAATGCCATCAAAACCTCGCTCGGCGTAATCTTTCGCGGCAGCAATGGTCATAGTTGATGTGGGGCCCATGTCGAAATCAACGTATTCAGAAATACTACGACGCATATTTTCTTCGTTATAGTGCAGGATTCTGTTACTTAGATTCACGATGCGTGTAAGAGAAACCCCCATGTTGATCAGTTTGTCTTCGATAAAGAGATTTGAGCGAGGATCAACGGCAGTGAAGAATTCTCCAACAAGGCCTACGCGAATAGGGTCAATAGGTTTTTCGATAGGGATATCTTCAAGGATGCGCATGTGGCGATAAAACACGCTTGCAAGCTGTGTGGCACCTGTGACTGTGTTCATATCTGCGTAAAAGTCTTTGCGAGCTTTCTCAAAAACGTCGGGCTCTTTGGCAAATCCAGCACGCTCGAGATAGCGATTGTTATAGCTATCAAGATGTTCGATCATTTTGAGCACCACTAAAAAATTTTTAGCGCCCTTTGATAGAGAAAGGTTTGGGTTTACCTTTTTTTGACAGATGGTTAAGTACTCTTGGAGGGGTTTTCCGCTTACCGTGGCAAAGTTGAGCATCTCAAATTCATAGCCCATATCACGCAGAATCGACTCTTGTAATTCTCCGTAGTAGCCCAAACGACAAGGGCCCGTGAATTGAACCAGTACATCAGCGCCCATTTCGAGCGCTTCAATGTAGTCTCCTAAAATATGTTTGAAGGGAGCGCAGACAAAGTCAGTGCTGTTTAGTGTTCCTACTTCCAGCGTTTTACGCGTGGCTTGCGGTAGTGCAATGAAGTCGGCATCAAGCACTTCTTCTACAAAGAAGCGAAATGCAATGTCGTAGTAGGTGTAGCGCAAAAACGCCACCTTTTTACGTGCGTGACGATCCTTTTTCTTCTTTTTCTTCTTTTTCTTATTGGGTAAAAGCCCTTTCGGTTTTCCGGGCTTTACGGTTACTCCCGAAAGATCGTCCTCGGAATAGCGCCGGATGAGGGTGTCGGCAAGGCGATCAATGGGCGTCTTGCTGTCACTCATGGAGATACCCTCCTTTTTTCTGATAACGCAAGATGTCGACAAAGCTTTCAAGGCGTGTTTCAAGTCCGGCGGTTCCACTTTGTGCATCAACGGTAAGTGACAAAATAGGCTTGCCTTTGATGCAGCGAATCAAGGCATCGTTGGTCATGGAGTCGGGTCCGCAGGGAAAGGCACTAATAAGCACAATGCCGTCAACTGCATCGTAGAGATTGAGGATTGCGCCAATTATTTCTCGATTGACAATCCAGGGCATCGTTTCTGAAAAGTCGAAGCTTGCCTCACGCGCTTTTTTGTGGTCATAGTGATCAGCGAACAATGTGCACACCTCGAGCTCCGTGAGCATAGTGGCAATAGGCTCTCCCACAAACGAATCATGAATAACGTAGGGGTGAGCAGCCAAAAGAATACGCAAGGGGCGTTCGTCTTCGGGAAGTTTTTCGGTTTTGTTGAGTGTATCCATCTGGGCTTTTGCTTGCTGCTCGTCATGGTCTTGCTGTGCTTGGAGTGCTTTGCGATAGGCAGCCTTACTTTGTTTTTTGGTTAGTCCGAATCGTAGAGCTATTGAGATAAATGCGTCTTCTTCTGAAACGCCCGTACCGTCCTCGTCTATTTCGCATGAGACGATGCGTACATGTCTCGTCGCGAACGTGTTGGTAACGAGGTCGGGAAGAGATTGGAATTTTGTGCAAAATCCCAGGTGAATTCCGATGTTGTTTACGCTTGGGACAAAGAGCGCATCGCATTCATCTAAGAGCTTTTCTGCGTGACCAAAATATAATTTTGAGGCAAGACAGCACTCGTCAATAGAAAGAATTTCTCCACGAGAAAGAATGTCACGGTCTGATGCGTCGCTTTCTATAACATCGCACCCAAGGGTCTCAAAAAAGGTTCGCCACATGACGTGATAGCGGTAATACAGCAGTGCACGAGGTATTCCTATGCGGCGGATATCCTGATAATCATTGTTGGGCACAGTATGAAGTTCAAAGGGGCTCATTGCTCTCCTGCTTGGTGTCTTGTTGAGTTTTAATAAAACAATAGAACAGCATGATTTATTTTGCACTACTTCTTCTCCTTGCATTTTAGTATCCATACGGAAATCATGTTGCGTTATATGCTGGAACTACAATTGCGTATGTGCTACGGGTGCTGATGAGGTATGCTGAACGTATATATTGGCGCCATGAGCAAGGGATAGGTATGGCTCGCTATCGTGCAAAGATTACGTCTCCAAAAGGAGCACTACCTCAATCGAGCGTGATTGAGTTTGAAAGCGAACACCGTGCTGGTTCGAAACAAAATATTCAGGATGCACGTTATAAGATGCTGGAACTTCACGGTTCTGAGGCTTTGGCGTGGAGTGTTACCGATGTAGAAAAGATCTCTGAGCGAGAAGCCTCTGGTGCGCCTACTGAACAGTTAATGCTCGATTTTCGTGAACCTGCTGAGCCACACAAGCGTACACGCAAAAGCGTTAAGCGCGGGTTTGCGGGTGCATAAGTGCTGTGATTTGATCTGATGGTTTGTTGATGAGCTGTGTGACGTTGACTTAGTAGGCGCAAGTGGTGAACCTTTGTTGATGTGTGTAGCGCACTAGGTTTCAATAGCCGACATGCCCCTGATGTAAGTGCATATGAGGCATGTCCGATATGAACTATTATTTGTGTGCCGGATGATCGACGTTGCTTGAATAGGCCTAGTATGTAATCGCCCTACATGGTTGAGTTGCCGTGCTTGCTACATGTGTATATCTTCGTGATTTGATGTCAATCGTTTTGCTGTCACAACGCCGATGATGGCTGTTCCTAGTGCAATAAGTGCTGCTATCAATCCCAAGATTGTTTCTCCGGTTTGAGGTAGTTCCACATTGCTTTGGGTATCAGGAGTATTTGGTGAAGTATCAGAGAAATCTAGCGTTTGTACTACGGTGTCGGTATCTTTGTCGTGTAACTCGAGATTGCGATAGATGTCAATGGCGGCACTATTATAGAAGTCGATTCCTTCTTCAAGGGCTTTTTCGGTTGCTTGCATGTAAAGGATAGCAGGAGCGTAGTTTATAGCATGTGACCCTTCAGTTTTTGTTGCGCCGGTTGCTTGAGCGGTATCAAATGTGTATTCATGTGCGTCCACGTACTCTACGGTGTCATATTCGGTGTAGCGATCTTCTCGCTGCCATTCAGATGCATCCTGCGCTCGTGTGCCAAATCCTTGCTCAACGCGTCCATGTTCGAATGCGATTGCAACAATCCATTCTCCTTCTTTAAGGGATAAATCCTCAACGGCAAGGGTTTGCGACTCAAGTGTTGAGATGTTTTGTTGCCAGATGTGCCAACCCTCAAAGTTAACCATTCGCTCGTTGTTGGGGTTGTCGGGATTGTAAGGGTTCGTTGCGCACGCATTAATTTCAGTATGATCAGCTGTTTGTGTGGTGGCGTCATTGGTATCTGTGGAAGTTGAAGATCTGGATTCATCAAGATTAGTGCGATACCATACGTTCATCAACCCGTCGTAGTCTTCGAAGCTAACGGGTGTGGTGAGCGTTACGAGGTGTGCAAGTCCTTCCTGAGCGCAGATTAGGGTGTCCGTAGTTGTAAATTCATCTGCCCAGGTCGAAGAGGTTGATCGGTAGTCGATGGTGTAGCTAAACACCCCTTCGTTATCAATGAGCGTTTGTCGCTTATCTACTTCACCCGATATATTGGGAGTCTGAGGGGTATTATCGATGGTTCCCAAATCAAGAGTTACGTTATCGCGTGATATAACGACCTCGAATTTTACGAGGATCATATCTTCGTTTGCTTCGCTAGGAAGTTCTTCGATCGTATACGTATCATAGGGGAGCGCTCCGAGCGCATCATCAACAGGAGCACTATTGCCTTGAGTATCTTCTCCAAACCAAATGCCGTCATCGCTCGAGCTTCCTTGATTGGTGTTGCGTGAATGAGGTGTCCATGATGACGCAGTGCTTGCCATGCCGTTTTCGTCGGTGACAATCACATGGCTTTCTCCGGTGGTTTGTGATGTGATACTAAATCGAACCTGATCAAGGCGATCCATTGACTTCTCTCGTACTTTCGAGAAGCTCAGATCTCCTCGTTTTACCTGTTCGTCAATATCGATCGTCGCCCAGGGCGTTACATGTGTGTCGGTTCCTTCTTCCAATAGGGCAACTACGATAGGGTTTTCGAGGGGTAGGTAGCCTTCTGGAGATTGCACTTCTTCAATCACGATGCAGCCAAGAGGTAACACGATAGCATTGTTGTGGTCGTAGTAGAATTCATCGCCTTCAACAAGGTAGTCTGCGGTAAAGGAAATACGCCCTGAGGCATCAGTTTCAAAGAGCCAGCTTCGTTTGGCATTTCCCAGTGAATCGATGATAGAAGGATCAAGTAAAACCGCTTCGGATTCGCTGCTGGCATCATTTGCGATTTGATTTACGGCTGCATTGGTGAGCGAAGAGAGCGTGGGTAGGTAATCATAGTAGCTTATGCGAAACTGTGCGCCTTTCAGCGTGGCAGATCCAAGAGCTACAGGTTGCTTCGTTTCTGCATCGTATTTTTGTAACAGTAGGTCAATTGAAGCGCTTTGTGGAATATCTGCAATGGTTGAGGTACTTACTGACCCTGCTTGGATGGTGGCTTTAGTATCTGATGTGTCAGCGTACCCTTGGGGAGCTTGTTCTTCTTTAATTGTGTAGGTTCCTACGGGAAGAAGTGTGCTGCGGTTAGTTTTTCCAGAGCTGTCAGTAGTAAGCTCATCAACTCGATTGTTGTTTTTGTCATAGATACCAAATATCGCACCTTCTAATGAATAGGTGGCGAGACCATCGCTTAACGAAGGGTTAGCTGAAGATTTTTGAATTTCGAGATAGCCACCAAAATTCTTTTGTATTGTAGCTTCGAAGTATACCGTTTGATATCCAATTAATCCCAGGCTATTGCGGGGCCCATTTTCTTGTGCGGCTCCGGGAGGCGTGATGATAACGTCGTAGATCACGTAGCCGTCTTCCACATTTATTTCTGACAAGGTGGCGGTGTAGTCAGCCCAGGTGTATGAGGGAGCAGCAGCGCTCGAGAGTTTGCAGGTGCCTGTTCCTGATAGCCCGCTCAAGCCCCCGGTAAATTTTGAGAGGCTGAATTTAGCGGGATGCACATTCCAGGTTGCTCCGATATAGCATCTACCTGTAAGGGTTTTAGGGATATCGAGATCGACATCAACAGTTTCTATTACGTCGGGCTCGGTTATTTCGTAAAGGGCATAGACAGTTGTTGATGCCTGTACGGCAGCGGTGAAATCAAAGGTGGTGTTGTTAGAGGCATCTACCCACCGCACAAAGCTATGCCCTTGTTTTGATGGTGCATCGGGGATGCTGCCGTACGCATCGACAAACGATTGTCCCGGTGAGATAGATATGTCGAGATCTTCAGTAGTGCCGTCGTTGAATGAAACGGTTATTTGATACGTTGCCTGTTCAAAGGTGCCATACACCGTCAGGCTTTCATTGACGGGTGTTTCAAACCAATCGAATAGATCTCCTGTTTCAGTTCGCCACACCAGCTGAAAGCCTGCTCGTTCTTTTTGTTCTATGAGGTTCGCTAAAGGCTGGTTGCCCTGTTCGTCTTCCATAAAGCGCGGTTCGTATTGTGCAGCTTGTCCTAGGGTAAAGTCTATTCCTGCACGCAGTGTGGGTAGCTCTTGGTCGTAGTCTTGCAGGACAATACTGATGGTGACCTGGTCGGCTCCTTCATCTGATGCATGAATCAAAGAGGGCGCTTGTACTCCTATAGCACACGCCGCGACAAGCATGCTGATAACAATACCGATGAACATCAATTTTTGTCGTCTGGTTTGTTGTGTATTCATAACGCCCCTCCGTCTGAGCTGTCAGTATTGCTGCCTATTGTGGATGGAGAAAGCAATGAAAAGAGGACACTGTTTCATATAAAAGTGCATCATTGTTACACATAGATCTGAAACGACATACACCTCGCACACACATGAAGCACCTGGGGTGTTATCTTGCTCGGTGATGTTTATTTGGTGCGTTGAGGCATTTCACAAAAAGGTTACAAGGATTTGTTGCGAAGTGGAGTAAAGTCGATGCACAAGGAATGCTAAGGGCAATATTCCGCCAAACATACAACAGAGGAAGCTTTTGTGTGGCGCGATAGAGCGCACAAGGGGGCTCTTCTGGCGAAATCTTTCTTGTTTGCGCTTCTTTGCAAGGAGCAACTCTATTCAGGAGAAAGGTCAATCTCATGACAGTTCATACCAACGTAGCCGACTTGATTGGGAACACTCCTTTGCTCGAGCTGGTTCGCTATGAGCAAGACCATCAGCTTGAGGCAAAGATCGTTGCCAAAGTGGAATTTTTTAATCCTGCGGGATCGGTCAAGGATCGTATTGCACTTGCCATGTTGCAAGATGCTGAGCGCAACGGAAGGCTCGATGGTGAAACGGTTATTATTGAGCCAACGTCGGGAAATACGGGAGTGGCTCTTGCTGCTCTTGCAGCACGACGTGGGAATCGTGCCATTATTGTCATGCCTGAAACGATGAGCGTTGAGCGTCGGATGCTTATGAGTGCTTACGGCGCTGAAGTAGTTCTTACTGAAGGATCAAAAGGTATGGCCGGTGCGATTGC
Organism: uncultured Cryptobacterium sp.; assembly: GCA_964456695.1. Lineage (GTDB taxonomy): Bacteria > Actinomycetota > Coriobacteriia > Coriobacteriales > Eggerthellaceae > Anaerotardibacter. The sequence continues at coordinate 125,689 of CAYWAO010000002.1, read as the reverse complement.
AAAAGCTGATGAGCTGGCTCAAGAAATTCCTAATTCACTTATTGCGGGACAGTTTGTTAATCCAGCAAATCCTGCTGTTCATAGGGCGACCACGGGACCTGAAATTTGGCGTGATACCGAAGGTGTTGTTGATATCTTTGTTGCAGGCGTTGGAACAGGTGGTACGTTGACAGGGGTAGGCACATATCTCAAAGAGCAAAACCCTGCAATTCGGGTCGTGGCTGTCGAGCCAGCTGGATCTCCGATTCTTTCCGAACAGAGAAAAGGCGCGCATGGTATTCAGGGCATTGGCGCGGGCTTCGTTCCCGAAGTGCTCGATACCGATGTGTACGATGAAGTGGTTGCTATTAGCGATGAAGAAGCGTTTGATGCCGCGCGACAGTTGGCGGCACACGAGGGTTTGCTTGTGGGTATTTCTTCGGGTGCAGCAGTGGCGGCTGCGATGAAGGTGGCACAGCGCGTTGAAAATAAGGGTAAGACCGTTGTGGTGATGCTTCCTGACACAGGAGAGCGTTACCTGTCTTCTGGCTTATTCGGCTCTGTCGAAGAATAAAGTAGGTGGTATATGCCGTTTGAGACAGAAAATCGCAATGCTGTTGTTGCATACCTTCAAGCAGGTGGTAAGGGTAGTGCGCCGTGCGAAAAACTTGGGGTGGAAGTCGAGCACTTTGTTGTGCACGCTTCTTCGAGGCGTGCCGTTTCCTACCAGGAAGAAGAAGGAAGCCCTGGTGTTCGCGATGTGCTTGGATACTTGGCACGCTTTTACCCGGAGTGTTCATACGGAACCGATGGAGAGCTACTAGGTCTTGCTTCGAACAGCGCTTCGTTGACGTTGGAACCTGCGGCTCAGCTTGAAATTAGCATTGCACCGTTTGCACGAGTAGCCGACATTGTTCAGGTATATCAAGAGTTTCGCCACCACGTGGAGCCGTATCTTACTCAGCATGGGTACGAGATTGTAACTTTGGGGTACCATCCTGTTGAAAAAGCATCGAATCTGTCTTTGATACCCAAGCAGCGGTATCATTTTATGGACGACTATTTTTACAACTTGGGAACGCACGGTGAGCGTATGATGCGCGCATCGGCGTCAACGCAGGTTTCTGTTGACTATGCAGACGAGGCTGATGCGATTCGGAAAATGCGCATTGCTCAAACCCTAGTGCCTCTGTTTGCGTTTCTGACCGATAATATTGAGCGTTTTGAGGGGACTGTTCCTCAAAAACCGCTCTCGCGTTTTTTTATGTGGCGCAATGTGGACAATGGTCGTTGCGGGCAGGTACCGGGCTTGTTTCGTCCTGATTTTTCGTTTGAGGTTTATGCGGATTGGCTTTTGAGCACCTGTCCCATTTTTGTTACTCGACCCGCCGCAGAGGATCCTGATGGGCCGTCGTTGAGAAGCGTTGTGGGGCAAACTGCCTATCAGGCATATGGTGATGCTGTGATGACTCAGGCCGACATCGAGCATCTGCTGTCTATGTTTTGGCCGGATGTTCGTTTTAAGCGCTTTGTAGAAATACGTCCTGCTGACGCTTTGCCTACGTGTGCTATGGCGGGGTATGTGGCATTGATCAAAGGAATTTTTTGCAACGAACAAGCCCTGAGCCGAATCGAAGAGGCATGTGGTGTTCGCAATGGTATATGGCCTCTGGATGATGCCAGTGCCGAGAGGGCGGCTCGTACCATTCAAGAAGAGGGTCTTCAGGTGCGCATGGGTGAGCTGACCCTGCAAGAATGGAAAGATATGCTGTTTGATCTTGCACGTCAAGCGCTTTGTCCTGATGAGCAGTCCTATCTTGACGATTTTATCGAATGGGCTGAGCGCAAGGCTTAGTCAAGGCATGCTGAGCCTTGCGTGCTCAAGCTCTTAGGGTTCCTACGTTTTCGGAGCAAGCAAGAAGATTCGGGGCTATAGGCCAAGATTCGTGCAGACAAGAAAACTTGCACAGGGACGTTCTCTAATTCCTGTATTGCACTGCGCTTAGAGCGGTTACGCAGGGCGTTCTGTGCGCATCATATTGCATGAGGCACAGGTGCTACTTTGAGGATCACGCAATTGTCGGCACACACACTGCTCCAACTCTTGAGGTGAAATGTTTTGCGCACGGCTTAAGCTAATGACCAAATAATGGGAATTGTCCTTGAAACTCTGGAGCGATTCGTGCGGGATGTTTTCGTGCTCCAATAGTCCTTCACGAAATAGATACGATATCAGGCCGATGAGTCCGCTGACAGAATATTCAATCACCAGTCGTGTTTCAAAGGCAAGGGGCTTGCTGTATTCGCTCAGCATGTTTTCCCATATTGCAACAACGTTCGATTTTACTTTTGTGTCGATACCTTCCTGCCCCGCGCGTTGCATCATTAAGGCAAAGCGCTTGACATGGATGATGAATTCCTGGTGTTCGAACGGATTGGTTTTTTTGCATATCAGGTAGAACAAGGCACGGGGAACTCCATTGCGAAGAACGAGTTCTTCTTCAGCGAGGGTCTGGATGAGTTCGTCGAGTGAGTTGAAGTGATAGTAAAAGCTGCCACGGTTACAGCGCGCCTCATGCGTGATCATGGATACGGTTATGTCTTTTAAATCTTTTTCTTCCAAAAGAGTCCAGAATGCATCTTTGATACGTTGCTCTGCTGGATTGCCTTCGTCTTTGCGGGGACGTGCCATGAATTCTCCTTGAACTGGTGCTGGCCTGTGGTTCTGTTCTACCTAGTTCCTACGCCATCGTTCCTGAAAATCCCTTACGGGCATTCATGATGAGCATCTGCAAGCGATTTTCAATATTTGCAAAACTGACATCGGGGTCAAAGTCAAGTGGCAAGATCTGAGCGTCAGGGAAAAGTTCCTTGAGCCGTTTTGCGACGCCACGTCCAACCACATGATTGGGTAGACATCCGAAGGGTTGTAAGATAACAAACGCGCGACAACCATGTTTGGCATGGTGAAGGATTTCCGCAGGGATCAAAACGCCTTCGCCTGCATCGAAAGTGTGATGGATGATCGGATCACTGTCTTTTACCAGTTCGGGCATGCGCGTTGGAGGTGAGTAGAGTGGATGGGCTTTTGCAATACGGTCAGTGACATTGTGGGCAAGTTCAAACACGCTGTTGTCAATGGCATACATGGCTTTGGCGCCTAGAGGTCTGTCTACATGATATTCCTTGATTTGCGAATCCTGGTAGAAGTAGGTTTTGCGAATAATGTCAGTCATGCGTGCTTCAATAACCTCAAGACCATTTTCTTCCAAGTAGTTTTCAATATCGTGGTTTGCACCTGGATGGAAATTAAGCAGGTATTCGCCCACAATCAGCACCGTCGGACGAGGGTTGCTGCGGTCGTATTTGATATGTTTCATGATGTCAATGCTGCGTTTGAAGGCCTTTTTCGCTCCGCGAACGCCACCTTCGTAGAGTCCCTTACACAGGCAATCGAGCGCTTGATCAAAGGTGCGATTTGCGCTGCCTTTTTCAAGTTCGTAGGGGCGGATTTTGCGTAGCAGCTCTTCAAGAGCATCAATCATGGGAAGGGCAAACGCACTGCGAATTGCCGATAGCAAGCTCATTTTAAAGCCGGGATGAATGTTGTGAAAATCGACATCATCGTTGGTGATGATGGGAACTTGTTCGTAGCCCGCATCATCGAGTGCTTTGCGCAGAAGGGCTGCATAGTGGGTGAGCCGACAATCGCCAATGTATTTGCCGGTTGCTACTGCGACATGATCAGGATCATATTTGCCCGATTCAAGTGCTGCGAGTGCTTCTCCGATAACGATCTGTGCAGGAAAGCAAATATCATTATGGACATAGCGCTTGCCTAGATAGATTGCACGTTCGCGTCCTATGGGAAGCGATACGGTGCGCAGACCTTGCTTGGCAAAAACGGCGCCCATGATCTTGCTGAAGGCGTGTGAGGTATTCGGTACTAACACAATACGCTCTTCAACAGCCTTATCGTCAAACTTTTGTGGATAGGGATCACTGAGCTTTTCTTCGGTTTTGTGTGCAACTTCTTCGTCGAGGCGACGTTCTTTTTCGGCATCTATATCTAGCTTCTCAAACTCGCGTTCAAGCGTGTGGGTTTGTCGTGCTTCTTTAGTGCGGCATCGCTCGATGGTTTCAATAAAGGAGCGCGTGCGAATTCCGAGTGGTCCGCGAATGTCGCTTTCGTCGACTTTGAGCACCAAAGGAGTTTTGGATCCGACTTCTTTCATGAGGCGAATGATTTCGTCAGATAAGTACGCATCGTGTCCACAGCCAAAGCTGACAATTTGAACGTATTCCATGTGGGAACTCTGGGCTGCGATAACAGCCGAAGAAAGCATACGGGCGTGATAATTGTTGACGATGTCGATCAGGCTGTTGTCGAGGACAACGTTGTTGCATCCTGGTACGGCATCGGCGGTGATTACGGGAATCCCCATGTCTGTGAAGAAGCTAGGCAGTTCATGATTTGCCAGTGAGTCATTGTGGTAGGGGCGACCTGCCAAAACCACCGCATAGCGACCTTCGGCACGAACCTGTGCCAGTATGTTAGCCCCCCGTTCTTGCAGAGTGGCGTGGAAGCGCTCCTGAGCCGCTTGTGCTTGTTTGAGCGCTGCGTGCACCGCCTTTTCGGGGATATTAAACGTGTCATGGAAATAGGTAGAGAGTTGGTTGGTTCGGTCCTTATCAGAAAACCAGTGGAACATGGGGCTATCAAAGGGGATATCCCAGCGGCGCTCCGGATTGTCGGAGTTTTTGATGACCAAGGGGTAGCCTTTTACGACCGCACACATTGATTGACTGGTATCTGAAGTGTTTTCTGAAGGAACAGTTGTGACGATGGGCATAAAAATGCGATCAACACCTTGGTTTTTCAGGTCACGAAGATGACCATGCACTAATTTTGCAGGAAAGCATGCCGTATCAGAGACGACTGCTTGCAAGCCATTTTCGTACATCTTTCGAGTGCTGAGATGAGAGAGCACCACCTTGAAGCCAAGCGCTTGTAAAAGCGTTTTCCAAAATGGCATATTGTCCCAGAAGGACAGGACACGTGGAAGTCCAATAGTGATGTTTCGATCGGGTAGCAGTGCGGTGTGCGGCCAATCTTGGAAGAGGAGCTTTTCACGCTCGGCATACAGATTGGGAACGCTATCCATCGCTTTTTTGGCATTACGCACGGCATTGCGCACTGCCTGGTCTTTAGGATCGCCGACCACTTCGCCGCGGGGGCAACGATTACCCGTGATCCATGATGACCCATTGGAAAAGGTGATTCTGGTGCGATTGCAGCGATTTGCACAGAAGGGGCAGATCAAATTTGTTTCTTGCTGATAGTTAAACGTTTTGACTGCACCCCATCCAATGAACGAGGAAGGAACAGAGGTGTTGTTGTGTTCTTCTAAGCGTGCTTCGTGCTGTTCTTGTGCGGCAAGGGCTGCGCCAATAGCGCCCATTAATCCGGGATACGGTGCGCGAGTCACTTCGTGTCCCACATATTGCTCAAAGGCACGCAGTACCGCATCGTTAAGGAAGGTGCCACCTTGTACCACAATGCGCTTACCTAAACTGTCCAAATTAGAAACACGAATGACCTTGGTAAACACGTTTTCGATAATGGAGTGACACAAACCAGCCATGATATCGTCTGGGGTTTTGCCATTTTTCTGTTCCGTGACAATGCTTGAGTTCATAAATACGGTACAGCGACTTCCCAGTGCTGCAGGAGAGGTGGATTGAAAAGCTGACTGCGCGATTTCTTTGGCGCTGATGCCAAGGGTTGATGCAAAGGTTTCAAGGAACGATCCGCATCCGCTCGAGCAGGCTTCGTTTACCACAACATCAGTGATAATGCCTTCATCAATCCATAGTGCTTTCATGTCTTGTCCGCCAATGTCAAGGATGAACGAGACATCGGGAACATAGCGCTGTGCGGCATGCGCATGGGCAACTGTTTCGACTGTGTGGGTGTCAGCATTAAAAGCCTGAGCGAACATTTGCTCGCCATAACCTGTCGTGCCAACACCAAGCACCTCAAGTTCGCAACCTTGGTTGAGATAGGTGCTGTGAATCGAGATCAATGCATTTTGTGCAACTTTTAGGGGCTCGCCTTCATTAGGTGAATAAAACGAGTCAATGAGCTCACCATTTTCATTGAGCAAAACAAACTTCGTTGTAGTTGAGCCTGAGTCGATGCCTAAGTACACCGGCAAGTGGGAAGGCAGGGGTACCGAAGGAGTTGGATGTATGTCCCTTATTTTGTGGCGCGCCAGAAACTCTTGACGTTCTTGGTTGTTTTCAAATAGGGGACGCGAGAGACTTGAGGTGTGGGAGAGCTGCTCTTCTTCGTTGCTGCATGAACAAAGCGTGGTATCGCCATCGACCACAACGATATTTTTGGTTGTAAGAGTAAAGATCGCTTTTTTAAGATCAAGGGTTGCAGGCGTATCTGCAAACAGCTCAATTAACGACAGAGCCGCACCTACTGCAACAATCGTCTCAGGATGATGGGGAATAATAACATCCTCAAGCCCCAGACCTAGACGTTCGGAAAATACTTTGATCAGGCGTGGATTGAAGGTCAGTGGCCCGCCTTCAAACACAACAGGGGGATTGATGTCAAGCCCTTGAGCAAGACCACCAATAGTCTGTTTGGCAATGGCATGGAACGAAGAAAGAGCAATATCTTCTTTCGACACACCCTGGTTTAAGAGGGGCTGAATGTCGGTTTTGGCATATACGCCACAACGACCCGAAATAGTGTGCACCGCCTTGCCCTGGTTGGCAAGATCATTAAATTTTTCTGTGGGCACTTTAAGCAGGGTGGCAATTTCGTCAATAAACGCTCCGGTGCCGCCAGCGCAACTACCATTCATACGCATATCGGCAACGGTGAGTCGCTCCTGTGTGGTGTCGTATTCAAAAAATACCATTTTGGCGTCTTGGCCACCGAGCTCAATGGCGGTTCGTGCCGTGGGATAAAACTTGCTAACAGCGAGTGAGTTGGCAACCACTTCCTGCACGTAGGGTAAGTTGAGTGCTTTTGCGAGTGCGGCACCGCCCGATCCACACAAGGCGGCACGCAGAGGCGTGCTGGGGAATTCCTTTTGCACTTCCTTGAGGAGTTTTTCAACGCATTCTGCTTGTCGTGCATAATGACGAATGTAGCGCCGGAACAGGACGGTGTGTGTACGAGGGTCGTACACGGCAATTTTGCCCGTGGTGGAACCAATGTCAATGCCCACTAAAAGGGGGGAGGTGACATTGGGGGTATTGTGAGTATGATCCTGGTTTGATGCAGAAGTGGTAGACGTATGTTGGGATGTGGTGCTCACGTTGTAACGCAATCCTTCTAGGTAGCTTGTCAAAACGAATATCGATGGCTATTTTACTAAACACCGTGTTTAATTAAAACAGTTTTTGATGGTTGTAAGAGACATATCAATAAACCTCGCTCATCTCACCGTAATGAAGAGGATCGTAGAGTGAAGGAGGTATGTCATGGCTTGATTCTTTCTGTTGATATGCCGCAGACATTCGGGTTATTTGTTGCGGTGCGTATAGAATAAGTGACAGCAATTATTCGTCATGCGATGACGATGTAGGGTATCTTTAGAACAATTCATTGATCATAGATACTTGTATTCTGGCGCTCGAAGGAGCGTAGGAGAGGAGTTTATATGATTCCAGGCGTAGGTATATTTCGTGGCTGCAACATTGTTGCGCTTGTTGTGTCTGTTGTTGGAGCGATGTTGGGTATCGCGTTTGTAGTCATGATGTTTTCCGCATCGTCGTTGCTTCACGACCCGGATTACTTTCAATCGTTTGTGTCTGAGTTGCAGTCGTCCTCTTTCTCTGGTTCAGAAGCCTTTGACGGTGAATCGGCTGTAAGTGCCTATGACTATTCTTCTATGAGCGAAGAAGAACTGCAGGCTGCAGCTAACTTGGGCATGAATATTGTTATTGGTTTGGCCGTGTTTTATCTTGCGGTTCAAGTTGTTGGTGTTGTTGCGTGTGTTTTGTCTCTTCGTGCATTGAGTGATCCGATAAACAGACTTCGTACCGCGTTTATCTGGACTGTTATCGCAGCTCTTGGTTCAGCTATTACGATTTTTACCGTATATGCTGTGGTTACCTGCCTCTGCTTTATTGTTTCGGCAGTAACTAACCGCCGCATGAGGAAGTATTTTGACTACGTCAATCAATACGGCACGCCTGATTTTGGTATGCCGGGTTATATGTCGTCTCGTATGCCGTATCAAGATCAGAACCAGAATCAGGGCAATTCCGATGACGCGTCGCGATATGAATTACCTCATGGCGATGAGTCGGGGCATGATACCCAGGAGCAATCTCAGAACAACGATTCTCAAAAGAGCGATTCTTCTCGAAAATCGTAAGGGGCATCGCCTGTACGGGGTGCTGTCCGCAAAGGGGAGGCATCTTGTTTCCTATGCGTTTTTGCTTGTGCTTTTGATTGGCGCGGTGACGATTCATTATTGGTATATATATCGTCTTAGATAGGCATGCGAAGCGTCAGTCATATCTGCAGTTCAAGCTTTACATTACTTAACTTCATCTTACATTTACTTAACATTTACCTTGCTAAGCTGATTCCAAGATGTCAGGTAAAGGAGCTATCTGGTTCCTTTACCTGATGCGTATCAAGGCGCAATGGAGCTTCTGAGCTTGCTTAATTCTTTGCGTCAGGTTGAGGTCCATATGAAGGAGGAACAAGAACGGCATGGACATCGTTACGCTTGTCATTGTGGGATTAGTTATTGTGGTAGCGCTGACGTTTGATTTTACGAATGGTTTTCACGACACGGCAAACGCTATGGCTACGTCAATTGCTACCGGCGCTTTAAAGCCTAAAACTGCAGTTATTGCGGCAGGCACCCTCAATTTAATCGGTGCATTTCTTTCAACAGAAGTCGCCAATACGATTTCTGGCGGCATTATCAACGAGCAACAGGTGACAATCGATCCCGAATTTATTCTTGCCGGGTTGCTTGGTGCGATCATATGGAACCTACTTACCTGGCTGGTCGGGCTTCCGTCCAGTTCTTCACACGCACTTTTTGGTGGTCTTGTCGGTGCGGTTATTGTAGGCGCAGGCGTGGAGGGTGTTAACTTCTTTGCGGTGCTCATAAAAGTTCTGATTCCGGCACTTGTTTCCCCCGTTGTTGCAGGCATTGCAGCGTTTTGTGCTGTGCGACTCATCTATTTCATCGTTAAAAACCTTAATGAAAACTATATCGAGTCAAACTTTCGTCATGGGCAAACAGTAACAGCATGTTTGGTAGCTCTTTCGCATGGTACGAATGATGCTCAAAAGACTATGGGCATCATTACCTTGACGCTTATTGCAGTGGGTGCTCAGCCTTCTGGATCTGACCCTCAATTGTGGGTTATTGCAGCGTGTGGCCTTGCCATTGCCTTGGGAACGTATATGGGCGGATGGCGCATCATTCGCACCTTAGGCAAGGGGCTTACTGAAATTAATACGCCTCAGGGTTTTGCTGCTGAGGCAAGTTCAGCAACGACGATCCTTGTTTCTTCCCATCTTGGCTTTGCTCTTTCCACAACGCAGGTATGCTCGGGCTCTATCATCGGATCGGGCCTTGGCAAAAAGGGCAACGAAGTGAACTGGTCAGTTGCAGGCAGAATGCTTATTGCATGGCTTACTACGTTCCCGGCTGCGGGTATTATCGGTGCTGCGGCATGTTCGGTTGCAAAGATCAATCTTGTGGGCACGATTGCCGTGGTTGTGGTGGCAGTTGCTATTGCGCTCATCATTTTCCGCTTGTCTCGTCGCAATCCTGTCAACTCTCTCAATGTCAATGAAGGCACTGATGTCAAGCTTAATCTCGACATCAACACCGTTAAAGCAGCAGCATAAGAGAGGAGGATACGATGGAAGAAGTAATGAATTTTGTCATTGTGTTTGTAGTAGCAGTAGGAATTGCATCCGGTATTAGCATTATGTATTCCTCGGGTCTTCGTCTGTGGGCTCGGAGTGCTGTAGCAGAGAGCAACGGTCAAGGATATTTGGGAATGCGCATCGCTTCGGCAGCCTGTTTTGTTGCGTGCGTCGTGGTCGTTTTGTTCGCATTGTGGTTGATGATTCCTGTTTTTCACTAAGTTGAAAGGTCGATATACGGTATGAAACGCATTCTTGTTGGTATTGATGGTTCACAACGCAGTCAATGTGCCATGATGTGGGCTGCCTCACTTGCCACGAACAGCAAGGCTCAGGTATGTTTGCTTGCAGTGATTGACCCTGCATCCGCCAAATTAGCGGGATCCGACAAGCAACTTCTGGCAGCGGCAGTGGACGATATTCTTGGCAGTGCGCAGAAGCAGCTCAAAAAAGAATTCCCATCGGTGAGGGTGCGCACCGCATCAGGAAAAGGCGACATCGTGGAGTCTCTCATAGCGGCGTCAGAGGACTACGACATGATTGTGCTGGGATCTCATCACAATGCGACGGTGGGCGAAAGGGTATTTGGTGCTAAGGGGCTGCGGGTAGCTTCTGCAACAACCGCTGCAACGGCTGTTATCCCTTCTGACTATGCGACGAATCGTGATGCTCATGGCATTGTGGTCGGTGTTGGTCCTGATGACGACAGCAATCAGGCAGTCGTGACGGGCGCAAAGTTGGCAGCGTTGTTTGATGAACCCCTAGAGTTGGTGTCAGCTTGGGGGATTCCAACGCTCATTGCTCGATCCGCAGAAGCTATGGGTGGCGGTCTTGAGCCTGTAGGTGAAATGTTTCAGCGCAAATTAGACACGATGGTGTCTCAAATACAAGACGCGTATCCTTCCTTAGATGTAACAGGAACAGCGCTTGAGGGCTCTTCGCCAACGCAGGTTGTGATGGAGCACAGCAGAAATAGGCGTATGCTGCTTTTGGGAACACGCTCTCGTTCGCGCGTCAGTCGGGCGCTCTTTGGCTCTGTGACGTTTGGCGTTTTGTCGCGCTTGGAAATTCCTACGATTGTTGTTCCAGAATCAGGACAATAACATCCAAATATGCTATGCACGATGAAACGTGCATGTTTAAGCGGCATTTGTGGAAGGGGCGTCTGTTGAGATGGGGTATGCTGCTTGAATAAACGTGTGTTCTGAGGGTGTGCTCGCATAGTTAAGGTATAGTGCGGTAGGATTGCTGTGAAACTACCACGCAGTATGAGTATGGCTGTCGATCACTGGTGGGGTGTGCGCTTATGATTCAGCGGACCACACGTCTTGACTGTACAGATAATCCAATGTCGTTGTATGACATGCACTGTCATCTTGCCTTTATGGCTGAGCCTGATGTATTTGCGCATGAGGCACTGAAGGCGCAGACACAGGTGTTTTCAGTCAGCACGACACCTGATGAATATGATCGTCTTGCCCATTCAGAAGCTGCGAGTCAACGTTCGATTCATCACGCGCTCGGCCTTCATCCTTGGTGGGCTGCTGAAAGTGTTGAAGATCTTGCTTCTCAGCTGGAGCGCTTCGATGCATTACACTCAGAGACTTCCTATATCGGTGAAGTGGGGTTGGATTTCTCTTCTCGTCGCATTGCGAATTCGGATAATCAAATTACAGCATTTACGCATATTGTGGACTCCTGTGTTCAGCGTGCACGTATTACCACAGATAGACCGCTGCTTTCTATTCACTGCGTACGTGCTCACGATGAGATGTTCGCTTTGTTGAGGCGTGCAGATTGTACGCGTTGGTGTACGTGTGTTTTCCATTGGTTTTCGGGCTCTTCCGATCAGCTCCAGCAGGCTATCAAGATGGGCTGTTTTTTCTCCGTGAGTAGAGCGATGCTTGCGTCTAAACGGGGACGTGCATATGCCAAAGCTATTCCGGAAGATCGCCTGCTTCTCGAAACGGATGCTCCTTTGGTGAGCGATCCGGAGAAGCGGCTTCCGTGTGTTTCGTATCCCTTTGCGCGTGTGCATGAAGAACTACGCGATACCTTGATACTTCTTGCTGAGCTTCGTCAGTGCGAGGTGTGTCACTTAGCTGAGGCGATCGCTACTTCATCTCGTAACCTGCTTGCTTTTAATCAGCATGTTTGATTGTGAATAAATCATTTTCTTTGTGTGTCAATCCGACCAAAAATGAATGAAGAGTCAGTGAAGTTCTTTATCTCTCAAGTGTAGCTTGTTAGGTTTGAGGTGAACGAAAGGAAAGGCTTTGACTGATAACTACACCGACGATGAACAGGCAATACAGCAGGCTACCAAGGTGCAGTCTGAGACTATAAAAGATAGCACACAACAGCAGAATAAAGGGTTTTTCCGAAGCTTATTTGACGATCTTTCTGTGGCACAGGTCATTGCCGGTGCACTTGCTGCTGCTACCGTTTTTCTTATGTCTTCAACGATCGGTATTGCAGGGTCGTTAATCGGCACTGCTGTAGGCTCTGTTGTGTCGGCCGTTTCGTCGCAGGTGTATAAAAAGATGCTCTCAGCATCTGCAGGTAAGATTCGTGACGCTGCGCCGACTTCTCATTTGGATGCGACAACGAGCTTGATGTCAAAAGAGTACCACCACGCACAAGGATCTAATCCGTCCCAGACCGCTCAGACGAAAGAGACCACCTGGGTGCCTTCCTCAGAAACCGTTGCGCTCGATCATTCTATTTCACAGCAAGAGACTCAGGTTGTAACCGAAGCGTCTATCCAAGAAGGGGAGACTTCTGATCCTGCGCGTACCACACAGGTGCTATCATCCGGGGTGTCAGATTCGGCCACCCGTGTCATGAATGCAAACGATGCGCGTTATGCATCTCAGGGTGACAACGGTGAGGATCCCGCTTTGCGCCGCGCTCATGAAAAGCGGAGTAAAAAGGCGAAAATTCAGCGCAATGTCATTATTGTTTCTATTGTTTCAGCGCTTATGACTATCGTTATTGCTGCGGTTGTGATTTTTGTGGCCACCTCAGGTGAAGGCATTGGAACTAAGACCGAGCCCATTTTTTCTACGGCATCTGATACTGCTTATGATACCGATTCAGTTGAGCAGGGCACAACGACCAATACAGGGGATCAGAGCGATCAAACTGATGAGGAGCAGAATGCTTCTGATACCTCTTCTTCGAGTTCGTCTCAAAGTGGTAGGGAGAGCTCGAGTGAATCTGACGTGCAGTCAGGGCAGTCGTCAAGCTCGGGTTCCTCGTCGCAGAACAGCTCATCAGGAAGTAGCTCTGGCTCATCGAGCAGTGGTAGCGGTTCTTCTGACTCAGAATCGAGCAACGATAGTGACTTGTCAGGAGGAGAATCAGGCAGTGGCTCGGAAGGGTCAAACTCGCAGAGTGCACTATCAAGTACGAGCGAGTAACTCAAGCGTGCTTGGGCGTGAGCAAAAGCAGCAATCTGTCCTTACGTTTCTAACCGATCTTGCTTCATTGCGCTTTGAGTGTCATGAGGGGCATTTTGGTATAAACAGCGCAATTGCGATACCTAAGATAGCGATACCCGCGACGCAAATCATGACAATCTGTAAGCCAAAGTAGTCGCCGATCAACCCGAAGACCGGAGTCATCAAGCCACCAATACAGACCATGACGCCGAATGACAACCCTGAAGCCATGCCAAGATGGTGTGGAACGAAGCTTTGTCCGAGAGCAACGGCTGAAGGATAGGAAATGTCAACGCATACTGCCAGCAGCATCATGAGGATGAGAGCAATGACAAGCGATCCGTTGAAGGTAAAAACGAGCACCTCTACCGCCACGATGGCGTAGGAGACAACGATGAGTTTTTTAGCGCCAAGCTTTTGACCTGCCCAACCAGACATCACGGTTCCCGCGGCGCATACGAGTGCAAAGAGCGAAATGATCGATGATGCAAAGGCTTCTTTCTGCCCGAGGTTGTACACCAGAAAGAGAGGGATAAAGGAGAGAAGCGCATAATACATAATGGAGCGACATGAGATGGCGCCCATAACAAAGCTAAAGCCCTTCCAGTTATCGGGCGTGTCTTGTTCTGATCCCACTGTTTTTTCAGTGAGGCCGTAAGATAAGAATATGTGATTTTGGGAAAGTAGTACGAGTGCACAAAGACTTGCAGGAATGATAAAGATTAACGTTCCTGAAAGACCCCAAATACTGATGGCAGCCGTTGCGACCAGTGGGCCAAAGGTAAAGCCAAGTTTTCCGCCGACGGCAAAGATGCTCATTCCGGTACCTTTTTGTTGTCCCGCTGTAAGATTACCCAGTCGGCCACCTTCGGGATGAAACATAGCAACACCGATACCGCTTACCATGGCAGAAAGAAGGATTAGGGGGTAGTTGGGTAGCACGCCAATGCCTGCCATGCCCAGACCAGCAAAAAATATACCAAGCGCCATGAACCAAGGGCGAGGTTTCCTGTCTCCGAGCCAGCCGAAGAACGGCTGTATGATAGCGGAAGCTGCATTTGAGGCTAGAACAAGAGCAGTTGCCTGAGCATATGAATAGCCGCCGTGAAGAATCAAAAAAGGCATAACGGCAATAAGCCCGCCTTGATTTAAGTCGTCGCATAAGTGTGCCATCATGAGTAGATAACTATAGCGTCGCTCTGCGATCTTGGTGATCAATGCTGACACAAGTTCTCCCTCCGTGTTGTTATTCCTGATACTACGTCAATTCTTTTCCAAAACACTATGATATTTTTTGCATTTTTGGGGTTAAAGGACAAACATGTGTCTGCAAGTAAGTATCGAACTTACAAGTGATGCATTTGGGGTTTTATAGTAGCTACTGAAAATGCGGAAGACTTTCTTTTGTAGTGGAAGAGCTTATCAGCTTTATGAAGCAATATGATTTTTCTAATGTCTCTTCGTCAAACGAAAAGTATTTGGCATTGAACTAATAGTGCGTGAAGTGTTCTTTCAAGCAACTTTTTTCTGGGCCTATAGTTGTGTGCAAAAGAGGCACGCTGCGTACGAAGGAGTGATCCAATGACGTACGTGCTGTTGAACGTGTGTCATTAACGCTGAGGATGGGGTAGAGTAAAACAGTGCGTTTCGTAAAATGTCTTCGTATACAATAAAAGTGGCTAGCAAGGATGAATTGACTTCTGATATAAGAGGTCCTACTTCCTTGGTTTTCGATGCAATGGCGTACAGATGGGAGTTTTCGTGCAAGATTTACCAAATGGTTTCACGGGGTTTGCTAACCGCCACAAAAAATCTGCTACGAACTATCAATCTTCATATCGTACACAGTCTACTGTGGGCAATCAGCCTGCACAGCGGTCGAACTATCAGTATTCTCGTGATCGTGAAGCACGTAAAAAAGATGCAGAAGAGCATTTTACTGAAGAAGAGGTCAATGCAATAGATGCATATGATCGGCGTTGGGCTTGGGTTGAGGTTGATAAAAGCGCCATTCAATACAATGTTATGCAAACAAAGCGCTTGCTTCATTCAAGCTGTCGTTTAATGGCGGTCGTTAAAGCCGATGCCTATGGTCATGGAGCGGTTGAGGTTGCCAAAACAGCGTGTTCAGCGGGTGCTAGCTATCTGGGTGTTGCTACGGTTGATGAAGCAATTGAGTTGCGTCAAGCTGGTTTGAATGATCCCATTTTGATTTTGGCTCAGCCGCCGATATCCTCCATTCCGCTTTTGCTGTTTTATCATGTGTTTCCTTCAATCTACACAGCTGAATTTGCTATTGCTTATGGCGAAACGGCTGACGCTCAAGGACTTCGCGCTCCGTATCATTTGGCCATCAATACGGGCATGAACCGTATAGGCGTGCGTTATGATGAGGTTGTTGCATTTCTTTCTCAGATTGGCTTTCATCGAGCGCTTGAGCTTGAAGGTTGTTTTACTCATTTTGCTACTGCGGATTCGCCTGAAACGCTTGATTTCCAAATTCAGATTAACCACTTTGTTGAAGCGATGCGTGCGGTTGAGACTGCGGGTATTAATCCTGGCATTGTGCATTGTGATAATTCTGCGGCGACGTATCGCTATCCAAAAACTAACTTCGATATGGTGCGTCTTGGCATTGCGATGTATGGCTACCAACCAGCGGCTGATACTCATCGTATTGTAGATTTGCGTGGAGCTATGACGGTGCGTGCGCGTATCACGCAAGTAGCCTCAGTGCCTATGAGCGAAGGGGTAAGCTATGGTATGAATTACCGAAGCCCTGGCAGCGTTAAGATCTGTACGGTTCCGCTTGGGTATGCTGATGGATTGATGCGCTTGCTTTCGGGCAAGATCGATTTTGCGTTTCAGGATCGTGCCGTGCGTCAGGTAGGTAATATCTGCATGGACCAGTGCATGTTCGAGGTTGATCTTCGCCCACGTTCCACTATGCCGACATTGGATCCCCATATTGGTGATGAAGTGATCATAGCGGGTCCTCATAATCGGGTTGATTGCTCTATAGCTACCATGGCTAATCGCGCTGCTACGCTTCCTCATGAGCTGGTGTGCAATTTCTCTCGCCGTTTACCGCGATTTTACTGCTAAGGCGTGTGCGGTTGTTTTCTTGTCTTGTGATGATGCTTCCTATGGGGTCATGCTTGCTGGTTGCTGGCAACGCCCGGGTGTATCCAAGGCGTTATTGTAAGAGGTTAGTGAGGATGTGCAATGAAAGTTGAAACTCTTCCGTTAGATGAAATTCGTTCTCAGGTAGAACGGTGTCGCGCCTGTTCTTTGAGTGAGAGTCGCACTAACGTGGTATTTGGCGATGGCAACCCTCATGCTAAAGTGCTCATTGTGGGAGAAGCTCCGGGAAAAAACGAAGATCTGCAGGGTAAGCCCTTTGTTGGTGCAGCAGGTAAGTTTTTAGATGAACTTCTCGAAGCAGCCGGTCTTAAGCGCGAAGATGTGTTCATCGCAAATGTGCTGAAATGCAGACCGCCATCCAATCGCAATCCTCAGCCGAGTGAAATAGAGGCATGTGCTCCCTTTTTGCGTCAGCAAACTCAATCCATTAATCCCGCAATAATTGTAACCATGGGCAATTTTGCAACGCAGTTTATATTGCGTACGGGGATGGGCATTACTCGGCTTCGTGGGACGATTCAGCAGGCAGGACGGTTTACGGTATTGCCTGTGTTTCATCCTGCAGCAGCAATTTATGACCGCTCAAAGCGCGATGTGCTTATTGGGGATTTCAAGCAAATTGGCGCTCTTGTGCATGATATGATGGCCAGGGAACAAGACAAAAATTGACTGTACAAGGAGTTTAATCATGGTAGAAAAGACTGATGTGGCAGCCGTTTTAGAATTAATTCGCCCTTCTCTTCAAGCCGATGGCGGCGACGTGCGACTGGTAGATGTTGACAGCGAAGGGGTTGTAACCGTAGAGCTCATGGGTGCCTGCAAGGGTTGTCCCATGTCTCAGATGACACTTGCTCATGGCGTGGAGCGCATTCTGAAGGATCGCATTCCTGAGGTTACGCGCGTAGTTCCTGCGTAATGGCTGTCTGCTCACTGCACGAAGAATACTTACTAGATACAAGAAGGTAAAGACGAGGATCTGATAGACATGTCGCATTGTTGGGAAAAGCGTGGATGTGATGAAGAGATGCAGTCACGTTGTCCGCATAATACGCCAGAGGAGGCCTGTCCTGCCGACTGCCATTATGCAGCCTGCGATCGACCAACTCATGTAGTGACATCAAATTTAGACCTTCTCTTTCGTGTTGACATTGATCGTGACTTAAGCGTCAAGGAAGTGTGCCGTTTTTGCGAGTTCTTCCTCTCGCACGCGCCTTCCACTCACGCATCTTCGTAAGTGGTTCGTGAAGAGCACATATGAAGTAGTAGGCCGCACACATATGGTGTGCGGCTTTTTTAATGGGATAATGAGGGTGACACGTATTGGTGTTGCATCTGGCCAAACACGATAAGGGATACATATATGCTCAACGAACTATATCAAGCTCTTGACCCTGTGGCGTTTACTATCGGTCCCTTCACAGCGCGCTGGTATGGTCTTGCGTATGTTGCAGGATTTCTCTGCGCTATTGCTGTGATCTATTTTGTGGGGAAGCGTTGGAAATTGCGCTTTGATTTCGACTCGCTGTGCATCATTTTGCTCTGCGCAATGGTGGGTATTATTGTTGGTGGGCGATTAGGGTATGTGCTGTTCTATAATTGGGATGTTTATGCGGCAAACCCCCTTGCTATACTGGATTTTTCTCGAGGAGGCATGAGTTTCCACGGAGGATTTTTCGGTGCATTTATCGCTGGTATTATTGCTTCACGCATCGTGAAAATGCCGTATCTGTCGCTTATTGATATTGCTATGATCGGTGTTCCTATTGGGCTTTTTTTTGGACGCTGTGCAAATTTCATCAACGGTGAGCTATGGGGTGCTCCCACTGATCTGCCCTGGGGTGTGGTGTTTGGCGGATTGGCAGGAGAAGAGCCTCGTCACCCCAGTCAGCTGTACGAAGCATTTTTCGAAGGCATCGTGCTCTTTATCATTCTTTTTGCCATGTCGCGCAGGTTCCCGCCGTTTCCTCGAGGAGCGTTTACGGGTGTGTTCATGATCGGATATGGTATCTGTCGCTTCTGTATTGAATTTATTCGCGAGCCTGATGCTCAGCTGGGATATCTCTGGGGCGATTGGCTAACAATGGGTCAGGTTTTGAGCATTCCTTTGATTCTGGTTGGTGTTGCATTGCTTATTTATGTAGGGAAAATGAAAAAACCTCAAGAAGGCCCTAGAAATGCTACTAAATAAGTATCATTATAGGTGTATCGCTTAGGACCTTTCTGCCTCGTCACGAGTCCGAAGTTATAAGAAGGTGGCTGAGGCAGATCAAATAGAAGGGGGAATCCTCATGGGGAAACTTCAATTTTTTAGATGTGCACACTGTGGTAACGTAGCAGTAAAGGTATTGGATAAAGGAGTGCCGCTGGTATGTTGCGGTGAGCGAATGAGCGTTCTTGGGGCAGGCGTTACTGATGCAGCGCAGGAAAAGCACGTTCCAGTCGTTACGATGGGCGACGTCGTTCATGTTGAGGTAGGCAGCGTTATTCATCCTATGGAAGAAGAGCACTTCATTACCATGATTGTCTTGGAAACAACCACAGGATTCCAGCTTAAAGAGCTCAGCCCTGGTCAGGCACCTACAGCTGATTTTACGCTTGCCCCTGGTGAAGAAGCAGTTGCGGTTTATGAATACTGCAATTTGCACGGCTTGTGGAAGACCGAGCTCTAAAGTATCGATAGTCTGAAACTCACGTTTCATGAGCTCTGTTTATCTCCGTGTATGCTGCATCGTAGCTAATACTAGTCCTCTCTCAGAAACCCGCATGTGCGATACGCTTTGCGGGTTTCTTTATGGGCGCTTTGCAAGCGGCAGCGGCAGAACAAACCGATCGCGCTACGAGTGACAGGGTTGGGAAGATGGGTAGCATTGGGGTTAAGCGGGGTGCGAAAGAATCGCGGTTTTCAAAAGAAGCGTTCTTTTGTTGAGCAAATCCGTTCTATGCAGAAGATTATTGTGGTGGGAGATGGCATCAAAGGTATTATGGGTCTATGGCAAAAAAGAAGCACCACACAACAAAGACTGGAGCATCGAAGACTGCGACATCGCTTAATGCGCAGACTTCAGCATTGTCACTACAGTACCTTTCTCACACCCTGTTTGATATTGCTGTTATCGGAGGCGGAGCTTCAGGGCTTGCGTGCGCTATAGCGGCTGCTCAAGCAGCAGAACAGCAGGGCTCTCGTCTTAAAATCGTACTTCTTGAGTCTGCAAGACGTATTGGAGCGTCGATCATGCGCAGTGGCAACGGGCGCTGCAATTTTTCTCATGTCTCTATCGACGCAGGGCGGTATCACAATGCTTCGTTTGTGTCGCGCTCGTTTGATGCTCTTGAATCCACGACGGGACAAACGGTGGTTTCATGGTTCGAGCGGCTAGGTCTTGTGTGGGAGGAATTGCTTGGATCAGGTGGATTGCTCTATCCATTTTCCCGCAAGGCGAATTCAGTGCTTGAAGTGTTGCTCAATGCTTTAGAGCGCTATGGTATTGAGGTTTGTACGGGTCTGTCTGTTGAAGGCGTGGCGCGCTCAAGCGATGCATTGATCGTGCATACAGTGCGTTCTCAGGTTTCTCAGGCATCGGGACACATCAAGCGTTCTCAGAACCATCAGTACTTCCGTGCTGAAGAGCAAGGATCACGAGCATGCACGATATCAGCAAAACGTGTGGTGGTTGCAAATGGTTCTGCTGTGCAGGCATCCTTTTTTGATCAGGTGGTGGGCGAAGAAGCTCTTCGTACAGGCGAATTTTTTATCCCGTTGCGCCCCGTGCTAGCGCCCCTCAAGGCAGTGCCGCTCTGCGATGCTTCGCTCAAAGTGCTTGACGGTACACGTGTTCGTGCGCGGGTGAGTCTTGCGTCAGGGGCGTTCTCAGAAGAGGGCGAGATCCTTTTCCGTGAATATGGTGTTTCAGGTATCGTGGTATTTAATGCATCTCGCTATGCTGCTCGTGATGAATTGCTCAGAATTGATCTGGTACCCCATGTGAGCGAAGAGGAGCTATGCACCTGCCTTACAGAACGAGCGCATATGCTGTCGGCCAAAACAGCTTCTTCTGTCCTTGCTGGCTTCATGGTTGAACCTCTCGCTCACGTGTTGTGTGTTGATGCTGGCATTGATTATTTGGCTGTGCCCACCGAAGCAGCGTTGCAGCGATTGGCGCACAGTATGAAGGCGTTCACTTTACGCATTGAAGGAATAGCTGATCAGCGCTCGGCTCAGGCACATCGAGGGGGCGTGAATCCAGCATTCATTAACCCCGCTACAATGCAGCTGCAAGATTCTTGCGTGTATGTGTTGGGCGAAGCGCTGGATGTTGATGGACCGTGCGGCGGCTATAATCTGCACTGGGCATGGACGAGCGGCTTGTTGGCGGGTTACGACATAGCTTCTTCGTTGGGATGAGGACAGCGCCGTGATTGAGATTTCTGGCATCCCGATGTCGTTGGATGCGATGCTTACTCAAAATGCTGCTTTGCAGCATCATGAACTTGCGCAGGCGTTGGGTGTGCGCAAGGACGAGCTTTTGTCGCAGCACTTGGTGCGTAAAAGCGTTGATGCACGTAAAAAATCGAACGTTCATTTCACCACAACCTTCGTCTGTGAACTGAGTGAAGGTATTGAACAGCGCTTGCTTGAGGATCCGCCGCGCGGTTTGCATGTCAAGCGGGCGAAGCCCTATATCGACATTGATTATCCTCAGCTACATCACAGTGCTGCTGCGCGCAAGCGCATTGTGGTTGTGGGTCTTGGTCCTGCGGGACTGTTTTGCGCACTTTATCTTGCTCGATGTGGGCTCAAACCTTTGGTAATTGAGCGTGGTTTTGATGTCGATCGCCGAGCACGCGATGTTGCTCAGTTCGAAAAGACCGGTCAGCTCAACCCTCATTCCAACATTCAGTTTGGCGAAGGCGGGGCAGGTGCGTTTTCTGATGGAAAATTAACTACGAATGTAAAAAATCCTCACACCCAACAGGCGCTTCACTGGTTTGTGGATGCGGGCGCACCAGAGGAAATTCTTGTTGAGGCTCACCCACACATTGGTAGTGATAAGCTGCCTGCCGTGGTGCGGCGCATGCGCGAAGAGATCTGTGCGCGAGGAGGCGAGGTTTGCTTTGGAACCTGCCTGGTGGATTGGATCTTTGCGGATGGTCACGTCACATCGGTGATAGTGGAGCAGGTTGAAACGGGTGCGCGCAAGCAGCTGGCGGCCGATGCGGTGGTGCTGTCCTGCGGGCATTCGGCGCGTGATGTGTTCGAACTGTGCAAGGTAAGCGATCTTGCCATGGAGCAAAAGCCGTTTGCGGTAGGGGTGCGTATTGAACATCTGCAGCGGGATATCAACTTTGCTCAGTGGGGTGCGGCTGCCGCGCATCCTGCGTTGGGAGCGGCAGAATACAAGCTTGTGGTGCATTTGCCTCAGGGACGCAGCGTGTACACGTTTTGTATGTGTCCAGGTGGGAGTGTCGTGGCGGCTGCGAGTGAGCTAGGTGGTGTGGTAACCAACGGCATGAGCAACTATATGCGTTCGGGTAAGAATGCTAACGCAGCCCTGTTGGTCGGGGTTGGGCCAAACGATTTTGGGAGCGATGATGTGCTTGCCGGTGTTGCGTTTCAGCGCGCTATTGAGCAGGCGGCCTTTGACCTGGGAAAACGACATAATGCCAAGCCCTATCAAGCTCCCTGTCAAAGTGTGGGGGATTTTCTTGCTGATGCGCAAAGGCGTGAAGTGTCTGATCACTCGTCGCGTCTGACGCATGCCAATATACGGGCAACTACGCATGCATCCATGCCTGTTTTTCCTACCTACACGCGTGGTGTATTTAGCGCCTCGTTGGTCGATTGTCTACCTGATTTCGTAGTCGATTCACTTGCTCAGGCGCTTCCTATGATGGGTAAAAAGCTCAAAGGATTCGATAGCCTACAAGCTATAATGACTGCCCCCGAAACGCGGTCTTCATCTCCAGTGCGTATTAAGCGGGCGCGTACGTTGCAGGCTTACGCGGCGTCAAACGATCCTGATTCGGCCGTTGCAACTGGCGTATTTCCATGTGGCGAAGGACCTGGCTATGCAGGAGGTATTATGTCTGCAGCCTGTGATGGAATTCGTGTTGCGCAAGGTGTTATTCGGGCGTTGTCGTAAGTGCTGTGCTCAAGGCAAGCTGTGAGCAATGAGGTGCGCTTGGGAGCGATCGAGCCTGTAGAAAATTCCTGTAAACGTTTTCTGTGTGGCTTAAACGCCTAATTGTTCCTGTCGTTTAATCGCAAGATTACAGATCTTCTGAAAAAGCGTGCTCTTTTCATGTCACTCGTGGGTTGAATACGTTCTTGGCGCTATTATAGTTTGCCCACTAAAGATCTAAAGATGACGTTTAAACTGTGCTTCTCGGTATAGCCAAGAGTTGTGTACGTATAAGAAGTGGTGAGAATTATGGCTCACATGTCTACCATACAAGAAGCGTTTCGCGCACTCAAGCGAGGCGAGCCAGTCGTTTTTCCGACCGATACAGTATATGGAATTGGTGTTTCGGTTCGCGATGCGCAAACCCCCGAAATCTTGTATCGCATTAAGCGGCGCGAAAAGCGCAAGCCTATCGCGTGGTTGGTGGGAAGCACCGACGATTTGATGACGTATGGGAAATCGGTTCCCGAGTTTGCCCAAACGCTTGTGCGCACATTTTGGCCGGGACAGCTTACGCTCATCGTAAGGGCAAGCGAACAGGTCCCCGAAGCGTTTCGTTCTTCTCGCAATACGATTGGTCTGCGTATGCCAGCGAATCCAACAGCTCAGCAGCTTATTTCGAGTCTTGGTTGTCCTATTGCTACGACATCTGCCAATATTTCAGGATCGTCGAGTGCGCTTTCGTTTGAGAGCTTGGACGAGGAAATTCTCAATCAGGTCTCTGTTGCTCTGAAAGACGACGAGCAAAAAAGTGGTGTTGCATCTACGGTTATCGATTGCTCTTTCGGAGATCATCCTGTATTAGTACGGCAAGGCGCGTTGTCCATTGCCGAAATCCAGGC
Organism: uncultured Cryptobacterium sp.; assembly: GCA_964456695.1. Taxonomy (GTDB): domain Bacteria; phylum Actinomycetota; class Coriobacteriia; order Coriobacteriales; family Eggerthellaceae; genus Anaerotardibacter. Next base: position 102,174 of record CAYWAO010000002.1, on the reverse strand, counting down.
ATTGGTATAGAACCAAGACGGCTGTGATAGGTATGCGGAAGTCCCTAGGCGTTCTACGCTGTGAAACCTCAACGCTTTCGAGCGATGGTCACACCTGGTTGCGTATCGTGATATGGCTGCCGGATTCCACTTACACTCGGCGTGGTGTGGTGCAGGTGCTTCATGGTATGTCCGAGCACATGGGACGTTACGAACAGCTCGCTCGCTTTTTGGCGGGCTTTGGGTATGTGGTGTTTGGTCATGATTTCATCGGTCACGGAAAAAGTGTGACATCGAGCGAAGAGCTGGGACACATGCCTCTTGATCGCGGGAAAGAGATACTGATATCCGATACTAAGCACGTTCGAAAAGCGGTATTCAAGACTATACAAGAATGCGATGAGCTACCTCTATTTTTGTTTGGGCATTCCATGGGAAGCTACTTGGCGCGGATATGTATGACGCGTCCTATTCGAAATCTCGCGGGTGTTGTATTGTGTGCTACAGGAAACCAGCCCTATGCTCTGGTGCAAATTGCTAATGGCCTTTCGCGGTTCTTAGCGCAGATTAAGGGAGAGACGTATCGCTCTTCTTTGGTTGCTTCTCTTGCTATGGGCTCATTTAATGCTTCGATTGAGAATCCCCGCACCGATTATGATTGGCTCAATACCGACCCTGATGAGGTGGATCGCTATTGTGATGATCCCTTATGTGGTTCAAGCTTTAGTGTGGGTGCATATGCAACTCTTACGGATGTTGTGGGCGATGCCGTATCAAATACAACGCTGTCTCGCGTATCAGCAGATATACCGTTGTTGTTTATTGCGGGATCGGATGATCCGCTAGGTGAAAAGGGCAAAGCCATTAAAAAAGCTGTCGAGATGTATGAGGCTCAAGGCGTTCGTCGCGTGCAAGCTATCCTGTATCCTCACATGCGCCACGAAATTCTTCATGAACCAAAGAAAATGAAAGTTTTTTCTGATGTTGAAGATTGGTTGACTCACTACGGCATTCTGCAGGAGCTTCATAAAGAGGCGGAAAAACATCAGGACAGCCAGCAGGATCGTTCGGAGAGGGACGGACAGGATGCAACTAACAATCAGCAGGTAGAGTACGATGCTGCGATTGAAGCAAGAGAACACAGTGCATCAAGTGGTTCCAGCGAAGCAAATATGCTACGTGAATCAAGCAACCATAGCAGCTCTAGCGATCTGAGCGAATCAGACGAACGCAACGAATAAAGAATATACGACGTTTTCAAAATAAAACGTCCATTGTGATGCACTGAGCATGGTGCGTATGCGCCTATACGTGGGCATTGAAGCACAAACCTATTTCCTGATATGTCTCTGAGATAATTACCAAAGTAGTGTAAAGTGTGTATCGCCATGGACCGTATTGACTATGGCAATACTATACGAGTTTCTGTATTGTGTAGCTTGCGTGAATTTTGTATCGCATGATCAAACAGAGTGCGGAAGGGTATGTTGTGAGAATTTCTTTTGGATCGGATCATGCTGGTTTTGAGCAAAAGCAGCAACTTATTGACTATGTGGTACAGCGGGGACATGACGTAATCGATTGCGGTCCTGATTCTGATGAGAGGGTTGACTACCCTGACTTTGCCGTACGCGTAGCCGAACAGGTTGCTTCTGGTCGATCTGATCGCGGCGTACTAGTTTGCGGCACGGGTATTGGTATGGCTCTTGCCGCCGATAAAGTAGCCGGCATTCGTGCAGCAAACATCATCAGAGAAGATTTTGCGATACTTTGCCGCGAACACAACGATGCTAATGTGATCACTCTTTCGGGTCGTTTCGTTTCTGTAGAGGAAAACAAACGCATACTTGAGGCTTTCTTGACGACTGAATTTGCTGGTGGTCGTCACGCTGATCGTGTGGCGAAAATTAATGCACTCGATGCTGAGTAGGGCAAACGCGCTCACCTACGTGGAAACAGATGGGAGCGCAAGGATAGAGAAAGGAAGGGTAGGATTATGGGATTGACTAAAGTAAGGCAGCTCTGGTTGCTGGCAAGTGTTTTTGTGCTTGCTTGTGCCATGAGCTTCGTGCTCGTTGGTTGCGGTGGCGAGTCGGATGAGGATCAAATTCAGGAGGCGCTTGATGCTGAATTGGGCGTTATTATTGATCCGACGGACGAAATAATTGAAGAACTTGCAGAGGAAGCATCGGCAAGTGCGGGTAGCTCACTGGATACCTTAGGTATTGATGTCAACGAGTTGGTATCTTCTTGGGTCGATGGATTTGGCTATGAGGTAGGAACAATAACGGTTGATGGTGATACTGCCACGGCTGAAGTGACGATATCATGCAAACAGCTTGGTCCTATCATGATGGAATGGATGGAGACCTTTGAAGACGATGTTCTTTCTCAAGGTCTTACCTCTATGACTGATATCTACGAGTATGCTGGACAGACCATTATGGAAAAAATTGATGGTGCAAGCCTAAGTGATACGACCGTAACATTTGAGTTCGAAAACGATGGAAGTGGATGGGTATTTCTCGATAACTCCGCAAACCAAACTCAGCTGGAAGATGCCATGATTGGTGAATATTCGTTCTAATAGATGATGTGTTGAATACGGTAGTACTTCAACACCGCTAGATGTATCGATGCGAACGTAGGACAGGCGGGTTTCTCATGTGTCCTACGTTCGTTGTGTTCTATGTGATATGGTGAAACTGCATAGGAACGTGCAGGAAAGACGTATCGGTACTCGCTTGAAGGGAGCGCGCATATTATGTTCTTCGACCAACTTTTCGCAGAAGACCCACAGGTAGCAGATGCCATAGGGAAGGAGCTATTACGTCAGCGCTCCTCGATTGAGCTGATTGCTTCAGAAAATTTTGCTTCTCCTGCCGTTATAGCTGCGATGGGAACCGTTTTAACTAACAAATATGCTGAAGGGTATCCTGGTAAGCGTTATTACGGTGGCTGCGAAGAAGTTGATGTTATCGAGAACTTGGCGCGTGATCGTGCAAAGGAGCTTTTCCACTGTGAATTTGCAAACGTTCAGCCTCATAGTGGTGCTAATGCAAACCTCGCTGCGTATCAGGCGCTCGTTAATTTGGGTGATACTGTTTTGGGTTTGTCGCTTGATCATGGCGGACATTTAACACATGGTTCTCCCGTTAATTTCTCAGGCAAGGATTACAACATTGTTGCGTATGGGGTTGATCCCGAAACTGAGTTGATTGACTATAGTGAAATGGAGCACATTGCAAAGGAGTGCAAGCCAAAGCTCATTGTTGGCGGTGCTTCAGCGTATCCTCGTATCATTGATTTTAAACGCATGCGCGAAATTGCCGATGAGGTAGGGGCCTACCTCATGATTGATATGGCGCATATTGCTGGTTTGGTTGCAACAGGTGCTCATCCAAGCCCCATTCCCTATGCTGATGTGGTCACTTCGACCAGCCATAAAACACTGCGTGGTCCTCGTGGTGGGTTTATTCTTACGAACAACGAAGAACTTGCTCAAAAGATCGACAAAGCGGTGTTCCCTGGATCTCAAGGCGGTCCTCTCATGCATATTATTGCTGCTAAGGCAGTTGCCTTCGGTGAAGCATTAAGGCCAGAATTTAGCGATTACATTGATAATGTGGTTGCTAATGCTTCTGCTTTAGGCGAAGGCTTGGTTGATGGTGGTCTGCGCCTTGTTTCGGGTGGAACCGATAATCATCTGTGTTTGGTTGATCTGACGTTGGCCGATGTAACAGGCAAAGATGCCGAAAAGGTGTTGGAGAAGGTCGGCTTAACGGTCAACAAAAACACCATCCCTAATGAAAAGCGCTCACCTTTTGTGACCAGCGGTATTCGTGTTGGTTCAGCGGCTGCTACCACCCGTGGATTTAACGCTGAAGAATTTAAGCGTATCGGACAGCTGATCGCGGCAGGTGTGTACAACGTAGACAACGAATCTCGTCTCGGCGAGATCGCTTCTGAAGTAAAGGAGATTCTTGCCAAGCATCCACTCTATCCCGAACTGTCATAGGTTTTGGATACGATCGAGGGGAAAGAAGAGTAGAACCGTGCAAGATCATACGTTTGGGGATCGTCTCGTAGTGCTGGACCATCCTCTTATTGCTCATAAACTTTCTGTGCTGCGCAACGAAAAAACGCCTAGTTCGGTCTTTCGTCAGACGGTACATGAGATAACCCTGCTGGAGTGCTACGAGGCAACAAAGCACCTGGTCACCATGCCGATTGAGGTGCAAACGCCACTTGCTCGATGCACCTGTCAAAGCATTGCGAAGCAAGAACCGGTTATCGTGCCAATTCTTCGTGCTGGTCTTGCTATGCTCGATGCCATGCTTGAAGTTATTCCTTCTTCACCTGTGGCTCATTTGGGTATGTATCGTGATGAAACAACCCATCATCCCATTGAGTACTATGCGAAGGTGCCTTCGTATATCAATGAGCGGCAGGTGCTTGTTGTTGATCCTATGCTTGCAACGGGCGGATCAATGTGCGCTGCACTTTCGGCGCTACGCAGTCGTGGCGTGCGTGATATTGTTGTGATGGTAATTGTGTCAGCTCCCGAAGGCATCAAGGCAGTCTTTGATGCTGATGAGGATGCCAGGATTATTACCTGCGCACTTGACGAAGGCCTCAACGATGATGCCTACATCCTTCCGGGGCTCGGGGATGCAGGAGACAGAATCTATCAGACGGTGGGAACGCCGGTAAACAGAGATCTAGAGTAGCGGTACTTAAAAAATACCGTTTGACTGTATGTTCGCTTGCAACGTGGGTGTTAGTTGCAAGCGAATTACTTGCAAGCAAAACGTCTACATGGTTTTGGAGGAGGTGCCTTCCATGCAACATAATGAACGTCCTTCATGGGATGAGTATTTCATGAAGCTTGCAAGTGAAGTACAAACACGTACCACGTGTCTGCGACGTGCCGTCGGGGCCATCATTGTGAAAGATCGCCGCATTTTGGCCACAGGATATAACGGAGTGCCAACGGGATTGCGCCATTGTTCTGAGACGGGCTGTTTGCGCGAACAGCTGGGAATTCCTTCGGGACAGCGTCATGAAATTTGTCGTGGCCTTCATGCCGAACAAAATGCCTTTCTGCAGGCTGCACGATATGGCATCAATATTGAGGGAGCATCTATTTATATTACGACCCAGCCTTGTGTTGTTTGTGCAAAGATGATCATCAATGCAGGTATTAGCGAGATCATCTATCAGAATCCCTATCCTGACGAGCTTGCAATGGAAATGCTCAGAGATTCGGGAATAAAGATGCGGGTTTTTACCGGTCAAAATGACTAGTTTTGTTGGGAAAAAAGAATTACAATTTGACAGAAATGAGCAGATGCCGATTTTTTTCGGCAGGTATTTTTGTTTAATTTCGGGCAAAAATAAAAAATCGCCCAAAAAATATTTTCAAGAAATTGTTTCGCATCGTGCTTCAGTAAGGTAGAGTGAGTTGTGCACGTTTTTGCCTAGGGGTCTAACGGGTGTGTTAGTACTGAAACGTGCGGCTGCCCGGTGTTTGTGTCGTAGTGACCCTGCGATGTAGGTGAACCATTCGCCCTGATATAATGCACTTTATCGAAAACGATACTTTAAACTACATCAGGACATATATAGTGCTTGTGGTTTGAAAGGGTTATGTAGCCCGCTACCGAAGGAAAGGAAAGCATGCTTGCGGCTGTAGCAGCAGGAATTGCGGCAGGAATTGTTGGATTTCTTCCTCTTTTCGTTTCTTTGCGTCTTTCTAGGCGTTCAGAGAGCTTATCGGCAATGAGCTTGGGACTCTATGGCCTAGCGGGTGTCTTTATCTCGCTGATTATCGTGGCGGTCGCTCTTATTGTGTGCGCGCAGGTTGCCCGCAGCGTAATTCTTCCATTTGGTATAGCCGAGATTTTGGCGCTTATTGTGTCAACATCTCTTTATGTCGTTTATAAAAACGTCCTTGCAAAGCGCAAGAAATAAGGCAACGGAAAGGTAAGGAATCAAGATGGGTGAAGCACTTTCACAGTTTGTCGAGGAGGCGCAGCATCTTTCGTCTTCGTTTGACTCGGCTACAGTCTTTTCCATTGCGGGATGGAACGTATCACAGTACGTACTGTATATGCTCATTGCGTTCGTTCTTGTTCTGCTGATCGTATTGATTTGCGGACGCAAGCTTGAGCTTATCCCTCACAAGAAGTTCACTGCAACGGTTGAATACGGCTACAACTTTATTCGAGAAAGTGTTGGCGCCGATGTTATTGGCGAAGGTTTCAAAAAGCATATTCCCTTTTTGGCAACGCTGTTCTTTATGATTTTGATCGCCAATATGATTGGTCTTATTCCGGGGGCCAAAGCAGCAATGGGCAGCATTTCTGTTACCTGGGCGCTCGCTGCTGTTTCGTTTATTTACTTTAATGTCTACGGCTTGAAGGAACTGGGCGTTTTTCGCTATCTCAAGAGCTTCGCACCTGCCGGAGTTCCTCTTGTTATGACTCCCATTATTTGGTTCTTAGAGTTCGTTTCCATGGTCATTCGTATTCTTACGCTGGCCGTTCGTCTTTATGGCAATATGCTTGCCGGCCACATGGTGTTGGCAGTATTTTCTTTGGCAACCACTGTTTTCTTGCAGACAGCAATATTTGACATGGACTTCGTCACTGCGCTTCCTGCAGTAGCGTGGTTCTTCCTGTTGTTCTTTATGTACGCACTGGAAACTCTGGTTGCTTTCTTGCAAGCATACGTGTTCACCATCCTGTCTTCGTCCTACATCGGTATGGCAATCCATCCTCACTGATTGAGGCGAGTTCAGATTTCGATTGAGCGTCATCACGTTTGGCGCAGGCGACTTGCTCTATCGGCATAGGGCAGCGTCGCCGACATGATTTTGGTACTACAGCTGGTACAAAAAATTTCAGCTGACAGGTAATAAGGATGTGAGAGGAGCTCGCATCCCACTAAAGGAGGTAATCGTGGAACTTACACTCGCAATCGCTGCGCTTAAGGTTGTAGGTTATGGCCTTGCAGCAATCGGCCCTGGCATCGGTATTGGTATCGCTACCTACGGTCTCTGCGTTTCTGCTGCTCGCCAGCCTGAAATGAAGGGTCAGCTCATGGGCTACTTCTTCATCGGCGCTGCTATGTCTGAGGCATTGGCACTGCTCGGCTTGGTTCTTTTCTTCATCGGTTAGTAAAGCCAACGAGAGTTGTAGAAATTCCGATTAGAAGAGAAGGAGGCAAGCGAATTGAACGCAACTGTAAGCAAATATGTACGTAACTGCACAAGCGGTTTTATCGCTTTTGTTGCTGCGTCTGCAGTTTGCCCGATGTCCGCATTTGCTGACGAAAGCAGCAGTGGTGCAGGAATTGAAGCAATTCTTCCCCAGATGGAAGAATTCATTCCTATGCTCGTCGCCTTCATTGTCTTGTGGATCATTCTTGCGAAGTTCGGTTGGCCTAAATTTGAGGGCATGATCGAGAAGCGTGAGAATACCATCAAAACTAACCTGGAGAAAGCAGAAGAAGCACGCCAGGAAAGTGAACGTCTGCTCGCTGAGTATCAAGAGCAGCTTGATAACGCCAAAGCTCAAGCTCAGGTAATGCTCAACAATGCGCAGAAATCAGGTGAAGCCATTGAAAAGGAAATCACCGAACGTGCTCGCGCTGAAGCAGACAGTATGATTGAGAAGGCAAAGGTTGCTATCGAAGCTGAAAAGCGTAATGCCATCAAAGAGCTTCAAAGCTCCATGGCTGATACGTCAATTGCGGTAGCATCCCGTTTAATAGGTGAAGACTTCAGCGATGAAGAACACCGTAAGCTCATTGAGCGCTATGTAAAAGAGGCAGGTAACCTAAATGCCTAATCGTCATGTCATCAATGAAACGATCGCGGCATATGCCAACACTGCTATTGATGGGGCGTATGCCACTGGCGGTAAGGAAGCGGTTGTTGAGATCCGCAACCAGATGCTGGAGATCCTTGGTTTCATGGCTTCGAACATCGACCTTCGACTTTCGTGCGACGATGAGGGGTATTCTCCTGAAGAGCGCGAAGGTATCGTAAAGGCTGTGTTTGGTTCGTACAATTCCATTCTCGTTGCGCTGCTTAGCGTTATGGCTTCTCGATGCGATATGGGCAAGCTGCGCCGCGTGTACAATCAATATGTGGAGCTTATTGAAACGAAGTTGAACTTCAATGTTGTTGATGTAACGACGGTTGTGGAGCTCGATGACAACTTACGAACGGTAATTACTGAAAAGGCCGAATCTGACCTGGGAAGGGAATGCGTATTAGTTGAGCATATCGATCCTTCCATTCAGGGCGGCATCATTTTGAGCGCGGGTAGTCGCTATGTGGACGCAAGTGTTCGCACCCAGTTTGATCGTGCCCGTATCGCTCTCAAAGAAAAGACAGATGGAGGTGAATGCTAGTGACTGAAATCACCGCACAGTCTATCGACGAAGCGCTGCGTAAGCAGCTTGATGCCATCAATACCAGTGTTGAATCTCGCGAAGTCGGTTCTGTTGTACAAATTGGCGACGGTATTGCTCGTATCGACGGCCTTAAGGGTGCTATGCAGGGTGAGCTCTTGGAGTTTACCGGTGAAAAAGGACAGATCGTTCATGGTCTTGTTCAGAACCTTGAGGAAGAAGAAGTAGGCGCCGTACTTTTGGGTGACATCACTGCAATTAAAGAAAATGATCAGTGCCGCACCACTGGTCGCATTCTCGAGGTTCCTTCTGGAAAAGGCATGATCGGCCGCGTTGTTAATGCGTTGGGCGAGCCTATTGACGGTAAGGGTCCTATTGAAGCTGATGACTATCGTCCGATCGAATTTAAGGCTCCTGGTGTTCATGAACGCAAGCCAGTTCATGAGCCAATGCAGACTGGTATTATCCCAATTGACTCTATGGTACCTATTGGACGTGGTCAGCGTGAGCTTATCATTGGCGACCGTCAGACCGGTAAGACTTCTATTGCAATCGACACCATTCTGAACCAGAAGGGTCAGAACATGATCTGTGTCTACGTTGCAGTTGGTCAGAAGGCTTCCACTGTTTCTACGGTTGTAGAAGCTCTTGATCGTCGTGGCGCTATGGACTACACCATCGTTGTTGCTGCAACTGCAGCAGATCCTGCTCCTATGCAGTATCTTGCTCCTATGTCTGGCGCAGCAATTGGCGAATACTTTATGTACACCGGCGAAGACGGACAGCCTGCAAATGAAAACAACCCAGGTCGTCACGTTCTCTGCATCTATGACGATCTGTCAAAGCAGGCAGTGGCTTATCGCCAGATGTCTTTGACGCTTCGTCGCCCACCCGGACGTGAAGCATATCCTGGTGATATTTTCTATCTGCATTCACGTCTTCTGGAGCGCGCTGTCAAGCTCTCCGATGAGAACGGTGCTGGTTCTTTGACCGCACTGCCTATCATCGAGACCCAGGCTGGTGACGTAGGTGCCTACATTCCCACTAACGTAATTTCGATTACTGACGGCCAGATTTACTTGAAGACCAATCTGTTCTTCCAGGGTCAGCGCCCCGCCGTTGATGTTGGTTTGTCGGTATCGCGCGTTGGTGGTGACGCTCAGGTTAAGTCCATGAAGTCCGTTGCTGGTACGCTGCGTCTCGACTTGGCGGCATATCGTGAGCTTGAGGCATTTACTCAGTTTGGTTCTGATTTGGATAAGGCAACTCAGCAACAGCTCACTCGTGGTGCTGCTATGACTGAATTACTCAAGCAGCCTCGTTACGCTCCAATGCCCGTTGAAGAGCAAGCAATCGCAATCTATGCAGGTAGCCAGGGCTATCTGGACGATATTCCGGTGGAAAGCATCGTTCGCTTCCGCGGTGAGTTGCTTGACTATCTGCGTATCAACCACGCTGACACGATTGCTAAGTTAAGGGACGGCCAGAAGTTTACCGAAGAGATCGAAAACGAGTTAAATGCTCAAATCGAAGCATTTAAGACTCAGTTCATCGCGTAAGGTGGTCTGATTATGCCGAACCTTCACGATATCGAAAGACGAATTAACTCCGTCGAATCGACGAAGCAGGTTACGCATACCATGCAGATGGTTGCTGCTGCAAAAATTCGCCATGCTACCGAGCGTTGCGATGCGGCAACTCCATTTGCTAACGCAATGCGCGAGTTGCTCGGCAATATTGGTCGTATGGGTAGTTGTAGTGCTGCCCTGACCAAGCCCCACGACGAGATCAAGACAACGCTGCTTGTTGTTGTGGTCTCCGATCGTGGACTTGCTGGTGGCTTTAACTCAAACATCTTGCATCGTGCTGAAAAGATCATGAAGGATCGTAAGGCAGAAGGCAAAAACGTTACCGTAATTGCTTGCGGTAAGAAAGCTATCGCGTATTTCAGGTTTCGTGGTTTTGAGCCCGTACTTGCTTTCCGCGATCTTTCCGCCGATCCGCGTGTTGAAGAAGCTGAAACTATCACCGATTACTGCATTGAGAATTATCTCAACGGCAATATTGATGAAGTTATTACGCTCTACAACTACGCAAAGAATGCAGCTGAGCAGGTTCCAACCATTGATGGTATTTTGCCTGTTGACTTGAAGAGCTTCGTTCCTGAAGGAGAAGTCTTCAAGTTTGGCGGCATCATGGAGCCTGACGTCGATAATCCTGACTTGCCGGGATCCATTGAATATGAACCTGGTGAAGAGGAAGTATTAAGTCAGTTACTGCCGGAGTACTTGAGTGGTTATTTCTACTATGTACTCATCGAATCAGCTGCCGCAGAGCAGGCTGCTCGTCGTAACGCAATGAAGAACGCGACGGATAATGCTAATGAAATGATTGAAACACTCAATCGAGTTTATAACCGTGTACGTCAAGGTGCCATTACAACTGAAATCAACGAAATCGTTGGTGGCGCCGCAGCTTTGGAGGACTAAATGGCTGAAGAAATTACTACATCTGCGGCCAACCAGGAAGGAGCGATCGGTCATATCGTCCGTATCGTTGGTCCTGTTGTCGATGTTGAATTTGCGCCAGGTCAGATGCCTGCAATCTACAACGCGTTGACCGTTGAAGCTACTACCCCCATGGGCGACGTAAAGGTTCTCCTCGAGGTCCAGCTTCACCTTCCCGGTGATTTGGTTCGCGCAGTAGCTATGTCATCTACTGATGGCCTTACGCGCGGTCTTGAGGTAAAGGACACAGGCAATCCAATGATGATGCCTGTTGGCCCCGAGACCCTTGGTCGCATTTGGAATGTTATGGGTGAACCTGTTGATGGCAAGCCAATGCCTGACATCAAAGAGTTCTATCCTATCCATCGTCCTGCACCTGCATACGAAGATCTGGTCACCAAGACTGAGATTTATGAGACCGGCATTAAAGTTATTGACCTCATTCAGCCCTTCATTAAGGGTGGTAAGACCGGTCTGTTCGGTGGCGCTGGTGTAGGCAAGACCGTTATTATCCAAGAGCTTATTAACAACCTGGCTCAGGAGCATGGCGGTACGTCAGTATTTACTGGTGTAGGTGAGCGTACTCGTGAGGGTACCGACCTCTTTATCGAAATGACCGATGCAGGTGTTATTAATAAGACCTGTTTGGTATATGGTCAGATGAACGAACCACCCGGAGCTCGTCTTCGCGTAGGCCTGTGTGGCTTGACCGAGGCTGAGTACTTCCGTGATCAGGGTCAGGACGTGTTGTTGTTTATTGACAACATCTTCCGTTTCACCCAGGCTGGTTCCGAGGTATCTGCATTGCTCGGTCGTATGCCTTCTGCAGTAGGTTATCAGCCTACGTTGGCAACTGAGATGGGCGACTTGCAGGAGCGCATTACGTCCACCAACGTCGGTTCCATTACGTCGGTACAGGCGGTATATGTTCCTGCTGACGACTTGACCGACCCTGCACCTGCAACGACCTTTACCCACTTGGATGCTAAGACGGTTCTTAACCGTTCGATCGCTGAGATGGGTATCTATCCTGCGGTTGACCCGCTGGAGTCCACTTCTCGTGCACTTGATCCAGAAATCGTAGGAGACAAGCACTACGAGGTTGCTGTTGGCGTTCAGAAGATTCTGCAGACCTATCAGGATCTTCAAGACATCATTGCAATTCTGGGTATGGAAGAACTTTCTGAGGAGCAGAAGGTTGTTGTTAACCGCGCTCGTAAGATTCAGCGTTTCTTAGGTCAGCCTTTCCATGTTGCTAAGCAGTTCACTGGTCAGGATGGCGTATATGTAAAGCTTGAGGACACCATTCGCTCTTTCGAAGAAATCCTGAGCGGTGCATGTGACGAGATTCCTGAAGTTTGCTTCCGCAGCAAAGGTGCAATCGAGGATGTATATGCAGCCTACGAGGAGATTAAGAAGCAGGAAGAAGAGTAATTATGTCCACGATCAAATGTGATGTCGTAGCCAAGAATAAAGTTCTCTTCTCGGGTGAGCTCCATTCTGTAATGGTTCCCGGAGTTGAGGGTGAGCTTGGTATCATGGCAAATCATGAGCCATTTGTTACCGCCCTGCAGGATGGCGTTATTTGGGCTCGCACCAAGCCTGAGGGCGGCACCACGTTGAGTGCGGCTATCATGGGCGGCTACGTTCAATGCCTTGGAGAACGCGTTATTGTTCTGTGTGATAAAACACGTGAAATTAAGCGCATTAACGAAGATAGGCTTCGTAAAGACATTGTTGAACTTGAAGGCCGCATCGCAAATCTTCGTGAAGACAGCATTATTTCTCGATCAGTACTTACGAGAAAGTTGCGTTGGTGTAAGGTTCAGCTTGCTGCGAAAGAGAAAGAAAGTCAGTACGTCTAAGGTTCATCCACGATTTCTCCGGATCGTAGTGACTTTATAAGTACCAGCTGAAGGCGACTCCTGTTATGGGGTCGCCTTTTTATCTCTTCCTAGGGGTCATGTTCTGGCTATAGGCCAAAGGTATTAACGGGACTTCTCATAGCTAAAGTAAGATACATCGTTTCTTATTTTGGCCTATAGCCCCTTATTTTGTCTGGGCTGTCTAGCTTTGATGTTCGTTTAGTCGATTTTGGACGCACGAGAGCTCTTTGCCTAGCAACCTCTCTAAAACTGTACGAGGAGAATTTTAAGGAGCCAATTGTAAGGAAATTAAGACGATTTTGGGGAAAGTTATTATTTCAAATCGAAACAAATTTCAAATTGTTACAGTTACTAACTGATCTGTTTGAGAGGCGCAATCTACGAGAAGCAAATAAAAAGGGGATGTTTCTCGTGTGCAGTAAAGGATAAGTGCGTAAAAAGGGGAATCAATGTCCCTTATATATTGTGATGTTGTGGCGAAAAATCGCGTCTTGTATTCTGGTCAGCTGTACTCCATTACGGTGTCTGGTTCAGAAGGGGAAATTGGCGTACTGGAAAATCACGAGCCGTATCTTATCGCGCTCAATGATGGGATTATTTGGGGTAGGCAAGAGGGGCCTGATGGACCAATTCTGGCGGCTGCAAATTTAGGTGGGTATCTTCAAGTTCTTAAGAATCGTGTCATCGTATTGTGCGACAAAACGCGATTATTGCAAGAAATTGATCTCGATCGTTTGGATGTTGTTATTCCTCAAATGGAAGAAACGCTTGCTTCGCTTTCCGAGGACGAGTTTATTCAAAGCTCAATACTGAGAAGAAAGTATCACTGGTGCAAGGTTATGCGTACCGCAAAGCAAAAAGCCTTAGAGGGTAAAGTGATCTTTCCCTATGAAGAGTAGGCAAACAACTGCAAAGCGAAACATCGATACAGCGAAGTAATGAACAGTAAAACGAACAAGTATTTGTGAAAAGGTGCGGATGATGTCCTAAGAGTCTTTTGGTGCTCAAAAGCACGGGTTGTTTTCTTGTTGGAAATCAAAGAAATCCTTGAAACATAGTATCGTTTTTTGTTTGAGTCGGTGGCAGAATAGAGCATGATATAGTGCGAGAAGCAAAAGCGATACTCACTGCACCTTGTATTTTATAAGCAACAAACGTACTACATATATGAACGACATCTTGTGAGATCACATTACAGGACGAGTATGGAGCAGCCTTGTTGAACAATGAAGGTCAACAGTGTTGTTATGCTGCTCATATGTGACACGCGGATAGTGCAGGACAAAAAGAGCGTGCATGGTGCAGCTTATAGGTACGTATCGTATGAAGTACTAGCGTTAAGGGGTCATCGATGGCATTTGTTCATTTGCATAATCATACGGAATATTCTCTGCTTGACGGTGCAACGCATGTGTATGACATGGTGAAACGAGCCGCAGATCTTGATATGCCTGCTATTGCTATTACCGATCATGGTGTAATGAGTGGCGTTCCTGAGCTTGCAGATGCGTGTGACAAGGTTAAAAAAGAAACGGGTAAGTGGGTAAAGCCGATCTTTGGCTGTGAAATATACTTCACAACCGACAGTGAGCTTAAACAACAAAAGCAACGTTTGCACCATATGATTTTGCTGGCTAAGAATAATACCGGCTATCACAATCTCGTAAAGCTGGTTAGTGAATCCCACGTTGATAATTTCTACTATCGTCCCCGAACAACGTTCGAAATGCTGCAGAAGTATTCCGAAGGCATTATTGCTACGAGTGCGTGTATTGCAGGCATTATTCCACGCTATATTGATGATGGCGATGTTGCACAGGCTATCGAATGGGCAAAACGCTTCGCCGCTATTTATGAGCCAGGTGATTTCTATATTGAGTTGCAGGACCAAGGTATAACCACCAATGGAGGTATGACGCAGCTTGAAATGAATCGCAAGCTCAGCGAGATTGCTCGACAGCTAGGTCTTCAAACCATTGCGACAAACGATTTTCACTATTTAACACAAGAAGATGCCGCAGCGCAGGATATCATGCTCTGCATTGGCACAAACTCAACAATCAATCAAGAAAAGCGTTTCAAATTTCCTAACGATCAGTTCTATATGAAAACCGAAGAAGAAATGCGTGAAGCACTCAAGGATTTTCCCGAGGCGTGCGATAACACGGTTCTTCTTGCGGAAAAATGCAATGTTGAATTGGAGCGCGATTCTATTCTTCCTCGATTCCCTCTGCCGGAAGGGGAGACCGAAGAGTCGTATTTCAGAAAGCAGGTACAAAAGGGCCTGGTAAAGCGTTACGGGGATCCTATCCCTGATGAAATACAAGAGCGTGCCGACTATGAAATGGGTGTCATTATCCAGCAAGGGTTCCCGGCATATTTTTTGATCGTTCAGGAATATATTGAATGGGCCCGTAGTCAAGGTATCGGTGTCGGCCCTGGACGTGGCTCGGCCGCAGGTGCAATCGTTGCCTACGCGATGGGCATCACGGACTTGGATCCGCTGAGCAATGGCTTGCTGTTTGAGCGCTTCTTGTCACCCGAACGTGTCGAGATGCCTGATATCGATGTCGACTTTGAAGACGAACGTCGCGGTGAAGTTATCGAGCACATCAAAGAGGTGTATGGCGAAGACCACGTTTCGGGCGTGATTACCTTTGGCGTAATGAAGGCAAAAAATGCCGTGCGAGACGCTGCGCGTGTTTTAGATTACCCGTATGCCGTTGGGGATCGTATCTGCAAAATGATTGGCAATGAGCTTGATATCACGATCGATAAGGCCCTTGAAACCAATCCCGATCTCGTCAAAGCATACAATGAAGAAACTGAAGTTAAGCAAGTTATCGACGCGGCGAAGTCGATCGAGGGTCATATTCGCGGCGAAGGCGTACATGCCTGCGCAACCATTATCTGCCGTGATCCCATGAACGATCACGTACCCATGAAACGTGATACCAAGGGTGGCGGCATCATTACCCAATATGACGGACACTACACTCCCGATCTGGGCTTGCTGAAGATGGACTTCTTGGGTCTGCGCACCCTCGGTGTACTTTCCCGTGCGTGTCGTAACATCAAAGCGCGCTATGGTATCGAAATTATTCCTGAACAAATTCCCACCGATGATGAAAAAGCGTTCGAGCTTTTGCGCAGTTGCAATATGGATGGACTGTTCCAGGTAGAAAGCGCCCTGTATGTAAGCTTGTTCAGTCGCCTCCCACCCCAGAGATTTTCTGATGTTGTGGCATCGATTGCACTCAACCGTCCCGGTCCTCTTGAGTCAGGCATGGTTGACGACTATGTCATGGTTGCAAGTGGTAAAACACCAGTTCACTACTATGACAATCGTCTGCGTCCATTATTGGAAGAGACTTATGGCACCATTGTATATCAGGAGCAGATCATGCAGATTTCCATGGTCATGTGCGGTTTTTCAGCTGGTAAAGCTGATAAATTGCGCAAGGCAATGGGCAAAAAGAAGATCGACGTTATGCGTCAGCTGCAAGAAGACTGGAATCAGGGTGCGGTAGAAAACGGTTTCAGCCTTGATATTGCCAAGCAGATTTGGGAAGACGCTGAGAAGTTCGCTAAGTATGCGTTTAACAAATCGCATTCAGCGGCGTATGCGATTTTGGTCATGCGTACGGCATATCTCAAGGCTCATTATCCGAATGATTATATGGCAGCGGTCTTGTCTTCATATATGGGGAATTCGGATCGTTTAATCAAATATATTGCAAGCTGCAATCGCTCGGGTATTCCCGTGCTTTCACCTGATGTCAACTCGTCTAATTTGGAGTTTACGCCTCTCAACGAGGGTATTCGTTTTGGCCTTGCTGGCGTGCGTGGCGTGGGCGAAAAGGTGGCGCAGGCCATCATTGACGAGCGCGAGGAGCATGGTCCCTACACCTCTCTCCATGATTTTGTGCATCGCGTTGACGCTTCGGCGTATAATCGCAAGACGCTTGAAGCTCTGATTAAGTCGGGTGCCTTTGATTCGACTGGGTATACACGCAAGCAACTGATGTATTTTGTCGATGAAACCTCGCTTTTGGAAAGTGCAGCAAAGCGACAAAAAGATAAAGACGCTGGGCAGCTTGATATGTTTAGCATGTTTGCCGATGTTGATGATTCGTTCAAAGAAGATATTCCCGAGCCAGATCATGTTGAATGGGGCAAGCGCACGCTGCTTGCTTTTGAAAAAGACATCTTGAAGATGTATGTTTCTGACCATCCTTTGCGGCCATATGAGAACTACCTGTCAAAGACCATGAAGTATTCTTTGGGTGATTTGATGGATCGTGAAGAGGGTATAAAGTCAGCTACGTTTGCTGGCATGGTCTCTGAGACAAACGTGCGTCGCACGAAACGGGGAACCCTGATGGTGAGCTTCGTTCTGGAAGATACGACAGGTCATGTTGAGTGCGTTTGTTTTGACTACGAAAAATATCAGGCGGCATTTCAGGAAGATGCGATCATTACGTGCAAAGGAAGATTTGAGGTGAGTGATCGCGGAAACCAAATTCTGGTGCAAGAAGCAAGCCTACTTGAACTCTCTGAGGCTGAAATGAATGTCGGTCCCGCTCAAATGGAATTGACTATTTCTGCGCATGAGCTGAATTCGGTGAAGTCTGATAAATTGATGCGTATCTTAAAAACGCATCCTGGAAAAGATCCGGTAATTTTACATGTTAACCAATCAGATGGGAAACGATTGCGTGCTGAATTGCCCCTCACGATTGATTCGGATAGCGCTCATTTAAAAGCGCATCTGTCTGACTTGTTTGGGCATCCCGTTTGGAAAGCATCGTAGTATGAGCGTGTATGCTGAAGGTAATAACAGTGAAAGCATTGCATCGACACGTCTAGTTTCCGGCGAAAAAGATGCCAATATGAACTCGATGATTAATGCTGATGTGCGGCAGAGTTACTCAGGCCACGCAGCAGTCAATACAGTGGTTCTTTCCTTAGAGGTTGCATATAACGGAACACCGTTTTCGGGTTTTGCGCGACAGCCTGGGCAACTGACGGTGCAGGGGAGTCTGGAAGAGGCATTGTCGCTAATATTTAGGCGCGAAATTGAGACAACCTGTGCCGGAAGAACAGATTCGGGAGTTCATGCTAAAGCTCAGGTGGTCAGTTTTGTCCTTGATGAAAGCGAGTATCGAAGCCGCAGTGAGTATGCGCTTTTAAAATCATTGAACGCTCTGGTGCACGATGATATTTCTGTGCGTTCATTAACTGAGCGCCCTTCTGATTTCTCAGCGCGCTTTTCTGCAACGATGCGCGAATATCGCTATTTCATCGCAATCGATGCTGCTTCTCCGTTATTGACGAAACACGTAAGTTGGCATATTCCGCAACCTCTCGACATTGATGCTATGCGACAGGCGGCAACCTATCTGATAGGAGAGCATGACTTTAAAAGTTTTTGCAAGGCGGAATCTGCTCAAAACGGATCAACCATGCGAAACGTCTTTAGCATTACTATTGAGCCCGACTGCATGTGGGATGAGCGCTTGATTGTCGTCTGTGTTAAAGGTAACGCATTTTTGCATTCTATGGTGCGGACGATTGTTGGAACATTGGTTGCTGTAGGGCGCGGACAGCGTAAACCCGAGTGGGTCAAAGAAGTTCTTGAAGCTCGAAACCGTAATGTGGCAGGTCAGAATGCTCCTGCACAAGGGTTGGTATTTTGGCGGGTAAGTTATGAGGGAGAGCGCATCCATACTCCTGACAACGTTGCCCGAGCATAGGCAACGTGCCATCGCCAAAAGTTCTTACTAAATGCTAAATAGTTGGTATATATTCAACATAATTTGATATAGTGGGTCGGTATGACAATAGAGAGAGCATGTTCACGATTCGAACATGCTCTTTCTATTGTGTTGAGTGGAAACCGTGTGATAACTAAGGAAGACTATATGACTTCAACAGAATCAGCCCAGAAGGCAAATCGCGCCTCCTGGTCAGGCAAGCTAGCATTTGTGCTGGCTGCTGCTGCTTCAGCAGTTGGCCTGGGCAGTATGTGGCGCTTCCCCTATTTAGCCGCAAAATACGGCGGGGGTATGTTTCTCCTGACCTATTTGGTGTTTGTATTTACGATTGGTATTGCCCTTTTGCTGCTTGAAACAGCGCTGGGACGTAAAACAGGGCAAAGCGCCATTGGCGCTTTTAAGATGTATGGGAAAAAGTATGCTTTTATTGGCATTCTTGCCTCAGCGGTGCCATTCATCATCGTGCCGTATTACTGCGTTATCGGTGGTTGGGTTACTAAGTACTTAGTAATGTACGCCTCTGGTTCGGGTGCTGCATTAAATGATGGAGGCGACAACTTCTCGGCCTTTATTGCAAATGGTCCGGAAAGCATTCTGTTCATGCTTGTCTTTATGGGCTTGACGTTCTTTGTTGTATCGCGTGGCGTAAAAGGTGGCATAGAGAAGGCAAACCTTATTATGATGCCAGCGCTTATTATCATGGCAGCAGCTGTTGCGATTTATGCGCTTACGTTGCCCGGCGCTCTTGATGGTCTTGCATATTACGTGGTCCCCGATTTCAGCAAGTTTTCTCCTGAATTGGTGATTTCTGCGCTGGGTCAGACCTTCTTTACCTTGTCTCTTGCTATGGGCATCATGATTACGTATGGCTCGTACCTTGATAAGTCTGCAAAACTCACTTCGAGTGTGATTCAAATTGCGGGTACGACGTTCTCTGTATCCCTGCTTGCCGGTCTTATGATCATTCCTGCCGCATTTGTAGCAATGGGCTCAGGTGATGCTGTTGCGCAAAACTCTGGTCCATCTTTGATGTTTATTGTTTTGCCTCAGGTATTTGGCGAACTAGGAAGTGTCGCATCTGTGATCGGCGCAGTATTCTTCCTTTTGGTTTTGTTCGCTGCATTGACAAGTTCTATTTCACTGGTAGAGACCTGTACCTCCATCATTCAGGATGGTACACACTGCTCACGCAAAAAGGCCTTGGGGACTACGATTGTGTGGACCGTTCTCATGGGTCTCATCGTGTGCCTTGGTTTCGGTGCGCTTTCGTTCATCGAGCCTCTTGGTGAAGGATCATCGCTGCTTGACTTCTTTGACTTTATTTCTAATTCGGTCATGATGCCAATTGTTGCACTTCTGACCTGCATCTTTATTGGTTGGGTGATTGGCCCTAAGACGATTGAAGATGAAGTTATGCTTTCTGCCAAGTTTGGCTGGCGTCGCGTTTGGAAAGTGGCGATCAGATACATCGCTCCGATTGTGTTAGTGGTCATTTTAATGGCCTATGTAGCCCAAACATTTGGCTTGTTCTCAATGTAAATACGGAAAACGAGTGGTCGTAGGTTTTGCGCTACGCAGAGCCGGTTAGCTCGGACTTGAAGCGTTTCGAGGGGTGTTGCTAACACCCCTTTTCTGATAGGTGCGATGTTCTGGTATGGCGCGCATTCGTATAAAAGATGCACGCTGTATGTATCTATCGCAGGCTTGTGTTCGCGCTTTAGTGTGCTGGTGGTATTATTAGATCCGCATTGCTCCACACAAAGAGGGCGCTTGGTATAGGTGATGCAACCCTCATGAAATAATAAGGAGAAGAACCTTGTCTCTTTCTATTGGAATTGTAGGTTTGCCCAACGTAGGTAAATCTTCTTTGTTCACGGCACTCACGAAGAAAAGTGGACTTGCAGCAAATTATCCCTTTGCAACGATCGAGCCCAATGTTGGCATTGTTTCTGTACCTGATGAGCGGCTCGAAGGATTGGCTGCGATTGATCATCCTGCAAAAATTATTCCCGCAACGGTCGAATTTGTCGATATTGCTGGTTTGGTTGCAGGTGCCTCTCAGGGTGAGGGGCTCGGTAATAAATTTTTGGCTAACATTCGTGAGACCGATGCGATTTGTGAAGTCGTGCGTTTCTTTACCGATTCAAATGTAGAGCACGTCTCACGCAAAGTTGATCCTCAGAGTGACGTTGAAACGATCAAAACCGAACTGGTTTTAGCCGATATAGCAACGGTCGAAAAGGCGCTTCCTCGTTTGGAAAAGGAAGCTAAGCGCGATAAGTCGGTTGCTATTAAGTATCAAACTGCGCAGAAGGTACTTGAGGGGCTCAACGAAGGATATCGTGCTTTGACGCTGGATCTTTCTGATGAGGAGCAGGCAGCTATTAAAGAGCTTTGCTTGCTGACCATGAAGCCACTGTTGTATATCGCCAATGTTGATGAAGATCAACTTGACGCTGATTTGCCCGAGATCGATGGGCAAATTCCCGTTCCCGTTTGCGCGAAAACAGAAGCAGATTTGGCAGAACTTGAACCTGAAGAGGCTCAGATGTTTCTCGAAGAGTTGGGTCTTGATGAGTCTGGTTTGTCTCGTTTGATTCGTGAAGCATATAAACTCTTGGGGCTTCAGAGCTTCTTCACCAGCGGGGAAACCGAAACGCGTGCTTGGACTATTCCTGTAGGAGCAAAGGCTCCTCAGGCTGCAGGAGTCATCCATACCGATTTTGAGCGTGGATTCATTAAGGCGGAGACGGCATCCTATGCTGACTATGTATTACTTGGTGGTGAAAAGGGTTGTCGTGATGCGGGCAAGTTGCGCCAAGAAGGAAAAGACTACGTCGTGCAGGATGGCGACGTGATGCACTTCAAGTTTAACGTCTAATCAAATCTCCAGGTGATTTTTGTATTCTGCAGTTGTAGTTTAGTGACGATATAGATGTCCTGCGCTGTTTTGTGCTCAGAGTGAGATGAAGGTGTGCTGGAGCGTGCATACCTCTGGCAGACCGCGCTAAGGATCAGGCGCACCGCACAAGGGCAAGCGTACCAACGAAGTAGCATGCATGGATAGCATATATAGCGCTGGAAGTGATAGTTTTATGCGTGGATCAAGCTGGCTTGATACGTCACAATGATGTTGTAGAGTAAATCAATATGATCATCACGAGAATTTAGTGCGGGAACATACGTTACATCGGCGTCGATATTTCTTTCTTTGCAGCGCTCTTCAAAGTATTCTTTTGCCACAATGGCAATGTCGTAGAGAGATTCCAAACAATCAGATGCAAATCCTGGTGTTGCCAGTGCAATACGACTCACGCCTTGTTCTGCCCAATCCGCCAAGACGGTTTTGGGATGCGGCGCTGCCCATGCACGGGAATCCTCAAATCGTGAGTGATAGGCGATGGTCCAATCGTCATCAGGGATGCTGAGCAACGTGGCTACCTCTTGCATGGAATCCTGAATTTCCTCTAAACAGGTATCGCCTGCACTGACATCGTTTAAAGGAATAGAGTGCATCGAAAACAAGATCTTGCTGCCGGGAGTCCACTCCCAATGATCTTGTATGGATTGGGCGACTGCTTTTGGGTAGAGGGGATTTTGTGAGTAACCTTCTATGACACCATCGAGTGTTAAGGTAGCGCGATCTGGATGAATCTTTGGCCATGTTGAAATGACCTTTGCTATTTTTTCTTTACAAGTTTCAACTGTGCAAAATGCAGTTTGGGGAAACAGGGGAAGCCCAATAATGTGCGTGCAGCCCTGTTTTTCTAAGGATATGAGAGCCTCTTCGATAGAGGGCTTACCATATCGCATGCCTACTTCTGCGACAAAAGGCTGATCGTTAGCGGCGAAACGTTTGTTGAGTGCATCTCGCTGCGAATATGACTCAACGATTAGCGGCGCACCTTTATCGGTCCAAATGCGTTGGTAGCGCGGAGATGTCTTTTTGGGACGTGTTCGAGCAACAACTCCATGAAGTATAGGGAGCCATATGGGGTGAGGAATACGAACAACATTTTTGTCAGAGAGAAATTCAATGAGGTAAGGTTTAATGTCACGGGGATCTGGCGTTGCGGGGGTTCCAATGTTGATTAAGACAACACCTATTTTATGCTCAGACGTAGTTTCCATGGATCTGACTATAACAAAGTAATACTAAAATTGAGAAGATTTGCGGGTATTGCCTCGTAAAAGGGGTATACGGCAACATGCTGCGGTAATGTGCGGTTTTATCTGAAAGCTACTATGCGGTTGAAATGGTTGTTTTTCACAATAAGACTCAACACGCAGAGTACCGTTGGAGGAATAGATAACATGTCCTTTCTGTTTGGCTGTGAACAGGTGTATTTGGAGTATCCCACCAAGATTGTTTTTGACTCTCTTTCGCTGGGGATCGATGACGGAGATCGTATTGGGGTTGTTGGCCGTAATGGCGATGGGAAATCGTCACTGTTGGGTTTATTTGATGGCAGCATTGAGCCTGACGATGGTCGCGTGATACGCACGCACGGCGTTCGTTTTGCATCTCTTCGTCAGCATGATGCACTGATCGATGATAAAAGTGTTGGCTGGAATATTGTTGGCGACATTCCCGACTATCAGTGGGTTTCTGATGCGCATATTCGTTTTATCATTGAAGGACTTTTGGGTGATTTGTCGTGGGATAGTTTGGTGGGAACCCTGTCGGGAGGACAGCGTCGACGCGTGGATATAGCACGGGTTCTAGTTGCTGATGCCGATGTACTGTTGTTGGACGAGCCTACCAATCACCTTGACGTGGTTGCCATTACGTGGCTGGCGCAGTACTTACAGAAGCGTTTTGCGCGTAAAGAGGGCGCTTTGGTGGTGGTAACGCATGATCGCTGGTTTTTAGATGAGGTATGCCAGCGTATGTGGGAAGTTCATGACCAAAACGTTGAGCCGTTTGAGGGTGGCTATTCTGCCTACATCCTGCAGCGAGTGGAGCGCCAGCGTCAGGCAGAAGTGGCAGAGCAAAAACGTCAAAACTTAATGCGCCGAGAACTTGCATGGCTCTCGCGTGGCGCACGGGCGCGTTCAACAAAACCGAAATTTCACGTTGAAGCAGCGCAGGCATTGATTGCTGAAGAGCCTCCTACGCGTAATTCCGTTGAGCTTAAACGTGCAGCTATTTCTCGTCTGGGAAAGCAGTGCATAACGGTTGAAGACGTCAGTTTTTCATACGAGAATCAGCGTGTCCTTGATGATGTTACGTGGCTCATAGGTCCGGGTGATCGCTACAGCCTGCTGGGCGCCAATGGTGTGGGAAAATCAACCTTGCTTGACATAATTCAAGGGAAGCTTTTGCCGCAGACTGGGCATGTAAAGATTGGCAAAACCGTTAAATTTGCTTTTTTGTCTCAGCAGCTTGAAGAACTTGAAGCGTTTGGGTCTGATCGTGTGCGTGAAGTTCTTTCTCGGTATAAATCACGCTATGTCATTGACGGTAAAGAGGTAAGCCCTGCAACGCTGCTGGAATCCCTCGGATTTAGTTCTGCGCATCTCAATATGCCCGTGAATACGCTCTCGGGTGGGCAAAAACGGCGCTTGCAGCTGATGTTGATTTTGCTTGATTCTCCCAACGTGCTGATTCTTGATGAACCGAGCAATGATCTTGATACTGACATGCTTGTTGCGGTTGAAAATGTACTCGATACTTGGCCTGGCACTCTTATATTAGTGAGCCATGATCGCTACCTGGTAGAGCACGTCACCGATGACCAGTTTGCGTTGATAGATGGCAAGGTCGTGCATGTGCCGAGAGGGGTTGATGAGTATCTGGAGTTGCTCGAGGCAGCGCAGCAGAATGTGGATACCGTGGCTTCTCGAGGAGCTGTGCAAGGAAGCGCGCCATCGGGTGCTTCTCAGGCAGAACAGAGCACTACAAAAGCAGCGTCATCGTTGAGCGCGGCACAGGAGCGTGATATTCGCAAAAAACTGCAGTCGCTTGAGCGAAAGATGAATACCGCTCAGGGCAAAGTGGATGATGCTCAAATGGTATTGCAAGAAACAGATCCATACGACTATCAAGCCCTCGAACAAGCCCAGCAAAGTGTCGCACTGGCTAAGGAGCATCTTGCTGCATTAGAAGAAGAATGGCTCGAGACTGCCAGTCTTTTAGAGGGGCAGTAGCACAACGGTGCATGGGTGCCAGAGGTGTCATGCTGTCACGTAGCGGCTATACAGCAGAGCTAAAAAGATGCGGGGAAGCTAAGAATCTCTAATTCGTGGCGTTTAGGTGAAGCCTCTTTTTGCCCTTTGCGGTAGAATCTAGTTTTGTGCAAAGGATGTAGAGGTACCTAGATGCTTTTATGTGTACCTAAAGAGTGTCTAGAAAGGGCATCATGGAGAATAATAAAAACATCAATGGGGGAACACGATTGATGGGTATCATCGGATCTTCCTTAGAGCACTCAAGTTCGCCGAAGATCCATAATGCCGTATTTGAAAAAATGGGCTGGGATTTTGCCTATGTTCCGCTCGATATCAAAGAGGAAAATCTTGAAACAGCTGTTCGCGGGCTAGAGACGCTGGGGTTTTTGGGTTACAACGTGACTATGCCGTATAACAAGCGCATCGTTGAGTATTTGGACGAAATTTCTCAAGTTGCTCAGATCATGGGTGCGGTCAATACGGTTGTTGTTCAGCAGGGTCGTTCTCTTGGTGACAATGCCGATGGTGCGGCTTTTATGCGCAATCTGGTTATGCATGGCATTAGCGTTATTGGCAAGAAAATCACGGTGCTCGGAGCTGGAGGCGCAGCATCGGCTGTTGCGGTACAGGCAGCACTTGATGGTGTCGCAGAGATCGATATGTTTAACCGCAGTGATTCACATGTGCAGGATGCGCGCAATCTTATTGCTCGTTTGGGTGAAGTGTCTTCATGTAGGGTGTGCCTGTATGACCTCGCTGATACCGATCAGCTCAAGGCGTCTGTGGCGGAGTCGTGTTTGCTTCTTAATGCTACGCCGGTTGGATCTTATGGTGAACCAGGATGTTTAGTAGATCCTTCTTGGCTCGATCCTCAGATCGTTGTTGCTGAAATGGTGTACGCTCCACGCGAAACCGAGCTTATCAAGGCTGCGCGTGCGCGAGGAAATACCGTGGTTGATGGTGTGGGTGTTTTCCTGCAGCAGGCTGCGATCGGGGAGCGTCTGTGGCTTGGGCGAGAAATGCCCCTTGACTATATTCAAAGCAAGTTTTTTTCTGAGTAAGCAAAAAGCCTCCGTTGATACACAACAGAGGCTTCATTTTGTTTCTGGCGGAGGAAGTAGGATTCGAACCCACGGTGCCTCTCGGCACAACGGTTTTCAAGACCGCCGCATTCAACCGCTCTGCCATTCCTCCTTTTCAGCACGAGTTAGAATATCATATTTAGTGCGAATGCGGAAAAATAAAACGTAATGAATCATAATAAAACGCTCATTTTTGGTTTCGACTTGTTTTGATACGGGATACCTGATACGGGATACCTTTTCGCGCTAGTGGTTGTTGGTTCTTGGTTTGGAGATATATGGATACCCCCACGCAGGAAGACATTGATAGGGTTTTTATGCAAGCCGCTCTCGAGCAGGCGCGCTATGCGGCGAGTCTTGATGAGGTGCCTATAGGTGCTGTTGTGGTGCATGAGGGCGCTATCATTGCCCAAGCCTACAATCGACGCGAGATCGACAATGATCCGGCTGGTCATGCGGAGTTTATCGCTATCGAACAGGCTTCTCGTGTTCTTGATGCGTGGCGGTTGTCGGGGTGTACGGTGTATGTGACGCTCGAGCCCTGTTTGATGTGCGCGGGGTTGATGTATCAGGCGCGCATTGATCGATGCGTGTTTGGTACGTATGATCCGAAAGCCGGAGCACTCGGTTCGTTGTATGCGATCAATACAGACGAGCGATTAAACCACAGGTTTGAGGTAGTTGCTGAAGTTTGTAGAGATGAATGCGCAGAACTTTTGCGTACTTTTTTTAGAGAAAAAAGAAATCGCAACAAACTTAAAAAGAAACAAGAAGAATAGTGTGCGTGTTGTTGCTCATTAATGGAGGGGGATCCAGGTGAAACAATTAGTACGGCTGATTTCACCTGCCAAGATTAATATAGTTCTTGCTGTTGGTTCGGTGCGAGATGATGGGTTTCATGTCGTACATACTATTATGCATACCCTTGCTCTGCATGACACCTTGATCATGCGCCGCTTTGAAGAAGAGGAATCGGGCAAGGGGCTTGAAATTCGTTTGAAGTGCACAACATCAGGGGATATTGATGAACTTAATGTGGCCCCTGAAAACAATATTGCATATCATGCGGTTGAGGAGTTGGCGCGTGAATTGGATCGTCATGTCGACGAAACCATCGATATGTCGCTCTCAAAAGTTATTCCCGCAGAAGCGGGGCTAGGTGGTGGATCGTCTAACGCGGCGGCTGCGCTTTTAGGTGCAGCAGCGTTGTGGGGACTAAGCAGTGATGACCCTCGGTTGTATGCGGTAGCCACCCGTCTTGGCGCAGATGTGGCGTTCTTTCTTAATGGTGGCTGTGTATACCTTTCAGGTAAAGGTGATGTCTTTGAGCGTAGCCTTGCGCCTCGCAAAGGTTTTGTGCTGCTGATTCGTCCTGATGCAGGAGTGTCTACGGCAAAGGCGTATGCTGCTTTTGACAAGGATCCTCAACTTCCGCAGTCTTGCTTTATTGATGCTTTAGCTGCTTATAGTGATGCTGCCGATATTCCCTTTTGGAACAATCTTACCGATGCGGCCTGTAGCGTGGCGTCTCAGCTTGCAGAGGTGCTAGAGTGGGCTCGCTCTACGACATGTCCCGAGCAGGTGCAGGTATGTGGCAGCGGTTCGGCAGTTGCCATTCTGTGCGAATCGTATACCCAGGCACAGCAGTACTCACTAGAGGTTTTTAAGCGTGGTTGGTGGTCACGTATTACTTCGTTTTCACCGGTGGGGGTATCGGTGGTTGAGTCGTACTAATGCCGAACTGTTAGCAGATAGCTTCGAGTTATCTTGAATATGCTATTCTCGCGTACGACAAGACTTCGAACTGCATTATTGATGCATTGTGGCAATAGTGTGCATGCTGAGCCACACGGATAAGGTGGGTAGGAAATGGTAATTCTTGTTGTTATTGTTCTGATGCTGGTTGCAATCGTCGCACTCCTTATTGCGATGTACAACAATTTTGTTCAGCTGCGCAATCGTGTTGATAACGCGTGGGCTCAAGTTGATGTGCAGTTGCAGCGAAGGCTTGATTTAATTTCCAATTTGGTCGAAACCGTCAAAGGATATGCAAATCACGAAAAGTCGACGCTTGATCAAGTAACTGAGGCGCGCAGTGCGGTGATGAAGTCTTCTACGCCTAGCGAAGCAATGGCGTCTAATAATATGCTGACCAGTGCTCTTAAAAGTTTATTCGCTGTTGCAGAAGCATATCCTGATCTTAAAGCGAACATTAATTTTCAGCAGCTTCAGACCGAGCTTTCCAATACCGAGGACAAAATTAGCTACATGCGTCAAAGCTACAATGATGTCGTCATGAAGTATAACAATGCGATTCAAACATTTCCTGCTGTGCTTTTTGCGGGTATGTTTGGATTTACTGAGCGCCAGAGTTTCGATGCTCAGGAAGAAGCTGCTACTCCTCCTTCCGTTTCATTTTCTTAAGTCCTGGTGAACGTTAGTGCCGCTAACACAGACCTGCTGACTGACATTTATGATGTAGGGTAGATGTTGGTCACTGGTCAATGTGGTCAGCGGCCTTCTTAGTATACTCATATAAAAAATCTCATCTGACGAGGTATAACGCCAGATGAGATGGAAATTTTCAGTGGCGGAGAGCTAGGGATTCGAACCCTAGATACGCTTTTGGCGTATACTCGCTTAGCAGGCGAGCACCTTCGGCCTCTCGGTCAGCTCTCCGTTCGTATTGGGTGCGACTAAGAATGATAACGTGCCCCGTCTTTTCTTGCAAGGAGAAGAGCAGTGCAAAACCACGCTTTTTATACAAAATATAAGAAAAAGTCGCTTTATTCTTATTCGTGTGCTCCGCGCGCTTCAGCACACGTGTTGCAGGTGCAGGAGTATGCTCGACTGACGTGTGCGGGCTTCGTGTCATGTAGGTTGCGCGTGTGGCACTACGCTCTTGTAGGGATGTGTTTGGCTCTTGTGGCGTGTGCGCTGCTGTGTTGTCCTTCTCGAGCGTATGCAAAAAGCTATTCAATGCCGAACGTAACGATTGAGGCGTCGTTGCAAGACAATGGTGATTTGTATGTAACCGAACAGCGACAGTTTGATTTTATGGGAAGTTTTTCAGCGGTGTGGTGGAGCTTTGATGAGCTTCCCAGTGATTCGAGTTTGTCTATCAGGGGCGTTCGCTTGGCACATGTTGACGATCAGGGCGATATTACCGATGGCTGGACAACACTATCAAGTACCTCGTTTCAGCTTGTTTGGCGTGAAGAGGGTGGACCCGGAAGTGTTGTTTATTCTTTTGATGAGCCAGAAAACACCGTGTATGTATTCTTGGATGAAACCGATTCTCAGATTGTGGTGGAGCTGACGTACGTGATACAGGATGCTGCGCAGGCTTATTCTGATGTGGGGGAGCTGTATTGGCAGTTTGTGGGGGATCAATGGGAACAAGGCGCCTCCAATATCACCATGACCCTCACTCTTCCTGCTCCCGCACAAGCAACGGTTGAGCCAGGTGAAACGGTCAGGGCATGGGGCCATGGACCCCTTGATTCAACGGTTGAAATTAATACGGATGGAACGGTTGTCTGTAGCGTGCCTTCACTTTCGGTGGACTCGTATGCTGAGGTTCGCATTTTGTTTCCTACTGAGTGGCTCAGTGGTGTGAGTGAGTCAGACAGTAATGCGTATTACTCGATATCTCGTCTTGATGCGGCGCTTGAGGAAGAAAAAACATGGGCAGATGAGGCTAACGTCCAGCGTGCGACAGCGTTTGGCTTATTGCTGGTAGTTACACTGAGCGCCATCGTGTTGCTGGTGTGGGCGGTTCGCTCCTTTATTCGTTATGGCAAGGAATTAAAACCGACGTTTACGGACGAGTATTGGCGTGATATTCCGATTGAAGACGAACACCCAGCAGTCGTGGGACGTGTCTGTCGATTTAATAAAGAATCAACGACCGATTTTACGGCAACCATCTTGCATCTTGCCAATATAGGAGCCCTGCGTATTACGCGGAATTCATACACCAAACAGGGACTCATACGAACAAAAACGCATGAGGATTATTTGTTGGAGCGCGTGCCCGATGTTGAGCTGACGCTCAATAGCGAGATAGATCGCCAGACCATGGCATTGCTCTTTGACACCATATCTGAAGATGGTTCTACGCTGTGGCTTGAGGATATCAGCACGTATGCCGACGAGCATCCGAAGGAATTTTCTCAAGCAATGTTGTGCTGGCAAGGGTTGGTGTCCTCGTGCACCAATGTCGGAGAGTATTTTGAGAGCTATTCAACTGCCAAGCGTGTCATCATGACAACCGTTGCGGCCGTGTGTGTTGTTGTGTATATCGTGCTGGCCTTCTTATTTAGTAATCCCTTGGTACTAATTCCAGGCATCATAACAGGTGTTGTGTTGGTTATTGTGTCGCGGTTCATGGATCGCCGCACCCAAAAAGGCGCTGATGCGTTTGCTCGCTGCGAAGCGCTTAAAAAGTGGCTTACTGAATTTTCGGCGCTTGATGAACGGCCGCCGAGCGATGTTGCCGTCTGGGGCGAATTTATGGTGTATGCGCTTATCTTTGGGGTTGCGAAAGAGGCTACTGAGCAGTTGGAGCGTACGGTACCTGAAGCGTTTGACGAGGATTACTATACAGCTCAGGGTATCTACATGTCTCCTTGGTGGATATGGTTGAGTCCTTCATTGACTACTCGCACACTGTCCGATATTGGCTCAGCTTTTGAGGGCGCTTTGTCTGATTCGCTTGAAGCGACATCTTCTACTTTGAGTGGAACCATGTCTTCGGGAGCAGGTTTTGGCGGTGGTTTTTCTGTCGGTGGCGGCGGTGGATTTGGTGGCGGCGGTGGCGGCGCGCGCTAGTTTTGCTGCTTTTGCCTAAAACTTTCTTATGCCTTGCTTGTTAGGGGTAACGATCCGGTTCTTTGCCTTATACTATCACGCTATGATCTCTCTTTCTCGCATACCAACGGGAGTGTATAAAGCGCTCATTGTGCTGGCTACCATCATTTGGGGTTATAGCTTTGTTGTGATGAAACTTGTCGTGGATGTCATTCCGCCGGCGCTGTTGTTGGGTGTGCGGTTTACTTTGGCGGGTTTATTGTTGCTCCTTATTCTTCACAGGCACGTGTTTCGTCATCTGTCATGGAAAGTGCTTGGTCTGGGAGCTATCCTTGCGCTGTTTGATTTTCTGGCGTTTATGTTCCAAACTGTCGGCCTTCAATATACAACACCAGGCATTAATGCATTTTTGACGGCAACCTACTGTGTTATTGTCCCGTTTGCTTGGTGGATTATCGCACGGAAAAAGCCTACCTGGTGCAATGTCGGTGCTGCCGTGATTGCACTCATTGGCATTTGGTTGGTTGCCGTTACCACTTCAGGTGAAACACTCACACTGGGTTTTGGTGAGGGATTAACGGAGCTTTGCGCGGTGATGTTTGCTGTTCATATTGTGCTCGTTGCGCTGTTTTCACGTACGCATGATGTATTGGCACTTACGGTGATCCAGTTCATTTTTGAAGGACTGTATGGTCTGCTCGTGGGTTTCATGTTTGAGACACCTCCTCAGGCGTCCCTTATTACCTCTGAGGTTATATTCCAAATGCTGTTCTTGATCGTGTTTGCCTCAGTGATTGCCTTTGGTATCCAGAATGTGTCTCTTGCGTATGTGCCTCCAACTCAGGCATCGCTGTTTTTAAGCCTTGAGTCGGTGTTTGGTGTTGTCTTTTCTGTTTTGTTGTATGGCGAGGTATTAACCGCGCGTTTGTTGGTTGGTTTTGCGCTAATTTTTGCTGCCATTTTGCTGAACGAGACGCTTGGTCCAAGGGTCAAAACCAAACGTGATATAGTGGCATTCGGTCGCAAAATGCGGGAGGAGGATAGATAGAATGCCTAATAAACTGGATAATATTATCTTGATCGGAATGCCAGGTGCAGGTAAGTCCACGCTTGGTGTAGTATTGGCCAAGGTGATCGGCTTTGAATTTATCGATGCGGATTTACTTATTCAAAATAAGCTCGATAAAACCTTGCAAAAAATAATTGATGCATGCGGTCCAGATGGTTTTATTGATCTAGAAAATGAAGTGCTCAGCACGTTAGAGTGTCATCGCACGGTTGTTGCCACGGGTGGTTCGGCGGTCTATTCTGATGAAGCCATGAAGCATCTTTCCTCTATCGGCACTATTGTGTATCTCCAGGTTTCGTATGATGAGTTGGAAAATCGTCTGGGGGGATTATATGAGCGTGGCGTTGTCACGAAAGATGGTATTAGCATGAGCCTTCGCGATCTCTATGAAGAACGCCTGCCGCTTTATGAACACTATGCTGATGTAACGATTCCGATTGATGGTTTGTCGGTGCGTGATGCAACGCGACACGTTGTTGACCAATTATCGTTGCTCTAAAACCGAGTACGCAATGTGTCATCGTGCTGTGTGTGCGCGCTGATAATCTAGAGAATGTGGGAGCGTGTAAAGCGCAGGGGCGCGCTTGTGCTTCGTGTAAAAGTAGCACAGCCTTGGTGGAGTGTATAGTGGCATTACATAGAAAGCGTGGGTTGCGCGGTGTGTGAGAGCATGGGCATATACCGTGATGAGTCATAACAGAGAACAGGAGATATTCATGTCTGCAAAAACTTCTCGAAATTCTACACCGACGGGCAACACCAATATTTGGTCTACAAAACAACTAGCAACTATGGCGCTTATGTGTGCTATCGGCGTATTGCTTTCGTTTGTAGAAGTTCCTTTGTTACCAGGTGCGAGCTGGCTAAAATTTGATCCCTCGAATATGCCTGCGATGGTAGTCGGCTTTGGGTTCGGTCCTGGTGCGGGTGTTGCGGTGGGTGTCGTGATTGCTATCATCCATGGACTTCTTTTGGCAGACTTTACGGGTGCCATCATGAACATCCTGACCGTGACCTGCTTTGTGTTGCCGGCTGCTCTTCTGTACAGAAAAAAGCGCACCTATCCTATTGCTATTATCGGTCTTGTGATCAGTATCCTTGCGGCGACGGTTGCTGCCGTGGTGGGTAATTTGATCGTGACCCCTGCTTGGTTAGGCGTGCCTATAGATGCAGTTATTGCGATGATCGTTCCTATTTTGATCCCGTTTAACCTGCTCAAGGGCCTGTTTAATGCGGTGCTTACCCTTATTATTTATAAGTCAATTTCAAACATCATTACTCCTAAGAAGGATCAGGTTAAGGGGCGCTAAATGATCTCCTTTTCTGATGTTTCGTTTACCTATACGGGAGATGCCTACGTTATTGATGACCTCAACCTATCCATCGGGCAAGGCCAGTTTGTTTGCGTTTTGGGCGCAAACGGATCGGGTAAGTCCACGTTTTCCAAACTGATCAATGCGCTTTTGATACCTGATACTGGTGATGTGGAAGTGGACGGGAAAAAGACCAGTGATCCTGAAGCGGTGTTTTTAATTCGCAGCACTGCCGGTATGGTGTTTCAAAATCCTGATGATCAGATCGTCACGAGCTTGGTGGAAAACGACGTTGCATTTGGTCCAGAAAATTTGGGTATTGAAAATCCTGAGTTACGGGAGCGCGTTGAGGAATCCTTGAAGCAAGTGGGGCTTGCTGCTTCAGGCAAGCGTGAAACAACGGCACTGTCGGGGGGTCAAAAGCAGCGTGTTGCCATTGCGGGCGTGCTTGCCATGCATCCTTCGATTCTTATTTTGGATGAGGCTTCTGCTATGTTGGATCCTCGGGGACGACGTGGTTTGATGCGCGTGTGTAAAGAGCTTCACGCGATGGGTTTGACCATTGTTATGATCACGCATTTTATGGAGGAAGCCGCAGAAGCTCAGCGCGTTATTGTGATGAATGAAGGCCGCTGTGTGCTTGATGGCGCGCCACAAGATGTGCTGACGCAAGATGAAATTCTGAGACAATTTAATCTTGATATTCCTTTTTCAACTCAAATGTCGCGCCTCTTGCAAGATCGGGGTATTGATATCGGAACTCATACCGACACAACCACGCTGAAGGAGGAGCTATGTCGCTTGTATTCGAGCACGTAAGCTTTAGCTATGTAGCACTCTCAAAGCGTCAAAAAAAAGCGGGCGAGAAACAAAAATACGCTTTGCGTGATGTGTCGTTTGAGCTCAATGATGGTGATTTCTTGGCCATAGCGGGGCATACGGGTTCCGGTAAATCCACCCTAGTCCAACATCTCAACGGGCTAGCGAATCCTACTGAAGGTAGGGTGTTGTGGAATGGGCAGGATCTTTCAGATAAGAAAATTGCAACACAGGCGCGCGGCGATATTGGTGTGGTGTTTCAATATCCTGAACACCAGCTGTTTGCTCCAAGTGTGGCAGAGGATATTGCGTTTGGACCGCGTAATTTGGGCTTGAGTTCAGATGAGGTTGATGTGCGCGTCCGTGAGGCGCTTGAACTTGTTCATCTTGATTATGAAGAGATGAAGGATCGATCTCCCTTTGAGCTATCTGGAGGTCAACAGCGCCGCGTTGCGTTTGCGGGAGTTTTAGCTATGAGACCAACAATGCTGGTATTGGATGAGCCAGTTGCAGGCTTGGATCCCGCGTCACGAGCTGATTTTCTGTCTTTGATTAAAGACTTTCATATGTCACAGGGGCTAACGGTTGTGATGGTGTCTCACAACATGAATGATATTGCTCGTTTAGCAAACCGCATGATCGTGCTGCATGAAGGCGAAATTGCGTTTATTGGCACTCCCGAGGAAATATTTGTTCAGCATGCAGCTGAATTGCGCAAAATAGGTTTGGGCATTCCTCATGCTCAACGTCTTGCGCATGAATTACGAGAGCAGGGGATGCCGCTACCCGAGAAGCTCTATATTCCCGAAACCTTGGCAGACGAGCTTACTCTTTTGGTTCGGGGCGGTTGACATGTTTGATATCCAAACAGTTTTTGGTCGCTATATTTCAAAGGATTCCTTTGTTCATCGTATGGATTCGCGCGCGAAGCTGCTTTTGACAATCGTGTTTATGATTATGGTCTTTGCAGCTCAGTCGTATATTTCGCTTGCGGTGGCCGCTCTTTTTACATTAGGCATGATTGCGTTTTCTCGCATTTCGCTCAGGCAAGCTTTTGCATCGATTGCCCCTCTGACAATTTTGGTGCTGTTTACTGCTATTCTGAATATCTTTTTCGTACAAGGCGAAGAGGTGTATTTTGAATTTTGGATTATTTGCATCAGTCAGGGTGGTTTAGAGCGTGCGTTATTTATCGCCATTCGTCTCACGATGCTGCTATTGGGGGTCAGTTTATTAACGCTGACGACCACAACGCTTGATTTAACTGATGCGTTTGAACATTTGCTTAAACCGTTTTCGCGGTTTGGGTTGCCGGCTCATGAGCTTTCGATGTTAATGGGCATTGCCCTTCGATTTTTACCTCAGTTTGCCATTGAGCTTCGTACGATCTATCGTGCGCAGGTTAGTCGTGGAGCAAATTTTGGTACCAGTACAAGAAGCACGGTGCAAATGGTGGTCGCTCTTGTTGTTCCTTTGTTTACCAGTGCATTTCGTCATGCCGAAACTCTTTCGTTAGCTATGGACGCACGCTGCTATCATGGAGGAGAAAATCGCACACGCCTCAATGAGCTTACGTATAGTTCTCGAGATGCTATTGGGCTTATCTATCTGTTGGTAGGTCTCGTCGCCGTTATAGGGTGTGATCTGATTCTCTTGTTTGTTGGGGTGTTGTAGGCGCTATAGCGGCAGGGTCCACGGGTGCTTGATGTGCGCTTGATAGCTTCGTGTGAGGGACGCATAAGCTGCTAAAGAAGACAGATTGGTACGTTTTGTGTGGGATAGGTAGGATTGCGCAAAGGAGAATGTCATGGATGAATTAGTGGAGTATCTTACCTCAGTTCCAGCGTGGTATATGGCAACCTGTGAAGGAGATCAGCCTCATGTTCGTCCGTTTAGCTTTGCAATGCGTGAGGGCGACATACTGTGGTTTTGTACAGCAACGAACAAAGACGTCTATCGACAGCTGATAGCAAATCCCAAGTTCGAGCTCTCGGCCTGGAAGCCAGGACATGGTTGGGTTATCTTGACCGGAAAAGCTTGCATGGTTGACACCGCAGGGGATGAGGTGCGCAAGGCGGCATATGAGCATATGACTGCTTTAGGAGAAACCTATGAGGGCTACGATGATCCTCGACTCACGCTGTTTTCGCTTGAAGAAGGCGTTGCCAAGATTGCCGATATCGATGGTAGTGAGCGGGAAATCTCATTAGTACACTCCTGAGCCACACTCAAGACTAATGGCACCGACACGGTTGAGATGGCGCCCCCGAGAGGACTCGAACCTCCGACGCACGGTTTAGGAAACCGACGCTCTATCCACTGAGCTACGGGGGCGTGCCAAAGACTGACTGCAAAATTACAGCCCAGCCATTGTATCACGGCTAGGCTGTAATTTTTGCTTGATCATATGAAGAGAAGCGAATCTTATCGTTTGTATAACTTTCTTCATGCGGCGCACTTACGAGAGTGGCGCTATGTGCCAGAACCGTCCTCGTTTCCGCTCGAAGTGCTGCCACTTGATGATTCACTGCTACCATCGGAGGCGTTGCTTGTGCTTGATGCATCATCACTCGTTGTCGTGTTTGTCGTGTCCTCTGAGGGTCCATTTGAGATAGTCAACGTGACAGTGGTACCAAGTGTAGCGGAACCTGTGACGCTTTGGTCAATAACGATATTAGTGTCAGTATCGTCATCAACCCACTGCAGCCTTACCGCAAAACCAGCGGCTTCAAGGCGATCGCGTGCCGTTTCAAAGTCAAGACCGATAACGTTGGGAACGCTGGCTTTTTCAGGTCCTAAAGAAAGATGGAATACGATGGTGTCACCCTTATAAGCGGTTTCTCCCGCTTCGGTGTCTTGTGAGCTGACGAGATCTTCGTCAACGTCATCAGAGTATTCTGAATCTCCCTGCTGCCCATTTAATCCATATGAAGCCAGGGTTCTTTGTGCTTCATCGGCAGTCATGCCAGTCAGGTCGGGTACGGTTACTTCTTCAGTGCCCTTAGAAACCGTAATATTGATTGATGATCCAAGCTCTGCCTGTTCTCCTGCTTCAGGATCGGTACTTACGACATTGCCCGCTTCAATGTCGGGGTTGTATACTTCAGTTTCATCACCGACCTCAAAACCTGCTTCTTCTATTGCTGCTCGTGCGTCGGCTATAGGCATATTGGTGACATCGGGCACTTCAGCCGTATCCTCATCACTACTCAGCGCCATAACTGCTGCCACAATGCCTATCGCAACAAGCAGACCAATAATGACACCAATGATAATTTTCTTGTTTCGTTTCTTTTTCTTTTTTGAGTTATCGCTGTCTTTTGCCGCATATGCCTTTGTTGCTTGAGTAGCACTCTGATCAACAGGGTTCATGACAGCAGTGGCATTAGCGGGGCTCATAACCTGAGTTTCAAGTCCGCTAATGTCGTCACCAAGATTAATGGGACGACCTGCAAGAAAGTCATTGAGGATATGGCGCATTTCAGCAGCATCTTTGAAACGGCGCTCAGGATCTTTTTCGAGTGCCTTCATGATGATGGCTTCAAGGTTAGGATCAATATCAGGTTTAATCGTGCTCGGTGGGGCAGGACTTTCGTTTACCTGCTTGACCGCAACGCTGACTGCATCCTGACCATCAAAGGGTAGTTGTCCCGTTACTGCTTCATAGAGTACGACACCCAGTGAATAAATATCGCTTGCTCCGGTAAGCTCTTTACCTTGAGCCTGCTCGGGGGATACGTAGTGTGCGGTGCCCAATACGGTTGATGCTTGTGAAAGACCTGCATCGCCTGCACGTGCGATGCCAAAATCCATCACCTTGATATTGCCATCGGGCTGAATCATGATGTTTTGTGGCTTGATATCGCGGTGGATAATGCCGCCTGCATGAGCAACAGAAAGCGCCTGTGCTATCTGAGATCCGATTTCTGCTGCTTTGCGCTGATTGATGGATCCACGTTCTTTGATTGCGGTTTTTAAATCGGTTCCGCGGAGAAATTCCATGACAATATAATACGTTTCATCGTCAAGACCCCAGTCGTAAATGCTGACGATGTAAGGGCTTTGCAGGTTAGCTGCAGATGCAGCTTCCTGGCGAAACCGCTTAGTAAAGGTAGGATCTGCCGCATATTGCGGGAGCATAACCTTAACAGCAACCGTGCGACCTAAGACATTGTCCTCAGCACGGTATACTTCAGCCATACCGCCTATGCCAACCCGTTCGCTTAGCTTATAGCGGTTATTAAAGGTTCTACCAATCATGCTTCCTGCCACGTTCGTTCTCCCTTTGGGTCCATGCTTAACAATAGCTGTTCAAACATATCCGTATTACCTAACAAAGTATCAGTTCGTATGCAAGCTTCTCTTGATATCAAAAAGTTACCGATAAAATCCTACAAAAGATTGCATTGCATTCCGTTTATAAATCTCCTTGTACTTCAAGTGCTGCTTCCAGTACACCTTTTGCTCGACCAGCAGCTCCGCCGCTGAGGCTTTCTCCGGCTTCTTCAAGGACGATGGCTACTACGACAGAGCAGTCTTCTGTAGGTCCCATGCCAACAAACCAGCGGTCGTCATTTTCTTTGCCTGTCTCTGCCGTGCCGGTTTTGCCGGCGATGGTAACGCCGTCAATTGCGGCTGCCGTACCTGTGCCACTCGTCACAACCCCTTCGAGTACGTCCAACACACGCTGTGCCGTTGAGCTCGAGCATGCCGTAAAGAGCTCAGAGGGTGTTTGACGGAAGCTATTTTGACCTTCAGCGTTGTAAATACTATCGACAAGATAAGGCTGCATAATAACGCCATCATTTGCGATAGCGCAGCCCACCAAAGCCATTTCTAAGACCGTTGCCTGTGGTCCGGCGGGACTGTCATGTTCACCTACGGGTTCACCTGCAGCAGCCCAAGCCGTCTCCCATTCAGTCATTTCGTCAGGATCGGGCATGAGTGATTCAACAAGTGGCAAGTCGAAAGAAATATCTTGATTGAAGCCGAAATTTTCAGAGGATGAAACAAGGAGATCCGCTCCTATTTCGGTGCCCAACTGACCGAATACCGTATTTGCCGACAACTCAGTTGCGCGCGCAAGCGTGATGTCGCCATACGAAGAACTGTTGAAGTTAGTAACTTCACCACCGCCAATTTCGAGAGATGAAGGTGCTGAATAGACCGTTGTTTCACTGGCGATATCGTTTTCGAGTGCTGTTGCAAGGGAAACGATCTTGAATGTTGAACCGGGCGAATACAGCGCTTGTGTTGCGCGGTTGTAGAGCGCGGACGAATCGCTGTCGTTTGCAAGAATGTCTTCAATATCGGCGGCATTGTATGTTGGCGATGATGCCATGGCAAGAATAGCGCCTGTCTCTGGATCGATGACCACACACGCACCCGAATAGCCCTCGAGGGCATCTTCGGCAGCTTCTTGGATGGTTGAATTGATGGTGAGTTTTACATCGTTTCCGGCGGTGGTGTTGCCGGTGAGCGAATTTAAAACGTCTGTCCAGGTGGCATAGCTACTGTCGCCCTTCAAGACATCGTTTTCAGATGCCTCAATACCTGAGGTGCCATAGGTGTCTGAAGCATACCCCACGACATGAGCTGCTAAGGTTCCTGCTGGGTATTCTCGTTCGTATGTTCCATCGTCTTGCAAGACCGATTGTGCTAATACGACATTGTCATAGGTTGAAATGGTACCGCGTTCAGTTTCGGCTTCTTTGGCGATGGTGTGGTTGTTAATAGACATATTCTGATAGTAGTCAGCCTGAATAACCATGATCATGGTGAGGTTTGCCACGAGGAGGGCAAACATAGCAGAAAAGACGATCATGGTGCCAGTCAAGCGCTTGCCTAATGAAACACGACCAAGTGCACCGTTGATGTTAATCGTACCGGTACCTGACGTGATCTCGGTACCAATGCCGGTGCCTTGATCAGATGCACGCATCAAGAAGCCAACGATGATAAAGCTTGCTAAAAGCGCAGAACCACCTTGGCTGACGAAAGGAAGCGTCAGACCCGTAAGAGGGATAAGTCGTGTGACGCCACCGACGATGATAAATGCTTGCAGGATGATGATGGAGGTGAAACCAAGCGCCATAAAGGAGCTGACATCAGATTTTGCACGAACTGAAATCAGAATGCCACGAATCGCAAAGCACAGATACAGCAACAAAACTCCTGCAGCACCCAGAAGACCGGTTTCTTCTGCAATAGCTGAGAAGATAAAGTCAGATTCTACAATAGGAATGTCTTCTGCCAAGCCGTTGCCAATGCCAACACCGAACATTCCACCATCTGCAATAGAGAAGATGGATTGTACCAGCTGATATCCCGTGTCGGTTGGATCAGAGAACGGATCAAGCCATGTGTCGACACGTACTTGTACGTGGGAGAAGAGGAAATACGCCGCTACAAAGCCAATTGCGAGCAGGATAAGGCTGATAACAATGTATGCCTTCCTGCCGGTTGCAACATAGAGCATGGTCAAGAAGACGAAGAACAAAACAAGAGCAGAGCCCAAGTCTCGTTCGAACACAATAATCAAAAGAGCGATTGCCCACATAGCCAAAACAGGCACCAATGCACGAAGATCAGGGATCTTAAACGGACCAATTTCGTGCGTAAAGATTGAGAGCATTTCTCTGTTTTGCGCTAAATATGCAGCCAAAAAAATTACAATGCAGATCTTTGCAATTTCGCCAGGTTGGAATGAGAAGCTAGCGATAGAAAGCCAGATGCGACTACCGTAGATCTCTGTGCCGATAACGGGCAGAAGGGGAGAAAGAAGCAGCAGGGTGCCCGCAATCATGATGGTGTACTTGTAGTTACCAAGACGATCAAGGTTTTTGATAAAGACAAGAATAAGCACCATGAAAAAGACGCCTAAAAACAGCCATCCAACCTGTCGCAGTGCAAGATCGGGGGCAAGGCGCGTGATAAAGGCAATGCCAATCCCTGAAAGCGCAAATGAAATAGGCAGAATTGCCGGATCAGCGCCGGGGGCAAGTTTTCTGGTTGCGATATGGGCAACGATGAAGGCAGCGAACATTCCTAAAGGCACAATGAGGTTATCAAGGGCGATTTCCTCGTCCTGATTAAGAGCCACCATTGCAAAGAGCAGTATGACAAGAGGTGCTGCAATGCAAAGGAGAAGTAGTTCGGTGTTCCTTCGGGTCATAGGTTACTCACCGCTTCCCGAAGAGCTGGTTGTGTTTGTGCTACTCGTACTCGTTGATGAATCGTTATCATCGTCGGTGCCGGCATCGGTACTCGTGCCAGAATTGCTTGTGACATTTTCTTCCTGTAGGGCGATTTCTTCTTCGTAGGAAGCAATCAGCTCGCTTGCTTCATCAACACTTCCTACTGAGAGCCCTTCTTTAATACGATTTGCCACTCCGGGATTAAGATCATCTACATTGACGTCGCTTACGTATTCCAAGCTGGAAAGAGGCGTGCCAAAGAAAGAGTCATTCAGTCCTCGATATACGGCAACTTTGCCGTCTTCTTCAATGAGATAGGCAGAATTATGGATGTATTGATAGCCGCACACGACTGCCAGCGCAATCACGGCAAGCAGACATAGCACTACACTTACGGCAACGACCCGAGATTTGTGTATTTGTCTTTTTTCGCGTACTTCTTTAAAACCTTCGACATCGATTACTACCGCGGTTGCATTGTCGAGTCCGCCTGCATCAAGAGCAGCCTCAACGAGACGATCAGCACATTGTTGTGCCGAAGGTGTTGTACGCATGATGGTTTGAATTTTAGAGTCGTCGATCATGGTGCAAACGCCGTCGGAGCAGAGAAGGAGGCGATCTCCTGTTTCCACGTTCAACTCGTACATGTCAGGCTGCATGTGAGGGTCAGACCCAATGGCTCGCGTGATGATCGAGCGATTGGGGTGAACACGAGCTTCCTCTTCAGTGAGC
Organism: uncultured Cryptobacterium sp.; assembly: GCA_964456695.1. Classification (GTDB taxonomy): domain Bacteria; phylum Actinomycetota; class Coriobacteriia; order Coriobacteriales; family Eggerthellaceae; genus Anaerotardibacter. Next base: position 60,410 of record CAYWAO010000002.1, on the reverse strand, counting down.
TGTCCGACTTCTATCATGTCTGCCATAAGACTATGATCTCGCGTGAGTTGCTGAAGATGTCCGTTGTGCATCAAGTAGGCACGCGAGTCTCCTACTTGCGCGATGACAAGGCGCTCTTTTTCAAGAATTGCTGCTGTGAGTGTGGTGCCCATACCCTCGCGGCCAACACCATTGCTCGGCGCTTTGATGACGTTGAGGTTGGCTGCCACAACAGCGCGCGCGAGCGCGTCAGCATCGGGTGTTTTAGGGGCAAGCTCGTTGAGTGTAGTGATCGCAATCTCAGAAGCAACTTCACCTGCTTCGTGACCCCCCATACCATCTGCGACAGCAAACAGAGGAGGTAACACTGTTAGGCTATCTTCGTTGTGCTGACGCACGTTGCCTACTTCAGTACGGCTGCCAAAGTAGGTAGAAACAACCGAAACAGGAGAATCTTCGTGCTGCGATGACTGAGTATGTTGTTTTTTGTCTGCCATTTATGCGTACCTTACTCGCATTATTACATCGCCCACCGTAACACGGTCACCGTTCTTTAAGGAAGTTGGCTCAGAAATGTAGCGCCCATTAACTGCTGTGCCATTGGTGGATCCGAGGTCTTCAATAAATAAGTTTTGACCCATCAGGATAAATCGCGCATGGCGAGAGGAGACGTATTCAGCACCAATAACGATATCAGATCCGGGACTGCGCCCCACAATGACAGGTCCATGAACAGCAATCTGGACACCGCGTAGTTCTTTGGGGCCCTTTTCAATTGCAACAGTCCATACCTCTTCTTTTTTTCGCGAACCTCGCACCAAGCCAATACCTGTTTTCATGATGGCAAAAAGGAACAGGTAGAGTAGCGCAACAAAAAGGAGCCTTCCTATGAGAAGAATAATGTCAATCACTAAAAGAACCTATCGTCGTACTATTTTCATAATGCTTTTAACGTAGAAAGCGAGCTGCGTGTGCAGCTCGTGGCCTGTCCTTACTTATTGGAACGTAAACAAAAAGGTTGTGGTTCCGATTGTTATCTGGTCTCCTTCTTGCAACATAACCGAAGCAATATGGTGTCCATTTACTAATGTTCCGTTTGTCGATCCGAGATCAGCAATGCTCCATGCGTTGGTATTTTCACGGCGAATTTCTGCATGGGTACGGCTGACGTTGAGATCTTCAATGGCTAAATCACTTGAAAGGGCACGTCCAAGAATGATGCAATCCTTTTCAAGAGGAAAAGACCGGTTGGAAGTTAAATCCACCAAATGAGCCTGAGATACAGCGCCTCGGCCAGCGCTATGTTGCGGAGCATATCCCTGCTGATTGATTCGGGTGGTCTGGTTGTTGTTACCTTGAGCAGCTTGGGAAGCGTTTCCATATGCGACAGGCGCTGCAGCTGCCCCTGTCATGTTGTTGACAACGGGGGACACTTGGTTGTTGAGTGCAGCGTTTTGAACAGGGACGTTATTCATGTTCGCATACGCTGCTGGTTCTTCAGTCATGACATCGATGCCGCTGCTTGCGTATGCAGGATACTGCTGTACATTGTTTTGTTGCTGTATGTTGTTTTTGATAGGAGCAGCAGGTTGAGAAGCAGGAACTTGCTCGGAGCGCTGATTAAAGGATTGCTGAGCTTCAAGTCCGTAGCGCTGCATTTCTTCTGCGCGCAGCTGGGACACAATAGGTTCTGAAACAAGCTCAGCGACGACTTCAAACTTACCGCGTTTAAGCTCGTCGTCAATAATAAAGCGAACCAAAGGATCGCCATCCATGGCAAGTCCCATCTCCTGGGCTTTGCCACGCAGGTAGGTTTCTGTTTCGCCTGCAAGGGTTGGGTAGTACCCAAAGAGACGTTCATCGTCCTCGGGGTTAACAAGTACGGTATAGAGTGTAGGAGCATATTCTTTTCCTGCGCCCACCATCTTTTCGCGTCTCATTTGTTTTTCAGCCTTCTTGGCTATTTGGACGGGGCTGATGGGGGAATCAAAAAATTTATCACCCATATCATCGAAGCCATCTTCAACGCGGCGCTCGAATTTTGAGAAAAACCCCATGTTTGTACTCCTTACAAATATATGTTCTACAGGCAGTATGTTCCAATGATCAATCATGCCATAATATGACGTGATAAGGAAATTATTCATTTGAATGTCACGTAAAAAAGTAGAAAAATATGTCGAAATAATCTGCGTTGCTGTGAGAATGTGGTGTTTATTGCTTGCACTTGAGCACAAGGTGGGATACTCTAACACAGCGATTTGATTATGCGGGTGTGGCGGAATTGGCAGACGCGTACGGTTCAGGTCCGTATGAGCTTCGGCTCATGAAGGTTCAAGTCCTTTCACCCGCACCAAGAAAACGTTTAGCGCCTTTTCGGGCGCTTTTTTCGTTTTGTTTTCACGCTTTGCTAAAACGAAGTCATAATGTGATGTCGTATTAATGATACCGCTTGTTGGATACAAAGGTAGGAAACCAAGGAGCTTTCCGTATGAGGTTAATTCATTGCTTAAACAACATTTCTTCACATGGTACTGATCTGCTTGATCCGGAAAAGTATGCGCTTACTGACTCTATGGATGAGGCAGAAGGTGTTTTGGTGCGTAGTGCTGCTATGCACGATATGAAATTCCCACCGAGTTTGCGTGCTATTGCGCGTGCGGGAGCGGGCGTTAACAACATTCCTTTAGATCGTTGCGCCGATGAAGGCATTGTGGTGTTCAATACTCCCGGTGCCAATGCAAATGCAGTGAAAGAAATCGTTGTATGTGCCTTGCTTTTGAGCAGTCGCGGCATTTTGGAAGGCATCGAGTGGTGCAAGGACAATGCTTCGGATGACAATATTGTTAAGACTGCCGAAAAGGCAAAGAAGCAATTTGCGGGTAACGAAATCAAGGGCAAGAAACTAGGCGTCATCGGTCTTGGTGCGGTTGGTGCTGAGGTAGCAAATGCTGCTGTTGATTTGGGTATGGATGTCTATGGGTATGATCCCTTTGTTTCGATCAGTGCGGCTTGGAAAATTTCTAGCCCCGTTCATCACATTACTGACTTGGCTGACATTTTCCGCACGTGTGACTACATTACCATTCATGTGCCAGCTGTGAAAGACACTATTGGCATGATTGACGCGCATGCCTGTTCTCTTATGAAAGAGGGTGTAGTCATTCTGAATTTCTCTCGTGACACGCTTGTTGATAACGCAGCCCTTTCGGTAGTGTTGGACTCAGGTCGCGTGAAGAAATATATTACTGACTTTGCTACGCCTGAGGTTACGAAGATGAAGAACACCGTGGTGCTTCCTCATCTGGGCGCATCGACCACGGAGGCTGAAGACAACTGCGCCATCATGGCGGTTCATGAAATGCTGGATTACTTTGAAAACGGCAATATCACCAATTCAGTGAACTATCCTGAGTGCGACATGGGTATTTGTCCTGAGGGTATGACACGCTTGGCTATGCTGCATCGCAATGTACCCAATATGATTGGCCAGATTACGAATGTTCTTGGTGAAGACAACGTTAATATTGCCAACTTGATGAATAAGGCGCGCGGCGAACATGCCTACACGCTGATTGATCTCGATCAGCCTGCTTCAGATGAAGCGATGGAGCGTATTCGTGCTATTGATGGTGTTCGTCGTTTAAGGTTCATCTAGGCGTTTGTTGAACAGGCGCTGCGAGGCGAAGGGGTTTTGCGCGCTTGGGGCTGGTTTGTGGACTTTTAAGCGTTATCTGTCTGAGCTCTAGAGTGTTGAGAGAGCATTACTCAGAGAACCCTTCGTCAAAAATTTTGTCAGGGTTATCAGCGGCATTTGTGGCAAGAGCGTCGCATCGTTCGTTTTCAGGATGTCCCGCATGACCTTTAACCCAGATAAAACGCACCGAGTGGGGCTCTGCTGCTTGTAAAAGGCGCTTCCATAGATCTTTGTTTTTCACTGGTTCTTTCTTGGAATTTTTCCATCCGCGTTTGAGCCAGCCGTCAATCCAGTGTTGGTTAAAGGCGTTCGCTACATATTGAGAATCGGTAAACACTTCAACGTTACAGGGGCGATTGAGTGCTTCAAGACCTGCAATAACCCCACGCAGTTCCATGCGATTGTTGGTTGTTTTGATATAGCCTTGTGAAAGTTCACGTTCGTGGGTGACTCCTTGCGCATCGGTGTAGGACAAAATAGTGCCGTACCCTCCTGGGCCGGGGTTTCCTCTTGAAGATCCATCGCTGTAAAGCTGTACGTTCATCATTGCTCCTGATCGCCCATTATGTAATGCCGTGCATGAGCTTTGTTGTATCTTGTAAGGCTGTGTGATCGTGGGCTTTTTGCTTGTTGTTACATTATTTGCATGCTTGCTCGATGAGGCGGCGTAGTTCATCGAATCCAGTCCCTTTGAGCGATGAGCACACAACAAATGAAACGCTTTCGGGCAACTGGAGTTGTTTGCGAATGGCGGCTTTTTGTTTTTGAATCTGTGAGTTGCTAAGCTTATCTGCTTTGGTGAGTACGACGATGAAAGGCAGGTTACATGCTTGCAAAAATTCAATCATCTGTTCGTCAAGCTTGGTAGCAGGATGTCTAATATCAATTAGCGAAACCACAAGGGCGTAGTAGCGGTACTGATCGAAGTACCCATTAATCATCTCCGACCAGCGCGCTTTTTCGCTTTTAGCTACTTTTGCATAGCCATACCCAGGCAAGTCAACAAAATCGATTTCATCAGTGGTAAAGAAATTGATTGTTGAGGTCTTGCCGGGAGTGGAAGATACTTTCGCGAGTTTTTTCCTATTGAATAGGCGGTTTATCAATGATGATTTTCCGACATTAGAGCGTCCCACAAACGATACTTCGGCACGCACGGATTCTGGAATCTGTGCTGAAGTTCCGTAGGCTCCTTTGAAAGTTACAAGGTTATAGTTCATGGCGCTGGATCACTCCTGTTGGCATCATCGAATACTTAGCGGTCTTGTGTCGGTTGAGCTCGTGTGCTCTCGCGCAAAAGGCAGGTGCTTCCATACGGGGTTGCGGATGCTCTAGTGAGCTTTATGAATTCAATGTCGGGTTTTCCATGATAACGTTGAATGCGATTTAAAGAAGCGTTGATAATAGAAATTCAAACAAGCGCCTTGAGAAGAGGGCGCAGGTTGTTTCGAGAAGGATGGCATGGACGTTTTTCAACAAGCTTTAGTTAACATCACCAGTGGCGGTTTGCTCGGTCAATTCCTTGCTGCCGCTCTTATTCTTGCGGTAACTGCACTTGTTTCCCGCTATGCAGTGAAGTGGTTGTACCACGTGATGCAGCGCGACGATACGGCTATTCCGCAAAGCTCGATCTTTGTCAACATAGCACGCGGAGTTATTTGGAGTTTGGGCGTGTGCTTTGTGCTCGATGCGTGCTTTGGGGTTAATATGTCTGCCTTAATTGCCGCTCTCGGTGTTGGAGGTATCGCTCTTTCTTTAGGCTTTCAGGATACGCTTTCAAACTTAATTGGTGGCGTGCAGATCTCTTTTATGAAAATTGTTCAACCGGGAGACAATATTCAAGTGGGTAGCAGCCAAGGCGTAGTTCAGGATGTGACGTGGCGCCATGCGACGATTAAGAATCGCTCAGGCGAGACCGTTATCATTCCCAATTCGGTTATTTCAAAAAATGCGGTTGTTCATCTTCCGTCTCCTTATCGGGTATCGGTTTCGTTTGTTGCTGCAAATAATAATGATCTTGATACGTGCGCAGATCAGGTAGCTCAGGCTGCCCATGATGCGACGCAAGAACGTGCAAATATCGTGGAAGAGCCTAAGGTCTATTTTTCCGAGGTAACTTCTGATGGGCTGGTGGGTAAAGTCGTTCTTGAAATTGATGATGTCAGGCAAGCAACTGCTGTTTCTGATGCGATTACCCGCTCGATTGCTCCTTTGGTGCGAAGCTAGAATCTGCGCCGTTTTTTACATCTGCCGTTAACCGATACAGCGGCACTCTTTTTTCATTGCCACCGACATTTTGGTGCAAAAAACCTACTTTTTTGATTAATTGGCCTTATATTATTTCTTATATTGCTTATAAAAAAGCATGCCAGAAGAAATCTACTGTGAGGCTTAGTATGGCGTACTACGACCTTGATCAGCGTGGATCATTATCGAAATATCAATACATTCACCATTGCATTCGCAAGGATATACGAGAAGGTATTTTATCTGGGGGGACCCGTCTTCCGTCAAAACGAACCCTTGCTAAAGAGTTAGAAGTCAGCATCAATACCATTGAGCGTGCGTATGCTTTGCTGATAAGTGGGGGTTACGTTGATTCCAAACAGGGTAGTGGATATGTCGTATGTCAAGGCAAGACAGACAAAGCATTCGTTTCAGCTGAGATCGGTGCAGGTGAAACATATATGGGTGGTGATACTGCTGATCCTCCGATTGACCTCAAGGCCAATCGAAGTAGTTTGGAGCTGTTTCCCCTTGATACATGGTCACGCCTGACAAGGCAGGTTTTGGCAGAAAAGGATCCTCGTCTTTTAGAAACAGTCCCCTTCAATGGTCTTCCTGAGCTTCGTCAAGTGATTGCTGAGTATCTCTACAATGAACGAGGCATAGCCGTTTCGCCTGCACAAATTGTTATTGGGGCTGGAGTTGAATATCTCTACGGAAGGCTTCTGCAGATACTGGGGGGCAAGCAGATTATTGCCATTGAAGACCCGGGCTATAAAAAGTTTGCCGATGTGTCGCGAAGTCTCGGTACGTTGTGGGAGTATGTTCCCCTTGATGAAGAGGGTATTTCAGTTGAAGTACTGAGACAGAGTCGAGCAAATATTGTGCACGTATCTCCTGCTAATCATTTTCCGACCGGCATCACCATGTCGCATGAGCGCAGGGTGGAACTGATGGCCTGGTTGTATGAAAAGCCTAATCGCTATATCATCGAAGATGATTACGACAGCGAGATTCGCTACGGCAAGCGTGCGTTTGCTCCTCTGATTGCTCACGATCATAAACAGCGCGTTATTTATCTCAATACGTTTTCCAAGACCCTGGTACCGTCTTTGCGTATTTCCTATATGGTTTTGCCCCCTGCTTTAGTGGAGATTTATAAACGCCAGCTGAGCTTTTATTCCTGCACGGTGTCAAGTTTTGAACAAGCGACTTTGGCAAAATTTATTTCTGGAGGATATTTTTCTCGTCATATTAATCGTTTGCGACGTTACTATCGTCAGCACCGTCAGCGTATTTTCGATGCCTTTAAACAGTCTGATTTGGACATGATTTCAACCATTATTTGTAAGGACGCGGGCACTCATTTTCTTCTGCGTATTGCGACCAGAAAAAGCGAAGAGGAGATTCGCGAGGCATTGCACAAACATGGGGTATCCATCGCGTTTTTATCAGATTATTGCGAACACCCAGGCGCGTTTCAGTCACACATCATGGTGGTAAATGTGGCATCTATTCCTCCGCATGGTATTCAAGAAGCCATTCGTTTGCTCGAAGAGGTGTTTAGTGACGAAATCAGAGAGGCAAGATCGTTGTCTTAAGAGGAGTTTTCTTGTCTGTGGTGGTGTTTATATCTCAATTGGCTTGAAACTAATAATAAAAATTGACCCTATAGTAATTCGTCTTTCATTTATATCTTGGAGGTAGTTAATCGCTTGACCATGGCATACGGCAGCAAACTGCAAAGGACAAGGCAATGTCGTTTGCGTGTCAATACAAGCATGTAGTTCCTTAAGGGAAGGGGGAATCCTATGAAGGGTTTCGCAATGTTAGGAATCGAAAACACTGGCTGGATCGAAAAGGATCGTCCTGAGTTTGGGCCACTTGATGCTTTGGTTCGTCCGTTGGCCGTATCGCCTTGCACGTCTGATGTCCATACGGTTTGGGAAGGCGCTATCGGTGATCGTAGCGATATGATTCTCGGCCACGAGGCGGTAGGCGTTGTCGAAGAAGTTGGCGCATTGGTTAAAGACTTCAAGCCAGGCGACAAGGTTGTTGTTTCTGCTATTACTCCTGATTGGTCTTCTCTTGAGGCTCAGGCTGGTTTCCCGATGCACTCAACAGGCATGCTTTCAGGTTGGAAGTTCTCCAACTTTAAAGATGGTGTATTTGGCGAATTGTTCCATGTAAATGATGCTGACGGCAATCTTGCTTTGTTGCCAGAAGGCATGGATCTTGGCACTGCTACCATGGTTAGTGACATGATGCCTACCGGTTTCCATGGCGCTGAGCTTGCTGATGTACAGTTTGGTGATGACGTTGCTGTTATTGGTATCGGTCCTGTGGGTTTGATGGCGGTAGCAGGTGCTGCTCTTCGTGGTCCTGGTAACCTGTATGCAGTTGGCTCTCGTAAGCGCTGCGCTGATCTTGCTCTTGAGTTTGGTGCAACCGAGATCATCAACTATCGTGAAGGTGACATCGTTGAGCAGATTATGGAAAAGACCCACGGCAAGGGCGTTGACCGCGTTATTATCGCCGGTGGTAACGTTGATACCTTCGCTCAGGCTATCAAGATCCTCAAGCCTGGTGGAATTATCGGTAGTGTTAACTATCTTGGTTCGGGCGACTACGTCAAGATCCCTCGTGAAGAGTGGGGTTGCGGCATGAGCCACAAGCAGATTCGCTGTGGTTTAATGCCTGGTGGCCGTCTGCGTTCCGAGAAGCTTCTCAGAGTTATCGAGGCTGGTCGTGTTGATCCTGGCAAGATGATTACTCATCGCTTCGATGGCTTCGAGCACATGGAAGAGGCTTTGATGTTGATGAAGGATAAGCCTGCTGATCTGATCAAGCCATTGGTTGTTATGTAAAACGGGATGCAAGCGTAACTTCTTGTATTGTTTCATACGCGCAGTGCTTGGAGTGTGTGATCGCTAAGCTACTGCGGGATGCAAACCATATCGGTTGGTGTCATGCTACGTTGGGCTAGAGGTTCCTCTAGCCCAACTTTTGTTTGCGAGCTTGATGATTCCTATAAAAGCAACTCATGCGACAGTGGCGAGCTTTGCTATTATGAATAACGATTTTTGACAAATCGTTACACCACGTATTGTGATGAGTGCCAACATAGGACAAAGTGCCGTATTTGTGGTGATAGAGCAAAGGAATGCCATGACGCAACATCTGAGTGAAAAGGACGTACGTGATATTGCAACGTACGCGCGCATTGGGCTTACCGATGAAGAGGTTGGCCCTATGACAGAGGATCTGAATAACATCATCGACAGTCTCAAACCCATTACTGAGTACAACCTTGAAGGTGTAGAACCCACCTTTCATCCCATTGGAAGCCTATCCAATGTTATGCGTGATGATGTGGAGGGCATCAGCTTCACTCAGGAAGAGGCCTTGTCAAATGCTCCTAAGCAGCAAGATGGTAACTTTCTCATTCCTGCAATCTTAGGTGGGGGTGATCAGTAGTGGCACGTTCGTTTTCTGAAATGTCAGTTGCTGAAATTCAGCAAGGTCTTGCACAAAAAGATTTCAGTGCAACTGAAATTGCTCAAAATGCACTTGAGCGTGTTACCACAGCCGATGTGGCTGTCCATGCGTTTTTGGAAACCACCGAAAAGTTGGCACTTGCAGCAGCACAGCGCATTGATGATGCGATTGCCTCAGATAGTCTGTCTGCGGTTGGCTCATTGGCAGGAGTTCCGGTTGCGTTTAAAGACAACATGAATCTCAAAGACACACACACCACGTGTTCTTCTCATATGCTTGAAAATTATGTGTCTCCTTACACGGCAACGTGTGTAGAGCGTGTTATCGAAGCGGGCGGCATTCCTCTCGGTAAGCTCAATATGGATGAATTTGCGTTCGGCTCTTCAACGGAAACCTCAGCGTTTGGTCGCACGTACAATCCGTGGGATCTGGAGCGCGTGCCCGGTGGCTCATCAGGTGGGTCTGCGGCTGCGGTTGCTGCAGGACTTGCAACGGTGACCCTGGGTTCTGACACGGGTGGTTCTATCCGTCAGCCAGGTAGTTTTTGCGGCGTTGTTGCTGTAAAGCCCACGTATGGTGTGGTGTCTCGCTACGGTGTGGTGGCGTTTGGTTCATCGCTTGATCAGGTAGGACCATTTGCCCGCAGCGTTGAGGATGCAGCATATGCGATGAACGCACTGGCAGGACATGACCCGCTTGATTGTACGAGCCAGCAAGTTGAAACTGACTTTACCGCCAATCTTGCAGAAGGTGTGAGCGGTATGCGCATTGGCGTCGTTCCGGCGTTTATGGAAGCCGATGGCTTGCAGGCCGAAGTACGTGCGAAGGTAGAAGAAGCCCTCAAGCATCTTGCCTCTATGGGTGCAGAAATTATTGAAGTAGAGCTGCCCAATGCTCAGGCGGCTATGAGCGCCTACTATGTTCTTGGTCCCTGTGAAGCATTTTCCAATCTGGCACGGTTTGATTCGGTGCGTTATGGCTATTGCGATCCGGGACATAAAGATTTGGGTAGCCAGTATGAGGCATCGCGTTCCGGAGGTTTTGGTATAGAGGCACGTCGCCGCATTATGCTGGGAAGTTATTTGCTCTCGTCAGGCGTGTATGACACGTATTACTACCCAGCACAACAGGTGCGCACCCTCATTACGCAGGACTACACCAAGGCGTATGAACAGGTTGATTGTATCGTGGCTCCCGTAAGTCCTCGCACTGCTTTTAAGTTTGGTGAGATTAGCGATCCGACTTCGATGTATCTTTCTGATATGTTTACCATTTCGATCAATATTGCCGGCAACGGTGGAATGAGTATGCCGGTTGGTTTGGGATCCGATTCCGGCTTGCCTGTAGGCGTGCAGCTCATCAGCCCTGCATTCAAAGACGAAAATATGCTGCGTGTAGCAGCAGCGTTGGAGACCGTGTACGGAGCAGCTCCAGTTGCGCCTCTGTTTGCAGAAGGCAACGCCCCCGAACTACCAACTGCTGCTGATGGAAAGGCCGGTGAATAGATATGAAGAAGCTCGAAGAAGTTCTTCAGGATTGGGAAGCGGTTATCGGTCTTGAGATTCATGCCGAGCTTACCACCCTTGAAACAAAAATGTTCTGCAGTTGCAAATTGGAGTTCGGCGCAGAGCCTAATACGCATACCTGTCCGGTATGTTTAGGGTTACCCGGTGCACTGCCGGTGCCCAACAAGGCGGCAATTGAATCTATTGTGCTGGCAGGTCTTGCTACAAACTGCGATATCGAAAAACGTTCCATGTTTTATCGCAAAAATTATATGTATCCGGATATGGCCAAGAATTTCCAGACAACGCAAGGTCCTGTTGCGTTTTGCATGCGTGGACATTTGGATTTAGATGTTGATGGTCCTGCGGCAAGGGAGCGCATTGATTTAGGCGATCTCAAGCCGGGTGAAACCGGAGCAGAAGGTACCACGGCTGCGAACGTCACCCGTACTGAAGATGGGTATGTGGCTCATGTTGGTATTGAGCGCATTCACATGGAAGAAGATGCCGGCAAAATGGTTCATGTTGGCGGTGGGGAAGGCCGCATTGCGGGCGCGACTCATTCGCTTGTTGACTATAATCGCGCAGGTACGCCGTTGATTGAGTTGGTCACCAAGCCCGATTTGCGCACGCCTGAAGAGGCGCGTTTGTTCATGCAAAAACTTCGTCAGATATATTTGGCTATCGGTATTTCGGACTGCTCGATGGAAGAAGGCAGCTTGCGCTGCGATGGCAATGTGTCGCTTCGTCGTCGCGGTTCTACTCAGCTAGGAACCAAGACCGAGCTCAAGAACATGAATTCCTTTAAGAATCTGCATGATGGTTTAGCCTACGAGATTTGTCGTCAGGCAGAAGTTCTTGAAGAAGGCGGCATTATCTATCAGGAAACACGCCACTGGGATCCGAGCAAAAAGCGTACGATTGTTATGCGTGTTAAAGAAACTGCTGATGATTATCGTCTGTTCCCTGAGCCTGACTTGGCACCCTATGATCTGTCGGATGAGTTTATTGAGCGCGTGCGTGCTAAGCTTCCCGAATTGCCTGATGAAAAGGCCAAACGCTTTGAGAGCGATTTCAAGTTGTCTGCTTATGATGCGCGCCATTTAGTGGAGCACAGAAGTACCGCAAATTTCTTTGAAGCGTGCATTGATCAGGCGCAGGACAAGGCAGTTGCCTTGGCTAAACCTCTGGCAAATCTCATCATTAATGATGTTGCAGCCTATGCAAATGCTCAAGGTATTTCGGATATGTCTGAGACGACACTTTCGCCTGCACGTGCTGTTGAGCTTGTGGAATTGTTGGCTCAGGACACCATTTCATCCAGGCAGGCAAAAGAAGTGTTTGTTGCAATCCTTGAGGAAGACAAGGATCCTTCTGTTGTTGTGGAAGAACGTGGGATGAAGCAGGTTTCTGACACCGGCGCGATTGAGACTGTGGTTGACAATGTGCTTGCGGCATTTCCCGACAAGGTGGAACAGTATAAGGGCGGGAAAACGGGCCTGCTCGGATTCTTTGTTGGTCAGTGCATGAAAGAGATGAAGGGTCAGGGTAATCCCAAGGTAATTAACCAGATGCTTTCGCAAAAATTAGACGGGTAATACTGTCGTTTTTGGAAAAATGTCCGCACTATAGGGCATGCGTGGCAGGCCGTTTTGCCGCGCACGGGCATCGTGTGTTCTGTAGCGTGGTTTGGATTCAACTAGCAGCCTGAAGACCTCATGATTGCAATATGCGCTAGAAAGCAGATCGGCACTCCCGTTGGTATATCGGAGTGCCGATTGTATATGATGCAAAACGCAAGGGTTTTGAAGTGAGACTTCTTGGTGTCTGTATGTAATCAATGCTCAAGAGTGTTGTAGCGTGCTACTTAACGATCAGCACAGGGATGTCGGCGGCGCGCAATACTCCGTAGCTTACTGAACCGAGTGCGCCTCGAATAGCATCGAGACCACGAGATCCCATAGCGATCAGATCACACTGGTAGTGCTGTGCTGCATCGACGATAGTGTCGACATTGTAGATTCCAAATACTACTTCAGCGGTTAATTCTCCATCGAAATCTTCAACGAGGGGAGAAATTTCGCCTTGAAGCTTCTTGTCGCTTTCTTCGTTGCGCTGTTCAACCATTTGAGCAAAGTCCTGCTGTGAGGAAAGAGACGCGCCCATACCAAATCCTGCTTGGTTGATACTGCTGTAAATCAAATCTTGAGGTGGGGGGCAGACTTCTACCACATGAATAGCTGCCTCGGGGATGCCTTCAGCAAGTTTGATGGCTTCTTGGAGCGCATGTTTTGCGTGATCAGAATTGTCATAAGGAACAAGAATCTTTTTGAAGCTCATTCTGTATCACTCCTTAAACTCTGTTTACCAGTGCCATTATACTCTTTAGCGGGGAAATACCTTTTGAATCGCTGTGTCGTATTCTTGGAAAGATTTCTTTACAAAATTGAGATATACTTTAGTACTCTACTGTGATAAAGTATCCGTGATCATTTTATGGTTGCGTGCAAAGCAGAAGGTGGCGTACGGCAATCAATGCGCTATGCAAAGTCTCATCAGAATCTTCAAAGAAGAGGTTTAGTGAAGAACACTGATGTGCGATGGCACTTTTGGAATGATGTCGTATTTTTTGAAGGGTTTGTATCATGATGCGGGCTGTGCGTCGTGTTGGTATGGGGACGATCTGCGAAACGAGAGAAGAGAAAGAAGAGCTATGAACTACGTTACTCCTGTTGGTTTTCGTGACGTTGTGAGTGAGGAAGCGTTGGTGCGCGAAGAACTCACGTCCCGTGTGAGATCGTGTTTTGCAGAACGAGGTTATGTGCCTGTTGAAACGCCCACACTTGAAGTGCTTGACGTGATGGAGGCCGGTGGACATGTTCCTGAAGCTCCCTTCAAGTTTTTTGATTCTCATGGTGATCTTCTTGCTATGCGTCCCGATGTTACGATGCAGATCGCGCGTATGTGTGCTGCGCGCAGCGAAGTTGTTGCCGCACGCAGCAAGCCCATTCGGTTGCGCTACACCCAGCGTGTTTTTCGCGAAAAAACAGCTGAAGCATCGGCTCGAGAGCTCACCCAGGTTGGTGCTGAATGCTTGGGAAGCGCAGGTGTCGAATCCGATGTGGATCTGATTAGCATGTTTGCCTCAGCACTGCAGGAATGCGGACTGAGCGATTTTGTTATTGCTCTTGGTTCAGCCGGAGTGTTGCGCGATTTACTTGCCGTAAGCAATGCAAGCGACCAGTGGCAGGCAGCGGTCTTGCAGGCCTATCACACCTCTAACTTTGTGTACCTTCATGAATTGATTGAAGCAGTTGAGCGTACATCGTGCAACGGCAGTGAAAATGCGTGTGCGGTATCCGGCAGCCCTCAGTCGTCGTTTAGGCTCTCTGATCCAGCTCTCGATAATCCTGGGGATGCTGATGTGCAGGTAGCTCATGCGATCTTTGAGTTGTCTCGCTTGCGTGGTGGGAAGCAGGCTCTTGTGCAGGTACGCCAGCTGTTAGAACCGCTTGGCTGTGCTGCAGGCGTTGAGGAACTTGAATCGGTATACGACGTGCTTACCAGCTCTGGCTTAGGCAATAACATCTTGATCGATTTTTCGGTCATGAGCTCGTTTGATTACTATACTGGGTTGGTCTTTGAAGCCTATGCGCCGGGTCTCGGGTCTCCTCTCGGATCAGGAGGGCGCTATGACAATTTGTTGGCTTCCTATGGAGCTGAGCCTATTCCTGCTGCGGGATTCGCGTTCTATCTTGAACAGGTGATGGCGGCACGTGAAGCGGCTCAGAATATCACTGATACAACATGTCGGTTGCGCATTGCGGTTCCCAAAGGTTCTTTGAAGGAAGGTGCGGTTGCTGCGCTCGAACAAGCCGGGCTTGATGTTGATGGTTTGCTCGATTCAGGGCGAACACTCATGTTGCGCAATGGTGATGTGGAATATCTTATTGTGCGTCCTACCGATGCGCCGGTGTTTGTTGCGCTCGGTGCAGCAGACTGCGGCATTTGTGGCGAAGATTCCCTGATGGAAGCGGCACCTGATGTGGTCGAGTTGGTCGATCTCAAATTTGGGGGATGTCGTTTTGTGGTTGCCGAATCAAAGGGCAGCACCAAGGCTGTTGAAGAGCGCTATCGTAGATTAGGCTCTATTCGTGTAGCAACCAAATATCCCCATATCACGCGTGCATATTATGCCAAGATTGGTATGCCGGTTGAAATTGTCAAACTTCATGGCAATATCGAGCTGGCACCCATTACGGGTATGGCAGAGCGTATTGTTGATATTACGGCTACAGGAACAACCTTGCGCGAAAACAACTTGGTTGTGGTTGATGATGTTCTTTCGTCAACGGCGCGCTTTTTCGTAAACCCTAGTTCGTTTAGGACTAATACTCGTATCGGTCAGCTGGCCGATACGTTATATGCTCAAGTGAAGGAGAACTAATTTATGAGGCGAATTGAACTTGGCGCAGGTCAGCAACTTGAAGAACGGATGCTTAATCGAACAGGCGCGTTTGACGCCGATGCGCTGATTGCGGCAACGTCTATTATCGAAGATGTACGCAATCGCGGCGATGAGGCCTTGCGCGAATACACGAAGCGCTTCGATGGTGTTGATATTGAAGCCTTCCGGGTGCCACAGGAAAAAATTGAGCAGGCAATTTCGGGTGTAGATCCTGATCTTTCATCTGCGATCGACCACGCCGCCAAGCAAATTCGTGATTTTCATGAACGTCAAAAGCAGCAAGGATGGTTTACTTTGCGCGATGATGGCGCTTTGGTGGGCGCAAAAATTCAGCCGCTTGATTCGGTTGGCATCTATGTTCCTGGTGGACGTGCGCTGTATCCTTCAACGGTATTAATGAATGCAATTCCTGCTTCAGTGGCAGGAGTGCAACGTATCGTGTGCGTGACCCCGCCAACCAAAGATGGCTCTCTCGATCCTGCTGTTATTGAGGCATGCCGCGTTGCGGGAGTAACCGAGATATATTCTGTAGGTGGCGCACAGGCTATTGCTGCTCTTGCCTACGGTACCGAATCAATTACCAAGGTTGATAAAATTACTGGTCCTGGTAATGCCTATGTGACTGCTGCCAAAAAGGTGGTGTCGGGTGATGTCGGTATTGATATGATTGCAGGGCCTTCTGAGGTGTGCGTTGTGGCTGACGAAACTACCTTGCCTGATTTGGTGGCCATTGATCTGATGGCGCAGGCCGAACACGATCCTTTGGCCAGCTGTTACTTGGTGACGTTTTCTCACAAGTTCGCTGATGAGGTTGAAGCAGCCATTGCAAAACAGATCGAAGAATCTCCTCGCAAAGAGATTTCTGAGGCCTCGCTTTCCAATAGGGGACTATGCATCATCTGCCCTGACATGAGTGCCGCTCTTGACGCGGTCAACATCATTGCACCCGAACATTTGGAGTTAAATGTGTCCTCTGCTCTTGATTATCTGGGTTCTATTCGTCATGCGGGTGCTATTTTTTGTGGCGAATGGACTCCTGAAGCAGCGGGTGATTATGTTGCTGGCCCTAATCACACGCTTCCCACAGGGGGAACGGCACGGTTCTCAAGCCCGCTTTCTGTGGACGATTTCGTGAAAAAGTCAAGCGTGTTGAGTTACTCTCCAGCTGCCCTGTTTCGCGATTCTCAGGCTATTATTGCTCTTGCGAAGCGCGAAGGACTGTGGGCTCACGCGCAAAGCGTTCGTTTGCGCTGTAAGTTGATCGAAGAGATAAGCAAGCCGTATGACCGCAGTGTATTGCAAACCACGCCAGGCTCTTCGCTTGCCGATATGTTTGAAGGGGATATACATGAATAAGGTGCGTTCTTCTCAGCCTGCTTTGGCGGGATTGGTTCCCTATGATCCAAAGTATCTTCCTGCGCAGCATATGCTGTCGGCCAATGAGAACCCCAACAATGTGCCTGAAGATGTTCAGATTGAGATACGAAAGGCGCTGAAAAACTTCGACTTTAATCGCTATCCAGACCCTCTTGCAAATGAGTTGCGTGATTTGATTGCAGAGGCAAATGGTCTTATGCGCGATAATGTCTTAGTTGGCAATGGCGGAGATGAGCTGCTCTTTAATTTTGCGCTTGCCTGGGGTGGTCCTGGAAGAACCTTTTTAAATGTTCCGCCTACGTTTTCGGTGTATGAGGCTAATGCTCGCCTTGTGGAATCGAACATTGTGTCGATTCCGCGTAAGGCTAATTTCGAAATCGATGAGGACGCGGTGTTGGAACGTGTGGCGCAAGGCGATATCGACTATCTCGTGATTAACAGTCCCAATAATCCTACGGGCAAATTAGCGTCGGGTGCGTTTGTTAGAAAACTTCTTGATGCAACTGATGCTCTGGTAATGGTTGATGAGGCGTATTTTGAGTTTTCCTGCAGCACAATGCGTCCTTTGTTGGAGCAGCATAAAAACCTTGTCATTTTGCGCACTTTTTCGAAGGCGTTTAGTTTGGCAGGGGTGCGTTTGGGCTATCTTTTGGCCAACGAAGACGTTGTCCGCGAATTCATTAAAGTGCGTCAACCATATTCGGTAGATGCGCTTTCACAGGCAATTGGATGTGTGGTATATCGCAATCGAGCAAAGTTTGTTCCGGGAATAAATACCATCATTGAGCAGCGCTCGTTGGTTCTAGAACAATTGCGTGCGATGCCCGGAGTTGAGGCGTTTGATTCCGATTCGAACTATATATTGATCCGTCTCGACGAGGCAGATGCGGTATGGCAAGCGTTATACGAACGAGGAATTTTGATACGTGATTTTTCTCAAACTCCTCTTCTGGAAAATTGTTTGCGCATGACGGTGGGGTTACCCGAAGAAAACAAGGCATTTTTAGACGCGCTTGGCGATATTCGTGCTCAGCGCGACGTCTAAGGAGGATGAAGGGCAGTGTTTCAAAACGAGCGACGTGCAGAACTTACGCGTACGACCAAAGAAACCGATATTTCTCTTTCGCTGTGTATTGATGGTACGGGTAGCATCAACGTGGATACCGGTGTAGCCTTTTTCGATCACATGCTTGATGCGTTTGGCAGGCATGGCCTCTTTGATCTTGAGGTTCGTGCGCAAGGGGATCTTGATGTTGATGCGCACCACACGGTTGAAGATGTGGGCATTGTGCTGGGCAAGGCGTTTGCTCAGGCAATGGCTGACAAGCGCGGCATTGCGCGCTTTGCAACACAGATCCTTCCTATGGATGAATCGTTGATCCTTGTAAGTATTGATATTTCAGGGCGAGGACAACTGCATTGGGATGTTGATATTCCTCTGTGCACATTAGGTACGTTTGATACATCTTTGGTGAAGGAATTCTTCATTGCATTTGCAACTCAGGCTCAGGTTACGCTTCATGTGCGTATGCTTGCAGGCGAAAACGCACACCATATAATTGAGGCTTGCTTTAAGGCAGTAGGTCGTGCGATGCGCAGTGCGCTTGAAATAGATGCTCGTGCGGCAGATCTGTTGCCCTCTACCAAAGGGGCACTGTAGAGAAGGCTTTGACTCTGGGCGGTAGCGTTGTAATTTTGCATCGAAAAGGAAGGCATATTCTGTAATGATTGCAGTTGTCGATTATTGCAAGGGAAACTTGCAAAGTGTTGAGCGCGGATTGCGCACGGTGGGTGGGGATGCTCAGATTACTGATGATCCCGACGTAATTGCACGTGCAGATGCCATTGTGCTTCCGGGTGTTGGTGCTTTTGATGACGCGTCTACCACCATGATAGAAACTTTGCAGATGCAGGCTATTCGACAGGCGATTGATCAGCAGAAGCCGTTTCTAGGGATATGCCTTGGTCAGCACCTTTTGTTTGAGGAAGGTCAAGAAGGTTTTCAAGAAGGAAAGCCGCTACCGAAAGGTTTAGGCGTGCTGCCCGGCGTGGTCGAGCGCATCCCCGAATACGACTCAGAAGGCAATCGCTATAAAATTCCCCACGTTGGATGGAACTCGCTTGAATTTCATGAGCAGGATTGCCCACTTCTTTCCAACATTGATCCTGGAGAATATTTTTATTTCACTCATAGCTATCGGGCGCCCGACTCTTCCTATACTGTAGCGACAACCACTCATTCCGTGACATTTCCGAGTGTTGTTCAAAAGGGCGAAACGGTATTTGGGGTGCAATTCCATCCGGAAAAGTCTTCAGATGCGGGGTTGTGTGTGCTGAAGAATTTTGTGAGCTTAGTGTAGCGTGTGTAATGCATCGAGAGATGGTGCACTACACCGTGCGGGCATCGTGATGTGCTCATCATACAAGAAGGGTCTCACTGAGACGAAGTAGATACATGAAGGGACCAAGCAATGGATCTTCTTCCTGCAATTGATATTCTTGATGGCAAGGCAGTGCGTCTTGCTAAAGGTGATTATCAAGCAGTGACGGTATATAACGACAACCCGGTTGAGCAGGCAGCTATCTTTAAAGATGCGGGTGCTCGTTGGATTCATGTCGTTGATCTCAACGGGGCGCGCAGCGGCGAACCCGAAAACATCGAAATTATCGAACGTATCATCAAGGAAACTGGACTTTTCATTGAGGTTGGCGGTGGTATTCGCAGCCTTGAGACTATCAAGCGTCTTGCTGATGCGGGGGTTTCTCGCGTCGTGCTGGGTACGACGCTTGTTACTGATCAAGACTTTGCAAAAGCTGCCCTCGATTTGTATCCCGATATGCTGACGGCAGGCATTGATGCAAAACAGGGTGAGGTAGCGGTTGCGGGATGGCGTGAAGGCGCTGGGGTTCCAGCTGTTGACCTTATTGCCGAGGTGGGCGCATTGGGGTTTAAACACCTGGTATACACGGACATTTCTCGTGATGGCATGCAAACAGGCATTGATGCTCAGCGCTATGTCGAAATCGCCCGTGTGTTTGGACACCCCGTTATTGCATCAGGTGGTGTTGCGGATATGGATGATATTACGCGCCTTGCTGCGGTGTCGGACAGCATCGAAGGCGTGATTGCGGGTCGCGCGGTGTATGAAAAGAGCCTTGACTTGCAAGCAGCGCTTGCCTGTTGTGCAAAAACATATGCAGAACCAAACGAGTAATACCTGTATCGCAGTGGAGTAAGAAGGTAACGAGAGGTACAGTATGCTGACAAAGCGCGTAATTCCTTGTATGGATGTAAAAGATGGACGTGTGGTAAAAGGCGTGAATTTCGTTAATTTGCGTGATGCAGGGGATCCTATTGAACTTGCTCAGCGCTATGACGAGCAGCGTGCCGATGAGGTTATCTTTCTTGATATTACGGCGACTCACGAGGGACGTGCGACGACGGTAGAGATGGCCAGTCGTGCAAGCGAGGAGCTCCATCTGCCCTATTGTGTTGGCGGTGGATTTCGGAGTGTGGCCGATATACGTACCATGATTGCGGCAGGAGCCGATAAGGTGTCGGTCAATTCTGCTGCCCTTGCTGATCCTACCCTTATTACGAGGGCTGCTGCAGCGTTTGGTACACAGGCAATCCTGTGTGCTATTGATGCCAAGCAGGTAGCCGGTAATCCCAATAAATGGGAGGTGTACGTGCATGGTGGTCGCAAGAACACCGGTGTTGATGCAGTACAGTGGGCTGCAGAAGCTGCCAAGCGAGGAGCGGGAGAGATTCTTCTGACGAGCATGGATCGTGATGGCAGTAAGGATGGATTTGATCTTGCGCTCACGCGTGCTGTTGCGCGTGCGGTTACCATTCCAGTCATTGCTTCAGGTGGGGTAGGCACCTTAGATCATTTTGCCGAAGGAATTATCGAAGGCGAAGCCGATGCGGTTTTGGCAGCCAGTGTGTTTCATTATGGCGAACTGACGGTGCGCGAAGTGAAGGAATACATGCGCTCACAAGGTATTCCTGTGCGTCTTTAATGCGTTTGGTGAAACGTTTTCACAGGTGCAGAGCGTGTGCGCTAATTGCACTGTTTGGGTGCAGTAAATTTGAGGAGAAGATCATCTATGAATCTCAAAGATCTTTCATATAACGCTGATGGCTTGATTCCGTGCATTGTTCAAGATGCTACCACCCATGACGTATTGATGATGGCATGGATGAATGAAGAATCCATCCGTCGCAGTCTTGAGCAGCATACAACGTGGTTTTGGTCTAGGAGCCGTCAGTCCTATTGGCATAAAGGAGAGGAATCAGGCAACACCCAAGAATTGGTGGAGCTGCGTTACGACTGTGATGCCGATACCTTGCTTGCGTTAGTACATCCTGCTGGCCCTGCGTGCCATACGGGTCATAAGAGCTGTTTTTATCGCGTACTGTAGAGCATACCTTGCGTATTGTGATAGTGTTGCGCTTTGTAGGTGTGGGGCCAGGTTGAAAGTTATCGACATTGTTTGGCTATATTCTTCCCAATTTGGAAAGTTTAGAAGACGCTGAGCGACAGCGTTATCGCTGTGTGTACTGTGGCGTCTGTCGGTCAATCAAAAATCGCTATGGTCAGCTTCCTCGTTTGAGCGTTTCATATGACCTCACGTTTTTTGCTCTCATGTTGGGCTCGCTTTATGAACCCAAAGAAACTACCGGGGCAAAACGATGTCCTATGCATCCTGCGCAACCTCAGGCATATGCGCAAAGCGTCTACACCGATTATGCTGCCGATCTTAGTATTATGCTTGCCTATCACAAATTGCTCGATGACTGGAATGATGATCGCCAATTGAAATCTCGTATGGCGGCTACAGCACTTTTGCCAGCATATCGCCGTGCGAAGCGCAGGCATCCTGATATATGCGCCGATATTGAAGAAGCGATGGCTGATATTCGCCGCATTGAGCAGCACGCCCAGCGCGCATTTGAGGCTGGACTTGAATCAGATATGCTTGAAGCCGGTCGAACGCATCAGATACCAGATGCTTCTTCTGATGCGTGTATTGACGCTGCGTTCATCACTCCCGATGCTCCGGCAAATCGCTTCGGCATAATGCTAGGACGCCTTTTTGCGTACAAAGATGACTTTTGGGCAACCGACCTACGTCTTTTTGGTGCGCGTTTAGGAAAGTTTGTGTATGTAATGGATGCAGCGATGGACTTGGAGGAAGATTTACAGACAGGTTCGTATAATCCTTTTAGGTATATTGATCATGATGCTCAGGTATTGAGGGACAATTTAGAATACCTTGCGGCATCTATGACTGACATTTTCGAACGTTTACCGCTTGAGAGGGATATTCACCTGATGAGAAGCGTGCTGTACGCAGGCGTTTGGCAGCGTTTTGAGGCAAAGGAGAACAAGACTCACCATGGTTAAAGACCCGTATGAGGTTTTGGGCGTAAGCCGTGATGCTTCGGCAGACGAAATAAAAAAGGCATATCGCAAAAAGGCACGCGAAAATCATCCCGACCTACATCCAAACGATCCTAAGGCCGAAGAAAAGATGAATGAAATCAACGAGGCCTATGATCGTCTGTCAAATCCTGAAAAATATGCAGCAAGCGATCGCCGCACTCAGGCTAATTCGTCAGGAGCAGGCTATGCGGGTGGCAGCACTGGTGGTGCACAAGGGTATGGCGGCTCACAGTATGGTCCCTATGGCGGTGCCGGTCAAGGCGGATATAGTTCCTCAGGGCCTTATGGTTGGTCAACTATCGACTTCGACGACATTTTTGGTTTTGGTAGCATGGGTGGTGGCTATGGCACCATTCATCCAGAAGCTTCAGCAAATGATCCTTTTGAAGTACGTATGGCAATCGACCATATCAATGCCGATCGATACAAGCAAGCGGTGGACGAACTCAATAAGGTTACAAGTACAGGGCGCAATGCACGCTGGTATTATTTGAGCGCGCTTGCCCATCATGGGGCAGGGAATTCCATGATGGCAAATGAACAAATTCGACGCGCTATAAAGATGGATCCTAATAATCGCACGTATCGTCAGGCTCAGCAGCAATTCCAGATGGTTGGTCAGGCGTATCAGCAACAGGGCAAAGCACGCGGGTTTAGCGTTGGAAGAGTTGACCCGGCCATGATTTGCTGTGGTTTGTGCCTTGCTCAGTATGCGTGTGGATCAGCGGGTCGCTTCTTCTATTAGGAGTGCTTGCTACAGAAGATCGATCAGCTTTTTTCATCGTGCGTTGTCCTGCGTAGCGTTAAAGATATAAACAGCATGACCAGAGAGGATCTCTATGGGAGCCACAATTGGAATTGACCTCGGAACCACCAATAGTTGTATGGCGACGATGGAGGGGGGTCGGGCTACCATTATCTCCAATGCAGAAGGGGAGCGCACCACACCCAGTGTCGTGGCGTTTTCGAAAGAAGGCGAACGTTTGGTTGGCAGCATCGCGTGCCGTCAAGCAGCGGTAAATCCTGATAGAACCATATCTTCCGTCAAGCGCCATATGGGAACATCATGGAAGACGAAAATTGATGGGAGGGACTATACTCCGCAAGAGTTGTCTGCCATGATTCTTGGCAAATTAAAGCGCGATGCAGAAGCCTATTTGGGCCAAGACGTAACCGATGCGGTTATTACAGTACCGGCATATTTTGACGATTCGCAGCGCCAGGCTACTAAAGATGCGGGGCGCATTGCAGGTCTTAACGTTTTGCGTATCATCAATGAGCCTACGGCAGCTGCGCTTGCGTATGGCTTAGATAACGGTGTTGCTCAAAAGGTTATGGTCTACGATCTTGGTGGTGGCACCTTCGATGTGTCAATTATCGAAATTGGTGATGATGTTATCGAAGTATTGGCAACTTCGGGTGACAACCACTTAGGTGGCGACGACTTTGATGAATGTGTCGCGCAGCATCTTGTTTCGGAATTCAAGCGCGAAACAGGAGTCAATCTTTCTCGCGATGCAATGGCGATGCAGCGTGTACGTGAGGCGGCAGAGCAGGCAAAAAAAGAGCTGTCCAATACAATGTCAACCCAGGTCAATTTGCCCTTTATCGCACGGAGTTCTTCTGGTCCTCTCCATATGGACATAACGCTTACGCGCGCCGAGTTTGATCGCCTGACCCATCATTTAGTAGAAAAAACTTCGGAACCGGTGCAGTCCGCGCTCAATGATGCGGGCATTGCATCTTCTGAGCTGGGCTGCGTGTTGTTGGTAGGCGGTTCTACGCGTATTCCTGCTGTACAAAATCACGTGCGTGCCCTTTCGGGTAAGGAGCCTTCATCTTCCATTAACCCTGATGAATGTGTTGCGACGGGAGCTGCTATCCAAGGTGGCACGCTGTCAGCTTCATCGGCAGGTATTGTGCAGGCAAATAGTTTGCTGCTGTTAGATGTGACGCCCTTATCGCTTTCTATTGAGACGGTGGGTGGCGTAGCGACGCGTTTGGTTGAGCGCAATACGACCTTGCCTGTTCATTACTCACAAATCTTCAGTACCGCAGCGCCATATCAGACGAGCGTTGAGATTAAGGTATTGCAAGGTGAGCGTCCTATGGCCAAGGATAACAAGGCTATTGGCACGTTTCGCTTAAAAGGCATAAAGCGCGCCCCTGCGGGGGTTCCTAAGATTGAGGTGACCTTTGATATTGACGCGAATGGTATCTTGACGGTGTCTGCGAAAGACTTGGATTCAGGAAAAGAGCAGTCAATTGTTATTGACGATTCTGATCGTATGTCTGATGAAGAAGTCGAACGCGCTATTCAAGATGCAAAAGATTATGCTGAAGAAGATAAGTTCCGTCGCGCAACCATGGATGTTCGTCAAAAAGCACACGAGCTTTTAGAGGAAGTTAATCGGGCTCTGTCATCTGCGGGTAAACAGATCGATAAACACGATAAGCGCCAGATCAAGGCTGACATGAACGAGCTTTCGCGCATTTTGTCAAAGCGTCCAAGCAAAAAAGAACTTGAAAATCCAGAAGAAGAGGCACGCAATATTGTTGTTGCAGCAGAGCGCCTTGATCGCTCCAGTGCACATCTGCGTGAGCTGGTGAATGAAACCTCATCCGAAGACGAAGGCGCGAAGTAGCGTGTATGTGCGCCTATATCTCGCCTGAGTTCAGAAGGCGTAGTTTTTATGCGAACATCGCTACCTCTTGTCGTGCGGGTGTATTATACTTCCTCACGTATGCGAAGACAAAGACAGCACGGTGTATAACGACGAGCTTCAGAGAGCTGCCTCTTGGCTGAAAGGGCGGCGCTTATCCGGCATCGTGATTCCCTTTCGAGCATCAAAGTGAACGCAGGATGCGCGGCGCAGATACAGAGTGGTCGTGCATGGATGTCCTAGCTTTGACGGGAGCTCCCGTAACAGAGCATATGAGTGGGTGTTGGTTTCATGCCAGCATCAACCAGGGTGGTACCGCGAGAGCCCTTCTCGTCCTTGGATCAGAGGATGAGAAGGGCTTTTTATATGGTGAACGTGTGTTACTGCAGGAAGGATGCGAGAAATGTCCATAGTTGACGACGTTAAATCGCTGCATGCTGAAACCCTATCAGCAATTGCTCAGGCGCCTGATACTGAAGCGCTCGATAAGATTCGTGTTGAGGTGGTAGGAAAATCAGGGTCGCTCACGGGCTATCTGCGTTCAATGGGCCAGATTGATAAGGAGCATCGCGCAGAGGTAGGCAAGAGCGTGAATGCAGCACGAAATGAAATCGAAGCTGCACTTGAATCGAAGAAATCCGAGTTGGCACAATCCGAGCTTGAGACTCGCATTGAGGCCGATGCGGTTGATGTGACGTTGCCTGGTCGTGCTCAGCAGATGGGCGCGCGTCATCTGATCAATGCTATTTCTGACGAAATTGCTGAGATTTTTTTAGGGCTTGGTTATTCGGTAGCTACCGGTCCTGAAGTTGAAACCGATTGGTATAACTTCACGGCGCTCAATGCTCCTGCGGATCATCCTAGCCGATCAATGCAAGATACCTTTTATGTGCGGGATATGTCTGGTGATCAATCGGCAGTGCGCGGAGAATCGGGCGTGTTGCTTCGCACGCAAACCTCAGGTATTCAGGTGCACGTCATGGAAGAGCAGGATCTTCCCATCTATGTTGTTGCTCCTGGTAAGGTATATCGTCGCGATGTGGCTGATCCGTCTCACTTACCTCAGTTCACCCAGTGCGAAGGTATGGCGGTCGACAAAAACATTACCTTTGGTGACTTGAAGGGTACGCTTGAGTATTTCTGCAAAGAAATGTTTGGGCCTGAGCGTAAGACGCGCTTTCGTGCTCACTTCTTCCCCTTTACGGAGCCTTCAGCTGAGGTGGATGTTTCTTGTGGTATTTGCCACGGCAAAGGATGCCGCATGTGCAAGGGAACAGGCTGGCTTGAAATCTTAGGTTGCGGCATGGTTGATCCGAATGTATTGCGTATGTCGGGTATTGATCCTGAAGTATATTCGGGCTTCGCGTTTGGTGTTGGCGTAGAACGTGTGGCGTGCTTGAAGTATGACGTTCCTGATTTGCGCATGTTGCTTGAAGGAGATATGCGCTTCTTGCGACAGTTCTAAAGAAAAGTAGATGCAGGTCCGTGAACCTTACGAGGTTCTTGATATAGAAAGAGAAGAAAATGAAAGTTTCTCTCAAATGGCTTTCTGAATATGTAGAGGTGCCAGAAGATCTTGATGCATTTTGCGACCAACTTGATCTGACGGGTACCGGCGTCGAAGGCGTTGAGCGTTCCGGTGATACGTTTACTGGTGTTGTTACGGGACAAATTATTGAAAAGACGGCGCATCCTGACTCAGATCATCTGTGGGTGACCAAGGTAGATGTGGGACAAGCCAATCTTGACAATGCGGGCAATCCTGAGCCCTTGCAAATTGTGTGTGGCGCGCAAAATTTCAACCAGGGTGATCATGTGGCAGTTGCTTTGGTGGGTACCGTGTTGCCAGGGGATGTGAAGATCAAAAAATCTAAGCTGCGTGGCGTTGTGAGCTGCGGCATGAATTGTTCTGCTCGTGAGTTAGGCCTTGGCTCTGATCACGAGGGTATCATGATTTTGCCAGAAGATGCGCCGGTAGGTATGCCCTTAGCAGATTATCTTAAACGTGCTGATACCATTCTCGATCTCGAAATTACACCGAATCGCCCTGACTGCTTATCTATGGTAGGTATTGCACGCGAAGTTGGTGCGATGTATGCCATTGATGCAAAAAATCCTCTTGATGACATGGAAGCGGCATTGGTAGAGGATGCAACACTGCCTCAGGTCAGTGATCTTGCTTCTGTGAGCGTTGAGGATTTCGAGCGTTGTCAGCGCTACGATGCTCGCGTTATCAAGAATGTGAAAATTGGTCCCAGTCCTGATTGGTTAGCAGAGCGTGTGACTGCTGCTGGTGCACGCTCTATCAACAACGTGGTTGACGTGACCAATTACATCCTGTTCTTGCTTGGTCAGCCCTTGCATGCTTTTGACTATGACAAGTTGCGTGGCTCGTCGGATAAGGCAGAGGTGATTGTACGTGCTGCCGAAGATGGCGAACAGCTGACCACCCTTGACGGCGAGGAGCGCACCCTTACCAGCGACATGACTGTGATCGCAACTCCTGATCGTGCTGTTGCTTTGGCTGGCGTTATGGGTGGCTTAGAGACGGAAGTGACCGACGAAACTACCTCTATTTTGCTGGAGACTGCAACCTTTGAATCAGGAAGAACGTCACGTACTTCTCGCAACTTGGGCTTGATTTCCGAATCGTCTATGCGCTATGAGCGTCGTGTTGACGATGTTGATATCGATCGTATCGCAGCGGCTGCTGCTCAGCTTCTAGCTGAGGTATCAGGAGGTAGTGTGGCGCCAGGCGTGATTGATGTTTATGGCAAAAAGACCGAACCGATAACGCTCACGTTTAGAATTCAGCGTTTTCATGCCATGATAGGCTATGACATTCCGGAGAGCTTCATTGTTGATTCGCTTGAGCATCTTGGATGTGTGGTGAACAAGATTGACGATGAAACCCTTTCAGTTGTTGCACCGACGTTTCGTCCTGATCTTGAGCGTGAAATCGATCTGTATGAAGAAGTACTGCGTCTCTATGGTATGGATCGTGTCCCGTCCACCTTGCCTGGTAGTCCTGATCGCGTGGGTGTTAAGAGCGATACTCAGCACATTATGGATAAGATCAA
Organism: uncultured Cryptobacterium sp.; assembly: GCA_964456695.1. Taxonomy (GTDB): domain Bacteria; phylum Actinomycetota; class Coriobacteriia; order Coriobacteriales; family Eggerthellaceae; genus Anaerotardibacter. The sequence continues at coordinate 32,467 of CAYWAO010000002.1, read as the reverse complement.
TACCGTGTTGCGTGCGTGTGGTCTTAACGAAACCATGACGTATTCGTTTGCCGACCCACGCGATCTTGAACAGCTTCGCATGAATACAGACGGCCTCGGTATTGCGGTTGAATTGCTGAATCCGCTCAATGCAGAGCAGTCGGTTATGCGTCAATCTATTATTCCTGGGTTGCTGCATAGCGTTGCGTATAATCAAAATCGTGGAGTCCATAATGTCCAGCTGTATGAAACAGGCATTGTGTTCTTTGGAGCAAACGGGCGCAAAAGCCCCAAGGAGCGCCAGCGTCTTGCGGGCGTGATGGCAGGCGCAATGGCTGATCCATCATGGAACACGCAACCTGCTCCCTTTGATTTCTTTGACGGTAAAGGCGTCATCGAAGCGCTGATTCGCGAACTCGCAATCCCAAAGCCGCGCTTCAAGGCGTTTTCTGCTGAAGATGCGCCGCATTTGCAGCCAGGTCGTGCCGCTCAGGTATTTTCGGGGGGTACGACCTTGGGTTGGGTTGGCGAAATTCACCCCTTAGCGTGCGAAGCCTTTGAGGCTCAAGCACCTGTGGTTGCTTTCGAGCTTGATCTCAGCGCACTCATTTCCTCTGCTCGTCCAGCACGTGATTATGTTGATGTACCGGTCTTCCCGGCCGTGGCGATGGACGTTGCTTTCGTTGTCGATGAGGATGTAACACATGAACAGCTTGTACGTTCAATCACTTCAGCGGGCGGTAAGCTTCTTTACAGCGTGCAACTGTTCGATGTGTATCGTGATGAGCAGCGTGTGGGAGTTGGTAAAAAGTCAATGGCGTATGCGCTTGAGTATCGTGCATCTGATAGAACCCTGACGACTGAAGAAGTCGACAAACAACAAGCGCGTCTCATCAAAAAAGTTTGCAATGCTACTGGCGCGGAGGTTCGTAGTTAGGCTTTTTGAATATGGGTAGACGGAAGAAAAAAGAACTTTTTTCAGCAGATGGAAGCCCGTACACTCCCTGGCAGCGACGTACGCGCATTATGTGCTTGATCATGATCGTGTGGGCGGCGCTCGAGATTGCCGTAGGGGCAGGGTTTGTTACTCTTGCTCAGCTTGGCATTCTTGCGCCGCTGATAGAACTGAGTGGTCATGTTGCTGTGGGAATGAATACGCTCATCAACGGTTTGTTTAACTTGATTGTTGGTATATTAGGCGTTCGCAGTGCTCGTAATCCGTATAAGAGCGCTGCGTTTTTCTGGCTGGTTATTATCAATGCGGTGTTGATGTCGTGGGATTTTGCGAGTGCATGGTCGCATGGATCGGTTAGCCTCTCAGCAGTAGTGTCTCTTTTGCTGGTGTTGTTGCTTGCTGCATGTGCTTGGAACGTGCGCGGACAGACAGGCTATTTTGATAAGCATCCGTACCCAGAAGACGAACAGGAATAACAGTAACGTAAGGAAGTAAAGAGCTGCATTCATGAGAATGGTGCGGCAGTGTATGTGCGTGTGGTGCGCATACGTAGAGGAGGGAATATATATGGCCTTGGCAGATATCTTGGGAATTGAACTTATTGAGTCAACTCCGGAAAAGTACGTTACTCGCATGAAGGTAACCGAAGATATGCTCCAGCCGCATGGTGTGTTGCATGGCGGAATTAGTGCTGCTCTTGCAGAAAATGCTGCAAGTGAGGGCTGTACAGCACATTATGAAAACGAAAAACTCTTTTTTCTCGGTGTTCAGGTAAATAGCACCCATCTGCTTCCTGTACGAGCGGGAGATACGGTAGAAAGCGTTGCGACCCCCATTCAGGTTGGCGGCAGGATTTCTCAGTGGAAGATAGAGCAGTATCGTCTTTCTGATGGCGAGATGTTTAATGTTTCTCAAATGACGATGTATGGAAAAAAGAAGCAGTAAATCATAGCGTATCTAATAGTGGAACAAGTATGCGAGGGCATGTCCGCCATTGAGGTGGGCGTGCCCTCTGTAGTGATGCGGTACTTAAAAGACGCTTTCGGTGTAATTAATAATTTTTAACTATCATGTACGACAGAAAAAAAATGGATTCACATATTCTACACCCGATGTGTTATTGACACGTGTAGCCCCTGTTCTATAGTCAGTATGAAGGGAGTTTAGCGCTATTTAGGAAGGCTTCGGCCTTCTTTTCTTTTGCGAACTCAAGGGAAGTTCTTCTCTGAAGGACGTATGTTTGTTAGATGGGAGGAAGGATAGATATGCCGGAATTTACTACACCTCAGATCATTTCTATCGTGGTCTTTATCGTAGTGTTCGCGCTTATCATCTCGGAGAAGATCCACCGAACAGTTGCCGCGCTTGCGGGTGCCGTTGTGCTTATTTTGCTCGGCATAATTAGTTTTGATGTTGGCATGGAGCACATCGACTTCGGCACGCTTGGTGTTTTGGTCGGCATGATGATCTTTGTTGCAGTGGTAAAACAATCGGGTATTTTCGAATATGTGGCAATTCGTACAGCGAAGATTGCCAAGGGAAATCCTTGGGTCATTATGGTGCTGTTCTGTATTATTACGGCAGTACTTTCAGCATTCTTAGATAACGTAACAACCGTTTTGTTGATTGGCCCGGTTACCTTTACTGTATGTAAGATGCTAGATATGAGCCCTGTGCCTTATTTCATTGTTGAGATTATGGCATCCAACATCGGTGGTACGGCAACCCTGATTGGAGATCCGCCCAACATCATGATTGGTATGCAAGCGGGCTTATCGATGCTGGACTTTATTGAATACAATGGTCCTGCGGTCGTGCTCATTATGGTTGTTTCCATAGCTATGTTCTATGTACTGTATGGTAGGAACATGTCCGCTTCTCCTGAGAAGCAGGAATCTATTATGGGGCTGCATGCTCATGAGGCTATCACCGATACGTCGTTGTTCCGTAAAAGTGTTGTGATGACGGTCGTGGTTGCCGTTGCCTTTGTGCTTCATAGTGTTGTTGATGTAGAGCCGAGCGTTGTTGCATTGACCGCAGCAGCTGTCATGCTCATCATTAGTGCGGCGGATCTTGAGAAAGTCTTGATGGACGTTGAATGGGCGACGATTGGATTCTTCGCAGGTTTGTTTATTGTCGTTGGTGCTCTTGTCGAAACCGGTGTTATTGATATGCTGGCTACTGGTTTAATCGAGATCACGGGTGGCGACATGATGCTTACTATTATTGTGCTGGTTTGGGGCTCAGCAATTATCTCGTCGTTTTTGGACAACATTCCTATGGTGGCAACGCTTATTCCGATTATCTTTGCAATGGGCGAAACGGGCGTGGACATCATGCCATACTGGTGGGCAATTTCTCTCGGTGCTTGCATCGGTGGTATTGGTACACTCATTGGTGCATCAGCGAACGTGGTGCTCTCGGGTATATCAAAGACCTATGGATACCCCATTACCTTTATGGAATACACCAAGGTTGGCTTCCCTATGATGCTGGTTTTCACAGCTATCAGCTGCGGATATTTGGTACTTCGTTTCTGCGTGTTTGTATAGCTATGGGCGTATGAGAGTGCTTTCAGCGGGCATATCGGACACATGGCTTTGAAGTGTGTGCCCGCACTAGTGAACATAGGGCTGCCGCTTTCAAAGAAGGAGTTCTTACGAGCGGCAGCAGATGATATACAATCCCTGCCTTAGTATGTCGATACTGGGGTGGGGATTTTTCTATGCAATTCCTTGAGCGCAAGGCAAGAGTCGCTACACTAACGGATGACGTGAAATGCGGAAAGGATAATTATGAGCAATAAAGGCAAGCGCGTACGTGCCCATTATGTCGGAACGTTTGATGACGGAACGATATTCGATTCCTCGATATCTCGCGGGGAACCCTTGGAATTTGTATGTATGTCTGGGCAAATGATTCCTGGTTTTGATGCGGCAGTTGAATCTATGGAGGTAGGGGAGACCAAGAAAATCCATCTCATTCCTGCTGAGGCGTATGGCGAGCGCAATGAAGATCTCGTTCAAACCGTTCCTATTGCAAACGTGCCTGGGTATGAAGAGCTTCCCGTTGGTGAGCGCGTGTATTTACAGGGTCCAGGAGGACAGCCGCTCCCAGCTCTTGTGGTTGAAGTCACCGATGAGCATGTGATTTTTGATATGAACCATGAAATGGCAGGAAAGGAACTTAATTTCGAAATCAAGCTTGTTGAGGTAGTCGAATAAGATTCCAGAGCTTTTAAAGTGTGTAAATCAGTCTGAGGGTACGTTCCTGTCGGGGTGTAGTTCAATGCTACTACCAACGAAAAAGCCAAGATCTTTTGTAAGATCTTGGCTTTTATAGTGTCCTGCACCAGATAGTGCAGGGCACTCATGAATCAATTGGGAGTTACTATACCAAAATGCAGAAGCGGATAACGAGGTATACACAACAGATGGCCGTGAAGAAGATCATCAATGGGAAACCAATCTTGGTGTATTCCATAAAGGTGATGGGATAGCCATATCTGCCAGAGATACCAGCCAATACCACGTTTGCGGATGCGCCGATGAGGGTACCAATACCACCGATGCAAGCACCGAGAGAAATTGCCCACCAGTAAGGCATAACGTCGATACCGGCAGTTTCCATGGTCTGAACAATAGGAATAAGCGTTGCAACCAGTGGAATGTTGTCCAAGAACGACGAGATAATTGCTGAGGCCCATACCAAAATAATGATGGTCAGCATCAATTCTCCGCCAGTTGCGTCGAGTAAAGCGTATGCCAGCATTTCGATAATGCCTGTTTCAGCCAGGCCGCCAACGACAACAAACAAACCTGCGAAGAATCCAATCGTTGCCCATTCAACATCGAGCAAGGTCTTTTCCATTTCGACACGACTCAAAAGCAGCATGATAGCTGCTGCGGTTAGTGCTACAACACACGGCTCAATGTCCACGGCACTGTGAAGTACGAATGCAAGTGCGGTAAGAATGGTCATGACAACACTCTTGGTAAAGAGTGATTGGCTCGTAATAGCATCATGGGCATGCAGGGTCATAACAGCAGCCTGCTTGTCTTCAGATACACCCATGTTTTTGCCGTAGATGATGTAGAAGCACAGCATACAAACGACCATGAGGATTAGAACAGCAGGACCGTCGTATACCAAGAAGTCCATGAAGGTCAGACCCGTTGCAGATCCGATCATGATGTTGGGTGGGTCACCAATCAAAGTTGCGGTACCACCAACGTTAGATGCAATAATCTCAGCGATGAAGAACGGTATCGGAGACGTCTCGAGCATCTTGCAAACAGTAAAGGTAACAGGACCAATCAACAAAACGGTTGTTACGTTATCTAAGAATGCTGAAAGTACTGCCGTAATAATACAGAACAGCACCATAATGTGCCAAGGATTACCCTTGGCAAGCTTAGCTGCGCGGATTGCCAGGTATTCAAATATTCCCGAATTCTTTACTACGGCAACAAAGATCATCATACCGACCAGAACACCCAATGTTTCAAAGTCAATATGTTCTACACCGGTATCAAAATCTAAGATACCTACAAGAAATAATGCAACAGCACCGGAAAGTGCTGCGGTGGTGCGATGGACCTTTTCGGAAATGATAAGGACCATCACAACAAGAAAGATCACGATGGCAATGATCTGCGATGTGGTCAATGCTTCGATCATTTCGTACTGCTCCCTCTCTCCTCGAATAAACAGATGCGACATGTTGTTATACGTGCAAAGTCTTATGTATTGAGACTGCTAATTTTGTCCCCAAGAAGCACTTTCAATACATATGGCACCGAACACGTAGGGAATAAGGTACGGGAGGGGGAGTGGTTCGTCAAGTTAAGAAACTATAACAAGAAGGTATAAAGTCATGGATGGAGGATGGCAAAAGAATAGAGTAAGCCGTATATAAAAATACGATACATCTATAAGAAAAAGCGACAGGCAGGGAATACGATACATCTATAAGAAAAAGCGACAGGCAGGGAACATTCAGTGCCGAATTACATAGGTGCAGTTAAAAAGCGATTTCTTATCTAAAAAAAGCGAAAAGCAGGGAATATTCAGTGTTGAATCACAAGGCGTAGGCCAAAGGTGTATTTCTTATTTATGCCTCTAGTCTATAAAAGATAGATAAACAATCTATAGATTAAAGAAAATCAATTTTTTTAAAAAATATCATTTTAGTTGCCTATTTATAACGTGTTCATTGCGAATTAGTCAGGCCAAGAATAATCACCTATAAATATCATTGTATTTTCGTGCAGGGTCTATCTATCGATATATCTAAGGGGATCGTGCGATAGGGCAGAAAATACTTTTGTAAGGGTCATCTTTATCACGAAAAGGAGTTAGCTGGAAGGACTTTTGTTTGGCGTGACTTTTTCTGCAGCAAGTGGTTACGGAGAAAGGCAAGTGAAGCAGAACTCTCTCACGGCAACTTGTTTTCTAAAGGCGCTATCAAGAGGGCAGGACGTGCACCTGTTTTTTGGTAGCGCAGGCGATGGAGGTGGCTTGGGTTTGTACGGGTTTCTGATGAAGAGAGAGGAGCTAAGCAATGGCTTTGCTAAAGCGCGAATTCGGCGGCATCCAGCCCTGCTGGCGTGTTGGCCTATTCCGAATTCGTCTTCCATTCATTCATTTTAAGATCTCACCTCCCGAGATCGTAACTGGTTTGATGAACGCTTGTACGTCATACGGCGCTCTTGCTGTTCTTATCGAAACATTGGGTCTTGACCCACAAGTAGCATGGGCATTAGTTGTATTTGAGACTGCATGTTATACCCTGAATTGGGTACTTGGTGAGCCTTCCATTTGTGGTTGGATTACCCCCGCAATGTCCATCATCGTAGTGTTCTTGGAATCCCTCGAGCCGGGCGTTGCTCGTATTCAGATGCTTACGTGTATTGAGCTCGAGTTGGCTCTCATGTTCATTATCTTGGGCATCACTGGCTTGTCTAAGAAGCTGAACACTATGGTGCCGCCTGCGGTAAAAGCGGGTATCGTGCTCGGTGCTGGCGTTAACGCAATTTACGCACGCCTTGGCGAAGGTGGCGCAGTCGATACCGTAACCGTTGGTTGTATTGGTGGTATGGTTGTTATCTTCATGCTTATGTTCTCGCGTCGTGTGCGTAAGTACATGGAAACCAACCGCTTTGTAGCTATTCTTGGTAACTACAGCTTCCTCTGGGGTGTTTTGGCACTGCTCATTTTGGGTGGAGCTGCAGGCAACTTTGATTTCGACTTCTCTGGTGAAATCATTCGTGTTCCTGACTTTATGGCTCTGTTCTACACGGTCTGCCCATTCATTATTGGTTTTGCTTCCGATCCTACTGTTTGGATTGCAGCACTTCCATACGCAGTCATGGCATGGATCATTGCCTACGGCGACTTTGTAACCGTTCAGCAGCTTGGTCTGCAGGCAACTCGTGACGACGAGTACATCGAGTTCGATCCTAACCGTACCAACGTTATCTGCGGTCTGCGTAACTTAATCCTCAGCTTGTTCGCACCATATCCAGCACTCGCTGGTCCTCTGTCCGCACCTTACTGCGTAGCAACGTATGCTCGCTATAAGCAGTCCGGTCGCCAGGGCATGGACTCCATCTATGACGGTTCTGGTACGAACCTGATCTTCACCGTTATTGGTTTGTTCATCTATCCTATCTATGAGGCATCCCTCGCAGCTTCTTCTGCACTCCTCGTAGTTGTACTTTGTGTCCAGGGTTGGCTCTGCGCCGTTATCGCATTCGATCTCGTACGAGACGATTTGGACAAAGGTATTGCAGGCATGATTGCTGGCTTCGTTCTAGCGCGTGGCGGCGGTGTCGGCTTCGTTGCCGGTGTTATCTTCTACTTGTTGATAGCAGACAACGACAAGATACGCGAAGACTACGCTTACAATAAGGAAGTGCAGCGCATCGAAGACGAAGAGACTGATCGTCAGCTCGAAGCTCTTCGTAAGCGTCTCGAAGCAATCAAGGCTGGTGAAGTAGATAAAGAAGCATAAGCTAAGTAGTCATTCTTCAGACTATAGCTAGCTAGATACATAGCTTCGCTAACTTGGATCCCCGCGAGTGCACGTCTCGCGGGGATTTCTATATACAGGGCCGCAGGACACAGAGACAGTACCCAGAGCTGTTTAAGGTTCCGCAAAACGCCCGTAGTACGTACTGTGAATGTATAGAGTTCTACTATCGGTCTATATGTGGGATTTTCTGAGGGAGGATCTTGCATGATTTATATACAATGGGCGTATTGCATTAATCATGCTGTCGTGCATGTGACACGCTCTTTGTATGTTTGCACCACACGTCAAGAAAAGGAGCTGAACGGATGGCTCGAACAAACAAGCGAACCGCAAGCATGATGTTTTGCTTAGTTATACTGATTTCTCTTTTTCCTCTAGTAGGTATAGCTGAGGCAGCGGAAAACAATCAGATCGCACATGCTGTTGCATCTGGAGGGGTTCAGGGAAGCGCTGGGAGTCAAACAGCTGCGTATGTTGATGGTCGGAGTTCGAGCAAGGAGAGTGTGACCACGGTTTCTGCTGAAGCAACCGAGGACACTGTGTCTGATACGTCAACGACAGAGACAGAGGAAGAAGGCGTCAATTACGGACTTATAGCAGCGATCGCTATCCTGTGTCTTTCTGCAATTATGACCCTTATTGCAAAGAGAAGAGCACGTCAGGAATATGAACGTGAAATGCAAAGTACTAACAAGGGAAGAAACAAATCTTCCCATACCTCATCGCGCAGACGATAAGCTATGAGGTTCTTGCAGTTCAAGAGGTGATGAGGCTTGATGTTTTGTTGCCCTTCTTTCCTGCAGAGAGCTTGATTTTACACAGGTCATCCCTTGTTCTTTAAAAAGGAGTGTTACCTTGGGGGGTATATCGGCAACACGCAACATGCGTGGTATAGGTTTCGCGCTTTTAAGCGGCATAAGCTGGGGGTTTTCAGGCGCTTGTGCTCAATACTTATTCACCTACTATGGGCTTGATCCTGTATGGGTTTCCTCGGTCCGTATGATAACGGCAGGAGCAGTACTTTCTTTGGTGGCGGTTGTCTGTTTCAGGGAGCAATTTTTTGCTCTGTGCAAAACGTTGCGCGCTCTTGTAAGGTTGATCATATTTGGCATAGTGGGTATGGCGTTCTGTCAAATTTCGTATTTGTTTGCTATTAGCTATTCGAATGCGGGTACCGCTACCATCATTCAGTATGTGGGCCCCGTGTTTACCGTTTTCTTTCTCTGTTTTTTGGCGCGTCGTTTGCCTACCAAACGAGAAAATCTTGCGTTGATATGTGTTGTGGTCGGAGTGTTTTTGCTTGCTACGCATGGCAATCCGGCAGTTATGGTGCTCTCTCCCGAGGCGCTTTTCTGGGGACTCACATCGGCATTTGCGTATATGCTCTATGCACTTTTGCCTCGTAGCCTTATGGCTCGTTTTGGAAGCATTCCGGTAGTAGCGGGAGGCTTGTTGATTGGAGGTGTTGTATTTAGCTGCGCCATTCAGTCGTGGGCGCATATTCCTGAAATGGACCTCTCGGGGTTTGTCGTGCTATTTGTTGGTCTAGTATTTTTCGGTACCGTGGTGGGATTCTCTCTGTTCTTTCAATCGGTCAAAGATATTGGTGCAGCAAAAGCGGGGCTGATGGCCAGCATTGAAACGGTGTCTGCAACCGTTTTTGCGGTTGTGTGGCTCGGAACGTCGTTTGTATGGGTAGATTTTGTTGGCTTTTTGTTCATCATTGCTACGGTATTTATTTTGGCGAAGCACCCAGGTGATCCAGATGCGCGTTGACGACTGTGTTTTGGCGAAGCACCCAGGTGATTCAGATGTGCGTTGACAATTGTGCGGGTGTGTTGTTATTCGCCCCAGCGGGAAAAGAGCGGATAGTCGAATCCAAAACGATCAAATATTTTGCCAAACAAGTGATTTTCCATATCTTCGATAGTTTGAGGCTTGTGATAATACGTCAGCATAGGAGGCATGATACAGACTGAAGGGATTGTGGCAAGCGTGTTTAAGTTGCGCAGGTGAATGGCATTTAAAGGGCTTTCTCGCGTGATAAGAACCAAAGGACGCTGCTCTTTTAAGGTGACATCTGCTGCGCGAAGGAGCAGGCTATCGCTATAGCCACTTGCAATGCCTGCAACGGTTTTCATGCTGCAGGGAATAATGATCATGCCGTTGGTTGTAAAGGTGCCACTTGCGATCGATTCTCCGAGACTAGTGTTGTCGTGTACGACATCCGCTAAAGAAAGTGTTTGCTCAAATAAGTCCTGTGCTTCATAGCGGGCGGTAAGACGTGCTCCCTCTGAAGCGACCACATGTATTTCACAAGAAGTGTATGTTTTGAGTTGTTGAATAAAGTGGCAAGCAAGCGCGGTGCCACTTGCGCCGGTAATTCCTACAATCAAACGATTCACGCAAGACTCCTTTTCAACATGCGATACTTTGTGTTCAAGCCCTACCCATTTCATGGTTGAGCTACGCAGGATGGGGCACAGCAAGCAGCCCAACCAGGCCAGACAGCAAAAAAGAACACTACGATAATGCTTGTAATGTATGATAGCGCGCCTCGAGCAGCAAGGCCGAATTTATGGTGTTTCTGGGCTGGTGTGTCCTTGGCCCTCAAGCAAGGCAAGAATATCCTCAACGATAAGGGGGACGGCGTTGCGAATTTGAGCGATGGTATAGGGCGTTGCATTATCAACATGGATACCACATGAGCAAGCAACAGCACATCCGCGTTCTGCTGAAACCTGTTTTGCTACTTCGCTTGCAATTGCGTCATCCATATGTCCTGTCCTGTTGATGACTGACACAGTTGCGCTCATCCCTGTTCCCGTAAGCGAAGGGCGTGGCAGAGCAAGTGCGACACAGCCTATGTGGGCTTTGCCACCATTAATGGTGATAGTGCAATCGTCTCCCGAAACAATAACTTCTCCCCAAAGATCGCATGCAGGACAGCTCACACTAAATTCCATATGTCCCCTAACGTGTGCCACCTATCCATCGTCTCCATTATACGGTGTGTGGCAAAGAAATAACAAAATACGTATATCTCAGCATAAGACCGAGGGAATTATTCATGCAGTTGGTAAAGATCCCTGCATTCATGCGCATCATTTTGTTTTAATGGTAGAAAGAATACCGTACGCATAGAAACTGTTTTGCGGTGTGCGAGTTTAAGCATGTCTTCACTCAGATGTGGTGTTGTTTTGCTTGTCTGTTGATGGGTGCTCTAAGGCTTGCACAATTAGGTGAAATGCGTTTCGGGTCTGTCTGCGAGAGATATATTAGGGATAAGGGGGATCATATGTTTGCATCTGCTGAACACCGTTTCATAGAAGGGGCTGACGAGGTATCTATTCATACGGTTGTTATGGGGCAAGGCGCACCGCTTTTGCTGCTGCATGGAAACCCTGAAACCTACCTCATGTGGCACAAGGTTGCTGATGAGCTCGCTCAGAATAACACGGTGGTGGCTTGCGATTTGCGTGGTTATGGCGATAGCGATAAGCCCGTAGGCCTTGAGGACCACAGCAATTATTCTAAGCGCGTCATGGCGCAGGATTTCATAGCGGTTATGCACACATTGGGTTATGAGAAGTTTTCGGTGGTGGGGCACGATCGTGGCGCGCGTGTGGCATATCGTATGGCGCTTGATCACCCTGAAGTTATAGATAAGCTGGTCTTGCTTGATATCGTTTCGACCTTTGATATGTATAATCTCAGTTCAGCAGAATTTGCCAAGGCGTTGTTCCACTGGTATCTGCTCACCCAAGACGCACCCTTTCCAGAAGATCTGATTATCTCCAGTAGGAAAATGTATTTCCGCAATGGTTTGCACATTGGGCGTTATAACTCCGAAAACGACACTGATCAAGAGGCGTTTCCTGAAGAGGTATACAACGAGTACCTTCGCCATTACGACGTGGCATGCATTCATGCTATTTGCGAAGACTACCGTGCTGGAGAATCGATTGATCGATATCATGATGCCTTTGATGTGGCGCAAGGCAAGACCATTGATGCGCCCACCTTGGTGTTGTGGGGAGCAAATGGGTTGGTAGAGAAATTCTTTACTCCGTTGAAGTGTTGGGAAAAATTCTGCACGCAGCTAGAAGGACGTTCCCTTCCTTGTGGGCATTTTATTCCTGAAGAAGAGCCCGAGCTTTTGCTCGAAGAACTAAAGGCGTTTTTGTAGATTCATATTTGTCTTGCCTGAAATGTCACGTTGCAAGCGCTCACGTACGTGTTGCGCCTAGCGTGACGCTTCGGGCTACGTTAGAGCTGCTCTACTTCTTCGAGCCACGCACGCGCAACTGCATCAGATGGCATGCGCAAATCCCCTCGTGGAGATACCGCAATGCTGCCGACCTTAGGTCCATCAGGCAGACAAGAGCGTTTGAACTGCTGGGAGAAGAAGCGCCTATAGAATATTGCGAGCCACGTCTTTATGACGGCTGGTTCGTAGCGTTCTTCAAAGGCAATCTTTGCAATGCGATATATCTTTGCCGGTGGGAATCCGAAGCGAAGCATGTTGTACAAGAAGAAGTCGTGAAGCTCATATGGCCCTACCAAGTCTTCTGTTTTTTGCGAGATGGTCCCGTCAACGGGGGGAAGTAGTTCAGGGCTGACGGGCGTGTCGAGAACATCGGTTAGTATTGCGGTGAGTTTGACATCATTGCAGGTGGCGGCATAATGGCGAACCAGGTGGCGTACGAGCGTCTTAGGAACCGATGTGTTGACGGCATACATCGACATATGATCTCCGTTGTAGGTTGCCCATCCTAGGGCAAGTTCCGATAGGTCGCCGGTACCAACGACAAGACCGTTTTCTTTGTTGGCAACATCCATCAGAATCTGAGTGCGTTCTCGTGCCTGGCTGTTTTCGTACGTTACATCATGTAGCGAGGGGTCATGCTCGATGTCGGAAAAATGCTGCATGACTGCTTTGCTGATAGGAACTTCTCGCAAGGTAGCACCGAGCGATGTGACTAAGCTGCATGCGTTGGTATAGGTTCTGTCCGTGGTGCCAAATCCTGGCATAGTAATCGCTATGATTGAGCTGCGATCTTTGCCGAGCGAATCAAACGCACGAGCGGTGACGAGAAGCGCTAAGGTGGAATCTAATCCGCCTGAAATCCCCACAACGGCACTGTTGGCATGAGTGTGGACGAGACGTTTTTTCAGTCCGAGCGCTTGAATAGAAAGGATTTCTTCGCAGCGATGGCCGAGAAGCGCTTGATCATGGGGAACAAATGGATCGGCGTCGAAAGGTCTTACAATCGCTGTTTCCTCAATTGAAAGGGTAAAAGGAACCGTGTGATATTCAGCGTTTTGTGTGGTGGGGTAGGTACTCATGCGCCTGCGTTCGTATGCAAGGCGTGCAACGTCAATGGTGCTCAGGGTAATCGAGTTGGTAAATGTTGAGGCTTCTTGTAAAATCGTGCCATTTTCTGCAATGATGTTTTGTCCACCAAATACCAGATCAGTAGTAGATTCTCCCTCACCAGCGCTGGCGTAGAGGTAGGCACATATACAGCGTGCCGATTGGCCGGATACCAAGCTGCGTCGATAGCTGCGTTTCCCCACCATCTCGTCGCTTGCGGAAAGATTGCACACGACTGTAGCTCCTGCAAGTGCGTGTGACGTACTTGGTGGGTGAGGAACCCACAAGTCTTCGCAGATTTCTGCTGCTACCACTAAATTGGGTATTGTTGTGCAAGCAAAGAGAAGATTGGTTCCAAGAGGAATATCAAAAGAGGCTTCGCCATGAGAGAGGTGTACTGTCGTTACGTTAGTATTTCCGGGGGTAAAGTGCCTTGTTTCATAAAATTCGTTATACGACGGAAGATGAAGTTTTGGCACAAATCCTAAGATGGAGCCCCGAGAAAGGGCAGCCGCCGCATTGATCAGCTTGCCGTCGACGCGCAAAGGAAGACCAACAAAGATAAGCGCATCAATTTGCTTGGTGGCTTGAGCAATGTCGAATAGGGCCTGTTGTGCTTCATCGAGCAGTTTTTCTTGCCAGAAAAGATCACTACAGGTATAGGCAGTAATGCACAGCTCAGGCAAAACCATAATTTTCGCCTGTTGCTTGGCCATAGTAGTAATACATGAAAGGATCTCTTGGGTATTGGCGCGACAGTCTGCAACGTGTACGGTTGGGGTTGCTGTTGCTACGGTAACAAATCCGTCTTTCATGGTGGCTCCTTGGTGTACTCTGCCACGTGATGCGCCCTGCGGTATACGCGGCGCGCGTGGAGAGCGTAGATTGTGGCTCGCAAAGTATGCGCTTATGACGCAAGGTGCGCCGCGTGCACAACTCTACACTGATTTTCCTCACGTTAGCAGAAAACTGGTGAAACGGTGCGCAACAGATGTGCTTACTAATTATTTTCGTTGTTTGGTTTGTAAAACGCTTGGATGCTGTCTATACAATTGCCTAAAAACTTTTGTTGAGGGTTATCGTGATTTCATAATTGGAGTATCCTGAAAGTTCCGCAAAAGAGGTAACATGATTGCGGAAAATAACGTATACACACATCTTTCGAGTATGGGAAAGGACACAGCAATGGTAAGGGTTGGTATCGTAGGTGCAGCTGGCTATGCGGGAGCAGAACTGGTTCGCATCATCTTGCGACATCCTGAATTCGAACTTGTTGTGGCTACGTCCAATTCCGATGCGGGAGTTTCGCTTGCGCAGGTCTATCCGGCGTTTACTGATGCTACCGACTTGTGCTACACCACCCACGATGATCCCGCGCTTGCCACTTGTGATGTGGTGTTTATGGCAACGCCTCATACGGTTGCCATGAAAGCAGTGCCGGATCTGTTGCGTGCTGGTGTGAGTGTGGTGGATCTTTCGGCTGACTATCGTCTCAAGGACAAGGATGTCTATGAATCCTGGTATAACGTCGAACACACGTCAGCTGATCTTCTTGAACAGGCGACATTTGGTTTGCCTGAATTAAATCGTGAGGTTTTTGCACAGGCAGCAGCTGATCACGCCCAAGGCAAGGCGGTTTTGGTCGCGTGTGCTGGATGTTATCCTACGGCAACATCGCTTGCGGCGGCTCCCATCATTAATGACACTGTGGGTATTGTAGTTGCAGATGCGATCTCGGGCGTATCCGGTGCGGGTCGTAGTGCTACTGCTCGTACTCATTTTATTTCGGCGAATGAAAATCTTGAGGCATATGGCGTAACAAGCCATCGGCATACGCCAGAAATTGAGCAGATTTTAGATATTTCGGGGCGTTTGATCTTTACCCCTCATCTTGCCCCTGCTTCTCGCGGGCTTCTTTCTACGGTGACCCTGCAATTAAGTGATGAGGCACGTAGGGTTGAATCCGCCGAATCGATCATGCGACGATACCAGGACACCTATGGCGAGTCCATGTTTGTTTCCGTCCTGCCATTAGGTCAGCAGCCTAAGACATCTTCGGTTGTAGGAACAAATCGCGCTCATGTAGGTGTCGCGTATAATGAGTCGCTCGGTTGCGTTATCGCGACCTGTGCCATTGACAACATTGTTAAGGGCGCTGCTGGTCAAGCGGTTCAATGCGCAAATATCATTTGTGGCTTAGATGAAGCTACTTCACTGTATTCTGTAGCAAATCCTTCTTAGGAGTGAACGCATCCAATGAATTCTGTGATATTGAACACCATCGAAGATGGTGGCGTTGCTTCTGCTTGTGGTTTCAAAGCAGGAGGCATTCATGCTGGTTTTAGAAAAGATCCCGATCGCCTTGATTTAGCGCTGGTTGAAGCGGATGAGCTTTGTGCGGCGGCGGGGGTATTTACTCAAAATGTATTCTGTGCAGCTCCGGTAAGCCTTTCGCGACAGCACTTAGATGACAAGGGCTATGGTCTTGCTCGTGTTGTAGTGGTTAATTCAGGAATCGCCAATGCGGCAACGGGAACGTTGGGAATGCAAAACGCGCAGTATACGACACAGGTTGTGTCTTCTGTTGTGGGTTGTGCGCAAGAAGATGTTCTTGTAGCGTCAACCGGTGTTATAGGACAACAGCTTGATACCTCACCATTTGATTTCGGGGTACCGGCACTACACGAAAAGATGATGGCGCAGGATGCTTGTGGCAGTGCGTATGGTGCAACGGATGCTTCGGGCCATGAAGCTGCACGCGCAATCATGACAACGGATACCGTTCCTAAGGAAGCAGCCCTGACCTATCGCTCGCAAGATCCTGATTTCAAGGATTGCGAATTTTGCGTTGGGGGTATGGCTAAGGGTTCGGGCATGATCATGCCTAATATGGCAACCATGATTTCTGTTATTACTACTGATGCGCCGCTTTTGCCTGAGCTTCTTCATCAGGCATTGGTTAAGGCAGTTAATATGAGCTTCAATAAGGTGACGGTTGATGGGGACACGTCAACCAATGACACCTGCATTGCCATGGCATCAGGTAAGGCATCTGCTTCTGGTCAGACATTTGCTCCTGACAGTATTGCGTATCAGGAATTTTGCGAGGCGTTGCATGTCGTGACCCAGCGCCTTGCGCGTGCTATGGCGCGTGATGGCGAAGGCGCAACGAAGCTAGTAACGGTTCACGTGTGTGGAGCGGCAAACGACGAAGATGCTGATAAGGCAGCGCGCTGTGTTGCAAATTCACCTTTGGTAAAGACGGCTATTTATGGTCGCGATGCGAACTGGGGCAGAATTGCTGGCGCGTTGGGACGATCAGGCGCGCGCTTTAACCAAGAAGATGTTGATATTGACATTATGGGAATGCCTGTCTTGCGTAAGGGACTGCCTGTGGACTTTGATGAAGAGGAGGCTCTGCGACGATTCGAGGCCTCTGAGATTGTTCTCGAGGCCGATTTGGGTGCAGGTGATGCTGAAACAACAATGTGGACCTGCGATTTTTCACACGAGTACGTTTCGATAAATGGAGATTATCGCACATGAAATATGCAAAAGATCGCAAAGTAACGTCAAGTCATACCGCAGAGGTTTTGATTGAAGCGTTCCCCTGGATAAAAAACGCAACGGGTAAGACGGTGCTCATCAAGTATGGTGGGGCGGCGATGGTTGATCCTCAGCTGCGCTGCGCGGTGATGAGTGACATCGTTATGCTCAAAATTATGGGCGTCAACCCGGTCATTGTGCACGGTGGTGGTGCTGCTATCACGGCAAATATGGAGCGCTTTGGTATTGATGTTGAATTCAAGGATGGTCAGCGCGTCACGACCGATGAAGCTATGGACGTGGTAAAGATGACGCTCATTGGCAAAGTCAATGAGGAGCTCGTGCTTGCCATGAATGAACATGGTAATTTGGCAGTTGGGGTGAGTGGCACCGATGCGGGCACCATCATTGCAGAGCAAAAAGCCCCGAGCTTAGGGCGTGTTGGTAAGGTGGTTGAGGTTAATCCGGGCTATATTAATGCGCTCATTGCTGCTGACTACATTCCGATTATTGCTTCAGTAGCTAAGGGTGAAGACGGCGGGTCGTACAACATCAATGCCGATGCGGCTGCGTGTGCTATTGCCTCAGCCATTGGTGCTCACAAAATTGTGTTTCTTACTGATGTTGATGGCTTCTATGAAGATTTCAGCGATAAAGATTCGCTCATCTCTCAAATGACCGTTGATGAAACGCGTATGATGCTTGCAACTGGTAAGGTGAGCAGCGGCATGATTCCTAAATTGCAGTCATGTGTGAGCGCCATTGAGGGTGGCGTGCCGCGTGCGCATATTGTGAATGGGACTAAACCCCATTCCATTCTTGTTGAGTTGCTTACGTCTACTGGTTCGGGCACGCTTATCTATGACAATACCGCTACGATTCCCAAAGAAGAAATGCGTCCTTTGGGGATTTTGGCATCACGTTTGAGCGAAAATTTGTAAATAGTACACAAGCAACAAAAAACTGATATAACGTTTATGATTCTTGGAGATAGCTGGCTGGCGTCTTTTACGCCATAAACCGTTACAATTTTAGGGTTAAAGCAACGGCGTCTCGCAATGTTTGTGGATGAGCGATGTAACGGTATTAAGGTGCTGCAGGAGTTTTGTAACGGAAAGGAAGATCATGGGCTTTGAAGAAGCAAAAAATCTTGATGACCGCTATGTGATGCATACCTACGGTCGTAAACCAGTCATGCTGGTTGAAGGATCAGGCGTGAAGGTAGAGGATGACGAAGGCAAGACCTATTTGGACTTTATAGCTGGTATCGGCGCTGATAGCTTAGGCCACTGTCATCCCGCAGTAAGCGAAGCAATTGCAGCACAGGCAAAACGCCTTGTTCACGTAAGTAACTACTACTACATCGAAAGTCGCGGCGAGGTTGCAAAAGAGATTTCTGATCTTTTGAATACCTGTGTTCCTAAGTTTTTCAGTGCTCCTTGGCCGGTGTTTTTTGCTAACTCAGGAGCTGAGGCTAACGAGTGGGCTATCAAACTTGCTCGTCTCTATTCGAAAAAAGAAGGTTCAGGCGGACAAAAGATCATCACCTTTGATGGTGGTTTTCACGGTCGTACCCTGTCAGCCTTGGCTGCTACGGCTCAGCCAGCTAAGCAGGAAAAGTTCTCGCCTCTACCCGAAGGGTTTATTCATGTGCCTATGAATGATCTCAATGCGGTTCATCGTGCCTTTTTTGAGGAGCCCGGCTCAGTTTGTGCTGTTATGTTTGAATGCGTTCAGGGTGAATCAGGGGTTCATCCTTGGGATCCTGACGTTTTGTTTGAGATCGCGCAGTTTGCTCGCAAAAATGGCATGTTAATTATTGCTGATGAAGTCCAGACCGGCTTTTATCGCTGTGGCGAATTCCCATTTGCGTTCCAAAAAATGGGAATCACTCCTGACATTATTACTATGGCAAAAGGTATTGCGTCAGGCTTTCCTATGGGAGCTTGTGCCGCTCGTATTGAGATTACAGATGCTATTGAACCAGGAGATCATGGTTCCACCTTTGGTGGAAGCAACTTGGCAATGGTGGCAGCACATGCAACGCTTGCTACCTTGTCGCATGGTCGCTTTGACGAAGATGTTGAAGAGTTGGGCGATTATTTCGCTGAGGGACTCAGCCAGATTGAAGGCATCACCGAAGTGCGTGGGATGGGTCTGATGATTGGCGCCGATTTAGAAGATGGCATCAGCGCGCATGCGGTTGTTGATGAAGGCTTGGAAGAAGGCTTTTTGCTGAATGCAACCGGTGATCAGACCTTGCGTTTCTTGCCTCCGCTGATTATTACGAAAAAAGAGATCGATACTTTGCTCAAGGCACTGCCTGGTATGATCGAGGCAGCAAAGGCAAAGCAGTGTGCTGCTGAAGAAGCTGACGCTACTGATGAAGACGAAACGGATGATCAGGCAAGCAAGTAGTGCCGTCGAAGAGATGCTCGCATGCGCTGCTGAACAAGAACGCAGAGCGAACATGTTGATGCGGGTAGAGCACTGCTGGGATGTGCGATGAAACACCGGCTGTGTGGTGGGTATCGTGTGGTAGTGCCATAGACGGGTAGTGAAACAGACTCAACCAAGGAAAGGGTTTTACCATGGCAAAAGAAAAATGCGTTCTCGCGTATTCAGGAGGTCTGGATACCAGCGTATGTATCAAATGGCTTCAAGACGAAAAAGATCTTGATGTTATTGCGGTTGTGGGCGAGGTAGGCCAAGAGCACGAAGGCCTTGAAGAAGTTCGCAAGCGCGCATTGGAAACCGGTGCGATTGAATGCATTGTTGCGGACATGCGCGAAGATTTCGCAGCTGATTATTTGTCTAAAGCGCTGTATGCAAATGCATGCTTTGAAAATAAATATCCTTTGGTATCGGCTCTGTCTCGTCCTTTGATTTCCAAATACCTCGTTGATACCGCTCATGCTTATGGTGCTAAGTATGTTGCTCATGGATGCACGGGCAAAGGTAACGACCAGGTGCGCTTTGAAACATCCATTCAGGCGCTTGATCCTGAACTGGAGATCATTGCTCCTGTTCGAGAATGGGATATGCATACGCGCCAAGAGGAAATGGACTGGGCAGAAGCTCATGGTGTTACTGTGCCAACCACCAAGGCAAAGCCATATTCTATTGACGACAATCTGTGGGGTCGCGCTATTGAGTGCGGTGTGTTGGAAGATCCTATGAATCGTCCACCCGATGATATTTACACCATGACTGCTGATCCAGAAGCAGCTCCTGATGTTGCTACTGAGATCACTATCGAATTCAAGGCTGGGTTGCCTGTTGCTATTGATGGCCAGGAAATGAGCTATTTGGATATTATTGCCAAGATGAATCAAATTGCGGGCGATAACGGATACGGTCGTATTGACATGATTGAAAACCGCATGATTGGTGTTAAGAGCCGCGAGTGTTATGAGGCTCCTGGTGCTCTGGCGCTTATTGAGGCTCATCGAGCGCTTGAAGATATGTGCCTTGAGCGTGAGGTACTGCGCTACAAACTTCATATGGAGCATGATTGGGCAACGCTTGTGTATAACGGTCAGTGGTTTAGCCCTTTGAAGCACGCAATGGATTCATTCTTGAAGACCACTCAGGCATGTGTGACTGGTTTGGTTCGCGTCAAATTCTACAAGGGCACGTTGACCGTTACGGGTCGCAGGAGTGATTTCTCTTTGTATGACTATGGTTTGGCAACCTATGATGAGGCTGATACCTTCAATCATGAGTCAGCCAAGGGCTTTATCGACTTGTATGGTTTGTCTACGCGCGTGTGGGCAAAGAATCGCCGTGAAATGGGTGTAACTGACGGCGAGTAATAAGCAGACACCTCTTGTCCTGATGTGGTATCTAGGATGACAGGTGGATCAAGATAAGCTTTATCGAAATAGGAGGTGCAGCTGGAGAGCAGTTGCACCTTGTTTCTTTGTAAGAAAACTATGGCGCTCTTTTCATAATCTTGAAAGTGACGACAAGCCTGCTATACTGCAAAGGCTGCAAAATAATTGCAGTAACGTATTACACATGCGTGGCGGACTTGTTTTCTGCTAGTGGCTCTATAGGGCTGTGGAGCGAGGATGAACCCGCGCAGAGGACTAACGAACGGAGATACTATGTCTAAGATTTCGATCAAGACCCTGCTTGATGCAGGCGCCCATTTCGGTCATCAGACTCGCCGCTGGAACCCAAAAATGAAGCCGTATATTTTTGGTAACCGCGGTGATATTTACATCATCGATCTCAAAGAAACGCTCTACGGCATGGATGCTGCGTATACAGCAGTTTCTCGTTGTGCTGAAAAAGGTGGCACAGTTTTGTTTGTTGGCACCAAGAAGCAAGCTCAGGAATCCATTGCTAATGCAGCAAATCGTTGTGGAATGCCTTACGTAAACGCTCGTTGGCTTGGTGGTATGTTGACCAACTTCGTAACCATTCGCTCCCGTGTTCAGCGCATGGAAGAGCTTGAGGCTATGGAGACCGATGGTCGTATGGATGTTCTCCCTAAGAAAGAGCAGATTTTGCTTCGCAAGGAACTTGCCAAGTTGCAGACCAATCTCAATGGTGTGCGCAATATGAAGAAGGTTCCCGATATGGTCTTTGTTATTGATACCAATCGTGAGCAGATCGCCATTCATGAGTCTCATCGTTTGAATATTCCTATCGTAGGAACTCTCGATACCAACTGCGATCCTGATGACGTAGATTATGGTATTCCAGCAAATGACGACGCTATTCGTTCGGTTCGTTTGCTTGCAGACTTTATTGCTGATGCAGTTATTGCTGGTACGGGTGCTCCTATTACGGTAGAGGATATGGCAGTCGAAAAGCCAGCTGAAGAAGCCTCCGTGGCTGAAGAGGCTGAGCAGACCGAAGAAGCTCCTGCAGCCGAATAACCAACAACCAACCGATTAAGGTAATCTCTGGTTTTTGTGCGTGCAAAAACCTCATAAGAAAGGAACTATACCATGGCAGAAATCACTGCAGCTCTTGTAAAAGAACTTCGTGAGATGACTGGCGCTGGCATGATGGAGTGCAAGAAGGCGCTTACTGAGGCAAATGGTGATATTGATCAAGCTGTTGACGTTTTGCGCACTCGTGGTCTGGCTGCTGTTGCTAAGAAGGCTGGTCGTGCCACCAACGAAGGTACCGTCATGGCGTTGGTAGCCGATTGCGGTATGGCTGGTGCTCTTGTTGAGCTTAACTGTGAGACCGACTTTGTAGGCATGAACGAAAAGTTCAAGGCTTATGCAGAAAAGATTGCACGTGCTGTTCTTGCCAATAAGCCTGCTGATTTGGATGCTTTGAAGGCTTCTGAAATTGAGGGTGAAACTGTTGAGGCAGTGGTAACTGACGCAATTCATACGTTGGGCGAAAACATTCAGCTCTCCCGTTTTGCCTATGCTAATCAGCCTGATGGTGCGGTTGCAAGCTACATCCATGGCGGCGGCAAGATCGGCGTTCTTGTCGAGTTTAAGCTAGGCGATGCTTCCTTTGCTACCAACGATGACTTTAAGACTTATGGTCGTGACATCGCTATGCAGGTTGCTGCTGCAAGTCCTGCTGCGGCAACGCGCGATAAGGTTGACCCTGCAGTTGTTGAACGCGAGATGAACATCTACAAAGCTCAGGCGGCAGAATCAGGCAAGCCTGAGAATATTCAGGAAAAGATTGCAACAGGTCGTATGGAGAAGTTCTACAAGGAGAACTGCTTGACCGAGCAGGCGTACGTCAAGGATCCTGATAAATCTGTCAGCGACTACACTGCAGAGGTTGCTAAGAACCTGGGAACTACGATTGAGATCGTTTCCTTTACTCGCTTTATGCTTGGCGAATAACTCATAATTAGTACATATATGCAGGCCCTCCCGAGTTTTTGTGGTTACGCTCTATTTGGGAGGGCTTGCTGTCATAATGAGGCAAGCAATCACCAATATATGGGATGGGTGTAACTATGGCTGAGACCGTTATTGTTGCGTGTGAGACCGATACTGTTTCGGGCACAGTACGCGTAGGTGGTGCAAAGAATTCTGCTCTGAAGCTCATTGCTGCAACGCTTTTGGGCCAGGGCAAAAGCGTCATTCATAATGTCCCTCATATTTCTGATATTGAAATCATGAATGAGGTCTTACGCAGTCTTGGAGCGACTGTGGAATGGGACAATCATTCTCTGATAGTTGACACGACTGATGCAGAAGGCTTTGAGACGCCGTATGAGCTCGTCTCGAAGATGCGTGCAAGCATTTCTATTCTTGGTCCTTTGTTGGGTAGGTTTGGTCGTGCAAAGGTTGCTATGCCCGGAGGTTGTAATATCGGTGCGCGCAAAATCGATATGCACCTAAAGGTTCTTCAAGCTCTGGGGGTCGAATTTGAAACTGATCACGGCTATCTGCATGCTTCTGCACCTCACGGGTTGCATGCCGCAGATGTGTTGCTGGATTTTCCCAGCGTTGGTGCCACTGAAAACATGCTGATGGCGGCGGTTGCTGTGGAAGGCAAGACAGTAATTGATAACGCTGCGCGTGAGCCGGAGATTGTTGATCTTGCAAATATGCTCAATGCTATGGGTGCTCATGTTGAAGGGGCAGGATCGTCTACTATTACGGTGAAAGGTGTTCCGCGCTCTGAACTGCATCCGTGTGAGCATACGACGATCGGGGATCGCATTGAGGCAGGTACGTTTTTGAGTGCTGGTGCTTTGCTTGGTGGTCCGGTTACCGTGCAAGGTATTGATCCTTCGTTCTTGCGAATGGCGCTGATGAAATTTGAGCAGATGGGTTGCGATGTCTCTACGACGCCGGATTCTATAACCGTTTCTCGGACGCAACTCTTGCAGGCGGTCGATATTCAGACGCTGCCTCATCCAGGATTTCCGACTGATCTGCAAGCGCAGTTTATGCTCCTTGCAGCAGTGGCGCAGGGCAATTCAGTAATTTCGGAAAATATTTTTGAAAATCGCTTTATGTTTGCGTTTGAGCTTAACCGTATGGGGTCAGATATTACGGTTGAAGGACACCATGCTCTCATTCAAGGGGTTAAAAAGCTGCAGGGTGCCCCTGTTTCTTCACCTGATTTGCGTGGTGGAGCTGCGTTGGTTATCGCAGGGCTGGTTGCCGAGGGCGAAACCGTGGTACATGATATTTATCATATTGATCGTGGCTACGAAAATTACGTTGGCAAACTCCAGGCTTTGGGAGCTCGGGTCGAACGAGCGGAGCGATAGAGATAACGTGTAGGGATTCTCTATGTTTGGAAGACGAAAGAAAACGTTTGGAAGTAAACATTCAAGACGATCAGCTAAACGCAGGGAGGATGCATGGTCATCTTCGGTAGTGGGCACGCATGCTGCCCATTCTGCGTCACGTCGTCAAACAACTTCTCGCAGACGTTCGTCATCGCAGTCTGGTAATGCGACCTCAAATCAGATTGATCGGATTCACTTTCAGTCACGATCTGTCGATGAACGTACGGCTTCGCGGTTCCGTCCTGGTCGATCTCGTACCGCTACGTTTATGAGGCGCAAGGATCGCATGCATTATATCTTGGTTGTTGTGGTTGCTATTGTGGTTGTGGCCGTAGCGCTTGGCCTTGGAACGTGGGCGTTTCGTAATTCGGTATCTTCTTCTATGGCACTCGATGATGAGAGTGTTTCTGAAGCTCTTGTGGAAGTGTCCTCTGAAGACGATCCGTTCTATATTCTCCTTGCAGGTATTTCAGATACTGACCCTGCTGGAGAAACAGCAAGCTATCTTGCGGTGATGCGTGTTGATGTTTCAAACAGCACTATCTCGCTGCTTAATATCCCCAGTGCTATTTCGCAGACCTATGAGGATTCCACTTCAGCTGACATGTTGCGTGATGCGCCGTATGCGACAAGTGAAGGGGATTTAGTAACGCGTGTTTCTGAGTTGATCGATCAAGACATCAACCACTATGTTCGTGTTACTGACGAGGATTTCGTTGACCTGGTGGATGTCTTAGGCGGGCTTGATGTTGATGTGGGCATCTTGGTCGATGACCCGACGGTTGGTACATCTGTCCTTGAGCCGGGTGAACAAACGCTCGATGGTGCTCAGGCGCTTACGTATGTTAGCGCTAAAAACTATGTTGGTGGGTTCGGTACGCGCGCTTCTGTGCAAAATCAGCTTATCCAGGCTTTGATTCAGAAAATCCAGGATAAAGGTGGTATAAGCTTTTTCATGGATGCTGATGCTATAGCGGGCAAGATCAAAACTGACATGGATTATGACACCCTCAATTCAATCGCTTCGATATACGACGATGCCACAATATATGTTGAAACACTTCCTGGAAGCAATACGCGATCGGGCGATTCGGTGTACTGGTCGCTTGATTCTACCTACTCTTCTGTTCTTGAAGAATTCAAGGCGGGCGAAGACATGGATGTTTCGCTTGATACAAGCGGCGTTGATAAAAGCTCAGTTTCGATCATCGTGCTCAACGGTGTTGGTACCGATGGTCTTGGTGCAGAGGTGGCCGAGGCCTTAACTGAAGATGGCTTTACAATCGAAGATACTGGCAATGCTGGTTCATTTGTCTACGATGAGACCCTTGTTATCTATGAGGACGAAGACGATCTTTTGGCAGCTGAGGCTATCGTTCAATCTCTTGGCGTGGGTCGCACCGTTGCAGCAGGAGCGTATTATTCTCTTACAACTGATATTCAGGTGGTTGTGGGCAAAGATTGGATAAGCTAGTGTTTGACCCCGTTGCTTACATCAATGAGCCTCGTTGGCGTACCATGAGTTTGGGGCTTGATCGTATTCGAGAATTACTGGACCGTCTTGGAAACCCTCATCATCAGCTGCGGTTTGTGCATGTAGCAGGAACGAATGGGAAAGGTTCTACCTGTTCGTGTACGGCTTCCATTTTGCAGGCTGCAGGGTATCGAGTAGGACTTTTCACCAGTCCCTATGTTGAACGTTTTGAAGAGCGTATTCAGATTAATGCCACGACAATCTCTCCCGATGATTTGCGCTCCACGACGCTTGCGGTGCGCGATGCTGCTGAAGCAATGGATGCTCATCCGACCGAGTTTGAGCTTATGACAGCGGTTGCCTTTCTGTATTTTGAGCGTCAGCAGTGCGATATCGTGGTTATAGAAGTTGGCATGGGTGGGCGACTTGATTCCACAAATGTGATTGAGTGCCCTGAAGTTTGTCTCATTTGTCCCATTGGGTTTGATCATCGTGCGTACCTAGGGAATACCATTGCCGAAATTGCGGGGGAGAAAGCAGGCATTATCAAAGACGATGCCGTGGTGGTAAGTGCCTATCAGCTGCCAGAGGCGCGTGATGTGTTGGTGGCGCAGGCACAGCAACATCATGCTTCTCTTCAGTTTATTGATCCAGATTGTATATACGGTGCAAATGATGATTTTTCCTATGGATCCTATAGCCATCTGAGACTTTCTTTGTTGGGAAGCTATCAGCTTGGCAATGCTGCGCTCGCCATCGAAGGATGTGCTGTTTTGCAGGCACGTGGTTGGGATATTGGGCCGGATGCTGTGCGTGAAGGGCTTGCTCAGGTGAAGTGGCCTGGTCGTTTTGATCTAGTGCATCGCGACCCCGACATTATCATTGATGGCGCTCATAATATTCAGGCAACCACGCAACTGATTTCTGAGCTTAGTCAGCGCTATCCTGCGCGTCAGTACATCTTTTGTTTGGGTGTTATGGCCGACAAGGACTACCAGGACATGCTGGCACTGATCGCTCCTGTAGCGAAACTGTGCATATGTTATGCGCCTGAAGTAGATCGTGCACTGCCGGCTGCAACTCTTGCAGCTGAATTTTGTAAGGTATTGGCTGATCAGGATCCTTTAGAGCATCCGCAGGGCTGTTCGGTCGTTTATGAATCAAGTCCTCAAAAAGTAGTCACGCGTGCCCTTGCTGAAGCGCGTGATCATGATGTGATCTGTTGCTGTGGAAGTCTCTACGGTATTGGTGGTATAAAACGTGCCTTAAAAGCGCAGGGCGTACTTGCTGCTGAAGCATAGGGGTATGGATTCTTGTCAGGCTTTACGCTTTTTATGTTAGATTGTGAACTTCTCTCTCAGAAGTTCACATGTCGAGATGACTTGGTTTATACTTATCCGTCGTTGATGAGTATCTCGAAAGGGTTTGGGCGGCGTCATGTTTCGAACCTGGTCAGGTCCGGGAGGAAGCAGCCATAAGGGACCGCTGACGAGCGCCCAGACCTTTTCGGGATACTGAGATGTTCGCCGATCACTTGGTCGGCGAATTTCTTTATAGCCCACATGTATTGGGTGGTAGGTAAAGGATCCTATGGAATTCATCGACTTTATTATAGGTTTGCTTCAGGACCCTCGCAGCGCTATTGCGGGCTGGATTGTGGCTCTGGGCCCGGTATGGGTGTATACCCCCTTATTTCTCATTGTGTTTATAGAAACGGGATTGGTTTTTTTTCCGTTCTTGCCGGGCGATTCGCTGTTGTTCGCTGCCGGGGTGTTTTCTGCTGAGGGGGGAGGACTCATGCTGCCGGCAACACTGATAGTGTTCGTCGTTGCAGCAATATTGGGCAATACTTCTAACTATTGGATTGCGCGCCTGTTTGGCTCTCGCATTATCGACTCCGGGAAAGTGAAAGCGCTCACTCCTGAGCGTATGGCAAAGCTTGACCACTTTTTTGAACGTTATGGCGGACTGACTATTGTTATCACGCGATTCATGCCCTTTTTTCGTACCTTCGCGCCGTTTATTGCAGGTACAGGCCATATGAATTTTGCCAAGTTCACCTTTTTTAATTGCGTGGGAGGCATTTCGTGGGTCTTTTTGTTTGTTCTTGTCGGATATTTCTTTGGAGGAATTCCTTTTGTACAAGAACATTTCGAGGTAATTGTATTGGGTATCGTGGCTGTTTCAGTCGCCCCTGCAATTATTGGAGCAGTAAAGGCAGCGCTTGCTTCACATAAGAGTGGAGAGTCTGATTTTCAGGTTGAGTCAACCGCTGAAGCTCAGCGTCTTATTCGCGCTAAGCATGTACGTGTCAATAAAAAAGAACCGTCGTTGAATGACGACAAGTAAGTAGAATAAAGAAGAACAAATCATACACTACATTGTGCGTATAAAGGGGTCATGTTGTGGAAGCGCTGTATCGGAAATACCGTCCTTCAACCTTCTCCGATGTAATTGGGCAAGAGCATATTGAGCGCACTCTGAAAAATGCTCTTGAACAAAATAAGGTATCTCATGCCTATCTTTTCTGCGGAACGCGCGGTACGGGCAAAACAACCATGGCGCGCATTCTTGCTAAGGCGCTTTTGTGTGAACAGGGTTCCATCGCCGAACCCGATGGAACCTGTGATGCTTGTGTCGCCATTGCTCAAGGCGCCCATCCCGATGTATATGAATTGGATGCCGCGAGCCGCACTGGTGTTGATAATGTGCGCGAAGAAATCATCTCTCGTGTTAACTATGCTCCTACGAGAGGGGCATGGAAAATCTACATTATTGATGAGGCTCATATGCTTTCTTCGGCAGCGTTCAACGCTCTGCTCAAAACGCTTGAAGAGCCACCTGCGCATGTGGTGTTTATCCTCTGTACTACCGACCCGAAAAATGTTCCTGAAACTGTTCAATCGCGCTGTCAGCGTTTTGATTTTCATAGAATTTCTTCTGAAGCAATGGTTTCCCGCCTGGGTGCGATTTGTGTTTCTGAGCAGGTTGAGTTTGAAGGAGAAGCTCTTGATCTTATTGCGCGTCGAGCCGAAGGTGGCATGCGCAATGCGTTGACCTCGCTCGAGCAACTTATTGCGTTTGGCGGAGGGCGAGTTACGCTTGAAGGGGCACAGAATCTTCTTGGGTCTCTTGATGAACACGACTTATCAGAAATCATATCTGCTATTGGCAGGTATGATGCTGCTGCATGTTTTAACTGGGTGGCGCGTTATATGGAAACAGGCGCTGATTTGGCTCAGTTTGTACGTGACTTGTCATACTATGTGCGTAATATGTATCTGCTCTCCATGGCAGGCGTTGAGGTTGAAATTGCGGTAAGTGAAGCAACGCGTAAAGAAATGGTTGACCATCTGCGCTATTTTGACTCTGATCGACTCGCCCGCTTGCTGCTTGTCTTGGGAGATCTGTCCAAGGATTTAAGAACATCAACGAATCCGCGTTTGAGTTTCGAGATCGCCCTGGCACGTATGGTGCGACCTGAATCTGATGTTACGATTGAGGCCTTGACTGAGCGTGTTGGGCGACTTGAACGAAAACTTGATGCTGTGCTGCCATCTTTGGATGGTGGTGCGCTCGATTCCTCGAGATTAGTGATGTCTACGACCGCACCATCGGCTTCAGCCGCGACCGCATTGCCATCACCGCAGACACCACCGCTTTCAGCAACCTCACAGAAGGCGGCCAGCTCTCAAGTGCCTGCGGCATCAGCGCTGCCCCCTTCGCCTCCGACACCTGCTTCGGTACCGGATACATCAGGTGTACCTGTGCCAAGCACGGATGCTTCTGCGCCAACAGGGCCTGCATCTGTATCGTCTGCGACGGTGCCGGAAAGTTCTCTTGCGCACGAGCACCAATCCCAGCAGCCTAATCGCCCTGTAGCGTCATATGCTCGCGTAGACACTTCGTCTTCTGTTCGAGCTTCGTCATCGCTTGATTTGTCGAATCCTGCGGCGGTGCAGCGATTTTGGCGTTCAGTGACAACTTCATTGCGAAAAGCTAATCCAGCTCGTGGAGTCTTGTTCATGAATGCGCGTGTATCTGTTGATGCCAATGCACAAGGTCTTGTCATAGAGTTTGGTGCCGATAATGGATTTGCGTATACGGCGGCACAAAAGCCAGAGGTTCAACAGCTGCTCGTGCAAACACTGGAATCAATTGCTGGTGCACCGGTGTCGTATCAAATCGTTCTTGCCAATAACCAGGGCACTGCCTCTTCATTGGTACCTCAGACTTCTGCTTCTGTTTCGAGCGCCACAGTTTCAAACACTACACCTTCAGGTGTAACACCTTCCGTTGTAGCTCCTGCATCAGCTGAAGGTGGTTCGCCTTTGCACCAGGTGGCGGCTGCTGATTCTTATTCTGCCTCTCGCGTGTCGTATCAGTACGATTCTGCACCTTCCGAGCAGGCTTCTGTTGTGGCTGCTCCTTCAGATACTCCTGTTGCGCAAAGCTCACCAGAGGATTTCCCCTCAAGTGCGTATGCCGTGGATGTGCCTCACGATATGCATGAGGAGGTTCATGCTGCGCCAACGCCAGATGTGTCTTCTGGTGCTCCTGCGTTTGCACCGATCGTAGATGCGTCTTCGTCTACTTCGAGCTCTGCTTCGGTATCGGCTACATCAGCTACACCGACCTTACAAGATCACGTTACAGCGATAAAAGAGGTTAATCCTGAAACAGGAGATGAAACCGCACAAATTAAAGAAATACTGTCAGATAGTTTTGGTGATGGTATAAAGTTTGAAGAACTTTCTGACTAGAAGCAGTAATTCGCTACAATGCATAGGATGCAGTTTCTTTACGAGCCTGCTTTGCTTGCCTGCAGGGCGAAATACGTTTCATACATGATCACTATGCAGAGGAGAGAATCCCCATGAACATGCAACAGATGATGCGCCAAGCTCAAAAAATGCAAAAAGAGCTCGCTAAGGCTCAAGAAGAAGTAGCAACTATGACCTGTGAGGGAAGCGCCGGTGGTGGCATGGTCACTGCCGTAGTTCGTGGTGATATGACCGTTGAATCTCTCGAAATCAATCCTGAGGCTGTTGATCCTGATGACGTAGAAATGCTGCAGGATATGGTGTGTGCAGCGGTTAACGAAGCTATCCGCAATCTTAATGAAGAGAGTGCTCGACGTATGAGTGCTGTGACGGGTGGTATGGGACTGCCCAATATGGGCGGTATGGGACTGCCAGGAATGCCCGGGTTGCGATAGATATCGACCTAAGGTTGAAGGCGACACAATTGAACGCTTCTTCTGCTATTCAAAAGCTTCTTGATGAATTAGAGCGTCTTCCTGGTATTGGGCCTAAGTCTGCTCAGCGTATTGCTTACTGGTTGCTGAATGAAAGTCGCGCTGATGCATTGAGACTCGCTCAGGCCATAACCGAAGTTAAGGATACGGTGCATTTTTGTCCGCGCTGTTTTAATTACGCACAAGCAGAGTTCTGTGATATATGTGCTTCTCAAAAGCGCGATCAAACAATTATCTGCGTGGTGTCGGAGCCACGAGATATTCCTCCCATTGAACGGACGGGGTCATTTTCTGGTGTGTATCACGTGTTAGGTGGTGCGCTCTCGCCACTTGAAGGAATAGGCCCCGATGACCTTCATATAGCAGAACTTCTCGCGCGTCTTCAAGATGTCGATGTAACTGAGGTTATCCTCGCTACTAATCCCAATATTGAGGGCGAAACAACTGCAAGTTATTTGGCGCGCTTAATTAAGCCTCTAGGGGTGAAGGTCTCGCGCCTGGCTAGTGGTTTACCTGTCGGTGGAGACTTGGAATTTGCTGATGAGGTTACGCTTGGTCGCGCCATTGAGGCGCGTCGTGAGCTCTAGGCGCTAAAGCGCTGAGCGAGGCACCATGATCGCGGTACACGGAGCATGTAAGGCGTCAAGTTTGAATGTCCACCTGACCAGCGCGGTTGCCTGTCAGGTGGGGCGGGTTACGCGCTTATTCTTAATTAGCGTGCTGTTATATCAGAACCCAGACAAGAAGCGCGCAGTAGTACAGCACAAAGACCAGGTTGTACCATCCGCCAAAAAGAACCACACGGAATGGTTGAGGAACCTTCATCCAGATGAAATTAAGGAAAAGTGTAACGGCGGGAGAAAAAATGATGAACCAGCGTGGTAGATCTGTCCAGCCCAGTACAATGATCGCGGCAATACCTAAGCATCCCAAGAAGTAAGGTAGCGTGTATATATTTGCTAACAACATCAGACTCTGGATAGCTTTATCCACCATGGTTTCATTTCCGTATTTGCTCGCAAATCCGAGCATAGTCCACTGACCGTGATAGGCGCCACCAATAATGAGTGCAAATGAGAGCACAAAGCACAAAATGATGCCGAGAAACTGCATGGGTTCTGTTGTGATAAAGGCTAGGTGCAGAAATCCGCAGGCATATAGAAACGAGCATACGGGACCGAGTGTGCCACCGATAATCAGGCGCTTGTCTGACATGTCTTTCATGATGTCCGCATAAGGCTTGAGAGTTCCATCCATTTTGTAGGCACCCTTAGTGAAGTATAAGAGCATATCCCCTAAAAACATTCCGGTGGCACCAATCAGGCCAGCAACGATACTTAGTGTCAGGATTTCCACAATCAAGTCCTTTCGTAGATAAGTTAGCTTAGGATAACTTATAAGCAATTTAACCATATTTTTCAACAGAAGCATGCAGATTGTTTAAAAGACTTGAGAGAGTAGGGACACAAATTGCGAAAAGGTGTCACGAAAAGGCATCAGATTGAGGGTTCTATTTGACGATATGCCGGCCTTTGCAGCCAATCCTTTATTTTTCAAAACTTTTTTTGAGAATTTTCAAATTCAATGCAACGGTGGCTGGTTATAA
>CAYWAO010000001.1:0-274605 GCA_964456695.1 uncultured Cryptobacterium sp. | reverse complement strand
ATGGTGATGGTCGCCAAACCTTGTCGTCCATAGCAATAAAGGAAAGGATCATGAAACAAAGATACACGCAATTAAATCTTAAGGAAAGAAAACAGATACAAGATGGCCTTGATAGAGGAGATTCGTTTAGAGCTATAGCGAGACTCATTGATAGAAACGCATCCACCATCTCACGTGAGGTATATGAAAACCGTCATGTAAGGGCGTTTAAGGCCAGAAAATCTGCCTGTAGGGATCGCAACTGGTGTAAGCGTGTGGGTGTCTGTGATAAGTGCTTAAGAGAGGGAGCATACTGTGTAGGCTGTGATGTGCGTGATTGCAGAGATCACTGTGCATCTTTTGCCGAACATATTGCTTGTGATGTACTTACACGCGCACCTTGGATGTGTAACGGATGTAGGAAAAACCGCTATGGGTGCAACAGATCAAACCGCTATGTTTATGATGCTGAGATTTGAGGCAGTAGGCATTGATCTTAGCCGTGAGGTCATGACGAAAGCCCAGATAAACAAGGTGATGTCAGTTGTGAAAAAACCGAGGATCTAGGCTGGTTCACTACAAAAAACGTCACTGAAACGAAGGCCGTTTCCCCAGATGGCATAGGGAAAACGGTCTTCTTTAGCTGCAAAAGTCAGGTTATAGGACAATCCATTTTCGAAAAGAAGCCAAACCTAAGACAAAACATCACGCCCGCTTAAGCACCCTACTAGACCATCCTTGGCATGATGTATAGTCATTCTTACTGAAACAACGGGGACGAAAGACCGATGACAGAAATGAAACACCAATTGAAGCGGCGTAACCTTGCAGACCAGACGCCAAACTTAACTCACACGAAACAGGAAAGAAACACCCTCGTTGCTGTTTGACGCGATACTTTTTCTATCGAAGCAAGAGGAAGCGATATGGTGATGGAAAAAGACAGCAATACAGCTCCCGAAATGCACATTCGCGAAACGCTTATTCATGAAGTACATCATCGGGTAAAGAATGATCTGCAGATAGTTGAGTCCTTGCTTCGGATGGATTATCGGCGAAGCACCTCAGAAGAAGCCCGACGTGCGCTACTGGAAGCTTCAAACCGGTTGAAGTCAATGGCTGTTGTTCATGAGATGCTTTCTGAGTCGCATCACGAAATACTCAACATAGTGCAGTTAATACGCAACGTTGCAGAGCAGGTAAAAAATGGCTTTTCGAGACCAGAAGATTCGTATCATGTGGTGGTACATGGTTCATCGCACTTGCTAGACGGCTCAAAGGCAATCAGTATCGCTTTGGTGGTGGCAGAGATTGTCCACAATTCATTTGAGCATGGATTCCACAACCGAGGATATGGAACACTTGAGATTGACATTAAAGAACAGGGTGAATTTCTTTCGATTGCCATTATTGATGATGGAATAGGACTGCCCGAATCATTTTCACTGGAAACATCAACAAGTATGGGTCTTACCTTGATAAAAACGCTTGTAGAAGACGATTTACAGGGCAGCATAGAAGCGCATTCCCGAAATGAATTATGTCGTGACGAATCAGCGCATGAAGAAAGAGGAGCGCTTTTTCGTTTCATCCTTCCCTTATCCATTATTGAACCATAAAGGCGGTGATGTGGGCATGGACCTTATGATTGCTGAAGATGAAGCCATTATTCGTCTTGATATGAAAGAGATTCTTACCACCGCAGGACATAAAGTGATTGCCGAGGCGCGTAGTGGTCAAGAAGCGATGCGTTTGGCAAAGGAATACAAGCCCGATTGCGTCTTTATGGATGCTCATATGCAAGGAGACGATGGGATTTGGGCGGCGACTCTTTTAGGTGCAGGCATGTTGTGTCCTGTTGTGATGGTGACGGCGTACTCGAGTACCGAAAAGGTACGTCAGGCTGCCGAGGCGGGTGTATTTGCCTATGTAAACAAACCATTTTCTGAGCAGGATCTTTTGAATGCCTTAGAAGTGGCAACGAGTCGTTTTCAGCAGCTTAAGACCCAGCAAGATGAGATTGATAGCTTAAAGAACCACATCGAAACCAGGGCGCTTATAGAAAAGGCCAAGGCTGTTTTGATGGAATCGGGTTTAAGTGAGCAGGAAGCATTTTCACGCTTGCAAAAGACTTCGATGAATACGCGAACGCCATTAAAGGAAATAGCCCAGGCAGTTATGCTAGTGGGACATATAAAATGAATTTTCGACGCAGCAATGCATAAGGAGGTATTGCGCAAAGAAATTTTTGTTCGCTGTAGCGGCACGTCTGCTTGAGAAG
This sequence comes from uncultured Cryptobacterium sp., assembly GCA_964456695.1. Lineage (GTDB taxonomy): Bacteria > Actinomycetota > Coriobacteriia > Coriobacteriales > Eggerthellaceae > Anaerotardibacter. Next base: position 272,345 of record CAYWAO010000001.1, on the reverse strand, counting down.
CGGTAAGTAGCGAGTTGAAAGAATAGCCGCCAAAGAAGAAGAAACGCCGCTACAGCGCCTCTTCTCCACGCTCATTGCTGCGAACACGAATCGCCTCGTATACTTCTTTGACAAAAATCTTACCATCGCCAAAGGAAGCGTTTCCCATATCAGCAACCATTTCATCTACTATAGAATCAACGAGCTGATCAGGCACAACAGTGCGCACTGAAACTTTGGGTAGCAAGTTAGTCCCACGATTGTCATCACGGGTGTAAACCTGCTTGAAACCCTGTTGGTGACCGTAGCCAAATCCTTGCGTAACAAAAATACCATTGCTACTGAAGGTGGAAAGAATACGTTTTACGCGATCAAGTTTGTCGCCATTGATAATGATTTCAATTTCTTTCATAGGAAGCACTCCTTAACAAATGATTGCTTGATGTGTGTTTACGCATTTGCCTGATAGCTTGATTGACCTTTAGTCTACGGTGTAAAAAATGAAAATCCTCGTTTTCTTTATGTTGAGCCAATAAGCAAAGGCTTGTACCAAGGAAAGGTTTGTGGCGAAGGCAGAACCTTTGGATTATCCAAAAAGTCGCAGGTAGCGATCGGCAAGTTCCATAGTGCCCTCCATATATCCCTGCATATATCCCTGCACCGGTGTTGAGTCCTGATGGCTTGCCATCCATGCCAGCATCTGGATGCGGCGCTGCAGGATAAAGGTGTCAATTTCAACAAAGTCGGTATCGGTAAAGGTTCGCACTTTGCGATACCCATCGAGCCAAGCGTTAACTAAATCAGGAACATCATCGCGATCTTCAATGAAGGTAAGCGCGCTTGCCAGATCATGTAGGTGCCAGCCAAATCCAAAATCATCAAAATCAATAACTTTTACTGTGTCGCCTTCTACAATGATATTAGTATCACGCAGGTCAGCATGAATAACCCCGTAGTTTTGGGGTGTTTTCCCGTATCGGTCAAGGCGTCGTTTGATAATTTGACAGCATTGCTCCAGTTCGCGCTCTGCTACGGGGGTCATGTCGGGATAGTCCTTCCAGTTTCCCCAGATAGCATGCTCTCCTATCATATTTTCGCAATTCCAATGGAAGCGCTTTATATGCTTGGCTCCATTCCAGATTTCGGTTTGACGGTGCAGATAGGCGGTTGTCTCACCCAGGGTTTCGTAGTGTTTTACTGCCTGATCAGGGGCATTATCGTGTTCAAGGGTATCGCCACTTAAAAATTCGGTTGCAATGCAGTAATAGCTTGTTCCATGATCGTCATTAACTATCTGAATGTAACTTCCATCAGCAGCGAGGATAGGATTGGCAACTTTTAGAGGCGTGTAATCGTTTATCTGACGCAGCCAATCAATTTCGCTTTCGTATTCTTCAAGCTGGTGATAGCCCGGTCTTCCCACGCGTAACACAAAAAGCTTTTCTTGGGTCTGTGGATCGAATGCTAAATAGGTTGCATTTTCTGAAAATGCTAAAAGTTTTACGGCAACGCGATCAAAGGGATAGCGGTTTGCTGCTGTTTGCGCAGTGGACTCAAACAAAGCAGGATCTTCGAAATTGGTGCTCATAGTAGCTCCTTTCAGATATATCAAGCTAATTGGATAAGACAGGCGCGTAGTGCATCAATAAAAAAGTCAAGGTCGTTGTCATCGAAGACCAACGGTGGACGAATTTTGAGAACATTCCCTTCAGGACCGCAGAGGGAAATAAGGACGTGATGTTCTCGCAAGAGTTCAATAAGGCGTACTGCTGTGCTACGGTCAGGTGTGGTGGTTCCGGGAATCACTATGTCAACACCAATAAAAAGTCCCGAGCCACGTACATCGCCCAATAAAGGGAAATCCCTTGCAAGACCCTTGAGTGCTTCGCAAAGATGTGCCCCCACGCTTGCCACATGATTGCCCATATCATGGTCTTGTAAATAATGAAGTACCGCTTGTGCTGCTGCCATCGCAACGGGGTTTCCTGCAAAGGTATTGAAGTAAGGGTTCGAAGCGGCAAAGGCTTCAAGAATAGCTGGCTTTATTGCCATGCCGGAACAGGCAATCCCATTAGCCATAGGTTTACCCATCGTGACAATATCTGGGACGATGTCATGACGACCAAAACCCCAGAACGATTGGCCAGTTCGACAAAATCCTGGCTGTACTTCATCCGCAATATAAACGCCGCCTTCGGCATGCACAAGGTCGACAACTGCTTTAAGAAATCCTGGCTTTCCTGGTATTACGCCATCGGAAGAAAAGATGCTATCAAATAAAACTCCTGCAAACGCAATGCCATGGCGACGCATATCGGCAATTTGTGCAGCAATTTGCTCACACATCCACTCGCCTATGTCATCAGTACCAAGACGATAGGTGTCGGGTGTGGGAATCATGCGCATAGTGCGGCTCATGGCAACCTCTTTGCCAATCGAAGGGGAGAGCCCGGAAATAAGAGCGGTATTACCATGGTAGGCTTCTGCGGTAACGATGATTCCTTCTCCGTGGGTATAGAGCTGTGCACAGCGCACTGCTAAATCATTTGCTTCAGATCCAGAACACATAAACATGATGGTATTGAGTTCATCGGGCATGGTCTGTAATAGCTCTTCAGCATAGTCAAGGATGTTGTCATGCACATAGCGCGTATGAGTGTTGATGAGCTCAAGTTGCTTTGTTACAGCTTCAGTGATGACAGGGTTGCTGTGTCCGATAGAAGGGATATTGTTGTACATGTCCAGATATTCAGTGCCCTCATCGTCAAAGAGTCGAGTCCCTTTGCCGCGCACTAAGTGGAGTGGTTTTTGATAGAACAGCCGATAGCACGGCCCCAGCACATCACGTCGTACAACAAGAGAACGCAATTCAAACGGCAGGGTGTCAAGGTTTTTTATATCGAAGCTATTTGATTCTAAAATACCGACATTTTCTTGTGCGGTCTTTGGACTGGAATTATGTTCCGGAAGAGCAGTGTCCATGGGTACTCCTTATGCATATCCCTTATTAATGAAGGTTTCGTAATCAAGATCACTGAGGTCGTGCACGGCAAAATTTGCACATTTCTGTAGTTCGCTAAAGGTTCCCGCGGCGTCGGAATCATAGATGCCTATCGTTGAAAATCCCAGTTGATTCATGGCATCGAGGGCATACACAGAATCATCAATGCCCCAAATATCGCAGGTTTCACTATTGAGCGCTTGAGCAACTGCCTGAAGAAAGTGGGGGTTTTGTTTGGAGGTGCTTTCCTGATCAGCCGATGCGATGACATCAAAAGCATCATAGATATCGAAACGCTTTAGCCCCGCTTCGATAAGAAAAAGAGGACTAGCGGAGGCAAGGGCTAATTTGACTCCGTCATCTTTCAGGCGCGCAAGTAACTCCAGTGCACCTTTTTTTGGCTGTATCTCATTGCGGTATTTGTTGAGCAGTTGCGCCCGCGCTTCTTCAAAAAGAGCCTGATAGCTTCTACCTACACCATAGGTATTGTGAAAATAGGCAACAAGTTGGGAAAGGGTAAAAGCGTTAAGACGATTCTTTTCTGCCGCATCAAGAGTGATGCCGGCCATCTGTGCTAAATCACGTTCGAGTGTGTGCCATGCACCCATGGAGTCAAGAAGCGTGCCATCGTAATCAAAGATGATCGCTTTAACTCGATTGCTCTGAGCTTTTATCACGGGTTTCCTTCCTTCGGATACAAGGCTTATCTATAAACGATTTTTTGTAGGTGGATATCTTCTTGCCTGAACGGGATCGGCGCCTCTCTTATGACAAGGCAAGAAAAGCGCCGATCAACTCATAAAGTGGCCAGTGCTGCGCGTCAGTTTAATTCCTCTTCAGCGGCCCTAAGGGCTTCAAATTCTTCCTCAGGCGCATTGCCTACCAAGTGGTGACGGGAATATACAAGGAAATACACCATCAATAGCGCAAGTACTACGAGTGCGCATCCTGCTGCAAATGCGTCAACCACAAAGGTAGAGACGATTGCTACGAGAGAGAGCACAAAGGCAATGCTGGTAAGAACTATGCCCCCAGGAACCTTAAAACCGCGTTCCATATCCGGTTCCTTCTTGCGCAGTACTATATGGGAAAGGTTCATCATGGCGTAGGAAACGCAAGCGGCAAATACTGCAATGTTGAGCAAGGTAGCGCCATCTTGGATGATGGCAGCCATCGCAAAGGCGATAGCACCAAATGCAATCAAAGCGGCATAGGGGGTCTTTCGAGAGCCGGTAAGCGAAAGAAACTTCGGTAAATAGCCTGCGCGGGAAAGCGCAAACGCTTGGCGAGATCCGCTGTAAACAATGGAGAAGAAGGAGGCAATAAGGCCAGCAAGACCCAGATAGTTAACAAAGGTGGCGATGCCTGTCTCGCCAACGGCATTCAGACAGTCAACCAAGGGAGCATCGGAATTGCCTGCAAATACAGCGCCTGCACCACCTGCAGTAAGGAGAACAACAAGACTACCGGTGATAATCAAAACCAGCATTGCACCGATAATTCCCTTAGGCATGTCACGTTTGGGGTCGGTGGATTCTTCTGCAGCAAGGGGAACACCTTCAACAGCAAGGAAGAGCCAAATGCCAAAGGGAAGTGCCGCAAGAACGCCACTAAGTCCATTTGGCAATAATGTACTTTCTCCGGTGGCCGGGCTGATGTCAAAAAGATTGGCCACCTCAAAATGGGGAGCCATTCCCACTACAAATGCAATAAGACCAACCAGTGCAACTGCCGTGATGGCAAAAATAACCTTGAGAGCCTCGCCTACACCAATCAGGTGGATTCCGACAAAGAGAACAAAGAAGACTGCGATGATGGCAATGGTGGGAACATCAGCAAAAAGTCCTAGCTCATGGACGTAGGCAGAGATAAACAGTGAGATTGCTGCTGGCGCAATGGTGTATTCCATCAGAATAGCAAATCCGGTAAGGGCACCGCCGAATTTACCCAAGGCGCGCCGCGCAAATCCATAACCTGCTCCTGCTGTCGGCATAGCGGAGGACATTTCGGCCAGTCCAAATACCATAAACAAATACATGGCGCCCATAACCAGAAAGGCAATAACCATGCCGAGCCAGCCTCCATATGCTATGCCATAGTTCCAGCCGGAATAATCGCCAGAAATAACATAGGCAACGCCGAGACTCATCAATAAAAACCAATTTACGGCACCCTTCTTGAGCGAGCGCTTCTTGAAATATTCTTCACTTTCAACGCGCGCGCTTCCTGGGACTTCAATAGCGGGTCTCGTAAGGGTGCCGGAATGTACAGGGGGAGCCAAAGCGATCACTTCCTTCGCTAACGAAGGGCGCCATATACTTCGCATAGAGACAGGTGCCTGCTATGCCGTACATAGAGCCATGGAACGAACTAAGCGACTCGCCTTTGAGCCAGAGATTAAACGCCTCGTTGCGTTTATGAATCCATCTTACCTAGCGAGAGGAATAGCGACATCAGAGAGAGGGCTTATTTAACGCTTTGATCACTGTCTGTTTACCTGAACGAAGCACTGCCGAAATATGTTGGCAATAACATGCTTTATATTTCAGGAAGCAATGCACTTGCAGGTGAATATTGTTCCTGTTGTCATGAAAAGAATTGCTGTTGAGAAAAATTTTTGAACTTCTTGCAATAAGACATGCACCTAGGATGATCTAAGAGGGCCTTTAGCTGCCTCGCGCGCTAGCAGCACAACGGATACAGCGCATTCGCGCACTAAAGCACCGTGCAAGCGCACGGGCAAAAAGAAAGGCCCCGCTTCCCGCTAGGGAAACGAAGCCCTTCAAAATCAAGCTATCTTCTCTAAGATGCCTTGGGTCAAACACCACCTACAAGCTGAAGCCTTCGCCTAAGGCAAAAGCTAGGCGGTATCCAAAGGCAGAAGAAATTAGCGTTTGCTGAACTGCGGACGCTTGCGCGCTTTCTTCAAGCCGTACTTCTTGCGCTCTACCTCGCGAGCGTCGCGGGTAAGGCAGCATGCGCGGAGCCGGTGCCACGGCGCGAGCAATGGCCACGCGCTGGCGCTGGCCACCGGAAAGTTGAGCAGGACGCTTATCCCCCTGACCCTCAAGTCCAAAGCGGAGCAAAAGGTTTTCTGCACGCTCGGCTGCTTGTTCAGCATCCACACCATGCACCACGCGCAAGGGCAGAGCGATATTTTCTCGCGCGCTCAGATGATGAAACAGTCCCCCATCTTGAAAGACGAAGCCTAAAGTAGCGCGATAGCGTGTCAAAGCAGCCTCGTCCTTGGGTACCGCTACCCCGTCAACAAATAACTCACCTGAGGTAGGTAGCAGCAAACCACCTAAGATACGCAAGAGGGTAGACTTTCCCCCGCCAGATGGTCCAATAATGGCAAGAGTGCTTGTCTCATCGTCAAAATCGATATGATCCAGAACCTCAGTTTCGGCAAAACAGCAGGTAAAGCCCTTCATCTCAATGTGCATAGTCAAGTCGTCTTTCGAAATACTTGCTGATAAAGCTAATAGGCAGCGTGAGGCATAAATACAATGCCGCTAAAAACAGATACCCGCCAAATAGATTGAAATTGGTCGCTGTGATCTCACGTATGGTTTGGGTAATTTCGATAACTGCAATAACCGAAAGAAGGGATGAATCTTTCACAATGGTGGCAAATTGCCCCGTAAGCGCCGGTAAAATGCGCGAAACCAACTGCGGCACAATGATGTGTCGCAGGGTTTGCGGCTCGCGTAAAGCCACAGGCGCGCGCCGCCTCAAGTTGCCCCTGATCAAGCGAGGTAAGACTACCGCGCACAATTTCGGCTATATAGGCACCCGAAAACACCGACAGGATAATGATGCCGGCCACCATGCGATTGTCGACCCCCCAGGCAGTGCCCACAATGTAGTAGAACAGATAAATCTGCGCCAGCAAAGGAGTGCCGCGAATAAGCTTGACATAGAGGTCGCACAAATAGCGCACCACTAACGCACGACAGCCCTGCCCCACTGCTACCGGCAAGCCTATGACCAAGCTTATGACCAGGCTGCCTAAAGAAATGCCCAAGGTAAGCACAAAGCCATCCCAAATGCGCTGGCGGTACTGCCAGACAAAATCAAAGTTCGAAGAACTACTTCAAGCTAACAAAGGCTGACAGAGTTGCTACTGAACGAGCACTGGATGCAAACAAAAGCGAAAGAGCGATTGCTCGCAAGATTGCAAGACCAAACTCTACTATCTCTGATGAGGTTAAGCGCAATCGCAGCATTTCAAAAGGGCCAGGAAAGGTCAGGAAGTTGAATATGTATCCGAAGATGCGTGTCCTAAACTACTTGCGTGGCCTTGGATGTGTAATGAGTGTAAATACAGGCACATCACTATTCTAGGAAGTGGAGATGTGAATACTTAGCAACAAAGGCACCTGCCCAAAGGCACCAAGCTTTGTGCTGAAACATCGAACTACATCCCAGGAACACTGCGCACCTACAAAAGCATCAACAGACCATAGCTTCCAACGCCCACAATGATACAAAACACAAGAGATTTGGTCTTTATTGCAACTGCAATTACAATCAGCGCTGCAATCAACGGCATCACACCGTCCCATAATCCTGCATCAAACATGTCCACCGTGAACAGATCATTGGCAATCAATGCAGCAAAAGCCGCTGGTGGAATAAAGGCAAGTGCCTGTGATAACCACCCAGGAAGATCACGCCCGCGCAGGGCAAACATAGGCACCACACGAAAGATTAAAATGGTCACCGCGCACGCAAGACCAATGAGAGCAAATTCAGTCCATGACATGCTGACCACTTCTTTTACGAGAAGCAACTATGCCTGCAAAAACTCCTACAAGCGCTCCGATCAAAATTGCAGGCCCTGAAAGACCAATACACTTACACAAAATGACACCGAGCACAGCAACTAGGGCTGCCACAACATTAGGCTGTGTTGTCTTTTGAGAGAACAACAGGCACAGAAAAATACTAGTCATCGCAAAGGATGCAAGAGCACTGGGCACGCTGAGCAACGAACCCAAAATAACACCCACCGCATTGGCACACGCCCACGAAAGCTGGCAAGAAATATTGACCGCCGTAGCACGGCCTACGCTCCAATTCCCTTTTTCAAAACGGCCTAGATTAACCGCAAACGATTCATCAGTAACCGTAGCTCCAAACAAAAAAAGCGCGCGTGATTTTACATCGGCACAAAAGCGCGAAAGTGAAGCGCCATAGAGCAACTGACGTGAATTCACCAGAGTAACCGATGCAATAATGGCAAGCATGGGAGAGCCCACAAGCCACATATTGGGGATCATGTACTGCCCTGCTCCTGAATAGAAAAAGATTGAAAGCAGAAACGCCTGAAGCGCATTGAGGCCAACTTGCTCACACAATATACCGCAGGGAATACCAAGAAAGACATAGCCAATCATAACCGGCCATGCCAAACCTAAAACCTCTTTTGCTGTCGTAAAAAACGAACCATCATGACCACTGCGCTGAGAAGGCTGCACAGGATCAGAATGGTTCACGTGCGTACGTGTATTATCTTGTTCACCACTCATAATCACAGAAGGATACCATTGAAAATGAACTTGTATAGGGGCTATTTTTAATCACTACTATATATATTTGATAAGGCTAATGGCTCCATGCGTGGAGAACAAACCCCAGTCTGATTCCAAATCTCCCGTAACTTCGACTAATGACTCCATGCGTGGGGAACAAACATATCCATGAAGAAGCTGCGCGCATAACGATCTGTCATACCCGCCACGTAATCAGTCACAGCGCGCAAAGGATCTCCTCCAGAAATCGTTTTTAATTCCTCGGGTACCTTGTCATAGTGCCTGACGAAATAATCAAACACATCTTCAATCAAATGCTTCGCTTTTGCTACTTCTATCATGACAGGATCTGAGGTATAGACGTTATCAAACAAAAACGAACGAAGCTCTATCATGGCATCCCACACCACCGGACTCATCGTAATATCGTCTACCTTGGCCGACGTTTCGATCATGTCATGGACCAACGTCTGAATACGAGTCGAATGATTTTCGCCCAGTACAGCATGGGTGGACTCAGGAAGATCTCCCTCCTTGAGCACACCGGCACGAATAGCGTCATCAATGTCGTGATTCACATAGGCGATACGATCTGCTGTAGCAACAATACGCCCTTCCAGCGTTTCTGCCCTCTGAGAACCTGTGTGACACACGATTCCATCGCGCACCTCGGCCGTCAAATTAAGGCCCTTACCGCCATTTTCGATCACATCAACTACGCGCAAAGATTGTTCGTTGTGCTTGTAGAGCTTCTGATGTTCGGGCAAGGTTGGATCGAGGCCGCGATGCTTTGCCAAACACGCCGAAATAGCCTGCTCGCCCACATGCCCAAACGGCGTATGCCCCAAATCATGACCAAGAGCAATAGCTTCAGTCAAGTCTTCGTTAAGGCCTAACGCGCGTGCAATAGTACGTGCAATCTGAGTTACCTCGAGGGTGTGGGTCAAACGCGTGCGATAATGATCGCCCTGAGGAGCCAAAAAAACCTGTGTCTTATGAGAAAGTCGACGAAACGATTTGGTATGAAGAATCTTGTCACGATCGCGCTGATATTCGCTGCGATACAAATCCGGTTCAGCGGAAAACCTCCTACCTTCGGTTTCGTCAGAACAAGAAGCATCCGGCGAAAGACGGACGTGCTCCTGCTCAATCTGATCTTCTCGAGTGACTAGCTTCACGAAGATGCTCCTTTCCCCACAATCAGAAGGCGATGACAAGCAGGGCAATCGGCAATCGGCGCTTCAGAGCGAATCTTGCCCATACGACTCTGATCAAACGTCGTACGACACGCCCCACACGAAGTGCCCACCAAATCTGCTACTGCAACCCCGCCGCAGCGCTTCAAAAGCTGCTCATACATAGCAAGCAAAGATGGATCAATCATATCTGCAAGCTCTTTTCGAATCTTTTCACCTTCGCTAATCACAACACGCAGAGAACCACCTGTTTGCTTGAAAGACTGAATCAGCTCGTTTTCTTTGTTCTCTAAATCGGACAAGGCTTGCATGATCTGCTTCATCACAGGATTGATTTTGTCAATCTGCTCTCCAATGCGTGAAATTTCGAGTGAAATTTTCTCACGGCGCTTTCGCACACCATCAAGCTCACGCGTTTGAGAAGTCACTGCACGATAATCGCCCTGAACTTCCTTAAGCTTTTGAGCAATCCCTTCCTGCTTGACGGCGAGACGTTCATCTTCTTCCAGATAAGAGGCAAGATTGGTTTCAGCTTCGTCAAGCATGTCTTGAACCTGGACTTTTTTCTTGAGTATCCCATCCTTTTTCTGGCGAACCTCAAGAATTGCTTGGCGATGCGGCAATTTTTCTAATTCCTTTTTCGCAGAAAGAACCTTTCGATCCGTCTCCTGGAGTTTGCGAAGAAGTATAACGTCCCGCTCTGAAGCATTCATATAAGGCATACCTTTCTTTGAAACCTTACAAAATAGGTGTGTTTTTACATCGTCTCTGCTGCTAACGACGGAAAGATTCGGGTGTGCACCAATTATTTTTCTGGTCAATCATGGTAATGGATTTATGCTCAACACCTGCAGCTTCGCAATGAGCAGCAAGCAATGCACACAACGGAAATTCTGACACATCGTGGCCCAGCTCAATGAGAGAAAGTCCAGAAAGGGAAGCATCGAGCGCTTCGTGATACTTCACTTCACCACAGATAAGGCATTCGACTCCTTGATCGAGACAAGCATCAATCAGGGAACCTGCAGAACCACCACTTGTCACAATCGTCGTGACGTCGCGGTCTAAAGAGCCCCACACACGAGGAAGCACACCGAACACCGACACGCAACGCGCACTAAGATGACGAAGTGAAATCGATTGTTTGACAGATGGATTTTCTACGCCCGGCTCATCGGGTACGCATACACGCCCAAATCCTTTGGTTGAACCCTCATATAAAGGCTCCAACACCTCTACACCACGCAAACGAAGAAGCGTTGGTAACGCATCTAATCCCGCCTGCGATACATCGAGTGTTGTGTGAAATGAAAGAATACTCATCTCATGTTCAATAGCAAACCGCACAACTGCACCTGAGGTGTGACCCTGTGCCGAAGAAGGAGTAAACATGATGGGAGGGTCTAAAAAGACGGGATGATGCGTTACGAGCACATTAGCGCCCGCTTTATATGCCGCATCGAGTGCTGGAATGGTAGGATCAAGCGCAATGGCAACCTTTTGTATGGTGTCAGCAGGATCACCTACCAACATCCCCGTTCTATCCCAATCGCATGCATCAGCAGCAGGCATTTCTGAAAGAAGAGCCCGCTCAAGATCGCCCACAAAACGAATGGATTGCTGCTTAGCTAAATTGCCGGTATCGTTGCGCTGTAACGATATTTGATCGTTCTGCATAACATTCCCTCTTTCTTATGACATACTTGCTTTCCTAACATGTACGCTGATATATGCAGTTTTCTTGGAACCTTACAAGGAAATCGTACGAATATCTCCGTCTGGTCGTACAACGCTTACCTCTCGGTAACCTGCTTCATACATCCAACGGTACCCCTCTTTGATGCCCCGATCAACATCGGCAGGACTGTGAGCATCTGAGCCAATCGTACACCTAACGCCTGCGCGGCAAAACTCGTGCAAAAATGCCTGGCAAGGAAATATTTCGTTGCAGGCATATGTCGGTCCCGACGTATTAACCTCAATCATACGCCCTGCTTCTCGCGCGGCTTCGGCAGCCTGCTTATACAAGGAAAGCGGATCAAAACTAGGATAGCGATCATACTTCTTCACCAAATCTGGATGAGACATAACCGTAAAAGGAACATCAGACATGACCGCCTCGCACCACACCTCAAAATAGCGGCGCCAAATATAATCATGACCTACTTCATCCCAATACCCGCGTTGCGCTGGGTCATCGAGAGGCCACAAGTCAATAAAGTGTACCGAACCTAAGATAATATCGAATATCTCATACGAGCTTTCATCAAAGGTGCGATCTTCACCCTCACCAAGCCAATCAAGTTCGCATCCCACCAATATTTCCATCGAAGGATAGGCGTTTCTCTGTGCTTTAATTCGCTGGCAATACTCATCAAGCCTATCGGCAGGCATTGACACGTAATCGCGCTGATCAACATGCGATGTCAGGGGGTAATGCTCCGTTACGGCAATATTCGTCATTCCCACGCGATACGCTTGTGCTATCAATTCCTCAATACTTCCCTGTCCATGAGGACTCATATCTGTATGCGTATGCTGTGTTACCAATTCCATAGATAGTACCTTTCGCATGGAGAAACTGAATGGTTCAACGATCCCTTCTATCCTCCCTACCACATAACGTTAGCCGTAGCTCTCGAGAACTTTGTCAAATGCTGTAAAAAAGGCCTCGATATCAGCTTGAGTGGTTTCATGACCAAACGAAAGACGCAACGCTCCGAGGGCATCATCCTTAGAAATACCCAATGCCGTGAGCACATGAGATGGCTCAAGGTTGTGCGATGTACAGGCAGAACCGCCTGACACACACACCCCTAAACGATCAAGCTGCATGATAAGCGTCTCGCTTTCGAAACCACGCACGACAACATTGACAATATGCGGAGCAAACGCCCTGCTGCCCTGATCGACCGCCACCGAAGGACGCACGCGATCATAGGTTGCAAAACGCCGATAGCATTCATCACGCAGGTCATAGAGGCGCTGGTTTTCTTTTTCAGCGTTGTTTAGAGCATATGAACATGCTGCAGCAAATCCCACTGCCCCCATTACATTTTGGGTACCGCTGCGCAAACCCAACTCTTGACCTCCCCCGACCAGCTGGGCACTAAAGGGAGTACGTGCCTTCAAGAACAGAGCACCCACACCCTTTGGTCCTCCCACCTTGTGAGACGAAAACGACAGGGCATCCACGCCCCATTCTTTTACCGTAAATGCCACCTTACCTAGCGCTTGCGTTGCATCCACATGAAACTGCGCACCAACCTTGTGAGCCGCACATGCAAGACCTGCCACATCCATGACACTACCCACTTCGTTATTAACCGCCATGATGGACACCAGCACAGTTCTTTCCGTAAGCACTGCTTCTAAAAGCTCAGGGGTAATATGTCCGGAAGGATCAGGATCAACAAAGCTGACTTCTGCACCCCAGCGACTCAACACGCGCGCTGCCTCTAATACCGCCTCATGCTCAATCGAAGAGACCACTACATGAGGCACAAAATCGTGCTGTCCTTTCTGTTCAGCACGCATCATGCAAGCATCGAAGATTCCAAATAACGCAGCATTGTCCGCTTCAGTAGCACCTGACGTAAAAATTATTTCATTGGGACGTGCACCGATAAAGCGGGCAATCGTTTCGCGCGCTTGCTCTAACGCCCGAAATGCAACACGGCCAACCTCATATAGAGAGTTCGCATTCCCACATCCCTGCTCCAATCCAGCAACACCAGGTTGCATATAGGGCATCATGGCATCTCGTGCAGGTTTGCACAGCGGTGCAGTTGCCGCCCAATCTAAATAGGTTAATGATGAAATCATTTATGCCGCACTCTCCTGTCCTGCCCGACGAAGCTCGCTTACCTGAGCCACAGGATCAGATGCCGCAAAAACCCCTGATCCAGCCACCAAAACATCAGCACCTTGGGCACACACAAGCCCTGCAGTGTGCTGAGCTGAAATACCCCCATCAACTTCGATACGCAGTTCGGAATTGTGCTGTTTTGCCAGCTGCACAACTGCACCAACCCGCTGCTCGCTGCCTTCGATATACGACTGTCCAGAAAACCCAGGAAACACGCTCATGACCAACACCATATCCAAATCAGGAATATAGGGCGCAAGGCGCTCAATTGGACAATCGGGTTTCAACGCAAGAGAAGGATGCGCGCCAGCATCCCTGATACGCGAAATAGCCTGCCGCACTTCTTCATCAGTGTGAAGGGATTCAATATGGACCGAGACCCAATCAGCTCCTGCATCCAAATACCAATCAAGCTGATCAAGGGGGTTTGAAATCATCAAATGAACATCAAGAGGAAGGTCAGTAATCTTTTTAAGCTGTGCCACAAAGGGAACACCCAACGTCAAGTTGGGAACAAAATGCCCGTCCATCACGTCCACATGAACAAAGTCGGCACCCGCACGCTCCAACATGCGAATATCGCGCTTGAAGTTCATAAAATCCGCCGAAAGAATGGATGGTGCAATCAAAATATTTCCGAACATCTTATGACTTCCTCTCGTCCCTCTCTAAATTGATGAGAAATTGTTTGATAGCAGGGTCTGATACGAAACTTCCCACATCGCCATGCATCCCAATCACTCGATGGGTAGGAACAAAAATAGGCAGGGGATTTTCTACGCAAGCATGAGCAACCGCTTGTATGCCTTTAGCATTGCCAAGTGCATCGGCAACCTGTACATACGACAGCGTTTGTCCGTACGGAATATTCTGGACAAAACGCCAGACCTCTTGCTGAAACGCACTGCCCTGAAGATGGAGTGCGACCGAAAACTCTGTGCGTTTTTTTGCTAAGTATTCCAAGATTTCGCTCGAAGCTCTGTTGGTGATATCGCATGAGCGATATTCCCCCTGCAAGCGCTCTACCCCAAAGGCCAGACGAGTAACGGCTTGCCCGTCGCTGGCAAGCGTGATGCGACCTAAAGGAGTACGGTAAACAAAAAAGGTATCAGGCAATCTGATCACTACTTATTCTCTAACGCGGACAATCCCCGAAATTCTGTGGTAAGAGGACGGTTGAACAATTCTTGTGCTACTTCCTCAAGGCAACCTTGCTCCCACACAAGAGCTCGCACGCACACTTCAAAATTGTTCAGCACAAGTGTTTGAGCCAGTGCAGTTCCCCATGATCCAGCTCCAATTACTGCAATTTTTGTCATGGATGCCTCTTTTCTCTACCTTGCAAATCTTGCCAGTGCACACGCTTGCTCACACCCATGGTACGCTATGAGCAACGACTCTAATCACTGCAGCAACTATTGAGAATGCTTTGCGTGTTTTTTGGAGCCTATTCTGTTTTCCGTGCCATTACGCAGGCGCTGTATGTTCTCACGATGAGCCCAAATAACAGTCACAGCCGCTATGACACACAGTACGATGGCAACAATATTTCCTCCAAAGAAGAACATCGCCAAAACCGGACAGACAATTGCCGCCCCAAGAGAACCCACCGAAACATACTTGGTCGATATAACAAGCAGCGCAAAAGCAGCTATCTCAATTCCAGCACCTACGAAACCAAAGGTTGAAAGCAAGCATCCCGCAGCAACCGCAACACCTTTGCCGCCCTTAAATCCAAGCCAAGGACTAAAGATATGACCCCAAATACACCCCAAAAATGCAATGGCCAAGCAAACTTCGGAAAGGCGAAGCTGCGCAGCACTATCATCAGGCGTTGAACCCGTAATACCCGTCGCAATACAAAATTCACCTATTGCAGAAGTATCGGTTATAACCTGATGCGCAAAGACCAGCGCTATCAATCCACAGGCAACCCCTTTGCCAAAATCTAAAAGAAACACTACCGAACCGCCCACTTTGCCCATAGTTCTCATAGCGTTCGTGGTTCCAATATTGCCCGATCCATGTTTGCGCACGTCCGTGTTGTAAAACACACGCGAGATAATGACACCCCAAGGAACTGATCCAAGCAAAAAAGCAATAATGAAGAGTAGCGCAAAAAATCCGAGTACAGTAAGCATCGACTTAATCCTTCTTTTTAAACTTCATACGGATAGGAGTTCCAACAAAACCAAATTCTTGACGCAATCGATTTTCCAAATATCGCTCATATGACGGTTCAACCAAATCAGGATGATTGCAGAAAAACGTGAAAAAGGGCGGCTCTGTACCTGTTTGCGTAGCGTATTTGATCTTTAAAATTTTCTTGCCCTTTGAAACAGTATGGCCAAATTCACGAATGGTTTGTAGCCATAAGTTGAGGCGACTGGTCGAAATAGTGGAGGAATACGCATCGTAGGCAGCATCAATAGCATCCCAAATTCGATGCACGTTTTTACCTGATAGCGCAGAAATTGCAATAACAGGCGCATATCCTACAAACACCAGGCGATCCTCAATACGTTCGCGAATTTCTGCCTTGGCTTCAGGACCTTCCACCAGATCCCACTTGTTGAGTAAAATTACCATAGCGCATCCACGCTCTGCCGCCATGCCTGCAACGCGCTGATCTTGATCGGTAAGCCCCAAAGTAGCATCAATGACGAGCAGTACAACCTGCGCACGATCAATGGCACGCATAGCACGCACAAATCCGTAGTATTCAACATCTTCATTGATAACGCTTTTTTTACGCAAACCTGCAGTATCAACAATGGTATAGTACTGCCCCTCATGTTCAATCGTAGTGTCAATAGCATCACGAGTCGTACCCGCAACATCAGAAACAATGGAACGATCGTTCTGAGTCAACTTATTGGTCAAAGATGACTTACCCGCATTGGGTCTACCGATAATAGCTACGTTGATAGAATCGATGGACTCTTTCTCGCCATCATCCTCAGGAAACAGGGACACAATTTCATCAAGAAGATCGCCCGTTCCTGTTCCGTGAAGAGCCGATACAGGGCGCGGTTCCCCAAGTCCCAAACGCATGAATTCCCACATTTCAGCTTCGTCTTTGGGTGTATCGAGTTTATTAACAGCAAGAATGATGGGCTTATGGCTGCGCCGCAAAACACGAGCAACCGATTCATCATCAGCATTGATGCCCGCCTTGCCATCGACTAGAAAGACGATGACATCAGCCTCTTCAGTGGCAGTAAGCGCTTGGGCGGTAATGGAATTTTGAAAAGCATCATCGCTTCCTACCTCGATACCGCCGGTATCGATCAGGATAAAATTAGTCCCGTTCCAGTCAGCTTCGTGATAGGAACGATCGCGCGTAACGCCTCGTGATTCATGAACAATTGCTTCATTATTACCAGCCAACCGATTAACCATCGTTGATTTACCGGTATTAGGGCGCCCCACAATCGCCACAATTGGTAATGACATATTCAAGCTCCTTGGTGCTGCATCATATGTTTCGGATGTTCTAGAATACCACGCAAAGTATACTCACCTGTAACATAAGCACATAATCTTAGTGGGTTTTACGTATTTGTATCAAAAGCGCAGATACGGCGCGACATTTAGATCTGGTCTAGCCATGCGATCACAGGCTCAATCTGATTATCAGGAGTTGACGCTCCTGCAGTCACACCAACAACACGACAGTCACTAAACCACTGGGGATCGATCTCTTCAACGCGCTCAATGTGATACGAACGCAGACAATGGAACTTACAAATTTCGTACAAACGCGTGGTGTTAGAAGAATTGCGCCCACCAATAATCAGCATGGCATCAACCTGTTTTGCAAGCTCGACGGCTGATTTTTGACGCTGAGTCGTCGCAGAACAAATCGTATTTTTTACCGTAACGCAACAGCCCCGTTCTTGTAGGGCATCAACAATTTCGTTGAGCTTTTGTTCTGATTGCGTAGTTTGCACCACCACCCCGACAGATACCTCAGCAGTAATGGTGTCGGGTATTTCATCTACGCTACCCACAATACTGCAATCCGCCCCCGCATTTCGAGCGTGAGCCGAAATGCCTTCCACTTCAGGATGGCCCGCTTCGCCAACCACCACAACATGAAAGCCTTGCTGTGCCAAGCTGGCTGCTGCTTTTTGCGCACGCATCACATGGGGACAAGTTGCATCCACGACGTTCAAATCGTGAGATAAAATTTCGTCAATAACCTCAGGCACCACACCATGAGAGCGAATCACTACACTGTGAGCAGTTACTTCATCGACCGAAGACACCGCATGAATACCCTGTACATCAAGCTCATGAACTACTTGAGGATTGTGAATCAAGGGACCAAGCGTGCATACCGAATCCCCCATCTCACGCGCCTTCAAGGTCATATCAAGAGCTCGTTGAACCCCGTAACACGCCCCAGCATGTTCAGCAAGAATAACGTGCAACGCACTCATCTATGACTCCTTTTTGTAATCAGGCAAGGTGGAAGGATCGAGAGGGGTAATGGGATGTTCAGCAAAAATCGCAGAATAGTCTTTTGCACTAGGAAATAGTGCTACCATATCGATTTCTTCAGCAGCACATCGACGCGAAAGCGCGTAGGCTTCGCGCATGGTGTACCACGCAAACGCATCGAGGCGATCTTCTTTGGGAAGAAAATCAAATGAATCAAGCGAAATCGGCCTACCAAACACCGCAGTTACCTGCTTGAAGCGAATCCGTTCACCTTTGCGCTTTACCTCTGATAGGTTCACAAGCCCCATCGGAATAATAGGTGCCTTGCCCATACGCGCAATAACTGCTGCTCCTGCATGCAACTCAGGAGTGCCACTGCCTTTGCCGCGGCGTGTTCCCTCAGGGAAGACTCCCACCCATTCGCCATTTTTCAACATGCCCGCAGCACGCTTTAGCGCGACGCGATCAGCCGTATTGCGTTTAATGGGAAATGCACCAGCACGAGAAATGACCGCTCCTAAAAACCCATTCCCCACATGAAACAGCGAATCACGTGCCATCAAGCGAATCCAGCCACGTCGACGTGCCGACAGATACATCACAACCACATCGAGATACGAATAATGAGGAGCCACAACCACAGCACCACTAGCTTTGCCGTTAAATTCATCAATGACTTCTTGGTTTTCAACTTTCATGCGAAATGCAAGGCGACAAAATATATATACCAAGGTCTCAATGATGGTAATCAAAAACCGGGGAACATGGTTTTTCTGGTTATTCCCGAAACAAGGGCGATCCCAAAACTCTTCGTGAATATTAAACTGCATGTATTACATCCTTGCCCGTGCTATATCGCAAATCTGTGCGATGACGTGATCAATGGTCAGATTCGACGAATCAAGCTGAATCGCATCCGCTGCTGCACACAGGGGTGCGGCATCACGGCTTGAATCAAGCTCATCGCGACGAACAATGTCTGACAGCACTTCGTCGTAATCCACCGAGCCAACACCTCGTGCTTTATTTTGAGCAACACGCCGACGCGCACGCTCTTCAGCTGATGCCGTCAAAAATATTTTTACTTCTGCGTGAGGAAACACTACAGTACCAATATCGCGCCCCTCAACAACGTAGTTACCCCCAGAGCCTATACGCTGCTGTTGGATCACCAGCGCCTCGCGCACCCGCGGAACACGTGCGACCGCAGAAACACTGCGGTCAATTTCTGACGTGCGAATCTTGTCGGTGATATCAATCCCGTCAAGCAGCACGCGCCGAGGCACGGGATCGCCTTCTACATGACCAAAAGCGATTTCATGAGCGTAAGCCAATTCACCCAACGCGTCAGTATCGTCAAGCGACACGTTTTCAGACAACGCCTTCCAGGTAATTGACCGATACATGGCACCCGTATCCAAACATGAGAAGGAAAGCTCCTTCGCTACTGCCTTCGATACGGTTGACTTGCCCGCACCCGAAGGACCATCGATTGCGATTATCACTGAATAATCCCCCTTATCACCTCGAGATAACGAGGAAAACTTACCGATACGCAGTCAAAATCGATGATATCCACCGCATGATGCGAGCACAATCCGGTCAACGCCCAGGTCATAGCAAGGCGATGATCCTTGCGCGAATTAAATATCAGACCTTCAGGCACTTTCAAATCAGGCTGACCTTCAATGTAGAGATTGTCATTTTCTGTCCACGCGTTCACGCCTAAAAGATCTAAGCCTTCCAAAATGGCATCGAGGCGATTTGATTCTTTTTTAGTCAGCTCGCTGACACCACGAAATACCGTAATGCCTTTTGCATGCGCTGCCACCAAAGACAAAACAGGAATTTCGTCAATTTCTGAAGCAATATGCTGAGAAGGTATTTCACAACCTTTGAGCTCAGGTGTATACGCAGCCTCAATAATGCCAATCGGCTCTTTACCCTCTGCTGTAAGGTAGCGCACCTCAATTGAAGCTCCCATACGCTCAAGCGTGCGAATAAATCCAACGCGACCAGGATTGAGGCTTACATTTTCAACCTGAATAGCACTGCCAGGTTTAAGCAGTGTAGCGCATATCAAAAACGCTGCTGAAGAAGGATCTCCCGGAACATCAACCTCTGAAGCCTGTAGCGTTGCAGGTCCTTCGACAGATGCCTGACGATATGCCTGACCTACCTTAACGCCAAATTCCGGCAACATGAGTTCGGTATGATTGCGCGAAACAGCAGGCTCATTGATAACGGTTTTGCCCTGGGCCCCCAGGCCAGCAAACAAAAGAGCTGTCTTGAGCTGGGCTGAAGCCATCGGTGCGTCGTAAGTAATAGCCTTCAAGCGAGGGTTGCCAATCACGGTGACAGGAAGCGTTTCACACGCCTCAGGCTCAAATCGCACGCCCATCTTCATCAAGGGCGCAATAATGCGCCGCATCGGACGCGTGTTCAACGAATCATCGCCAACAATTTCAACGCGAATATCCCAAGGAGCCACAATTCCCATCAACAGACGAGCTGTCGTCCCTGAATTAGCGCAATCTATTGGCTTATCAGGCTGAGAAGGACCTTGAGAACCCCATCCGGTGACACCGCCGGCAAGTGTTCCATCCATCTGACGCTCGAGCACCACCTGTGCACCAAGAGTAGACATGGCGGCAATCGTAGAGCGTGTATCCGCCGAATCAAGTACCCCCGTCAATCGGGATGTGCCTTGAGCCATAGCAGCAAGCATAATCGCACGATGCGAAATTGACTTATCACCCGGCACCCGTACCGCACCGCCCAAAGGACGCAC
The DNA here is from genome assembly GCA_964456695.1 of uncultured Cryptobacterium sp. Lineage (GTDB taxonomy): Bacteria > Actinomycetota > Coriobacteriia > Coriobacteriales > Eggerthellaceae > Anaerotardibacter. The sequence goes on along the minus strand of CAYWAO010000001.1, from coordinate 251,527 downwards.
CAGTGGCTCAATGCGTGTGATATTTGATGTCTGCATAACTAACACTACTCCTTAAACAGAGGATTAAATGAAACACTAAACCCAGCCTTAATAAGTTGAGTTGAAAGTTTTCCAACATCACCTTCATCAGTCAGAATCAAATCGAGTACTGCACTTGAAGACGTAATGTGGTCAATATCTATAGACTGTATGTTACAACCTACCTGTGAGGCAATAGTCGTTATCTCAGCAACAATACCGGGGCGATTAGTTAGCGGAATGCGAACCTCTAGCAAGTCTTTCGTTGCAGGAACCCATTTAGCCGGCAAAGCACGTCGTGCTTTGGCTGCCCTATCAAGAAGCGCGATAAATTCTTCACGCTGCCCGTCACGCAAAGCATCGGCATACTCTTTCAAGATGGAGCGAAGTTCATCCAGCCCCTCAACAATGGCCTTTCGATTATCGAGCGCAATACCTGTCCATAATGCAGGAGATCCTGCAGCAATGCGTGTTGAATCCTTAAACCCACCAGCCGCAAGACGGAACAATGCCTCCTGGTCACCCGCATGACGAACTGCCAGTTCAACAAGGGAAGAAGCAACAAAATGAGGTACGTGGCTTACGATCGCTACCACCTCATCGTGCGTGTCACGAGGAAGAGCGACAACACGCGCCCCAAGTCCAGCAAGCATTTCGTGCAAGTCGGCATAATCTTCAGCAGAGGTATCTTCATCAGGGCACAACACCCAATGAGCACCCTGGAACAAATCCTCCTGCACACCATCAATGCCACTTTTTTCTGATCCCGCCATCGGATGTCCGGGAATGTATTTTTCGGGATATACAAGGATATCTTTCGCCTGTTTTGACACAAACGCCTTAGTAGAACAAGTGTCAGTCACAACACCACGAAAATCGCAGTCCGCGATAGTTTGAAAATAGTCGCGTGCTACCGACACCGGCGTTGCAATTACTACCAATTCAGCAGAAGCAAGTACCGATGAAAGATCATCCGTAGCACAACACCCTTCATCGATCCAACCACGCTCATGAGCTTCGTTAAGTGTTTCCTGAGAAATATCAACACCAACAATATGCGCTTCGGGATATGCCTTACGATATGCCATCACAAACGATGACCCAATCATGCCAAGTCCGACCGTCACTATAGAAGAAAAGCGCATATTCATCCTCGTCCGTCCTGTTCTCATTAATCTCAGCGATAGACCTGACAATTCTACCATTGACTTACTGTATGCACGAAACAAGCTCCTCGAGCTCTTTCGGCTCAAGAATACGATACTTCCCCGATTTCAAAGTGCCAAGCGTAAGACAGGCAAACTGGGAGCGGTGAAGACTCTTGACCGGATGCCCGATTGCAGCACACATGCGCTTTACCTGCCGTTTGCGTCCTTCATGAATAGTTAATTGGAGATGAGCGATATTGCGTTTCCTATCAACGTCTTTGACTCTGCACGCAGCTGGCGCACTCATTCCATCTTCAAGCATAACCCCTACTTCAAGCCGAGCAAGGTCGTCTTTGTGCGGCACACCTTCAACACATGCTTCATACACCTTATCTATCTGCGATGAAGGATGGAGTAATTTATTGCCCAAAGCACCATCAGTGGTAAACAACAAAAGACCAGTTGTATCAAAATCAAGACGCCCCACGGGAAAAAGCCCTGGATACTCCTGAACCGGAACCAACTCAGAGACACAAGGCCGCCCTCTATCGTCTTTCATAGCACTTAAGTATCCTGCAGGCTTATGAAGCATAATTACCACTGGCTTGTTCGCAAGGACGACGAGAGCACCGTCAACCTGCACCTCATCGGTGGCAGGATTTACTTTTGTTCCCAGCTCTCGAACAACTTCCCCGTTGACTTGCACCCGTCCTGCCTGAATGAAGGTCTCGCTTTCCCGCCTGCTCGCTACACCAGCACGGGCAAGAAATTTTTGCAACCGCATGGATTCTGGCTCATGCGATTGGGCTTGTATATCAACAGAACAGCACGTCATGATAGCTTCAAACCATCAATCATCTTCATCAAAGATCAGCTCATCGAAGTTGATCTTTTCCACCGTACCAGCTCCCTGAGCAAGAGCATCGGAGAGCATAGCTTGCATCTTTTCCTGCATCGATTCTGCCTGGGTAATGTTTTCAACCTGCACTGGCGTACCATCGACATCAAACTCATAGCGCTCATCTTCTGGACGCACCACGTTTAAGCGCTCCGATATAAAGATGCGCGTTTCTTCATCAGGTGCAAACGTTTCCAAAGGAGGCAAATCGGCAATAGAGCGCAAACCAAACGCTTCCAGAAAGGTGCGCGTTGTTGCGTATAAAGTTGGATTTCCTGGTGCATCCTGCGTCCCCGCTTCACGTAAAAGACCCTTTTCCACCAAGGAGTTAATAGGGCTATCAGAACTTACACCGCGAACAGATGCCACACCGTTGCGCGTAATGGGCTGACAGTATGCCACGACTGCCAACGTTTCAAGTGCCGCCTGAGAAAGCTTACGCGTATCCCACGACACCACATAGCGCTCGATCAAATCATGGTAGCGAGGATGAGAATAAAGACGCCACCCACCTGCTACTTCACGTAATTGAATACCGCGCTCGTCTTCTTCCAGCTGGCGCTGAAGCGATACCAATGCATCCTGGATCTGTTCAGGCTCGACATCTAACACATCTGAAAACGTAAGAATACTGACCGGTTCGTCAGTCACAAACAACATTGCTTCTATTGCGCCCTTAAGCCACGACACAGTATTGTTGTCCATCATCTATCCTTTAGTTTGAGGTTCTTGCACCGAGTCAAATTCACTATCATCAAGAAGGTGGGGGTCGCCATCCTCTAGGTATGTGATTTCAATATCACCAAACAGGTCATCTTGACGAAGCTGCACCATACTACGCTTAAACAACTCTAAAACAGCTAAAAAGGTAACGACAATAACATGGAAATCATCTTGCTCGTCCACAAAATCTGAGAAATGTACGACTCCTGATTCACGTACGCGATCATAGACCGTACGCACCTGCATTTCAACTGGAATAACACGTGCAGCAATATGCTCGGATTCAAGCAAAAACACGTCACGTCGCGCAATACACGAAGCGCACATCTTACCCAAATCTTCCAGCTTGACACCCTGCAAATAGTCAGGCACTAGGGTGAGAAACGACCGATCCGGCCCAAAAGGCCGCGAATACATCCGTTGCTGTACTTCATAACGCGATGACAACGCTCGCGCCACATTTCTAAACTTCTTATACTCAACAAGATGTTCCACTAGTGCTTCACGCATTTCGTCAGGGGACACATCTTCATATTCTTCATCGAGTTCAGATGCCTTGTGATCAGGAATAAGACTTGCCGCCTTAATTTCAAGCAAAGTTGAGGCAACCAGCAAAAAATCACTTGCCACATCGAGATCCACGTTACGCATACGCTGAACCTCAGAAAGATACTGATCCGTAATTTCTGCAAGAGAAATGGAACCAATACTAACCTTCTGGCGACTGACCAAATACAACAGTAGGTCAAACGGTCCCTCAAAACTTTCTATACGTACCCGATATGACATGCGCTTTTACTGCTCTCTTCCCAATGGTGCTGCTGTATAGGATCCTACAAATCCAGTACGGATTGTTCTAACCCTTCGAAGTCATTTTGCCGAAGCGCTTCGTATATGCCAAGCGCTGCCGCATTCGACAAATTGAGCGATCGCAGCCCCGCCCTCATAGGAATACGCACGCATTTATCTTCATGGTTATCAAGAATATCCTGATCAATGCCGCGACTTTCTCGACCAAAAATGAGATACACTTCGCCTTCATAAGCAACATCACAATAGTTGATATTCGATCTTCCGGTAAAGAAAAACATCGTTTTGCCAGCATGCTCACTGAGGAATTGCTCTGTTGAAACATGGTGCACGATACGCACTTCATCCCAGTAATCAAGACCTGCTCTCGTTAAATTGCGCTGCGTCGCACGAAATCCCATAGGCTCCACTAAATGCAAGGTTGCACCCGTGCAGGCACACGTTCGCGCAATATTGCCGGTATTCTGAGGAATCTCTGGCTCAAAGAGCACCACATGCAGATCAAGGCTCATGACTGGAATTCCTTTACCTGATTCATAACATCTTCTATTTCCTCAGAAAGCATGATCCATTCCTCTTCATGAGATGCCAGGGATGCCTTTAAGCGAGCGTGCTCTGAAATAACATCGCTTGATTGGCTCTCGTTTGTATAAAAATCCGGGTCAGCCAACAACTCCAATATTTCATTTAAGCGTGCTGTTTCTTTTTCGATAAGACTATCAAGCTCTTTGATACGCTTCCTTTGATTCTTAAGTGCCACATAGGCTCGATTGCGCGCTTCAGCCTCTTGACGCTTTTGCTCTTTTGACTTCGGCGCAGACCCTTTTGGTGCAGTAAGCGATGGATCTCTTTGCTTGATAGATTGACCTTGTCGAGCAAACGCCTCAGAAGATGCTTCCGAAGGAACGTCGCGCAGCCGCACCGATGGATGGGATTTTTGTTCGTGCGATCCCGAACTTTTTGACCGGGTCGAGAGCGAAAGGGACGCAAGCTCAACGCTGGTATCACCTTGCTCCAACTCTGTTTTATACAGGTAATAGTCATAATCACCTTCAAAGAAGCGTAATGTACCTGGCTTTATCTCAACAATACGATTTGCAACCGAGCGAATGAGATGTCGATCATGCGTGATGAGTACGATCGTTCCCTCAAACTGCTGTAATGCCTGTTCCAAAATGTCGGCACTTTGAATATCTAAATGATTGGTAGGCTCGTCCAAACACAGAAGTGGCGTAGGTGCCACCAGCATCTTCGCCAACGCGAGTCGGCACTTCTCCCCACCCGAAAGTACTGCTACCTTTTTGTCTACCGAATCTGCCTCGAACAAAAACGAACCAAGTAGAGTACGCACCTGGGAAATACTCCAACCAGGAGCCACATTATCCAGCTCCTCAAATACCGTATTACCTGGATATAATTCTTCTAACTGATGTTGTGCAAAATACGTTTTCGAAACATGCACGCCATAGCGAACCATACCGCTATCAGGCTCCAAAACCCCTGCAATCATTTTAAGCAACGTAGATTTTCCTGCACCATTAGGTCCCACAAGAGCAATCTTATCTCCCCGATACAACGACAGATTGAGACCGTCATAAATAACCTTATCACCAAAGGATTTGTGAATATCGGTCATCTCAACAACTAAATCCCCTGTTCGCGGAGGCTGCTGAAAATTAAAATGCACGCTTTTGTGCTCAGGCGGAACCTGAATGCGCTCCATTTTTTCAAGCTTCCGAACACGATCTTGCACCTGTTTTGCCTTGGTTGCTTTATAACGAAACCGCTCAATAAAAGCTTGCATACGAGCTATTTCTTCGGCTTGTTGAGCAGCCTTTTGACGCAACAACGCAATGCGTTCTTCTCGCTGGATAAGATAGGCTGAATAATTGCCTGAATAGAGCTGCACCTTACCAAGATCGATTTCTGCCACGCGATCTACGATGTTGTCGAGAAAAGCACGATCGTGACTGACCACGATAACGCTTCCCTTGTAGCTGCGCAGAAAGCCCTCCAACCAGCGCACGCTCTCCAAATCAAGGTGATTCGTTGGCTCGTCAAGCAATAAAACATCGGGGTTGCGCGTCAGCAACTTGGCAAGAGCGATGCGCATCTGCCAGCCACCCGAAAAATCACTTGTCAATCTGGACAGATCATCTTCATTAAACCCAAGACCGAACAACACGGCACGCACACGCGCTTCGAGCTCATAACCACCCATAGATTCATATACATCACACGCTCTACCATACGCACTCAGCTGCTCTTCACTTGGATTGGAGCCAAGGGAAGCCTCAAGGTTTCGCAATCGTCTTTCTTGATTCAGAATTTCATATTGCGCAGAAAGTACCTCTTCAAAAATGGCACGTTCGCCCATTTCGATAGCTTCCTGCTCAAGGTAGCCAACCTTGGCCCCTTTCGCTAACACAACATGACCCTCATCAGGGTCATCAACTCCGGTAATAATATTCAGAAGCGTTGTCTTTCCTGCGCCGTTAGGACCCACCAGAGCCAAACGATCATGAAGCTCCAATTTGAAGGTCACGTCAGAAAACAAAATGCGCGAGCCGAACGATTTCGTAATATGTTCCAGTTGTAAAATCATAGGACGTCATTATACAGCGCAACATCTCACCAGCTAAAGCAAGGTACCCCAATCCAAACAACAAACAAGGAGCACGCGAAGGAAGAGAGTTTGTTTGATGCTACAGATCGTTTCTTTGCACGTGCCAAGATGCTCGTACACTTCCACACATACTGCAGTTCATCACCTAGCAAACGACAAGACAACTAATCAATGTAAATATGATTGCTGTGTTCTAAGTTCAGTTCTTCTTTACGTACAAACTCAATAAAGTGATCAACACAATACGGACGGTAGTTCTTATCGCTAAATACCAGATAGACCACATGAGCAAAGCGGCGCTTGTCCTCAGCATTGTTGTACAGAGGTTTAATCACAATGTTGTTTACCGTATGCGGCAAAAACGTATCGAGCATCACGGCATAATCAGAACCATTCGCAGCAAGTCCTGCCAAAATAGACTCGTCCTCATACGAATAGCGCACACGCTCAATCCCGTAGCTATCCAAAAGACGCTTTACCGAAGCACCTAGCGGTACCACATCACGATAGGAAATGAGTGGTTGATCTACTAGATCCTGAGGAGTCAAAAATTCTTTGGAAGCCAGTGGAGAATTCGAACTCATCGCCACCGCAAGCAACTGTTCTGCGATAGGAAATTTTTCAATATCCCGCTCCTTGCCTTCACATGCGCAAAACGCAACATCCTGCTCCCCATCAAGAATGCCCTTGATCAATTCCTGTGAAGGTTTTTGTTTGATATCAAACACGATCTCATGATCATTACTACCAAGATAACGCTTCAGAAGACGCGGCAGATAGTCCGATTGCAACGTAACAATACAGCCAATGTCGATAGCTCCACCATTACCCTCGCCCGAATAGCCCTTCATGGTGGCGACACCCTTATCAAGCTGCTCTAGAGCAGCATTGACATAATCAAGAAATTCAGTGCCGTACTTGGTAAGTTTGACGTTGCGACCTGATTTTTGGAAAAGAGAAACCCCGAGCTCTTGTTCTAAAGACGAAATAGAACCAGAAAGAGTCGGTTGCGTGATAAAGAGTTCCTTTGCAGCACGTGTATAGTGCTGAAGCTCTGCTAACTTACGAAAATAATACAGTTGTGATAGATTCATGCTCTTTGCACCTCTGAAATGAATAAGCTCAGAGAAAATTATAACCTAAACCAATAGATTATTGATCATTCATAGCTCGTAACCCTTGATGTGATGTCTATTAATTTTTTAACTATTCAACTCAAATCTCATTCTGCTCTACGCCTGATACCTAACAAGCCATCACATGCAAACGATTCACCATGGTAGCAAATCTCAAAAGATTAACCCAGTACATCAAACCAAATCAGGGGCATACCACATTGAAAGAAGAAAAGCTGACAAGAATCTTGAAATGTTATTTGAGAGAGGTCAGCGAACCTCTGCCGTTCATGCATTCGAACGAGGCATGGGTGTAAATACCCTTGCAAGAAATTAACAAGCCTCTTTATCGGCAAAAACGCCCCGACAAACATGTAGATACACCAGAATCGCTCTGGTGTATCTACAAACTAATTGGGAAAGTTATAAAGCGAATCCTTACTGCTAAGCACGAGATTACCTCGTAGTTAATCGCTCCGTATCCAAACCAACTCTATCTTGCATACTGCTACGTAAGAGAATTGTGCTGAGTTCCCATTCTATTTAAAACAATATAGTAATTAGACTTAGCCCTCATCACGCAGTTTTTCCATTGCGCTGTAGCCAAACTGGCGTTTGAATGCTGCCATGGCAATAATGGACATAAAGATTTCAATAACAGAAACAGCTAACATCAAAATCATCATAATCCATACTGCGCTTGCCTCTCCTACTGCAGTGGTCATGCTGCCAACAACGAAGGGCAAGAAGACGGATGCAAAGCCCATGCAGGTGTAATACATACCTACGTTACGACCACGAGGACCGGGGCACATAAGCTGACGCAGCGAAACACCGGTCTGAAGCATGCCACCTGCTGCGGAAAAGCCCAAAATAGCAATAGCAACATACACAACACCAGAGCCAAGACCTAACGGCAAAGCCACAATTACCAAAGCCAGCGCAAACGCACCAAGAATAGAGTCAAACAGAATAACCTTCAGAGGGGACCAACGAAGTTTGCCCATCATCCATGCCCAGAACAGAACCGCAATGATAGAACCAGCTGTGTAAATAGAAGTCAGCCCCGCTGCTGCAACCTCATCAAGACCAAGATTGGTGATACCAAACTGTTTGGTATATTGCTGAGCGCCATACATTACGAACATGATGGTAAAGCCGAAGAACAAGGTTACAAACTGAATCATCGCATTGGGTCGTTCAAGCATAGCATCCTTGGCAGCCTGAATTTCTGCTTCTGCTTTGTTCTTCGCAGCAGAATCGCCAGCATCATCCGTTGCCATCTTCCGCTCATCGTCATAGATAAATGGAGTGAACACAGCCATTGCGGTAGCAATGACAGACATGACAATTGGAATCCAAATGTTAATATGCCATGAATCGCCGCTGTTCATTGCTGCAAGGAGAGGATACACAATACCAGACAGTGAAATCACTGCTTTGATACCAATTGTGGTGGAAGCCGAATACTTGGGACTCGCTTCCGCAACCGCAGGGTACAACGACCCATCCCAGAATCCTGAAGTTGCAACACCAGACAAGAAACCGGCAATACAAGCAATAGTTGCATCGGTGGTGGTCAACATGATGACGAACGAGATAATATAAAGAACGCCGCCGCCAACAGCCATTATTTTACGGCCAATGCGATCGGAAATCTCGCCGCCAATCCATACACTTACAAATTTACCAACGCCGATCCAAGTGATTGCCATTGATACAGCAGCAGCACCTGCAGCAGCGTCGGTAAATCCCCATTGAGTATAGAAGTTTACCTGATTTTGGCTGAAGATAATTGCTTGGACACCATGAGTTAAGTAACACATGTAAACAGTTGCAATTGCAAACAAATATTTTGAAGCCTGCCTTGCTGCACTCATCATTTTCCCCTTTCCTTACATAAATGATTAGCACAAGACCTGAAGTACAACGTGATAAGAAACTCCCAAGACCCTCTCTTTATCTTTGAAATTTCTCTCACCGCTGAACACGTTGTATATAGATTATTTATAAATCTATATACAAATCAAATAAATTGTCTGAATCGCTTTTTTCAAGTTCTATAACTGGAATAGATAGTTTTATAACGTACACGCTATACAAAAAACAAGAAAGCGAGATTCGCTCTGTTTGAATGTCAAGACCAGGTTCACGGTTGTCCTATAAACCAAAAGCCTGTACCGCAATCAAGCGATACAGGCTTAAAAATTAAAAACCTTTGCAAAACATATGTTTAGCCAAAGCGATATTCAACACCCATGGTTGGCTGTGGATACTCCCACTTCTCAAGGATAGTTTCACCACAGATCATGCGGCACGTACCGCACTCAAGACAACCAGCATAGTCAAAAATAGGCTCGTCACCCTCTGCAGGGATCTTATAGAGCGCTGCAGGGCAGCACATAACAAGCTTCTGGAACTCAGGATCGGAAGCCTTAACGCCTTCCTTCAACTTGATATGAGGGTTCTCCTCATCAACGTTAAATTTATTAAGAGAAAGCTTCTCATCAACATTAACTGTAATCTCGATCATAGAGACTTCACCGCCTTCATAGCGAACTTAGCGAGCTTAACCAGACCAATCTTCTTGACAACAGGAAGAGCGATCTGCATTACGTGTTGACGTTGTTCACCATCGTTCTTGAAGAGCGGAACCATAATGTCGCGAATCATCTCAGGAACGCCACGGAACATCAAAGGCTGAGTTTCGAGGAATTCAGGAGCTTTTTCATAGAGTTTCATATCGCGCATGATGAACGAATTATCAAGCATGGTCTTGTAGTCAGCCAAGCCAGCCTTAGAAGTATCACCAGCGTCGAGAGCCTTAATAGCAGCCTTAGCAGCCATTTCGCCAGATGCAACAGCCAGATCCATACCACGAACTGTGTAACCAAGATTCATGCACATCATAGCAGCATCACCAGCAACCAAAACACCGTCGCCAATGATCTCAGGCATCATCTTGATACCACCCTCTGGTACAACATGACCGGAATATTCAACCGTCTTGCCGCCAGCAATGAGGGGCTTAATCTCAGGACGATTCTTGAAGTCCTCCAGCATCTGATATACCGGAATATCCTGCTTGAGAACGTCAGCCATCGTAGCAACAATACCAACAGAAATTGATTCCTGATTAGCGTAGATAAATGCACCACCAACAATGCCGTTAGAGCAGTCGCCGGCGAAGAGCCAAGAAGAGCCCTCACCAGGGTTGCAAAGGAAACGGCTCTCAATAACATCAGCAGGAAGTTCGATGGTTTCCTTAGCACCAACAGCAACTTCGTGGATAGAAGGTGCCTTCTTGGAAAGACCTGCCTGAGAAGTAAGCAGGGAATTCACGCCATCGGCAAGAATCACTACATCAGAGGTGATTGCATCACCAAATGCGTCAATACCTTTTACTTTGCCATCTTCAATAATAAGGTTCTCTACCGCAATACCGTAGATGTATTCAGCACCTGCATTTTCAGCCTGTTCAGCAAGCCACTGATCAAAGGGGCCGCGCAAAACTGTGTAAGACTCTTTGCCATCTTCCTCAAGTTCACGCGCAGAAAAATCTACCGTAAAGTTTGAATCGGGCGACATGAGCGAAACACGCTCATGGGTAACTTTACGCTGCAAAGGAGCTTCCTGATAGTTAGGAAAAACCTTAGCAAGCGAATGCGTGTAGATGCGACCACCGGTCATGTTCTTAGCGCCAGCGTAGTTACCACGCTCAACAACAAGAACCGACTTGCCAGCGGACGCAAGGGTGTAAGCCGCTACGTTACCAGCACAGCCGGCACCCACGACAATCGCGTCAAAATCGGACATACTTTTCCTTTCAGAGAGCGAACAAAAAAACAGGGCGCAGAATCTGCGCCCCGTAATAGTAAGCTTTTTTTTACAGCTTTTCAATCAAAGCAGGGAGAACTTTATAAAGATCGCCAACGATACCATAGTCACACTGCTTGAAAATAGGAGCATTCTGGTCTTTATTAATACCAATAATGGTGTCTGCACCCTGAACACCTACCATATGCTGCATCTGACCAGAGATACCAACGGCGATGTAAGCCTTTGGAGCGAGCTGCAGACCAGAAACGCCAACGTAGAGGTTGCGAGGCATCCAGTCAACATTTTCGGCCAACGGACGAGAGCAACCAAGCTCACCGCCAACCTTAGCACACAGATCGCGAGCCATCTGAAGGTCAGCTTCCTCAGCAAAGCCGCGGCCAGCACCAACAACGACGTCGCACTTGGTGAGGTCGGCACCCTCACGAGGTACTTCCTTGGTACCACGAAGAACAAGTGGCTTTTCAGGAGCAGTGTAGGCAATAGTCTCAACTTCATCGGTGCCAGTTGGCTCAGCCTCAGGAAGAGCAGTAGCCGAAACGGTGTACACCTTAGCACCAGTCGCCTTCTGCTTAGCAGCAGCAAGACCACCAAAGTACATGTTGGATACGGTGTCGCCATCAATCGTAGCAACGTCAGAAATTACTGCAGTACCGAGCTTCGCAGCAAGGAAACCAGCAAGGATCTTGTTGCGAGGAGTTGGCTCAACGAGCACAACATCAGGCTGAGCAGCGTCATAAGCAGCCTGAACGCCAGCAACAGCGTTTTCTACAGGCTCGCCCTCAGGAAGCTCGACATCATAAGCTTTATCAGCAACACCCGTCAAAGGAGCACCCTTAACTACAGCAAGTACTACCTCATCAGCGATGGAACGAGCGCCAGCGCAAATGGTACGCTGAGCATCAGTGGATTCTGCAAGAACAAATGCTTTCATGTTTTAGTACCGCCTTCTCTTATTTCAGTGCCTCAGCAACAGCGGCTGCAAATGCATCGATGTCGCCTTCTTCGAAAATCTGCTGCTTGCGAGGTGCAAGTTCAGGAGCCTTGATCTCCTCAACCTCAACCTTAGCCTCAAGTGCACCAGAGAGGTCCTCAACCGTGGAAGGCTTCTTGCCAGCTGCAAGAATCTCACGCATACCGGGGATGCGAGGCTCGCCGATAGCAGGAGAAACTGCCACAACGGCAGGAAGAGGGACTTCAATTTCTTCTACTTCTTCTTCAAGAGTGCGCTCGACAACAACCTTGTCGCCCTCTGCGGTCATTGAGGTGACTTCGTTGACAGCAGGAACGCCCAAAGCAGCTGCAAGCTGAACGTTTACCTGACCAGCATAAAAGTCAGCAGAACCGTCGCCAGTGACAACCAGGTCATAATCGGAGCACTTGTCATCGATGATGCCCTTCAAAACCTGTGCAGTAGCATAAGAGTCTGCGGTTTCAAGAGAGTCATCAGCAACCATGAACAGCTCATCAACGCCACGGGACAGAATGTCCTTTTTCAGTTTGGCGTCGGTAGCCTTGGTGGTAGCCGCACTGACCACAACAACAGTACCATCGTTAGCAGCAGCGAGCTGAGCTGCAGCTTCGATTGCGTTCTTGTCGTACGTACTAATGATCTGGTGGGCCTTAGAGTAGTCAAGCGAACGATCTCCAGCGACAAAGATGTCCTGGTCGTCAGCAACTACCTTTACTGCGACAACAATTTTCATAACTTCCTTGCTCCTATTCTCCTTGTATTACCTACAAAAGGGAGTTTTTGCGTTACGCGTTTGGTTATTTGTATGCCTTAGGTACTGCACGACCAGCGATATAGTCCATAACCTCACAAGTACCGCCAGCGAGCATATTACCACGAAGGTCACGCCAAATACGACCAACACGAACCTCATCAGTATAACCGAGACCACCGTAAATTTCGATGCAATTATCGGCCACTTGCAGATGAGCACGAGTTCCCCATGATTTCAGCATAGCAACATCAGCATTAATGGACTCGCCCTGATCAAGCTTCCAGAGGCAGTAGTAGAGCCACCAGCGGGACTGCTGCAAAATGGTCTCATTTTCGGTAATGAGATCCTGTACGCGAGGATTGGTAATAATTGGCTTCTCGAAAGCAATACGATCCTTTGCGTACTGAACTGCGTCGTTCTGAGCAGCCTGAGCGAGACCGAGACCCTGAGCAACAACAAGGCAGCGCTCGAACTCGAAGTTCTTCATGAGAAGCATCCAGCCTTCGCCTTCGCCGCCAATGCGCTGGTCTTCGGTAACAACAACGTTGTCAAAGAATACGTCTACAAAAGGAACGGTATGCTGACCGAGCTTGGTCAGATGAGCTGTAGAAACACCTTCGGTTTCGCGCTTGACAAGCCACAAAGACATCTTGCGGTTGGAACGAGCAGGATCTTCGTCCTTGCAGACTACCAGGAGGTAAGGTACGTCAGCGCCGTTGGTAACCCAAGTCTTCTGACCGTTGAGAACATAGGTACCGTCTTCCTGCTTCTTGGAAGTCATGGTCATGCCCTGATTGTCAGAACCAGCTGCAGGCTCAGAGAGGCAGAGTGCTGCAACAGACTGACCAGACTTTTCATACTCTTCCATGATGACCGAGGACTGTTCAGGAGTACCGAATTCAGCCAAGTCAGCACAAGCAAGCATACCAGTCATGAATGGAGTCATAGCGCCGGTGAACTCATAGAGCTTCTCGGTCATAAGACCCAAAGTTACATAGTCAGTAGGAATGCCGCCTACTTCTTCAGGAAGACCCATAAATGGGAAACCTGCATCGCGATATGCATCCTGAGCTTCTGCAGAAACCTGATGGTTCTCGTACATCTGCCTTACAGATTCGTCGTCGAAATAGCGGTCAGCATATTCTTTGAGAGAATCAACAAGAAGCTGCTGCTCGTCAGTAAGACCAAAATCCATAATCTTCTCCTTCTCCTCGTCTTCACAGCAAAGACGAACGTAGTCCTGGCAGCACACAATGCCAGAAAACAGACTTTCTGATCAGTAAAGTTTACGCGCAAATAAGTTTTCATCCAATAAAAAAAGCCGAGAGACATTAAGAAAATATCAATTTAAATACCTAAGTTTGATAGGTTGCAGCTATCAATTAATCTTGATAAGGGGTTAAACGAAAAAACAATAGGTATTCTCCTTGATAAAAAACTGATAGAAAAACTGTCCCCCACTCTATATTAGTAGTACGTATTCCTAAAAAAGCTTCGTACCCGAGATAACCTCATGCATGCTGAAGAACTGTGAAAATCCCAAAAGTCGTAGTCAGCGGACTTATATAGCGCAGCTTGTCAGCGTAGTTCGTTAGAAGACTTCTCTAAGAACAGAAAACACCCCCATACCGCTCACGGGCAAATGTCAACCGCTAGCATCAGATGGAGCAATTATTAACCCGCTCACCGTATTTATAGCTGCATTTAACCTAAATGATAGAACCAACCTATAAAAAAAGAACAATTGAGTGTTCATAACCTATTGGACAGCGCTCCGAACGAGAATGATAAACTAGCGCTTAGCGGAATATCCGGAATCTGCCGCATAAGGAGTTAGACCGGAGTCAAACGACTCCAACTCACAAACCGATTAGGAGGGTTTATGAATCCGAATGCAACCATTACCGACGAGCAGTTTAAGCAGTATCTCAAAGAGATCCGCGAACTGGTTGAAGGTCCTTACACCGAATGGCAGAAGGAGATCGAGGTAACAAATACGTTCCCCGAGAAGTTCTACGAGTCCAACAAAGAGCATAACATCTATCGTTTCGCTCTCCCTGTTGAATATGGTGGATGGGGCCTGAACGAGAAGGAAATTCTTCAGGTACAGGAAGAGTTCTCTCGTGGTCCTTCGGGCATGCGTATGCACATGCACTATGCTGCTGACTTGAACTGGCGTATCCTTGACGACTTCGGTACCCCTGAAGTTAAGGCAAAGTACATGGATAAGTTCCAGGACAAGACCATCTTCACCAACTTTGCTCTCACTGAGAAGTCTGGTGGTACTGGTGCTGACCTCCACTCCACTGCAGTATGGGATGAAGAAAAGGGCAAGTGGATCCTTAACGGTGAAAAGTGGCTCATCTCCCACACCGACTGCTCTCAGTTCTCTTACGTTATCTGCGTAACTGACCCTGACAAGAAGGGCGACGATCGTCTTTCTGCATTCTTTGTTCCTATGGACAAGCCTGGTTTTGAACTCGTACCTATGCCTCATATGATGGGCTGCCGTGGTTCTGGTCATACTGGTCTGAAGTTCACCAATGTTGAGCTCGAGCCTGAATTGATGCTCGGCAAGCGTGGTGAGGGCATGAAGGTTGCTATGCACTCCCTCGCTGTATCTCGTGTACACATTGCTACTTCTAACCTCGGTATTTCTCAGCGCATGTTCGAAATGGCCATCGCTCGCGCTCGCGACCGTGTAACCTTCGGTAAGCCAATCATCAAGCGTCAGGCAATCCGCGTTAAGCTTGCTAACATGCAGATGATGATTCACTGCCTCCGCTGCGCAATCATCGACTTCTGCGATGACTTCGATCTTGATCCTGAAGGCGAATACATTTCTGAGAAGGCAGCTATCTGCAAGCTCTTCTCCATCGACACTGTTCGTCTCGTTTCTGACGAGATGCTTGAGATCTTCGGTGGCGACGGCTACTTCGAGGATTCTCCTTATGGTCCTACCGAGCTTCTTTACCGCGACTGCCGCGCTATGTGGCTTGAGGAAGGCGCTCCTACCGTACAGCGCATCACCATCGCTAAGGGTATCGAAGATCATGACGGCACCCTCGAGTATCAGACCTGGATCGCTGGCTCTAAACTCGACTAGTTCTCATACTCACATAACCAAGATTTCTCTTGGCTGGATTCCGGGAAGAGAGGAAGCGAAAGCTTCCTCTCTTGTTTATTTCTTCTAACAGTGTTTTCGCTGCTTTTCCGACAAAAGACTTCTTACATAGTTACAAAACCATAGATGAAAATGCGCCGAAACGGACTGCAAAGAAACACGGGTGCTGAAAGCGCGCCGATAGATATGGCACAGAATACAGAGGACACAACCTGTCAGCACGATTGATCCTTGTGACCAGAAACACTAGATTTTTCTACCGCCCTAACTGAGCATACCGCTTCTCAACAGTCTCTTTAGAAAACTGCCACCAAGAACTATTGTCTTGATACCAGTGAATGGTTCGCTGCAATCCTTCCTCAAAATTCTGCATGCGCGGCTGCCAACCAAGCTCTTGATGAATCTTAGCAGCATCAACTGCATAACGACGATCATGACCAGGTCGATCAGACACCCAATCAAAATCGTTAGCATCCCTGTTCATGAATCTCAAGATGGTTTGTATAACTTCAAGATTGGTGTGTTCCTCATGAGCGCCAATAAGGTAGGTTTCTCCAATAGTGCCCCGTGTCAGTATCTCCCATACTGCGCTTGAATGATCGTCCACATAGACCCAATCCCTCACATGTAATCCATCCCCATACAACTTAGGACGACTCCCACTTAAGATATTTGTGATTTGGCGTGGAATAAATTTTTCAATATGCTGGCGCGGACCATACGTATTTGAACACTGAGAAATGGTTGCGCGTACCCCATACGTGCGCACCCAAGCTCGTACTAATACATCACTTGAGGCTTTTGTTGCACTATAGGGAAAAGATGGATTGTAGGGCGATTGTTCAGTAAACGCAGTTGATTCATTATGCGATAATTCCCCGTACACTTCATCAGTTGATATATGGTGAAAACGAATATTATGAGCTCGTGCGGACTCAAGAAGTACAAACGTACCTTGAATATTGCTCTGAACAAACGAAGACGGATCGGCAATTGCATTGTCATTGTGTGATTCAGCAGCGAAATGAACACAAGCCTCGGCTTGGGAAAATAACGAATCGACCAGAGGTCTGTCACAAATATCTCCAACTACAAGTTTAAGACGGTGCTGCGGTAGCCCAACAAGATTTTCCGGATTGCCTGCATACGTAAGCTTATCAAGTACGATAATTTGCACATCGGAGTGATGGGCAAGAACCCAATGAACGAAATTTGAGCCAATAAACCCCGCTCCGCCTGTCACGATAATAGTCTTCATGCCGGTATACACCTTTTCCAACGCACATAAGACTGCCGGCTCACGTATGCTCGCGCTTCACAAGAAAGGTTCAGAGCGCAATTTTGATTAATCAGCACACAATCCTGCTTAATCAAAGTCGTATAAGTCTTTCGTAGCCTGCTTAAAATCCTCGTACACTTCCTGGGCAATTGCTTCATCAAGAACCAATTCGAAACCAGCTGGCTGTCCATCATCATCCAGATCAGTGACTTCAAGCAGCACCACTTCAACTCCACCCGATCCGCCTACCGTAGATTCCCCCTCTACATCACAGAAGAAACCATAGCGACGATCGTTATGAATAATAAGCCCTAAAAACTCTAAGTTAACTGTATCGCCCGATTCATCCTGGAAGGTAAAAACCGCTCCTTCTTCAACTGGTGGGGCGAAATTAGGTGCACTACCCTGCCTCATCGTTTTTTCCTCCCTTTACGGCGAGATGAACCTGTCGCGTGCTTGGTGTGACGATCGCTTGAAGTATTCGACGAACTCGATGCGTTCAACGTACTTGACGCATTATTCGAATCCACAACGTGAACTACCTCTGACTCATTTTGCTTGCCACCAGACGTAGATTCCGGCAATAAGGTCGATGCGAAGGTAAAGAGCTGAATATCTGTGCCATATTTCTTTGTCAGCTTGACATTTTGCTCTTCACGCGATTTCCACATAGCGTAGAGCGGCGTTGCAACCGCAATGGACGAATACGAACCCGCAATCAAACCTACCGCCATAGCGAACGCAAAGTCACGCAACGTTTCACCACCAAAGAGCAGCATACCTAATACCGGAACAAACGACGTCAAGGTCGTATTGATCGTTCGAACAATAACCTGGTTGAGTGAATGGTTTGCCATAGACAGGAAGGTGGCCTTAACCGTAGATTCCTTCATATTGTCGTTAATACGATGGAAGACAACGACTGTATCGTAGAGCGAGTAGCCCAAAATAGTCAGCAATGCCGCCACCACATTCGGTGTCACTTCACGTCCAACAAGCGCATAAATACCCACCACAATAATTAAATCATGCAGCAGCGCCACAACCGCTATGAAACCCATCTTATATTCAAAACGAATGGCAATATAAGCGATGATCAGTAATAGCGACACACCAAAGGCAATAGCTGATGCCTGAATAACACTAGTACCCCAATCAGGACCAATTGTGTTGACTTCAAAACTGTCGCTTTCAATATTGATGTCATCTGCGATTTGGTTGGCAACCGCAACGGCATCTTCAGAAGACGTATTAGTGGTACGAATCAAAAAGCCAGGTGATCCATCGGTATTTGTTGTTTGCACAACCGCATCAGGTTCACCTGCGTCCGAACAAGCATCACGCATTTCTTCGATAGTGATATCACCCGTATCGTGGAAAGCAATGGAAGTACCGCCAACAAATTCAATACCAAATTCCAGTCCTTTAATGCCCACAACCGCAACCGAAAGCACCACAAGTATTGCAGAAATCGTAAGCAACACTTTACGCGCGCCCATAAAGTTGATGTCTTTGCGTATGAAACGCCCTTTGAGCTGATCAAGGGTTTTATGCGTATAGGAAAGAGGTTCTTCACGCGTACCCTCAGACATATCCGGCGGATCTCCACGATGGGCTTTGCTTTTATATGACGAGGCTCCATCGCCATGAGGATTACCTTTTTCTTCAACAGAATCACGCGCAAGCGAAACTCCACGCAGATCGGCATATACCACCGCTGCTTCTTGGCAATCCTTGATGCCCCAAAAACCCGGATGACGCGCAATGACGCGAGGTGCCAACACACGCAAAAGCGGAGCCTTCAAGAGAACCATCATGATGATGTCACAGGCGATACCCAATGCCAACGTCAAGCCAAAACCCTTGACCGAGGATGATGCCAAGAAGAACAACGTGAGTGCCGAGACTGACGTAACTAGGTCAGCATCGATAGAGGTTTCGATGCCATGGCGCACACCCGTTTCAGATGCCGCACGCACACTTCGACCCATTCGTATTTCTTCTCGGAATCGTTCTAGTACCAGAATGGACGAGTCGGCCGCCATACCAATAGTCAATACGATACCCGCAATACCCGCAAGCGACAGGGAGAAAAGCCCGAATGCAGACAAAGTTGCAAGGATTCCCAAATAGAGCGTGGCAAAGATGATCATAGCTACCGCAGTCAACAAACCTAAACCACGATAGAATGCGAGCAAATACAGGATAACTAACGTAAGACCCAATATTGCCACGATCAAACCACTCATAAGAGCGTCTTGACCCAACGTCGGCCCTACCACTTGGCTTTGCTCGTATTCGAAGCTCACCGGCAGTGAACCGGACTCAAGAACGGTTTGAAGGGCTTGCGCCTCTTCAAGAGTGTAGCTACCCGTAATGGCAACTTGCCCATTAGTAATTTCTGCCTGAACTGAAGGAGCCGATTGAATCTGATCGTCAAGGATGATAACAATCTTGCCATTGGTCGATGCTAACTCACTCGTTGCTTCAGCAAATGCCTCGGTTCCCTCATCATCGAGCGTGATGTTAACAGCATAGTAGGAACTTGTCTCTGATTCACGTCCCACTGACACGCTCGTAATGTTTTCACCCGTAATAAGGGGCGTGTACGAACCTGTTACCGTGCGGTACTCAACGTCGCCCGAAGAAAACGTATTGCCATAATCGTCGGTTACCGTTATTTCCTGCATGTACGTACCGTTTTCAATGGCCTCGATATCGTCTTCATCAGTAAATGAATCAGCACGAGCAAATTCCAAAATACCCGTTCGACCAATGGTCTCAAGAGCAGTTTCAGTATCGGATAAACCAGGAATCTGAACAAGAATCTGGTCAGTGCCTTGCACCTGTACGGTTGCCTCAGAAGCACCTAATGCATTCACGCGACTCTCAATAATGGAGCGCGCACTTTCCATATCTTCTTGGGTGATTTCTTCACCATCGGTGCTTTGAGCCGACAGCACAACTGAAAGTCCGCCCTGGATATCAAGACCTTGGTTAATCTTGTCTTGCGGAGGCATGAACATACAGATGGAAGCGATTGCCAAAATAGTTGTAATAATGAGAAGCCAAACATTGCGACGATTTTTATTACCGCCGCCGCGTTTTTTGATGCGCTTTTCACGCTCTTTTTTGCGATGCTTTTCTACTTTGTGATTCAGGCGGTCAGCACG
The DNA here is from genome assembly GCA_964456695.1 of uncultured Cryptobacterium sp. Classification (GTDB taxonomy): domain Bacteria; phylum Actinomycetota; class Coriobacteriia; order Coriobacteriales; family Eggerthellaceae; genus Anaerotardibacter. The sequence continues at coordinate 231,049 of CAYWAO010000001.1, read as the reverse complement.
CTTTCGATCTTTCTTGTGCTTCTTCTCAAGGCGAACTTCTTCTTTGTGTTCTTTTTTCTCACGAGCCGCTTCGGCCTTATTATGTTGCTTTTCCTCTTTTGATGCTTTGGCCATAATGTTCCTTATCGATAAACACGACAACACAAGTACAAGGTTTCCGATAGATAATAATACGCCTTTACGCACCTATCTGCTGCCTTGTTTGCGAAACACTTGTGCAATTTTAATATCTTTGAACAGGAACGTTTCGTTGCTTGGATGCATGAACTACAAACGTACACATCGCATGCATTACTGGGTCTGATCTGCACAAAGAGCACTATGCCAAAACGTCTCAATAACAGTAGAGCACGTCCTTCAGAAAACCCCAATTCCCAGAAAGACGTGCCTAAAAGCAAAGAGATTCAAACTATGTTTGAAACACAAATTTATAAACGAACTAATAGTCCTGAGCTGCCGGCGAATGCATCCATTCCTGATAAAACTCTTCGTAGGCATCTTGCAAAATCGCCTGACGAGCACGATTCATCAGATTAATCAAGAAATAGAGGTTATGGATACTTAATAAGATGCTGCCCAACATTTCGTTTTGTTTAACGAGATGGCGAATGTATGAACGACTATGCGTTTGGCACGTAGGACACATACATTGCTCATCTAACGGTAAGAAGTCGTGAATAAATCGTGCGTTTCGCATATTCATGCGACCTTGCGATGAGAACGCCGTTCCCATACGCGCAGTACGCGTCGGTAAAACACAATCGAACATGTCGATGCCTTCACGCACAGCGCGAACCAACGTTGTAGGATTGCCCACACCCATCAAATAGCGCGGTTTATCTTCCGGACAAGCGCGAGCCACCGCACCCAGCGTTTCAAACATAACTTCGTGATCTTCGCCCACCGAATATCCACCAATACCAAACCCTTTAAAGCCCTTGTGACCTTGTGCCACGCTTTCTTCGCTTATTTCGTTGAGACGATGAATAGATTCCAGGCGAAGATCCAGATTCATACCGCCCTGGCAAATTGCAAACAACGCTTGATCCTGACGCGTATGAGCTGCAAGACAGCGCTTCGCCCACGCAGACGACAGATCGACTGCTCGCTGCACAAATTCACGTGTCGCAGGATACGGCGGGCACTGATCGAGCTGCATAATGATGTCAGCACCAAGTTTCTGCTGGATATCCATATTGATCTCAGGAGTCCAGCGAATTTTGTCACCATCGTAAATCGATGAAAATGACACGCCATCATCGTCAAGCCGCAACGTATCAGCCAGCGAAAAGATTTGAAACCCACCTGAATCGGTGAGAATGGGACCATCGTAGGACATAAACGAATGAAGCCCGCCAGCCTCCGCGATCAAATCCGCCCCTGGCCTCAGTGACAGGTGATAGGTATTTGCAAGAACGATTTGAGAACCAAGTTCTTTAAGAGTTTGAGGGCGCACGCCTTTTACGGTAGCACTCGTACCAACCGGCATAAACAACGGCGTTTGAACTACGCCATGCGCCGTATTAAAGCTAGCCGCACGAGCATGGCCTGACTGAGCGTCAAGCGTAAAATCAAACAGAGACATTTAGCACTCGCTTTCTGAAGTGCGCGCAGAAACAGAACACGTTGACTTAAGCGTATCGATGCCTAGTAGGTCATCATCACTCGCAAGTGATGTACAAGCTGTACCGGTACACACGTCTATCCCTTCGCCTGTTGCGTGCATCAACGGCTCACCTGCATTCGGCAGCGCTTGTATAAACTGCAAAAAATCTGCCATAGATCCGTGCTTTACTGTTTCAATGTCAAACCCATCCGGATTTAACAACCAGTCGGTAATTAAATACCCATCAAGCCCCAGCTCCATGGCAGCCAGATCCTCTTTCGTGTTATTCCCCACCATGAGAATTTCTTCAGGAACAAGCCCAATTGCCTCGATGTTTTCCTGATAGTATGACAGGTGCGGTTTCGTGCTGCACGAATTATCGTAAGTAGTAATGCGCTCAAAATCCGATGGATCACACCCTGCCCACTCCAGACGCTTTTCCACGGCGATACGAGGAAACAGTGGCATGGTAGTCAAATAGAGACGATACCCTTTCTCGCATAACAGCCGTATAATCTGAGGGGCTTCTTCATACGGAACTACCATCTTGCCGAGATCGTCAAATACATCGGAGTAGAACTCCTCCATAAGACGCTCATATTCTTCCTTGTCGTCACCAAGAATTGCGCAGAACGTGCTCCAAAACCTCTCATTGTTTCGGCCACCCTCTTCATCAATCATGGCACGCACACCCGTATTAAGCGCATACACAAACGTGTTCGGATCATAGCCCTGTTGAGCAGAAAACTGCGCAAGGCTTTCAAAATATGCTTTCAAAAAGCCATCCATATCTATGGGGAGCAGTGTTCCGTCAAGATCAAAAAACACTGCCTTGTACGATTTAGACATGAGATGCATACCTTCCTAACATCATCTCGCTACTGCACAAGCTCCTGAGAAGAATGAATACTGAGACATCGAAATAAAGTTACAGATGCTAGTATAGAGTACGCTGAAAGGAGCTTCTGACGAACTTATGAAATTGTTACTTCATGCGTGCTGTGGACCATGCTCACTAGAACCCGCTCGTATTTTGCGCGAAGCAGGACACAATATTACCATTGCGTACCTCAATTCGAATATTTCGCCCGAAAATGAATATCGTCATCGCCTGAAGACGTTGACCACATGGGCTAAGCAGGAAGGAATTACGGTACTCGAGGGATCCTATCAGCCTCATCAGTGGCAACAGCTCACTGACGATGCGTGGGACGGCTCTACCGAGCATCGAGAAGATCGCTGTCGCGCGTGCTATCGCATGAGACTTGAGGAGCTGGCACAATATGCTCACGAGCACGACTATGACGCAATTGGCACCACCCTGACGGTGAGTCCTTATCAGTACACCGACATCATTGAAGAAGAGCTAAACCGTGCAGCTCAACCCTATGAGGACGTCGCGGTTGTTTTTCAAGATTTTCGGCCATATTACGCAGAAGCAACACGAAAAAGTCGAGCATTAGGTATGTATCGACAAAACTACTGCGGATGTGCTTACTCAAACGCGGAAGCGACTGCCGAGCGCCAAGAGCGCAAGGCAGCACGTAAGAAGAAAAAAGAAGAGGAAAGAAGAGCTAAATTGGCAGCGTTGACTACCGATGATTTTGACTACGATTTGCCCGAAGAGCTTATTGCGCAAGAACCAACACCGATACGTGATGAGTGCAAATTACTTGTTATGAAGCGCGATACCGGATCGTTAGAAGACAAAGTATTTAAAAACATCATTGAGTATTTTCACCCGGGAGATCTGCTCGTTGCTAACGAAACGCGCGTTATGCCCGCGCGACTCATAGGAGCAAAGCGTGAAACGGGCGGAGCAGCCGAAGTATTTTTGCTTCGAGAATCAAAGCAGCAAGAGACCCACACAATGATGCCTCAGCAGAACAGTGCAATGTGGGAAGTTCTTGTACGCCCGGGCAAACGCTTAAAACCAGGTGCCGTCGTCGATTTCACCGATAGCACCGCTTCTGTTGTTCTCTCTGCAGAAATACTTGACTGGGTAGAGAACGGCAACAAGGGCGAGCGACTTGCACGCCTGTCGACTACACTGCCCTCGCTTAACGAAGCGCTCCATACTGTTGGACACACCCCCTTGCCACCCTACATCAAAAACTATGTCGGTGACGAAGAAATGTATCAAACCGTATATTCGCATGGAGAGAGATCTGCTGCTGCGCCCACCGCTGGACTACACTTTACGCCCGAGCTTATTGAATGCATCAAGGAAAAAGGTATTGGATGGGAAACTGTGCACCTTGAGGTGGGCTTAGACACGTTCCGCATTGTCGAAGAAGCAAACCCACGTGATCATCAAATACATACGGAGCTTTATAGCGTACCCCAGCAAACTGTTGATGCCATTACCAAAACGAAAGCAAGCGGCGGTCGCGTTATTGCGGTTGGAACAACCAGTGTCCGCAGCTTGGAATCAGCATGGAGCAACGAAGATGGCTTGGTAGCGCGCGATCGTGAGGCAACGAGTTTATATATCTTGCCCGGATACACCTTCAAGGTAGTGGATGCCATGATCACCAACTTCCACGTGCCGCGCTCAACCTTGATGATGCTTGTTTCAGCATTTTCATCGCGCGATAACATCATGAAAGCATATCGTCACGCTATCAAACGCAAATACCGCATGCTTTCATTCGGGGATGCCATGTTCATCCGATAACGCACTGAGGTAGCGCACCAGTTCACCTGCACCCTTTAATCTTATGAAGAAGCACACGGACTGAACGTGCTACTTCGCACGAGCGCAACTGAGAACATCTGGGCGCATTGTTTCGAGGCTTCGTTGAAGGGGGTTGTTGCTCGCATCGGGAGTTGCTGCTCGAGGTACTCGATTGGCTACTCGCCACTACGCACCTCTGCCCAACACAAAAGCTACCTAATGAGAAAATTGATAGCAAATGCCTATTTCAAAGGGCATTTCTCTCAGATAGAGGATAAAAGAGAACCAACGAGATCGTCTTATTTGTCTTTTACAGCATCGTTCATGTGCCCAATCATAGAATCTATGTTGGCACACCCACAATTTGTATCATGGACACCGCCTCCGCAGTTGGTACCACACTCATTGCAGCCAATAGGCTTACCTGCACGATGGGAGCGCACCATACTAATAATGATTGCAGCAACGATCACAATCAGAATAGCGCTCACGACAATAGTTCCTAATGTCATGTTTGCCTCCTTAGATGTCCTTATTTCTGTGCTCCTCGCAAGGTTGTAAGCCGCATATTTACGTTCTATACACTCACGTTCGCACGACCCTCTTCTCCGATGACTGGAAACAAGATGCCGTCTCATAGACGGCATCTCTCAGCATCTACCATTTCATATACTCATAGTACGTATAAGAAATGCCCTTAGCAATTTCGGCTAGGTTCTGTACAGCAGAACCTAGCCGTTACGTTACTTCAACAAATATCTATCATTGCCTACGCTTTAGAGACTTATGCTTCGGCCTCAACTGCACGCACAAGCTCTTTCTTTCCCTGCCACTTGTTGGGACGGAAAAGCAACCAGAGGAATGCGATGAAGAACGCGATAGCAACCACGGTAAAGACGTTGAAAGATACTTCGCCAACAATCAGTCCAGCGAACTGGTAAACCCAAAGCGAAACAACCCACGCAATACCACACTGATAACCAACAGCTGCCCAGAACCACTTGCGGTTATTCATCTCACGCTTGATAGCACCCATTGCAGCGAAGCAAGGAGCACAGAGCAGATTGAACGCCATGAATGCGTAAGCAGAAACCATCGTGTAGTTAGCCTGGAGATTTACATACCAGCTGGTATCAGCAGATGCATACAAAACACCGAAGGTACTTACAACGTTCTCTTTTGCGATAAGACCAGTTACCGTTGCAGAGGCTGCTTGCCAATCACCCCAACCCAGAGGATTAAAGATCCAGCAGACAGCACCACCTAAGATGGCAAGGATAGAATCATTCTGGTCTTCCACAGCCTGGAATACACCATCAACAAATCCGTAGCCCGAAATGAACCAAACCAAGATCGTTGCGAGCAAGATGATGGTACCGGCCTTCTTAATGAACGACCAAGCACGTTCCCACATACTGCGCAGTACACCGCCAACAGTGGGCATATGGTAAGGAGGAAGCTCCATAACAAACGGCGCAGGATCACCAGCGAAGAAGCGAGTCTTCTTCAGAATAATACCCGAACAAAGAATCGTAGCTAAGCCGAGGAAGTATGCAGAAGGTGCGACCCACCATACGCCGCCGAAGATAGCTGACGCGAACAGTGCAATAATGGGCATCTTCGCACCACAAGGAATAAAGGTGGTTGTCATAACCGTCATGCGGCGGTCATTTTGGTTTTCAATCGTACGAGAAGCCATAACGCCCGGTACGCCGCAGCCTGTACCAACCAAAATTGGAATAAAGGATTTGCCTGAAAGACCAAAGCGACGGAACACGCGGTCAAGAATAAAGGCAATACGCGACATATAACCGCAAGACTCGAGAATTGCGAGCAAGAAGAACAGAACCAGCATCTGAGGAACGAAGCCAAGAACTGCGCCAACACCAGCAACGATACCATCAAGGATCAAAGCCTGCAGCCAATCGGCAGCACTAACCGCAACAAGAGCATTCTCTACGAGAACAGGAATGCCCGGCACCCAAATACCATACTCAGTCGGATCAGGTGAGGAGCCTTCAAGTTCTTCAGCATATCCTTCAGCATCGATCTCTGCCGCTTCGCCCTCATCGCTTACATACGTTGCGACAATACCAGCGTCGGCGGCATCATCAACAAACGCATCGTCAGTAGGATCAAGACCAGCTTCAACACCAGCAGCTTCAAATGCCGCAATAGCGTTCTGATCACCAGCGTAAGGAGCAAGTACGTCAAGAGACTCTTCATATGTTGCAGCATCTACTTCAACAGTCTCGTTTTCACCTGTCTCATCATCGAATGATTCATACGTACCTATAATTCCAACAGATTCTGCTTGGGAAACAAAGTCGTCGGATTCAGGATCAAGACCAGCAGCAAGAGCAGCCTCTTCAAATGCCTCAACGCTTGATGCAGCCTCATCATAGGCTTCTGAATCTTCATCGAACTGTTCCTGACCAGAACCCAGGAACCAGCCATCACCAAATACACCGTCATTTGCCCAGTCAGTTGCGAGAGAACCAACAGTCGAAATTGAGATGTAGTACACCAGACACATTACAACGATGAAAATTGGAAGCGCTAAGAAGCGGTTCGTAACAACCTGGTCTATCTTGTCAGAGGTGCTCATTTCTGAATGTTTATTGCCCTTTGCACGGCAATGCTCAATGATCGAAGTGATGTACGCATAACGATCATTAATGATGACGCTTTCCGAATCATCATTGTTTTCTTCTTCAAGCTTTCCAATGATGTCATCAACATTAGGCGCATCGCCCATGGAAGCGATAATTTTCTCATCGCGCTCAATAAGCTTAACAGCATAAAAACGCTGTAGCTTTTCTGGAATAGAGCTTGGCAGGCGCTTGATAACCTCAGCAATAGCTTCCTCAGTGGAAGCGGAGAAGGTAATAGGCGTTGCTGGGGCAGCAGATGAAATGGTCTTCAAACAATTAACAATCTCATCAATGCCTTCATTCTTCAATGCTGAGATCTCAACAATGCTACAGCCCAATTCTTTTTCAAGTTGCTCAGTATGGATTTCGTCGCCATTCTTACGAACGATGTCCATCATGTTGATCGCTACAATGACCGGAAGGCCCATCTCAAGAAGCTGAGTCGTGAGATAGAGGTTACGCTCCAGATTGCTACCATCAACAATATTCAAAATTACATCGGGATTTTCTTCAATAATGAAATTACGAGCAACTACCTCCTCCAACGTATAGGGAGAAAGAGAATAAATACCCGGTAGGTCGGTAATCTCGATAGACTTATCAGCCTTGAGCTTACCTTCTTTCTTTTCAACCGTAACGCCTGGCCAGTTGCCAACATATTGGTTTGAGCCGGTCAAAGCGTTAAATAGGGTAGTTTTACCACTATTCGGGTTGCCAGCTAGTGCAACTCTCATTACCAATCCTTTCAGTGTTAGATTTGGTTAACTCCACCCAAAAAATAATAGCCGATTTATTCGATCTCGATCATCACTGCGTCTTCTTTACGCAATGTTAGTTCGTACCCACGAACGGTAACCTCAACCGGATCGCCTAGTGGAGCTACTTTACGCACATAAATCGAACACCCTTTCGTGATGCCCATATCCATGATGCGCCGCTTTACCGCACCGGTGCCGTCAAGCTTAGTAACTGTTACGGTTTCACCGTTCTGTGCTTCCCTTAGCGTTCTCACCTATCCCCCTTTCTACAGACCTTTATCGCCACGTGTAGCCACGTTATCCACGTAATACACCTTGTACGCCATGCGTACCTCTACCACAAAAGACTTAAATCGCAATATGTTTCGCAAGCTCGGAGGAAAGTGCAACGCGTGAACCTTTAACGCTCACGATCAAATTTCCACCAATATGAGAAATGACCGTAATCTTTTCTCCCGGGATAAACCCCATGTCCTCTAAGTGACGATGAACCTCTCCATAACCGCGAAGCTGCTTTACGTGATAGACGCCAGTTTCTTTTACTTCTGACAAAACCATAGTTATTCACTCTTTTCGCATTAGAGCATGGCTCTATTGTTAGACACCTCTAACAGTACAGATATGTTAGCTTGCTCTAACAAAAAGTCAATAGTCCAACGCGGTTTTTCGGTATCGGTATGGTGCTACTCTGCAAATGTATCCGTACACCACAAAACTACATAATGTGTTACTTATTCATGCAGTTCGTTACCTCTCAGCAGCTTGACGGCACATAAGACAAACAGTCTTATATTCTCAATGGGTATATCCAAGATTGTATACATCTCAAGATTGGGCTCGGCACTTACAACTTATAAAGTAGGGAAAGATAGAAACTCCCTGTCTAAAAGTACATCTGAATAAAATAATCACCATGGTATGACAAACAACAACCAAACCTGGTCTTGCTGGCTACTTTACAAGCTGATCCTAGTACGTATTTATATTGAGAACGTTTCGAGCTAACCTTGCTGAGTGCTTTCAAAGAAAGATTCAAGCTCTTGCGGAGTAATGCTTTCTTCGCTCAAAGAAATGCTGAATGCCTGAGCTACCGCATATGCCTGCCCCCTACGAAGCTCTGCCTGAGACGTGTTGCCTGCCTCTTGACAATACCGGGACGAGAGCAAAAGCGTTCTTGTAACGTATTCCATAAGCTGCGGGTCAGTTTGCGAAAGTTGCAGCATGGCAGCCATTGAATCAGGAGACATGCGCAACAAAAGCGATCCATCTATTTCTGTAGCATCTTCTAGGGCTTGGTCGAGCATCGTTGCCGCCGCCACAGGATCTTTTTCACCTCGCGCACGCTGAAAACTTTCGCGCATAGCTATGGCAAGCTGCAAGAACATACGCATTAAATAATCCTGATGAAGCATACTTCCTCCATTTTATAGCGACTTTGGCACAGGGATTCCGAGATGGTTATATGCACGCTCGGTTGCTTGACGACCCTTTGGTGTCCTAATTAACAAACCCTGTTGTAACAAATAGGGTTCATACACATCTTCAATAGTGTCAGGTTCTTCCGAAAGAGCTGAAGCAAGCGTGGACAGCCCAACCGGATGCCCCGAAAATTGGACACACAATAATTCAAGAATGCGATTGTCCGTTGGATCCAAGCCGAGTGAATCTACCTCAAAAAACGCCAACGCCTGAGCTGCACAATCTTCATCGATAGGCTTAACACCTTTGACCTGTGCCCAATCGCGCACGCGTTTGAGTAGACGATTTGCAAGACGAGGAGTTCCTCTGCTTCTTCGCGCTATTTCTAACGAACCTTCTTCGAGAATATCAACCTGAAGAATCTGCGCCGAGCGCTGCACGATCAACGCCAACTCTTCGGGCGTGTAATAGTTGAGACGAAACGAAATACCAAAACGATCCCTCAGCGGTCCTGTTAGTAAACCTGTACGGGTGGTTGCACCGACAAGCGTAAACCGAGGAAGATCAAGACGAATTGAACGCGCAGCAGGACCTTTACCCACAACAATATCAAGCGCAAAATCTTCTAACGCTGGATACAAGACCTCTTCCACCATGCGATTTAAGCGATGTATTTCATCGATGAACAGTACATCGCCTTCTTCAAGATTGGTAAGAATAGCCGCGAGATCGCCAGTTCGTTCGATCGCGGGACCACTTGTTGTTTTAATGCGCACACCCAGCTCATTTGCCACAACCGCAGCAAGCGTAGTTTTACCCAACCCCGGAGGGCCTGAAAACAAAATGTGATCAACCACATCATGGCGAGCACGTGCTGCCTCAATAAGAATAGAAAGGCTTTCTTTGACCTTGGTTTGTCCCAAGTATTCTGATAAGTGACTCGGTCGAAGGCTACGATCAAGCGCCAAATCATCTTCTTGCAGATCTACCGAACAGGTCCGCGTTTGAGGATCATAAACTTGATTGGCAATATCGGTGGCAGATTGAGACATCTGCGAAGAGTCCTTCGCAGATGTCTGGTCTGCTTCAAATAACGCACTTTCTATTTCAAATTTGTCGGTCACTTATTCTCCTAGGCGTTTGAGCGCATGCTGTAATAGTATCGCCTCATCAGCTTTTTCGGGAGCCCCCTTCAAGGCAAGTTGCGCTTCTTCAGATGTGAATCCCATTGACAACAATGCATCGGTTGCCGTGTTTTTTGCATCAAGAGCCTCCTGTGACAGACCCTGCAAGGTCTCTTGCGGCGTTTGAGCAAATTTTTCCTTCAATTCTAAAACAATGCGTGAAGCCATCTTTTTACCAATGCCAGGCACGCGTTGAATCGTCGCCACATCTTGAGAAGCGATAGCAGCAATAGCCTCTGCTGGCTCAAAGGTGGAAAGCACGGCAAGCGCCACCTTAGGCCCTACGCTCGACACCGAAATCAGACGCAGAAACAGATCTTTTTCTTCTTGAGTTAAAAAACCATACAGCACCAAAGCATCGTCGCGAAGTTGCAGATGTGTAAAGACACGCACCTTTTGACCGACAGGATCAAGACGCGATAGACTACGCCCCGACATCAATACATGGTAACCCACGCCTTGTACATCGATGATTGCTGAATCAAACGCAGTAGAAACAAGGACGCCTTGCAACAACGCAATCATTACGTAATCCTTTCCTCGATGAACGACGTGTCATAATGTGCAAAACAAATTGCAGCAGCAAGAGCATCGGCTGCATGATCAGGCTCAGGTTTTTGTGAAAGCTGTAACAAATGCTGCACCATGTATTCAACCTGCTCCTTGTCGGCAGAGCCGATGCCAACTATGGCAAGTTTTATTTGTTTGGGCGAATACTCTGCAAGAACAGGCACCGAAGCGCACGCAGCCAACGCGGCACCTCGCGCCTGGCCCGTCGCAAATGCGCTTTGCGCATTATTGCCAAACCACACGGTTTCAATACCGATACAATCCGGATGATAGCGAGAAACCACCGCTGAAATCTGTTCGTTAATCTTCCCTAAACGATCATGTAAGTTTTGAGAAGCGCGCGTTTCTATGCAACCATACGCAACGCACATCAAAGTGGCACGCTTTTGTGCAATAACACCCCAGCCTGTGTGGGCTAGCCCAGGATCTATTCCTAAGATAATGCGCTGCGATGTATCGTGAGAAACCGCCATACAGCCCCTTGAACCTCCAGGAAATGAAACATTTGTTCGTATAATAACACAAAGAGTCTCGGGTAAGAAGAAACCTTATCTCTCTCGCACGCATCACATGATAGTTTATGTCATGCTGACAAGGCGAAACAAGAAACGGTCGGGTAGAAACACATGCTCAAAAGGCCTGAAAACATTTGCCCGCAGTCATCCAACGGTAGCACCCACCGTTGTTGAAGTTACCAAGAAACTTCAAGAGAGTTCAAAAAATGCTTATTTCAAACCGATGCTTTCAAAATACAGCATCCATTTTCTGAATGAGTCGTCGCTAATAGCATGCTCCATCTGGCATGCTTCTTCTTCAGCAGCTTCTTCACTGATGCCAATTTTCTCGATCAAAAAACGTGTAAGCATCTTGTGACGCTTGAGTACAGAACATCCGTAGCGATAACCATCTTCAGTCAAGGTAATATCGCCATAATACGGCTGTTCGAGCATGCCGGCACTTTTTAAGCTATTAACCGCCTTCGAAACCGATGCCTTAGAAACACCCATTTTTTCAGCAACATCAACCGAACGCACTGACTGCGTCTGCGAACCTCCAAGCATAACAATGGCTTCAAGATAATTTTCATGAGACATAGAAACCTTTTCCACGGTTCTCCTCCTCGGTCAATACGTGATATGCCTGTATGATATTGCACTACACATAGTATACTGGTAAAGCAATATTACCTCACGGAAGATGGATTTATGGCTATTAATCATTACATTGACACTCGCGGGAAGTGCCCGATCTCCGTCACGTTTACTGAAGCAGTAGTAAAAGGTCTCGCCGATGGCGGCGGACTTTTTGTTCCAGAAACGCTTCCCCACTTCGAGCTCGACGAGATTGTAGCGCTCGCGCAACGCCCGTATGCCGAACGAGCAGCGTTTGTCTATCGAGCATTTGGCGTAGATCTTCCCGATGAAACCGTTGATGAATTGATGAACGCTGCGTATGGAAACCGCTTTGATGATGAAGCTATCTGTCCGATTACCTCCCTTGATGATTCCACGCACGTGCTTGAATTATGGCATGGTCCAACCAGTGCATTTAAGGATATGGCACTGCAGTGCCTGCCTTATTTCTTTTCCGCAAGCGCTAGTCAGTTGCGCAAAGAAGGCAAGCTGTCTCACAACTTTTTGATACTCGTAGCAACATCAGGTGACACCGGCAAGGCAGCTCTTGAAGGCTTTCGCGATAAAGACGGCGTGTGCATCGCTGTGCTGTATCCCGATGGTGGCGTAAGCGATATCCAGTACAAGCAGATGGCGACCCAAGGTGGCAACAATGTCATGATATGGGCCGTAGGCGGCAACTTTGATGATTGTCAAACGGGTGTCAAGAATGTTTTTAGCGATGAAGCATTCAACGCACATCTTATGGATGACTATCAGATTGCTCTGTCGAGCGCTAACTCTATCAACTGGGGACGCCTGTTGCCCCAAGTGGTGTACTACATTTCAAGCTATGCTGAATTGGTGGCGCAAGACAAACTTGAACCAGGCCAGCTCTTAGATGTCTGTGTTCCAACTGGTAACTTCGGCAACATTTTAGCTGCCTGGTATGCAAAAACACTTGGCACACCAATTGGTACGCTCTTTTGCGCAAGCAATGAAAATCGTGTACTGACCGACTTCATCAATTCAGGCACCTACGATATTTCTGATCGCGAATTTGTACTCACTCCTTCCCCATCAATGGATATCCTGGTTTCTTCAAACGTTGAACGTCAGCTCTTTGAGTTGACCGACAGAAATGCGCAAGCTATCGCTCAGTGGATGGATGATCTCAAAACCAAACAAGCCTTCACGGTTGATAATGACACGCGTGCAAAACTCCAGCGCGACTTTAAGGCTGATTCAGTTGATAGCACCACCTGCTTGAATACGATCAAAGAGGTCCACCAGGAATATGGCTATCTTTTGGATCCTCATACTGCAGTAGCGTATAAGGTTGCTCGCACCCTCCAAGCCGAAAATCCCGTACTTATTGCTTCTACTGCTCACTGGGCAAAATTTGGCGAAAACGTCTATCGTGCCTTGCATGATATTCCAGTCAACGGAGCTTTACCTGAAGAGGTAGCAGCACTCAGCGGATGCGAACTGAACACCTTGATAGCCAAGGAGACTCAGAGCGATACCATCCCACAAGGCTTAGCTGAGCTTGATTCACTTCCTATTCGTTTTAGCGAAACTATAGAAGGAACCACCAAAAAGATCGAACAAGCTGTCGATTCGTTGTGCAGCTCACATCTGTAATACAAAGCGCCAACAACACAGCACGACACCCCTCTGCTTGCGTAAGAAAATACCCATTAAGCGAGCTTGGGGCGTGCTATTTCTTTTGGTATGCGAATACTTATCAGTATTTCATAGGTGTCATTGGACTGTTCAGCACCAGTATTGCTCTTGATGTGGACGCGCGGGTTCGCTGAATCTTCTTCCATGTTGACTGATATGAGATCCCCCAGCTGATAGTTAAGTCCATCGTCTTGATGCTGTTCAAGAAGCCGCTCATTATCAAACGCGTTTGTTGGTATAGCTTGCTGCTCGTAGTGTTGCTCGGTGTCGGCGATATTAGGACAAGCTGTCTGTTTACGGTCCTGATTGCTAGCGTCTGAAACACATTGATCGCTGCCCTGCTTTTGAGATGAACCCTGCGCAGTGAGGTCTTCATTCTGCGGGAAGCCTTGCGATTGTTTAAAATCTATTGTACGCGAAGCGTTGGGTGTGGATTCCTGCGGTAAGGAGTCATGAGACTGGTTAGCGCTTCGCTGTTGCTCAAGATCAGCGTACTGTTTGAGATCATGTGGCTGTTCTGGGCTATAACTGCAATCATACGGCACCTCTAACGAAATAGGGCTCTCCGTGCCGCGTTCGAATGAATAGAGACAGCCGTAGCAAACATCCATATCAATAAAGCAATATGCCTGACACATAGGACATTGTTTAATCGTGTGTTTTTGGGTCAATCGAGGGTGCGCTTCTTCACCACAAGAGTGAGTCATACGTGATTCGATAGTTACATCATCACATTGATCGCTCATACCATTCTTAAGATCATTCATATGAGATTCCTTCTGTCTAACGTTTCTTTTAGATATTAAGCATCACGGCATCGCCTACGTCATACCAAGCTCTCGTATGAAGAGCCCTTCGTTCAAGAACGCCATGTGCGCCTTTGCAGCTCATGATGCGGCGGGGACACACACCACGCTGTGACTTGATAACAACACCACCCGCATCAAAAAAAGCAACGTCAAGCCGTCCTGTCATTCCAAAGGTATGAATAGAGTTGCACGGCGAAATAAGTAAGATGCACTGATCAGGTCGCTTAATGAGAAATCCTGCCATTCGATCCCACAAATGCGTTGCAACAATGAGCGGTACTTTGTTTGTTTTATTCTGCTTGGCACACTTCATGCCAAATCTCTTCCTAGACAACGCTTTATGCTGCTTGTCAGAAACAGATATATGATGCGAAACGATTTTCCTACCACATTGCTCATCGCAGCCCTGATCAGGTAGCTCGATATCTCGCCATTGAGGTTTCGTGCTGCTTTCTACCCGTAATTCGTTGTTGTGTTTACTAGGTCTACATCCGTTATTCTTTTGATTCATCTGCTGAAACCTCCCCTGGAACAAGCACAACAGAGCTGCTATCACCCACGGCAGTACACGTCACAGCTAGCCAGCGATACAATCCTTCTTCTTTTACAAACGTGGCAACAGAATCGTGATTGCTAGGTACATAGATCCATCCTTTTTCCTCAAGTGACGTGCAAATAGAATCCATTGCATCAGAAACAGAAACATCCATGGTAAAGCCAATCGTTCTACCATCCGATGAGACCGCCAAGTTAGAATCACCTGATAGCGCTATCTCATCGTCAAAGCCTTCGGGTAGATCATTTGAGAAGTGACCAACCCACGAAACACTACTAGAAACATCAGCCCTATGTTCGTCCTGCGATGTATCGAACGACGCTGAAAAACTATCTACTATGCCTGCTGTTCCCACCTGCAATACCGAAGAAGTGTTCGAAGTAAGCAGTCCGCTTACCACTACTACAAGCAAGAAAGCCGCCACAACACCACCCGCCACTTTTGCACGAAACATCGCATTATTCTTTTTCTTAACCGAAAATCCTCTTGCAGTACTTCTAGGCTTGAAAGGCTGTGTCACGTTTCGAAGGCGCGATGCGGCCGACTCCGTGCGTCGTTGAGCAGATTGCTCTAAAAGAGTTCTCTTTGACTGGACAGCATTCATTGCCCTCTGCGCACGAGTATTCTCTGCTGTTGCTCTACTGGTACGAAAATCTAGTTGCTCTTTTGTAGCCACACGGTGTGCTGTACGGTTCTGATCTGGGTGCGACAACGTAGAGTGACGAATTTTACGTCTGATTTCACTGCGCACTTCTTGTTGTCGTTTTCGTTTTCTCATCGCCATATCACATACACCTCCCTCAAGGTTTGTTAATTATTCGATGGGCTTAGCCGTAGGTATGGCACCCCTAGCGTGACAAACGGCATACCCCGGGTTCACCAGCCTGAACATCATTGCCACACAACACCGGTGAACGTCGCTAGAGAAAAACACCTGGCTTATACACATCGACGGTTAAAGAGGCGTAATGTACCAAAGGAGAAAACACCACGCCAAACGCTCCCTTCAAGGATCCTCGCCCAAACAAGGAGGGCGTAAACCGCAGTTCTCCCTGAAATGTCACTAATCCACCGCTACCCCCCGTTGCCTGCACCTCAATTTCTAGATAATCAGCACTCATCTCTGTTTCAAGTGCTTCTTGAATACGCGCGCAACTCTGTTCGACAGTTTGCTCATATCCAGGAGAAGCTGCATAGGTACACACCAATGAACGAAACAAATGATCAAACGCCGCGCATTCTGAAAAGAACAACAACACATTCACAGCGCAAAGAGCAATAACAAGAGCAACCGGAAACGCTATAACAAACTCTACGGTCATCTGTCCTGAGCTTTTTGTATTCATACGTGCCCGATCGATACTATCTTTGGTGGTAGCATCATGACACAGGCACCCTATAAGCCCCTCTCTCCCTAGCGCCATGATCTCGTCCCCGTCCAAGAGACAACCACCGAATACAACTGATTAATACCTGCCTGAATACCTTCCGTAATTCCTTGAGACACAAATGAGGGAAGAGAAACCGTTATGGGGATTTCCACCATTCCTTCCAAAACAACGATGGTTGCAATTTCAAACTCCGCCGTAATCGCACCCACTGCTTGAGCAGTAAGCGAATTCACCGCAGAAACTGCCCCCTCTATACTGCCCGTTCCGTAGCGCAATGCTGCATTCTTGGCTGTAAGCAGCTGCGCAGAAAATGTCGAACCATCTGCTTCAAGCACGTGAGTCGAATTAACAAGAACCGCCTTTCGCGCAGCCAAATCGGGAGGCGAAAACCCCATATAGTCAACCGCCTCTTCAAACGCATTCGCCGCCCACATGCCAAGACCACTCACACTCACAAGCGGCAAACCATTGAGTACGTCTTCCACGACAGACGTAAGAGATTCTTGGCCTTGGGCATACACCCCCAAGAGTGCTGACCATGCATCAAGCACAATGCCAAAGGCGCCAAGTGCGCTGTCCTGCGATTTGAGTCCATCAAGGAACGAGGTCACCGTATTTTTCCCCTCATCAGATGTCTCGCGTACAAGCGTTGCACACGAAATAGCAGCTCTGATGCCCAGAGTTTCGCTCCCACGTAAAGAAACAAAGGTAGATGAAAAATGAGTAGAAGGTGACGCGGTGTCAACCACAAGCGCGATGGCTCCATGATGCCCTGGCGGCAATACCTCAATCCGCTTAGAGACAAGTTCTTTGAGCCCCTGAGCAATCTGATCGAAAATTCCGCCGGCTAAATCTTTAATTTTGTCACGCAAGGGATCGAGCTCACTGCGTGCCTTCTGGTATTCTTCGGCGGCTTGAGCGACCTCATTGTAGTGATACTCAAACCCATTTTCGATATTACTTGAGGCCGCTGCTACCTTACCCATACTGCTTGGTAAAAACTTGCAATAGGGGCATGTTGTATAGTTGGCATTACGATCCATATCCAAGATTGGTCCCACTCCAGAGCTGTTACCAAGCGCCTGACCGGGACATCCATCCCATGCGTGAAGCGTCAACATGCCTTGCGTGTCTTGAGTTCGAGGATATACCGCATCGGTATACAACGAAGTTCTGCGCATTTCATCAGTGTTTTTGGGCAACACAGGAAAGAGCGCCTCAAACGAAGACTCCGTTTCATGAACATAGCCTTTTTTGAGCTCGTCAATCGCATAAGCATAAAATCGCTTTCTCAAAGCAGAGTTCGCCTGTTCATCAACAGAAGAGTCAGCAGGAGCTTCGTTTTTATAGCGGGCTTGATAGTATGCCTGTGCCCGTTTGAGTGCCGCTTCAAAATTCCAGGTATCAACCGATGAAAAATAAGGGTTTGAGTGACCCTCCATATTGGCAAGATGGGCAGCTCGTTCGTACATACAATATTCAGTTTTACTCCCTGAATCGTGTTGATAGGCACGTTCTTTCCATTTGTTAGCCTCCTGAGCTGCCTCCTCTGCTTCTTTGGCAGACTGCGTAAGCTCTTCATGCGATTCTTTAGCTGAGCCAAGCGCTTCATCTCCTTGGTCAAAGGTCAATGATTCGCTCGTTTCACCTTGCCAGGGTGCAAGCACTACGATGCCGACATAGTGAGATCCACCATCGGATGAGTTAGCAGAAAGAACTGCTTGAGCCTGAGCTGCCGCTATAAAAGGAAGGGCTTGTTGTAATGATTCGAGCGATGATTGGGCCGATTCATAAAAAGAATCGCGCGACTCACACAGCTTGGATGATGCATCCAAAAATACCTTAGAAAATCCCACTGTAGAGGGAATGCATGCGCACACAACCCCGAGCCCAAGAGTTACCAACATGGCAAGAGACAGCGTAAACGTAATGGCATCACATACCGTAACAACAATATAATACTCACCAACCGTATTTTCTGCCGCAAGAGCTGCTGCATCCGCAGCTTCTTGAACCTGCGCTGACACAGAATTGACCTCATAGACTTGAGCACACGTAAAAATGAGCGAAAGAGAAATAAGTAGGGCAAGAACCATTCCTACCGTAGAAAACCCATCGTCTGCTAAAAATAGTGATTTTTGATCGAGAGATTCCATTGCGTCATCCCTCCTTAAAATTGCGTTCATCTCGGCTCACCCAATCACGAGGACTGATCCCATCTTCGCTTTGCGCTACCCAAGCGCTATACACATCACGTTCCACCTGTACTTCCTGAACAAAATTTCCCTCTGCATTGGTTAGCCCTAACACACGTGATCCAAAGTCAAAAAACGGAAGCGGTTTTATCTGGTTTTCAATGCTTACAGAAACCGTGATCGATTCTTCGCTTCCTTCCATTGAAATAACCCATGAACAGCCTGATTGATGTACATGAAAATTCTCCTGCTGCGGTATAGATCCTAGATGACGCCGCACGGTATCTTCGTACACCTCTTCTGAAGTCGAAACAGCTGTTTTTGTCGCCAAAAGCCGACAACCTTCAGCAGCTGCAGCATTCATAACCATGTAGTTGTATAAAAGAATGCCTGGCTGAATGAGCATCATAAGAACCAGTAAAACAACCGGAATAAGAAAGGCACACTCCACAACTGCTTGACCGCGATCACGCCCCAGAAACACAGCACTCCACACGTTTCTTGGTAGCTGCAAAATTCGCTTTCGAGGCGAGTTCATACGTTGTTCAGTACAGAAAAACATCCAACAATGCCCCTTCTGATACCTCTTTCACATGGTGTGATGCAGACTGCAATGCATGCTGTACTACAAGCCCTGTATCGAAAAGCCGCCACAAAACCCCTAAAGCGAGCACCAACACAAGAAACGCAGCAAACACAATTGCGTACTCAACAGTTGATTGCCCACTTCTATGGATCACTCTTGTAAGGTGTATTCGATGCTTGCGCTTGCCATTCATGAGATAAATCTTTCTTGCTACAAGCTGTTTATGCCCGATGAAATGGCGTCCCACAATTCTTGAAGGCGTGGTCTGAATACCGTAATTGCAAGAATAGCAATCACAACAAGAACGCCAACTAAAATTGCGTACTCAGTCGTACCCTGCCCTGAACTAGCCCGCAGCTCCGATCTGCATTGCCACACCATACTTATCGGATTGTCTCCCTGTTTTTGGTCGTGTGCACAAGAGTAATGCCTACCTGTCTGCTTCACGCCAGTCACTACTTTGCTTTGTCGTTTACCTGTAATCTTCGTCCAGGGGTTCTGTAGTTTGCCATTCAAACATACGTGCCCAAGTTTGTTTGCTGCCTCACACCTTTTGTGTCGCATCACACACCTCTTTTCTTTTGCTACTGGAACCAAATCTTATCGACGTAACCGCAACATGCGTGCCGTTAAAATCCCTGCATGAGATCAAGCATGATAGGGCCCATAACTAAAATGAGCATTGCAGGCAAGATCAACGTTCCTACAGGAAGGAGCATCTTAACTGGCGCTTTCGCTACTTTTTCTTCCAGTTTTGCCTTTCTGATAGCGCGTGCCTCCGCCGCTAAAATGCTTAAATTGCCAGCAAGAGATGTCCCAAAACGTAAAGATCGAATAATGTTTTCTGCCAAACGCTCGAACAGTGCCGAATCGTATGATCTTGCAATGTAACGCAGACCCTCGCTTCGCTCTATGAGCCCATGAGTCCACTGCCCTTGTACAAGCGCCATGGATCTACTGAGTGACCCGCTGAAGTTGTGATGAAAAAGCGAGAGCGCTCGATCAAATGTCATGCCACAGTTCAAACCCAAAACAACAATTTCTATCATCTGCGAAAGATGCTTTTCAGCAACAAGCGACCTGCTTTCAGCTTCATCCTTCAATGCAGCAGGAAGAGCGCGCCATCCCCACACCAAACCCATCACTGCTCCAATCATCAGAGCAGGAACTGACATAGCACAGCCTAGCAATACACCTACCAGCATGCCCATCACCATGAACATCATACGTGCACGAACGAAGTCGTTTTTGGTAAGCACCTCATGTAGACCAGCTTGATCAAGCAATGTTTGATACGACTCCCACCTACCTACTATGAGAAAGGGAACCATCTTGAAAATCAACGTTTTAAAATCATCGCCCGATGATCTACTCGTTCGAATAGCAACACTAATAACCCAGCGTGACATTCCGCTGCATTCCAGCGAGATTGATAACACATCCAATAAAGACTGTGATCCCAAATAGTCACGCATCGCATGTTTTCTGCGCGCAGCTTGGAACTGTATATAAAACGTCGAAGCAAGAATACTTCCCGCAATAAAAGCACAGATCACCGCCAGCACAAGAAAAAGAGAGATCATCTAAACCACCTCGATCTTGAGCAGGCGTTTTACTAATACAATGCCTGCCATCTGCATCCCCAAAGCAACGAACAGAAGCAAAAACCCTGCAACACTCTCAAAAAAGGATCAAGAAACCCTGGCGAAGCGAGCGAAAATAAGCCAATCAATGCAAAGGGCATGATAGTCACTATTTGAGCTGATAGTTTTGCCTGCGCTGTTTGCGTACGCAGTGTTCGTTTAAGCTCAATTTCGTCTCTAATTGATTGACGCGTGATCTCAAGTACCTGCTGCATACTGCTGCCCGTTTTGTGTTGAATCTCAAGTGCTGTAGCCAAGAAGACCAATTCAGGTTCTGTTTTCTGCTTTTTTAGTACTGCAAGCGCCTCCTCGATACTGCCGCCTGTTTCAAGAATTCCCTGCATCTGTCCAAACAGACCCGACAAAGGTCCTTGCGTGTGTTGACGTACTTCTTGAATGGTCTGCGGGAGACTATATCCAACCTGAAAACACGCTTTCATTGATTGCAGTGCTTCGGGAATAGCCTCTCGCAGATCTGTTTGTCGTTGTTCCTGCCGACGCGTCATCCATACACTTGCCAACAACACGACACACACCGCCATTACCACGCCACACAGTAATGACTGAGAAACTAACGTTACGAATACCAAAACTGCCACGACACAGCCAATAAAAAGAGAAGCAAGCGAAAGAAGTGATGTTTGATATCCGACATACTCAATTGATGTACGCAAACGCTCAAAGAAGCGTGCCGCCTGTGGCATTTTGAGAAGATACTGTGCAGGATATTCCAGCGCCCGCACCCCTTGACGCAACTGCATGGCAAAAAACGAACCTTCAGCACCAGAACGGCTCGCAACACGCTGGTTACGAATTTTCGCCAAACAAGTATCACTCACAAAATAAGCAAGCGCACCTCCACTCACACCTGCACAAAGCACTGCTACTACGAGGCTAATCATGCTGATTTCCATTGCTGCACCTCCTCGGGTGAAGCAATTCCTAAAAATGGCAAGTCATCAATCCACTGCGGAAATGCATTCCAGCCGCTTTGTTTCGTTACTATATCCCGAACAAATAGCTGTTCAACCTCACAACGCGATCGTTCTTCATTCCAGTTATAGCCTGCTATCTCGCAAATACCTCGTGAACCATCAGGATAGCGCGTTGTCTGCACCACAAGATCAATTGCGCTCGCAATTTGCGACTCAATCACCATAACGGGCAGTTCAGCACCATAGCGAACCATTGTTGCAAGACGAGATACTGCTTCTTGAGGAGAATTCGCATGTAAGGTGGTAAGTGAACCATCATGACCTGTTGACATAGCCTGCAACATATCAAGCGCTTCAGCGCCACGACATTCTCCTACCACGATGCGATCTGGTCTCATGCGTAATGCATTTACCACCAAATCCCTGATAGTTATTTCCCCAACCCCTTCAACGCTTGCAGGTCTTGCTTCAAGACGAACAACATGGGGATGTTCACTAAAGCGCAACTCAGCTGAATCTTCGATGGTAACGATACGCTCACGTGAGGGAATAACTGCTGACAAGGCGTTCAGAAGAGTGGTTTTACCACTGCCGGTACCGCCTGAAACAGCTATATTGCAGCGTCTCAACACTGCCCAACGCAACAGCGTTTCAACACGCTTGTCGAATGAGCCCATCAAGGACATTTCTTCGAGCGAAAATGCGTATGCCCTAAACTTTCGGATAGTGACCACCGGACCATCAATCGCCAAAGGCGGAATGACAGCATTAACGCGGTGACCTTGCGGAAGACGGGCATTTACAGTCGGAGACGATTCATCAATGCGCCTGCCCAATGGACCTAATATCCTGTCTATAAGGGAATATACCTGGGAATCATCCCCAAACGCCTGCTCGCTTCGATACAATTGCCCATCCCGCTCAAAGTACAACGAATTAGATCCGTTAACCATTATTTCGGTGATGCTTTCATCTTCGAGCATGCCCTCCAACGGTCCGAATCCAAATACTTCATTTAAATAACGCCCAATGAGCTCCTCTGACGTGATCGGCCGCTTAACCAGCCATGGCTCTTCTCGTAAAACCTTTTCACAAGCAAGCCGCAATTCGCTACGAGCCTGTCGAGGATTACGAGCAATTAAGCGCGCTACTTCCGCAGAGGAAATGATTTCCCCAACTCGGCTGCGCAAGACCTCGAGAACACTTTGTGCTATCTCTACCTGATTAGCTGAACCGCGTTGAGTGGCAAGCGTGCTTCGTTCAGTTAAAGACATGCAACTCGCCCCCTCCCAAACCAGGGAAACGACCTCTTTTTATTGGAAAGCGCATCATGAGAAGCATTGCGCGCTTGTACTACTTCTCGTTTTCCATCAGGTAAAAGATCTATAGAAAGATCTCGCATGCTTTGTATGAAGGGATTTTTGCTTCTGAGTAATTCAAGCGGAAGGCTTGCCCCGAGAAGTTCACCAACCTCTTTCCCGCCATCTTTAATCTCATGCACGGAAACTCCTTGAAGCGCACAGGAAACATCCAATGAGCTAAGAAGCGCCTGACGAGAACAGTAATTCAAAACATATTTGAACGTTTGCGTCGCAAGGCCGCATCTACCGCATAAATCCAACGCTCTCGAACATGCCCGCACCGATGACGGGCGCTGATCAAGAACGAACAATGAGCAATCTGAAGCTTCAATAATTTGTGCGTGTTGCTCGGTCCAGAATGAGCCAGAATTAATAACGACGATGTCATAATACGATTTCACAAAGCGAATTACATCAGCCATTTGAGTCATAATCAATTCGGAATGCTCCAAACATTCAGGAGCAGATAACACTCCAGGAAGATACTCGTGCGACTCTAAACGCGCAAGACGCTTTGGTTCAGCTAAGATGTCAGTAATACTAAGAGGATCATCGAAACCCAGCATATACGCCATATCGCCAAATTGAAGATCGGCATCAAGCAGTACCACGTTAAAGCCAAGCTCTTTGTAAATCAATGCAGTGCTCAGTGCTATAGTGCTTTTCCCGCTTCCACCGCTGCCGCTTAATACCGCCAGTGCAAAACTTTCTCGATTGTTCTTCACTTTTGGCAGTGAAATTGCAAGATTGTGAAACGGCTTTTGCCCGATGCTCACAGAGGAGAACCCGGCACTTGCAGACGAAGGTGAAGTATCGAAATTTCTTGCTGTATCGGATGACTGCTTCCTATCGCCCCGAGAAGATGGTTCACTCACATAAGAGCGATCAGATACCTTGGATGCATTGGAGACACTTGTTGCTTCAGCTGCAGGATCACTAGGAAAGTTACCTTGGAGATAATCTGATGCGTGTATCGTGATTATCGGTTCTTCAAGCTCGGTATCCCATGCTTTCGTTTCTGTCTGCATCTCATGTTCTGCCTGCACTTTTTCTTCGACACGCGTTGCTAAACCTGCAGAAGAGCTCACAGAATTACTTGTTTCGCAATCTAAACTTCCCGACACTTCTTGCAACGACGCACGGCTGGCAGATTCCTGGATACGATTTGCATCTAACAAACTTGAAGGCAAGGTGAAGACTACATGTCCTTCATTGTTCGGTTGTGCACCACGATAGGTTTGCTTTGCCAAGGCATATGCTTTAGCAAAGGCAGCTTGCCCTTGAAGCAGGTGGATATTCGCTGCCTCACAACGTCCAACAACCGATCCCGTAGATACAAACGAAACATACGTAATAGAGGCAAAGGGATCGTCAGAGCGCAATGCTGCCGCAACATTGATACCATCAATCGAATTGCTTGAAACAACCCACACCTCATCCCAGACACACCCTGAAAGAACCTTCTCGCGCAAATCAAACGCATCAGAAAATACTTCAAGCCATGCTTCAGCAAACATATTTTCACCCTCAAGTCCTAAGAGCTCGGGATATTTAACTGTTTCGGAATCAATACAACATGCAATCTTGCCCGCCATAAGGTGCTCCTTTACTAAACCCAAGTATCTTTGTGCTTCTCTGTGCGTCATCCCTTATTCGTTCACGTCTTCGTCACCATTTTGCTCATCAGCAGATTCGTCTTCGCTATCTTCATAAGAACCAACATCAGAGCTTGTCGCTGGCAGCGTGAAATAGATATCCATAGATTGAGATGCGGTAACAAATTCCTGAGACTGTTCAAGCGGAACAGCAAGCGTTACCCAGCTCACGCTTGTTTTTGTTGCTTCCGTATTATCTGCATTGGTGGCAAGGACAAGTAATCCTTCCCCAATTTGGGTGGTTTGTGATCCTGTTGCATACACATCGACGAGCATTCCCGGCACAATCGCACCACCTACTGCCTGCACATCTTCAGCAGGTACCGAAAGAGCAACACAGCCATCAGGTATTTCCAATGAAGTAGTTGATGAAGCAAATCGTTTGAGAGAAACAACCTCTCCCGCAATAATCATGGAAGTAACCTGTTGGTTTTCTACCTCTTCAAACGTGGTGATGCTCCCCTCAGGCAGCAAGTCAGAAATCCATGTTCGCGTGGTGACATTTGAAGAATTGAGCGTTTCACCGGGATAGATCTCTCGTGTTGCTACCAGCACATCAACCTGTTCGCCACCATAGCGATTCATTGCTTCGGTTCTCGCGGAATCTGCCTCCTGCTGTACTGCTGCAGCAAAAAGCGCCACGCATCCAGCGCATACAACACCAAACGCAACACCAAGCACCAACACGCTCTTTTTCATTCCATCCCTTTCGGTATGCTCCTAGCTGCATTTATCATGACAAGAAGAATTAACCTAAAAGAGAAAATGGGCTCACGTGAAAAGCACGTAAGCCCATCTCATAGGAATATAAAACGAATGCTAATCTCGCATTCTCCTCACATCAGTTTGAAATATTTAACTTTCTTCTGCACACCCTGAAGCCTGAATCGCAACAACAACTCAAAATAGGCGTTTACCTGCGCGAACACACCTTAGTTTGACACGCCTTTGGTACTTCGGTGCTTTAGCCCTCAAAAAAGAACAAACCGCTCATCTGTGAAGCGGTTTGTCCATATGTACTATGTTATCCATATCAGATACTGTGCAGTACCTAGTCTTTAGACATTAGTTTTTCTTATTGCCGCACTGAGCGCAGAATGTTCCAACCTTGTTGAAAGCCCCACACGCAGGACAAGACCAAGCACCCGACTGTGTTTGCTGCGTCACAGGAGCCGCGGCGCTTGGCGCAGAAGCAGCTGGCGCACTTGCTGCTGAAGAAGGTGTCGCCTGAGTAGTAGCAGACGCTGCAGACGAAGATGCTTGCTGTGCTCCATTTGAAGGATGCTGAGGTGCTGCAGCGGTATATGGAGACTGCGCAGCCGCTGACGCAGATGCCTGGGGAGCTACATAGGTTTGTTGTGGGAAAGGAACTGCTGCTCCTGGAGCGGGCTTATACGACGCTGCTTGTTGTGGCATACCACTCGGAACGTCTGACCCATTCGTTAACGTCTTACGTATTGCAGAAGTATTCTTCCAGATGAGAACCGTCAGTAACGAGAACTCGAATCCCAAACGATTCAAAATTTCAAGAACGAAACACACGATTACGATAAATAGGATGCTACCAAAAGCTCCACCTGCATCATAACCAATCGTAGTGAACGCCGTAATGATAAACGCAGCTGATATAAAAGCAATCAGTGAAGTGGTAAAGATGTAGAGCACTTTCAAAGTGTTTTCGATGACAAGATGCTCAAAACGAAAGAACGGACCCCAATCATTCTTAATGTGAGGGTTTTTATAAATGTTATCCGTTGCAATGTATTTCTTATACAAAATAACGGTAACGACAACTGCTGCAATGAAAGCAATAAAAATGAGAATTGCTGTCATAACCAACGTATTCATTGCACTGCTATACGACATACAAACCGCCTTTCTAAAACTGTATGACGAGATTATTTGTGACACATTATCCCACGAAATAGCACCTTCGCGTCAATACATCTCTCGATATGTCAGATTTTCTGACAGCGTTTAGGTTTGATTACCTATCTGCGCATTACACACAAAGCTTTTGTAGAACGACATCATATCACTG
Organism: uncultured Cryptobacterium sp.; assembly: GCA_964456695.1. Lineage (GTDB taxonomy): Bacteria > Actinomycetota > Coriobacteriia > Coriobacteriales > Eggerthellaceae > Anaerotardibacter. The sequence goes on along the minus strand of CAYWAO010000001.1, from coordinate 204,211 downwards.
CTGATGCTCAGTACTGATGGAGCCCTGTCCGCCCTTAGCCTAGTGGGTCTTATCCCACGAGATAGCGCGTTCAAATTCTTTATCCTCAGAACATGTTGCCCGCTTGCCTCTCAGTAAACAGAGCTGCTCAGTACACGCGGCGCACGTAAGAGATGCGTTCGTTTCTTCAGCAAAGCGCTCAGGATACAAAAATGCCGTTACTTCCCAGCGAATCAAAATGATTAGCCCTACAACAAGCAGGAGAGCTGCTGGCCACGACCATGCAAATATCAATGGCGTTGCCACCATAATGGCATCCCAGTTAAATATCTGGCAGGTTACACAGCATCGGTTTCGCATAAAAATCAGCTGCAACGGACACCATAAAACCACGCACACCATATCAAACCAAAAGAAAAACATCATCCATACCACAACAGTGGATGAAGACATCCAACCAAAACGATATAAAACGAGCGCCACAAGCACAGTAAATACTACCCAAAACACCGCCACCGGAAGGACCTCTTTGAGTCTCCTTATGCGAAGTACATGCTTTGCTTGCGAATTAACATCCAAATCTGACTCATCGAAGGGAAGTGCGCGCATGAAATCGACATCGCACATACAAAGGCGGATCTCACGCGAAACGTCCTGTTTTGCATCCAAAAGCAATGCGCGCACCGAATCGAAACGCTCTTTTACTGCCTTGGCAGGATGAACGTGGCGCTGCTCCTCACGAAGCATCCCACCTCGAATAACTTCCCCAATACGCGATCGAAGCTCTTCGGCGCTGCCACCAGTAGTGCTTATGGTGGGAATTTGAAAGAAACGATATTGCTTGAGCGAGCCAATTGAAATTTTGGCACGAGAACTAAACTTGCTTACAAAGTCTATCAGTATTAACACAAACGCAATGTCAACATAATCCAATCCATGAGCAATGCCTACGTTTTCAAGCGCTACCTGGGCGCGATCTGTAACTAAGTAGAACACCGCAAGGCCGAACATGATAGTGCGCACCACCAGTGAACACGCATACTTTGCAAAAAGACTGGTGGGTTTCGAGAAACATTTGTATCCTGTCCAGGAATTCATGTAACCCATTATAGCAACTCACACCACATCGCATTATTGATGCACATACGGTTAAAGCCACCTCCATTACAGCACAACCCTAAACCTCACCGCGCAGCAAAGCAACGTGCAAATGAAACGGCGCAATGTCTACGATCTAGCATTACGAAGCACATAGCAGAAATGAATACGCGAATTGCGCGAAAAATCCTCGGGAATAGTTTGTTGGGTAATGTCTTCTACCTGAAATCCTAGCGCTTCAATCGCCTGAAAGTCCAACTTAAACGAACGAAGGTTTCCTGAAAACACCACCACAGCACCTGCCGACAATAAGCACTGAATACTACGCAACAACTCAACATGATCACGCTGTATATCCCATGTCACATTGCCCATCATTTTGGAATTTGAAAACGTCGGCGGATCGACAAACACCACATCGTAGCGTGCCGGTTCATTACCGGCTCGCTTCAACCACCTCAGCACATCAGCGCGCACGAAACGATGATTATCGCCAGTAAACCCCGCACGCTTCATGTTCCTGCGCGCCCACTCCAAATAGGTCTGACTCATATCGACTGTCGTCGTTTGCCGAGCTCCTCCAACAGCTGCATACACACTTGCCGTACCAGTGTACGCAAACAGATTAAGGAATCGCTTACCTACAGCCATCTGTTCTATTAAAGCGCGTGTTATACGATGATCAAGAAACAAACCCGTATCCAAATACCCTGCAAGATCTACCTCAAAAGGCAGACCGTTTTCTTCAACAATGATCGTCTCTGAATGACGCTCGTGCGCAGAATATTGCGAACCACCCTTATCTTGACGGCGCACGCGCTTAAACACATGCGCCTTATCAATATCGAAAAGCTCTTGAGTAATAACGCAGGCATCCTTGAATCGACGCGCCGCTTTTTGGGGATCTATATATTTAGGTGCCTGATATTCGGTTACTACTACATAGGTTTGAGCCGTACCTTGTTCTTCATACACATCAATCGCAACCGCATAATCAGGCAAATCCGCATCATACACGCGATACGCATGGATATCTTGCTTTGAAGCCCACTTTGTGCGCTGTTTGATCATCTTGCGCAAGCGCGCAGCAAACTGCTCTGGATGATCAGATGCCACCACAACCTCACGCTCAGTTCCGTCAAGCCCCACAATTGAAATCGTCGTATGCGCTGAAGAACCAAGACAATAGCTTCGAAGCGCCACCTCAACAGCTCCGTTATACACCTCAATTGTGCGATCCGCATCATGACCGATCGCAAGATCAAAGGTTTTATCAGGGGTTATCACGCACATGCGCCATGCTTCAGAAAAGCTTTCGAGTCCGTGCGCTAGTTGATCATAGAAGTCATCAAGCCCCTCCCGCAAAAGGCGCACACCATAGGGCGGGTTAAGCGCTAAAAAGCCTGCGTCTTTGCCAGTAATGCCGACCCGATCAAGAGTTTGTGGCAGCGCTGCACAGTCTGCGCATACAAACTGAACAACCTTATCCATACCCAACCGACGAGCATTTCCCTGGGCGATCTCAATAGCACGTGGATCAATATCGCTTCCCATGAGAAGCGGCATAGAGTCGAGCGCCTGTTCAAAGCGATCATCAGCCTCATCAAGCAATTCGCAAAATGCCTCTTGATCAAAATCAGCGCACCCCGAAAAACCCCAGGTGTCACGCAATAACCCGGGAGCACGATCTGCTGCCATCATGGCAGCCTCAAGCACCAACGTACCACTACCACACACCGGATCGACAAGTGCAGGAGCATCCGGTACCACATCGCAGCCTTCACGCTGCGCCTGAGCACGACGAACATGCGGCGAAGCCAGCCGATCCCAACCGCCCCAGATCAGCATTGCTGCTGCAAGATTTTCTCTGAGGGGCGCTTCGACCGATTCTCCAGGCTGTCGATATCCACGCTTGTGAAGTGGCTCTCCCGCATAATCGATCGAGATCGTTGCCTTTTGCTTGTGAAGCGACACCCACACCGACACATCAGGACGCTCCGGTGCCACATCGGGGCGATATCCACGCAGCTCTCGCAACCGATCACAGAGGGCATCCTTTGTTTTGAGAGCAATAAACTGAGTATTGCGCAAGGCATCGTTACTCCCCCGCGCACGAACAGCAATCGTCGCTTGATCAGGCACGATATCTTCCCAGCGCAACGAATGCACGCCATCATAGAGTGCCTGAGCGTCTTGGGCAGACACACGATCAAGCACGCGCAGCACGTGTGAGGCTATACGCGACCACAGGCACACACGATAGCCATCAACCTGCGTTCCGTAAAACGCCACGCCACTTTTAAGAGGACGAACACGCCGAGCGCGCAAGCGCCTCAACTCGTCAGCAAGAAGCTGTTCAAAACCTTTGGGACATGTTGCAAAAAATTCGATTTCAGCCATGGCATCCTTATGAAAATCGATGTCTCTGTTCGTACCCATATTCACACAACAAAAGAGGTACCGCGCCGAGACGATACCTCTGTTGACATCTTTGCTACTGTACGAGCGTCACTTCCAAAACGCAACCACGGTTTCTCAACTCATGTGTCTCCGAAACCGCACTCGTAAGCGCGCATCTAGCCCGCCTTACTAATCCTCAAGATAATCCTTGAGCTTCTGAGAGCGAGATGGATGACGCAGCTTTGCAAGCGTCTTGGACTCAATTTGGCGAATGCGCTCGCGCGTTACTCCAAATTCACGTCCAACCTCTTCAAGAGTGCGAGGATGTCCATCTTCCAAGCCAAAACGCAAAGAAATAACCTTACGCTCACGCTCCGCCAAACCATCCAAAGTCTTGGCCAATTGCTCTTGGAGCATGCTAAAACTTGCTGCATCCGGTGGGACAACTGCCGCATCATCTTCAATGAAGTCACCAAGCTGGGAGTCCTCTTCTTCACCGATAGGCGTTTCCAAAGAAACCGGTTCCTGAGAAATCTTTTGAATTTCACGAACACGCTCGGGCGTAAGATCCATTTCTTGAGCAATTTCTTCAGGAGTGGGTTCGCGACCAAGTGTTTGCAAGAGCTGTCGCTGAACACGCACAAGCTTATTAATCGTTTCAACCATATGGACCGGAATACGAATGGTACGCGCCTGATCAGCAATAGCGCGCGTAATAGCTTGGCGAATCCACCAGGTTGCATACGTCGAAAACTTAAAGCCCTTGGTGTAGTCAAACTTTTCAACCGCACGAATAAGACCGAGATTGCCTTCCTGAATAAGATCCAAAAACAGCATACCACGTCCAACATAACGTTTTGCAATAGAGACAACCAGACGCAGATTTGCCTCGATAAGCTGCTGTTTTGCATCAAGTCCGACCTGTTCAACGCGGAAAAGACGACGACGCTCACGACGGTCTAACTCAATACCTTCTTCTTCGGCCTTCTCAAGTTCCTTAGTTGCTTCAACGCCCGCTTCGATTTTCATAGCAAGATCAATTTCTTCCGAAGCGGTAAGCAAGTTAACTTTACCAATTTCTTTCAAGTACATACGCACCGGATCGCCCGTTAAAAGAGCAACCGATCCATCACTTGATTGCTTGCGGGAGCGGGAAGAACGCTTTGATTTAGACTTACCAACCTTAGGCACGCTAATATCAACCGTAGCCTTAAGCTCTTCCTCGGGAATACCCTCAAGAAGACTTTCGTCGGTTAAGTCACTTTCTTTTACGTCGGATGAATCATCAACATCATGAATTGTAGGATCCTCATTGGAATCAAGGATGTCTTCGCTTTCTTCATTGTCCATATCCAACGAAGCATCGGTCTTTTTTGCTGTTGATTCTTTTTTTGTTTTGGATGATTTTTTCGCCGCAGATGTTTGAGTTGATTTTTTTGCTGGCGTTTTGAGTTCTTTGCTTTCTGTTTCTTCCGTCGCTGTATCTGTCTTGGATTCTGCTTGTGAGGAAGCTTTTGTCACGTTGATTCCTTCCCACGCTGTTTCAAACCATATGAAAGTTAGACAAGAACATCACGATATTATACCGCTAAACAATCTAACTCATAAAAGATTTATAGGATCGATGTCGATTGAAACACGAACGTCCTTGTCAGGTTTTCTCCCTCTAAAATACGCACCCACATAGCGAGCAATATCAACATGCTTTGGTGCTTTTAGCACAATATGATAACGCCACGAGCCTTTAAGGCGCTCAAGCACACAAGGAGTAGGAGGCAAGATAACCCAGGATTGCTCTGCTGGCGAAGGCGTACTTGCTTCGCTATGAGCTGTTGTGTCAATAGCACCACCCGCATCAAACGCGCCATTCGCATCACAACTACTACGATCACGGGAAGCACCATGATGATCCGAAGCGCTCTTCGCATCAAGAACGTCGCTAGCATTGAGAATCAACGGACGAAGTTCAGCATACACCTCGTGCGCGACGCATTTGACCCGCTCTTCATCCTTACCCCATATCAATATGTTTGCTAGGCGAACAAACGGCGGATACCCCAACCCACGACGAAGGGGCCGCTCTGTTGTAAGAAACATCTCACGATTATACCGTGCTGCCGCCTTAATAGCTGGATCCTGTGCGCTGTAGGTTTGCACAATAACGTGCCCGGGCTTTTCAGCTCTTCCTGCCCTTCCGGCAACTTGCTCGATAAGATCAAAGGTACGCTCGGCGCTGCGAAAATCAGGCAACTTGAGCATCGTATCGGCGTTGATAACACCCACAAGTGTCACATCGTCAAAATCAAGACCCTTAGCAATCATCTGAGTACCCAACAGCACTGCAGATCCCGGCGCAGCAAATGCTTCAAGAAGTCGCTGGTGATCTCCTTTTCGTACTGTAGTATCTGCATCCATGCGAATAACAGCACAGTCTCTGCCTTCAAGAAGACTGACCAATTCACTTTCCACACGCTGAGTCCCCGCGCCAAATCGCTTCAAATAAGGACTGCCACACTTTGGACACGTCACTAACACAGGCGTTTCGTAGCCGCAGTAATGGCAGATGAGCTTGCCTACCTTCTCATGGTACGTCAGCGATGTCGAGCAAGAATCACAGCTAGGAACATACCCACAGTCGCGACAGAGCAAAAACTGGGCAAATCCCCGTTGATTGAGCAGCAGCACAGCTTTTTCACGCCTGTCAACCACATCAAATAACGCTGTTTGCAGCTCGCGCGAGAACATCGAACGATTCCCGCCGCCAAACTCACGCGCCATATCTACCACGGTAATAGCAGGCAAAGGACGTCCATTGGCCCTGTGTGGCATGGCAACATAATGCCAACGCTCATCCTCATCGCAGCTAGCAAGCGCTTCAAGCGAAGGCGTTGCCGAACCCAACACCAGCACCGCTCCATGCGCCTGCGCTAACCACTGCGCAACGTCGCGAGTCACATAGCGCGGCGCTTGATCCTGTTTGTAACTTGATTCGTGTTCTTCATCAATGATGATGATGCCCACCTGTTTCATCGGAGCGAATAAAGCACTTCGCGCTCCCACCACCACACGCGCTGCGCCACTTTGAATCGCATCCCACTGATCAAAACGCTCCCCCTGCGACATCCGTGAATGAAGCACCGCAACCGTTTCACCAAAACGTCCACGAAATCGTGCCACAGTTTGAGGAGTCAGTGATATTTCGGGAACCAAAACAATAGCTCCCCTGCCTTCTTTAAGCACCTGCTCTATGGCACAGAGATACACTTCTGTTTTGCCCGAGCCGGTAACACCATCAACCAAGACAACATGACCAGCTCTTTTTTGAGCAGCTGCTTCGATAGTTTCTAATGCATTTTTTTGATCGGGTGTAAGCGATAGGCCTGTCTGTGATGCCTTGAAGGCATCACTCACGGACTCGGATGTACGCACCCGTCGACGCGTCTCAATGGTGATGATGCCCTTTTTTTCAAGTGAACCGATGGTTGAAGAGACTGATCCATATTCAGCACTCAATTCGCTTACGCGCAAATCGCCCTGTTCAAGCGCTCGCAGTATCTGCTGCTGCTTTATTGCTCCTTTACGCGGCGTAAAGCTATCCGCAAGATCAGTGCGACTGACCCAGCGCTCGTCTACCTCATGCACAAGAGGCTTGGTCAATTCCCAACGTCCATCGATACGCTCGATACGCGGAACCCCGCCGGGCGGCATACACAGCCGAATACTTGTAGAAAACGGCGCAATATATCGCTCAGCCATAAATGCTGCACACCGCGCCCCAATGTCAGTAAAAAACGGCTTGCTAATTACACGATCGATCGGCTTAATGCTCTCTATGCCATCCACCCCATCGCAGGACTGGATATCGACGACAAACCCTACGGCTGGTCGATGTCCAAAGGGCACAAGTACCGCACAACCTATGTCTAAGCCAAAAGCGCTCGTATCGCACTCAGCCCCATCGGGCGCTTGACCACACTCTTCTACCTCAGACATCTCAGTATTGCCCCAACGCTGCCCCTCTAAAGACTGATGCGCCAGCGCATCTTTAAGACCGTCATCGCACTGAACGCTCTCTAGGTAGTCCTCAAGTGATGCTTGCGACGCCACCTGCGAAACAGCATGGGACGACCATGCAGCGCACTCGTGTTCTGATTCGAACCACACGTAGGTATAGGCGGCATCGAGTGCCTTCGTTGGGATATCGAGCACAACAGAAACCAGCTTCACAGGCGTGCAACCACCTTATTCTGCAGCCGACGTATTGCTGCTATCTGCATTCAAGATCCGCTGAACGGCACGCTGCAACTCAACAGCCTTGTCAGTTTTTTCCCACGTAAATTCTGGAAGTTCGCGACCAAAATGACCGTACGCTGCCGTCTTGCGATAGATAGGTCGACGCAAATCAAGAAAGTCAATAATAGCACCAGGACGCAAATCAAACACCTCGTTAACCGCTTGCGCTATCACCGATTCAGAATAGTTTGCCGTCCCAAAGGTTTCTACCATGAGCGAAACAGGACGAGCAACACCAATCGCATACGCAATCTGAACCTCACAGCGGCGAGCTAGGCCCGCAGCAACCACATTTTTCGCTACCCAACGAGCCGCGTACGCGCCCGAGCGATCAACCTTGGTGCAGTCCTTACCTGAAAACGCTCCGCCTCCATGACGGCCCATACCGCCATAGGTATCAACGATGATTTTACGTCCGGTCAAACCCGCATCACCCATAGGGCCACCAATAACAAAACGTCCGGTAGGATTAATGTAGATCTCCGCATCATCAGCAAGGGACACCTGCTCTTGCTCGAAGACAGTCTGAATGACCTCTTTGATAAGCGCCTGGCGTAACTCTTCTGGTTCAATACCTTCAGAATGCTGCGTTGAGAGAACGATCTTTTCCACCTGAAGAGGCACATCGTCTTCATAGCGCACGGTAACCTGTGTTTTTCCATCAGGACGCAAATGCGGCACAACATCATGCTTACGCACATACGCCAAGCGCTCGGAAAGACGATGGGCTAAATAAATAGGCATCGGCATAAGCGTTTTTGTATCAGTGCAAGCGTACCCAAACACCATGCCCTGATCTCCAGCGCCAATCAAATCATATGAATCAAGCGCTTCACCTTTTTGGGCCTCAAAGGAGGTATCGACACCCTGAGCGATATCAGGAGATTGATCGTGAATCGTATTCAGAACACCACAAGTATCGCAGTCAAAGCCATATTTAGCCCGATCGTATCCAATGTCACGCAAGACGTTTCGCACGATTTCTGGCACATCAACATATGCTTGGGTGCGAATTTCGCCAGTCACAAAAATCATACCCGTCGTTGCCAGTGTCTCGCAAGCACACCGCACTAATTCCGGATTAGCAGGATTACCATCAGGAGCCACATAACCTTCGTTTGCCAGCTGAATTTCTTTTTCTAAAATAGCATCAAGAATAGCATCGGAAATTTGATCGCATACCTTATCAGGGTGCCCTTCAGTCACTGATTCACTCGTAAAAAGATATGAGCGATGTTGTTCTTGCATAAGTAATTCCTTTCAAAAGAAGAGCACATAACCCTTGGTGCGCTACACTGCCGTGCTACGTTGTGCAACCACGCATGCTGTTGCCAAACGCCGTCACTATGCTCATACTTGCGCTCCACAATTCTACCGAATTATCCTTTTTCCAAACACTCCTACTCCTATAGTGATCGACAAGAAAACAGAACAAGCTGGCATACCAGCTTGTTCTGCATCAATCAAAACGTCTTCACCAAAACGTTACGCACCTCAAGGATTGATATCGTTAACAACATGCATGATAAGCTGATACCAATTATTTTGCTCTATAGCGCCTCGAAAGGCCTTCCTTTATGAAGGAAACAATTTTCTGGTGCCACCTCATCAAGTAAATCCACTATTTTCACAACATTTTGCTCTGGATCTGCTAAGAAATAATTTATAGAATATTCGCCTTGTGTGGATTTTCGCATATAGTACATCCAGACACAGAGGTCAGAACATTTGTATGTGTGCGTTTAAATACAGATAGAAAGGTTTTGGGTGCAATCATGGCTTCAGAAAACAAGAGACCTCGTATTGATCGCAGAGTTGTTCGCACACGTCGCGCTATTCACGATGCCTTCGCTGAGCTTATCCAAGAAAGCGATTATTCAAAGATAACCATCACTGAACTTGCAAAGCGTGCTGACATTGATCGTAAAACCTTCTACACGCACTATTCTTCGATTGATAATCTGCTTGAAGATATCATTAGGGAAAATATCGACACGAGTCTTCAACAACTCAATATTCAAGGCCTTATGCACGATCCTAAGACATTCATTAAGAAGTATCTTTTCGCCTTAGCAGAAGCGCTTCCCGATACTCGAGAACAAGGCCGAAGTGTGTTCAGCCATCTTCCGCTGTACAAGTTTATGCACTACACCAACGAAATAACCGAAGATTGTCTTGAGAAAAATCTTAAAGATCTCTCTGAGGAAGATAGGCACTACTGTTCCCTCATCCAAGAATTCTATCTTGGTGGACTGCTTCACGCCTATCTGTATTGGATGACTGATAAATCTGAGCTCACGCTCGATCAAGCCATCGATATCCTGAGCGAAAACGCAGCCAATGGTATATCTGGTCTCATAGCACGCGGCATTGTGTTGAGCCCGACCCCATCTGATACCGAAAACTAAGAGTGCTCAAGAGAGTTGATCCGCTGAATATATCGTCCATCGCCTACACCAAACGACTTGGTGCGAACGAACCTCCTCAAACCAAGTCCGTGGTACACTGACCCGTATCAAGTGGAGGGTGAAAGGTGGCCTTATGAAACAAAACGCTGCATTGACCGAAGAGTATTTCGCTATAACCCAATCTCTCGACGGGGATCTTGAAGGCAGGCGCGCGGCGTATGCATATATGCAACAATCAACTGCGATTGTGCATCATAAGGTCGTGGATTCAACGTTTATACCACGCTTGTTTAATGATAAAAGCTGGGAAACCTTTCGCTTTGTTAGTGAAACCACCTATCGCATTTTGTGCAAAGTGATGGAGCGCTATATTACCGATCCAGATTATCGTGATATTTTCTCATTTGATCCGCGCCTCGAAGAACTCATATTGCTGCCCCGCGGATACGAAGAAATACTGCCTCTTGCACGCATAGATGTGTTTTTGAACGAGGACACTATGGCGTGTGGCTTTTGCGAGTTCAATGGTGACGGCTCTGCTGGAATGAACGAAAACCGTGAAATAACTAACAGCATTGTTACGACACGCACGTTTCAGCAGTTTAGCTCGGCTCATGACATTGAGTGTTGCGAGCTTTTTGATTCGTGGGTCAGTGCATTTATTTCTATTTTTGAAAACTCGCAGCACTACACCGCTAACGCCCGTTTTGCCATCTGTGACTATCTCGAGTGTGGCGTTGTCGATGAATTCAAAATATATGCCGATTATTTTGCAAAGCACGGCTACGAATGCATCGTGTGCGATGTACGTGATCTGCGCTTTTCTGACGGAGTTCTCCGTGATACACAAGGGCTTCCCGTCCATGCAATTTGGCGACGTTGCGTAACCAACGACGTACTTGATCACTGGGATGAATCACAGGATCTTATTGATGCAGTTCGCCAAGAAAAGGTAGCTCTCATTGGCAGCTTTGCAGGACACATCATTCACGACAAGCAGATCTTTGAAGCACTTCGCCATCCTAAAACACAAGCATTCTTGATCGATGAAGAGCGTGCGTTTGTGGAAGCTCATATTCCCAAAACCACGTTTTTAGATGATCGATCCATTGATCTTGCTGACGTGCGTGCTCACAAAGATGCTTGGATCGTTAAGCCAACTGACAACTATGGTGCACGAGATGTCTACGATGGACAATCTGCAACACAGGAAGAATGGGAAGCGCTTATTGACCGCTTTGCCAACGGTGCCGCAGGCGCGCCGTTTCTTGTGCAAACCTATATTACGCCGTACAAAACACACACGCTACCCCCCGATACCAACATCGATACAAAGGCTGATGACGAAATTGACCAGCAGGGTACCTGGTATAACAACATCAGTGGACTCTACGTGTTCAAGGGGCAATTCCAAGGAGTATTTTCGCGCCTTGGGCCACATCCTACCATCAGCAAAGAACATGAAGGCATGACCGCCGCATCGATTCATGTGAAAGGCTAGGCAATGGTAGAGTGGGTACGTCGCTTTGGACTGTTTGTGCTCAGTATTGCAGCAAGCATCGCGCTTGCATACACGCTATTTGGAATAGGATTTGTCATTTGCACCACCCCACAGGCAACGCAAGCAATTGGGGGGACGTTTTCAGGCTGGGAGCATGCGCCCTACCCTGAAGATGAAATGGCCGAAATTGCTGAGGCCGTTCGAAGCTTTTCTGTCGATGGAACCTCAGCACAAGATATGTACGACATCATCTATGACATCCTTGAAGACATCTATCCCGAAATAGCACAGGCCTTTGAAGATGGCTCTCTCGAAGATACTGCTGCTGATCTTACCGATAGCGCCCAAAGCATACTTTCCCAAACACAAAGTCTTTCTGATTTGGAAGAGTATTACTCACTTCCTCAAGAAGAGCTCTCCCACTTAAAGGACTGCACACCCATATTCACAACCGGGCGAATTTCTGTTGGTGTAGTGGGAGCCTTTAGCCTGATTACACTTATTGCACTGGGCGTCTTAGTAGGGAAAAAGCGCGTTGGCAGGTGTTTACAGGCTGCCTCCGCAATCGTTGTAGGTCTCTTGCTTATCTTAGGCATATGGGCAACAGCCGATTTTGATAGCTTATTCACATGGATGCACAGCCTGTTGTTTGCACAGGGAACCTGGACGTTTAGCGCGAATTCGCTGCTCATAAACCTCTTCCCCGAAGCCTTCTGGGCAGCAATGGCGGGTCTGTGGATTCTTGCAAGCCTTGGTTGCGCCACAGTATGCGCCCTTATTGCGAAATTCTTTACCCGCTAAAGCTTACCCTGCGCACACCCGCACGATCGACGCCCTGATCATGTGAGCACTCAGCCTCCAAGCCGCTGTAAGTGGTGCGCTTAGACCAGACGAGACTGTAGCTCTTTGGCAGCCATCGCTTTATCGAAATTACCGCCCGTCCTTTGCGTCAACACGCCCATCACACGACCCATCTCTTTTTTAGTCGAAGCTCCCGTTTCAACCAAAACCGCATCGATCAAAGCAATCAGCTCATCCCCTGATACCTGTTTGGGAAGATAGCTCTCCAAAATTTCAACTTGTTCGCGTAAACGATCGGTACGCCCCTGATCAGTGCCTGCCTTAATCGAGCCTTCCAGCGTTTCTTTTGTCTGTTTGATGGTGCGCTTGAGCATGGCGTCAACGTCTGTATCGGTAATTTCACGACGTTCGTTAACTTCGATGTTTTTGATTTCCCCATATACCTGACGAAGAATAGAAAGGCGGGTTTTATCTTTAACCTTCATTGCTGCTTTGATTTCATCCTGTAATTCTCGATACTGCATACTTCTTCCTATCCTGAACTTTCTTAAGCCTCTAAAGACTTCCTTGCACAATAACGTTCGACGCCACGGTAGCGCAGATTCAACATGGATATATAATAGTACCCGTTCCCCTGTTGTAGAGTAGCTCCAAAGCAACTCCCTGCATTCTTTCGTATGCACATACGAAAGGCAACTACCAGCGTACTCCACTTGAACTATACGCATCAATAGAGCACGTTGCAGCCCACAACGCAAGAAAGGAAACACGTGAATTTCGCACAAAAGTGGCATACGTTCTTTAATAAAACCATACCGAATGCTCTCTTACGCATAACCGTTATGCTCATTGGACAAGCATTTGTTGCCGCTTCAGTGGGACTGACCCGTGCTACCGGGCTAGGAACTTCCCCCATCTCGTGCGTGCCGACTGCGCTTTCATATTTTACGCCTCTTTCCATCGGGGGCTGGACCTTTGTAATGAATTGCCTGTTCGTACTCACTCAAATCGTATTGCTACGGAAGGATTTTAAGCCTGTTCAATTCTTACAAATTCCCTGTGTATTTGTCTTTTCTGTGCTCATTGATCTGTTTGTACCTATCTTTGAGCTTGTGCCTATGGAAACTTACATTGTGCAACTTCTGCTGAATGTCGTGGGCTGTTTCTTGACTGCGCTCGGGGTGTTTTTGCAGGTAAAAGCAAGCTTTCTTACGCTTCCAGGCGAAGGCATTGTGCTCAGTGTGGCCAAAGTGACCAAGTGGCCCTTCCCAAAATGTAAAATTGGGTTTGATGTTGCCAACGTTATTGTTGCCACAGCCGCTTCGCTTATCGTGATGCATGGTCTCTACGGCGTACGCGAAGGAACCATACTCTCAGCACTTGTTGTAGGTGCCATTGTCGGGTTATACAACCGCTTGTTTCCTCATTTCGAAACCTTCTGCCCCATCAAAGGTCATATCACGTTTACCGCAACCACCATGGCTGCCCCGAAAGAAACCTCAGCCCAAACGGCTGCGCAAGAAAACATCACGCCTGAATACAGCGCCGATCAAACTCCGCTGGTTATCACTCTTTCGCGTGAGTTTGGCTCTAAAGGCCGCGAAATCGGACAAGCCCTGGGCAAGCAACTCAATATTCCGGTCTTCGATCGCTCCCTCATCGAATTAACTGCCCAAGAATCAGGACTAACAAGCGACTACGTAGAAAAACATGAAGAAGAAATGCGTCGCGGTATTCGCTACAACCTCTATATGCAAAGCTATACAAGCTTTGGTCTCGATCCCACTCCAACTGACAAACTCTGGCTTGCGCAAGCGCACACCATCACCAAAATTGCAAGTGAAGGAAGCTGCGTTATTGTAGGACGGTGTGCCGGTGCCATACTAGGCAACAGGCCGCACGTACTCAACGTCTTCATTCACGCCCCCCTAGTCAAACGCATCAGTCATGTAATTGAGCGTGAAAACGTTGATCACATGGAAGCCGCTGCCATGATTGAGCGCATCGACAAAGAACGTAAAGCACACTGCAAACAGTACGTCGGAGCGCAGTGGACCGATGTTAATTCCTATCACCTTTCTCTTGATTCCAGCCTAGGAACCATCGAAGATACCGCTCGCCTCATCGCTTCAGTCGCGCTACACGCCTATCCTGATGCACCGCACACTCCCACGGCTCAGAAGCCAACACGCACGCAAGCACACAAAAAGGCGCGAGAAAACGCGTAAGATTATTCTCTAAGACAGCTCAACGTATCTGCTCGAGTTGATCTACACTAAAGCGTTTAGAATATTGTTTACTAACCAAGCGCCTGAAACAAGAAAGGACACACCCATGGCTCACCAGCAACAGCCCGTTCGCGTACGTTTTGCACCTTCACCTACCGGCGAACTTCACATTGGTGGTGCTCGCACCGCCATTTACAATTGGGCCTTTGCCCGCGCCATGGGCGGTTCGTTTATTTTGCGCATCGAAGACACTGACCCCAAACGTTCCACAGAAGAAAATAAGCAGGTCATTCTCCGTACCATGAAATGGCTTGGTCTTGATTGGGACGAAGGACCTGAAATCGGCGGAAAGTTCGGTCCGTATTTGCAAACCCAGCGCTTTGATACCTATACCACCGCACTTGAGCGACTCAAAGAACGCGATGCGGTATATCCTTGCTTCTGCACAAAAGAAGAACTTGATGCTAAACGTGCTGCTGCAGAGCAATCCGAAGGCGGCTATTCAGGGTATGATCGCACTTGCCGTCACCTCAGCAAAGACGAAGCCCAACGTCATATTGATGCAGGCAAAGAGCACGTGTGGCGCCTGAAAGTACCCGAAGATCATGGCCCCATTGAATTTAATGATGCCGTATACGGGTCGCTTTCATTTCCCGCCAACGTCATGGATGACATGATTTTGGTGCGCACCGATGGCACCCCAACCTACAACTTCGCCGTCGTGTGTGACGATGCCAATATGCAAATCACTCACGTAATTCGCGGCGATGATCATCTCTCTAACACACCCCGACAAATCCTTATCTACGAAGCATTAGGCTATGACGTACCAACGTTTGCCCACCTTTCTATGATCTTAGGAGCTGATGGCAAAAAGCTTTCCAAGCGACGCAATGCTACCTCCGTTGAACAGTACAAAGCACTGGGCTTTTTGCCCGACACTCTCGTTAATTTCTTGGCACTTCTTGGCTGGTCGCTTGATGGCGAAACAACTATCATTTCTCGAGAAGTACTCTGCCGAGAATTCAATCTTGATCGCATCACAAAAAAGGATGCTATCTTTGACGAAACGAAGCTCGACTGGATGAATGGTGAATATATTAAAACAATGAGCGCCTCTGCGTGGGTCGATGCAGTTGCACCGTTTCTCATTGAAGCTGGCCTCACCACCCAAGAAAACATTGAACACCATCACAGCTGGTATGAAAAGCTCTATCCTTTAGTTGCAGAACGCATGAAACGTCTTACTGAAGCACCTGAAAAGCTGGCGTTTATCTTTGACGGTCCAAAGGTTACGTTAGATGAAAAATCCGTACAAAAAGTTCTCCTCAAAGAAGGATGCCGAGCAGAAGAGGTGCTTGTTGCCGTACGCGCTATCCTTACTGATGAAACCATTCCTTGGAAATGTGATCCGCTGCAGGATACCTGTCGAGAGCTTGTTGACACTTTAGATCTAAAAGCAAAGCTCATCTTTCAACCTATTCGCGTGGCAGTCACCGGATCTCAAGTTTCTCCACCACTTTTTGAATCAATTGAGCTGATGAAGCGGGAAGATGTTGTTGCCCGTATAGATACCACGCTATCTGAGGTTTTTGGTGCCTAAGGATCAACCAACATATCGCGATGAATCCATTTCTTCTTGCCCAATAGATGCCACACCCTCCACCGATACTCAGGCGGATGTGGCATCAGCGCATGCTGCACCACAAGAATATGATTCTGTAACATACAGTACAGACGCAGGCAGATCACAACAAACAAACCCGAATGAGGCACTTAAAAAATCGCCCGAGTTGTTTGATGAACAACAAACCCCAGAAAAAGAATACGAATATCAAACACGCGAAGAAATCGTCGCGCTTGACTCGTGGTGTACCGCCTCTCAAGGCTCGGACTGCACTCGCTGTGTTGCCGTATGCCCTAAACAAGCCATTACCCTTACCGACGAGGGACCCGTCATCGACCCTGACCAGTGTAGTCGCTGCGGCTTGTGCGCTGGAATATGCGATGCCTTCGCATGGAAACGTATCACCTTGGAAGATTTGGTGGAGCGCTGCAAACGAGAAGCAAAGTCTGAAGGGTATGTCTGCTTTACCTGTAACGAACACATTTTTGCTGGTCTTGTTGTCCGCAGTAACGTTGTCGTGCTGCCCTGTCTTGCTGCAGTTCCCCCAGAATTTTGGAGCGCACTGCTTGCTCAACAAATACACGTTGGCATCTTTCTTGATCGTACGTATTGTGACGACTGCACTACTGCCGGTACTCTTGCGCCCGTACTCTTTGATCACGCACTCAACCAAGCCCAATCATGGACCCAAAGATCCATAGAAGAGCTTGATCTTATTCCTGAGCGCGAATCTATCCTGTCATTGTATGCCAACGTTGATAAAGCAAATCGACGATCGCTTCTTTCCGCGCTTGCAAATGAAGGTATCGACATTGCCACCGGTAAACACCGTCGACGCAACGCAGCAACCGTGGATAGTTTCCACGAAAACCAAGAGCGACTTCGTGCACAGGGACGCATTCGGAGCTCCTTGCAAGAAAAAAATATGCCCACTATTCTTGCAAAGAAGAAGACGTGGCCGCGACAAAAACTCATCGTTGGAGCAGCCCAAGCAATGCCAGAACACGCAGAAAACCTCGAGCGGTATCAAAGCAGCACAAATGTGTCGCTTTGTCATCAAAATCATGCCTGTGTTAACGCTTGCCCTACAGGTGCTCGAACAGTAGATGATCAGGGTTATCCTAAAGTTGATGCAAAACGCTGTATCGCATGCGGTATTTGCATCGTAGCATGCAAGCAACACGCGTGCGATTTTTCCGCCATAACCGCCAAGAAGTACTGCGAAAGGATTCCTGATGACTAAAACACCTGATCCTTCTTACTGGGGAAATCCTCCACAAACCCCTACGGCTCGATCTAAACGTAGCCCCCTAGACCAAGGCCCACAAGATCCCGCTCAGAATTACAGCACCCAGGCAGCTCACGACTTCGGTCAAGCACAAAACTCGCAAGAGACCCAGTCGTACACTGCAGCCCAAACAACACCTCAGCAAGAACAAACCGTCACTGGGGCTCAAAGCAGTGCGACAACACCAACCCAATCCACCCATCAAGCCTCTCATGATCTAGGTGTAGCCTCAAACAATGAAGCGGATCCCAAATACGACATCGGACAGGGCGATGGTCAAACTCCTCCGCCACAAACAGGACAACCCCACCATCAAACACCTGAACAGCCAAAAAAGAAGAAGAAATGGCTCATCCCGGTGATTATTGTCGCTCTTATTGTGGTTGTTTTGGGTATCGCAGGCTGTGTTGCAGCCTTCAACATCGCAACGACCGCCTTTGATAGCTCAACAAGCTCTGTAAGCGAACAGCTCAGCAATGAGGATACTCCTCAGTCAGACGCAGACGACACCTCATCTGAAACCAGCGATTATCTCACAACGAACAACGAATACGTACGGTATTTCTTTGGAATCAATTCATCAAGCACAGAAGGCGCATCCATCACCACTGATGAATTGAACACTATTCAGAAAACCTACTTTGAAGGCGAATCAAAATTACCTGACGAAGAAGGATATTACGAAGAGGGCGTCTATTTTATAGGCACCGATATCCCAGAAGAATCCTACTGGTTTGACGGCGAAGACGACGAACCGTCGTATTTCTTTATCTTGCAGCCTTCTGAAACCAGCGAAGATGCCTATGATGTAGTACACGTAAACATGTACTACGGGCATAATTACATGAATCTCTATGATGGCGAGGTGCTCATCTTAGCCAACGACGATGAAATGATTGATGTTGCTTCCTGCACCGAAACCTACAATCCGCCCTACGAAAACGGTATGTATTTAGTTGGCTATGATATACCAGCTGGAACCTATCAGCTCAGCCTCGGTGAAGCAAATGATTACAGTGCGTACTACGTCATGCAAGATCTTGAGTACAATAGCGACAGTACGTTGTACAGCGCAAAATATATCTCCGGTGACCAACCCGAAACTATCACGCTTGTCGAAGGCACGTATATTGAGCTGTATAACATGAATATGACACCCGTAAGTTCGGATTCAGGATCGAACTCCTATCACCACAATCAATATCGTACAACCCATGTCGGACATTCAAAAGACTATGATGTTATGCAAAAGATCATGAACGTAAGCTACTCTCGGTAAAGACTATAACAGTAGGTACACAACAGACTATCGGATCAGATCGACGAAACCTCCGATTCGGTAGTCTGTTTTGCGTTTGAACGATACACCGGTTTCTTCATATCAGCATCGCGTGGCAGTACAACGACGGATGTCTTCTGTCAACAACCACCTTCTATGAAGCGGTGGTACCTTTGATGGTATCGTCCGTGCTATCAAACAGCGCACGTATATAGGTAAATACCTCTGATAGCACCTGAGTATTCTCCGTGGTTTCGCCTGTCGTTGCAGCAGATACGACCCTCATCGGTGCGGTCATCTTCTTTTTGTCGGCAAGATAGCGCCCTGACCGACGCCTCAATGCTAAAGTTTGTGCACGACTGAGCGTAATCGGCTCAACTACAAGCCTGCCCCCTGTTACTGAAATCAACCGAATGTCATGCTCATTAGCAAATGCTTTGAGACGCGCTTTTTCGAATTGATTCAACGCTGCCTGAGGCATATCAGGGTGTGCGGCCTGCAATTCCACAAACACATCCTCTACCGCATCAAGCGTATCGGCACTCGCAATTTTACGATAGTACAACACGCGCTCATCGGCATCGGGCAAATATTCTTCAGGAAAATACGTGTGCCCGGGAACATTGACAACAATATCTGAAAAAGCAGGCGGCAACACATCATCGTAGGTCGTGTTGCCCTCTCGTGTCATGTTAACCGCAGTAGCCAGCATCTGAGCAAACAGATCAAAGCCTACCGCAGACACATTGCCGCTTTGATCTGCACCTAAAAGACTGCCGGCACCACGAATCTCCAAGTCACGCATAGCAACACGCATACCACTTCCTAGCTCGGTATGCTCGTTGAGTGCCGTCAAACGTGCCATTGCTTCCTCGGTCATCGTGATATTGTCGGGAAACAAGAAATAGGCGTAGGCTTGCGTTGATGATCTGCCTACACGGCCTTTCAGCTGATACATCTGAGCTAGTCCTAAGCGCTGAGAATCCTCAATGATAAGCGTATTGGTGTGCGGATTATCGATTCCGCTTTCAATAATGGTGGTTGCTACCAACACATCAAGCTCACCTGCAGAAAAATCTTCCATCACATGTTCAAGCTCATCTTTTGTCATCTGCCCATGAGCCACGCCCACACGAGCTTCTCCCGCCGCATCATGAACACGCTGCAAAGCTTCATCGATAGATCGAACTCGATTGCTAACGTAATACACCTGCCCTTTCCGATCGAGCTCTCTGCGTATCGCATCACTGACCAAATCGGGGTCCCATTCGCCCACATGAACCTTTACCGGTCTGCGATCATCAGGCGGAGTCAAAATTAAGCTCATATCACGAACACCTGAAAGACCCATCTGCATGGTGCGCGGAATAGGTGTTGCCGAAAGCGTTAACACATCAATAGATTCACGCATGTTTTTGAGCTGCTCTTTATGTCCAACACCAAAGCGCTGTTCCTCATCAATGATAACCAACCCCAAATCATGCGGGTTAACATCACGAGAAAGCAGACGATGTGTTCCGATCAAGACATCCACATCACCCTCGGCAAACCCTTCAAGTGCTTGTTTTTGCTGTGCGGATGTGCGAAAACGCGAAAGAACTTCAACAGTGACATCAAAGGGAACAAACCGCTCCGAAAACGTAATGTAGTGTTGTTGTGCCAAAATCGTCGTTGGGCACAGTACCATAACCTGTTTGTTGTCCTGTGTTGCCTTAAACGCAGCCCGAAGTGCAACTTCGGTCTTACCAAAACCCACATCGCCACAAACAAGCCTATCCATCGGATGCGGCGATTGCATATCGGCCTTCACATCTGCAATAGCTGCAAGCTGATCAGGCGTTTCCTGATAGGGAAAGCTCTCTTCCATCTCGTGCTGCCAGGGTGTATCTTCTCGATACTGATAGCCTTGTGCTGCCGAACGACGCGTGTACACATCCACCAAATCGAACGCAAGCTTTTTAGTCGCCTTCCTGGCCTTGTTCATTGCGCGCGACCAATCGGATGTGTTAAGTCGCGTCAGGCGAGGCGAAGACCCCTCCGGCCCAACGTAGCGCGTGACGCGATCAAGCTGCTCAACTGGAACATAGAGCTTATCACCTTGCGCATATTCCAAAAGCAGGTAATCACGCTCTGATCCTTCGACATCCTGACGCACGATGTCGCGGAAAAACGCTATGCCGTGAGCTGCATGCACAACGTAATCGCCCGGCTTAAACGGAAATGTAAGCTCGGTAACATCAACCCGCGAGCGTTTTCGTGTTGCCATAGATCCTTGCGTGTCAGACAAAGACACCAAAGCAAGTTTTGCTGCAGGGAAGATCATTCCTAGGGGGATATCCACGTCAACGATATTTACCTGGCCGCGACGCAATTTTACCTGATCATCGTCGACAACATCCAACACTTCATTGATAGGAATGCCCAAATCAACTAACGAAAGTTTTATTTCTTGACGCGCACGCAAATGCGGTACCGAGAAAACCACGGTAAATCCTGCTTGCGTAAGAGAACGAAGTCGCCCGAACAACTTTTCGGGATCCCCCGCTACCTCAACACGCTTCACCACCAATTCACTATCAAGACTCACCCCTGAACGCATAATGGATATATATGTTGCTCTCAGATTCGTCCCAAAGTTAAGCTCAGCAGCACTCACATAAAAATCTTCCAGTACCATCGAGCTTCTTTGAATCTGTTTGGCATATTCATCAAGAGCATGCTGCGCATCATCAATCAGTGAGCGCGGCTCAATAAGAACGGTCATTGCACTGGGCGCTAAGTAATCGCCCACGGTCGCACTATCAGAAACCACAAAAGGCTGCGCTACATCGGGTACACGACGAGCATCATCTTCCAAAATTTCAAGAAGCTCACGTAGCTCTTTATTCGTTTGCGCTCGTTTTGCAAGCTGACGAACACCCTGCTTGCGGGCAGCAGCATTACGAGGAAATTCAGTAACCGGAAAAATGCGCACCTCAGACAGTGATGAAATAGTTTGCCCCGTTGAAGGCAGAAAACGTCTAATCTCATCCAATTCGTCTCCGAAAAAATCAAGACGAACAGGATAGGCTAAGTTGCCAGGATAGACGTCGATGGTGCCTCCCTGGACACAAAACGAACCTGGTCCTTCGAGATGCTGGGTATTTTCGTATCCCATCAACAACAGGACATCGATCACTTCTTCAAAGCTCTGTACAGAATCATGCGGACCCGCAGAATCACCAAGGCCATTCGATACATCAAGACCCTGTGACAGCACTAGCGGGCAGGCGGCATCAGTATCAGGCTGCGGTATACGACGAAGTAGCGAACGAGCAGAAGCAACCACCAATACCGGCTGTTCGGTATACAGCGCCCAAAGAGCTTCCAAGCGCCTCCCGCACACAGAGGGATCCATAAACGTCTCAATTGAAAAAGGATTTCCGTGCGTATCTTCATAGCGAAACACCCGCTCCTGACCGACATAGGCCGCAACCATACGAGCAAACGTCTCTGCTGCATCTTCTCCCGCCGTAACCACAAGCGTTGTACGGGGATCCGCCACAAAGCGCGACGAAACCAAAAAAGGACGCGCAGAAGATGCAGCACCGATTACCGCATCTTCTCCCGTATCAAGCTTATCCCACGCCTGATCAAGAGCGTGTGATTTCTGCAAGGTTGCAGAAAGAAGATCTATTAACATCGAACGATATCCTTCAACTGATACAAATCGCCTTTGCGATATATGCTTATTTTTATTACGCTAAGCTAACAAAACCCTATGTGCAAGGACAAGATATGCCACGCGAAAAACTAACTGACAAACGAGCTCGTGCACTTACTGTTGCCCAGCGTATGAACGACCATTACCCACAAGCCGAGTGCGCTCTTCACTATACTAGCCCTTTTACCCTCACAATTGCAGTTCTCTTGTCGGCGCAAACAACCGATGCTGCAGTCAACAAGGTCACTCCTCACCTCTTCGAAAAATACGGCACTCCTGAGACTATGGCACAAGCAGATCCTGAAGACATCATGGAAATCATTCGTTCCATCGGGTTCTATCGAAATAAAGCTAAGAATTGTATCGCAACAGCGCAAATGATCATGTCGAAATTCGATGGGAAAGTACCCCACACTATGGAAGAACTCCAGCAGCTTCCAGGCGTTGGTCGCAAAACCGCCAATATCGTTTTAAACGAAGCTTTTGGCATTGTTGAGGGTATCGCAGTTGATACTCATGTGTTTCGCATTGCCCACATATTGAAGTTCGCCGGCCCCTCTGCCGACACCCCCACCAAAACCGAACAAGCGCTGCTCAAACTCTATCCCAAAGAATATTGGAAACCCATCAATCATCAGTGGGTTTTGTTTGGTCGCGAATATTGCATTGCACGACGCCCACGTTGTGTGCAATGTTTTTTAACTGATCTCTGTCCTAACGCACCAAAAGATACTACAATGCCCTAATACTATCGTTGACTGAATCTGTGTAGCGCAACGAACGATCGATCTACGAGGACCTTCAATGAATCTTTCTCATATAAAATACTTCGTTACTCTTGCAGACAAGGGGCATTTTGCCAATACCGCACAATCATTAGGCATCGCCCGATCTACTCTTTCACTCGCAATTTCTCGTTTAGAACAAACCCTCGGTGCACCGTTATTTAGCAAGAATGGATCTGCATTCGTACTTACCACCTACGGGCAGGAATTTTATCGCTACGCAACGCTGGCCTTACGCAACATCGAAACTGGCATGACCAAAGTTCAGAATCTGCTTGACAATAAAGCTGAAATGCTGCGCGTTGGTGTCCCATTTACCATCCAAAGCGAAGAATGGGCTCGCGTTGTGCGCTCCTTCCGCACTCAAGCTGACCCTAATCTGTCAGTTAAATTCATCCAGGGATTCAGTCGAAGCTTGTTAGAAGATCTCGCATCTGGATCACTTGATGTCGTGTTTGCAGCGAAACTCAATAACAGCCCCGAAAACCTGGTGTTTACACCTTACTGGTCACAACAGCTTGTCGTTGCCGTCAATAAAGACAGCCCTCTCGCACAGAAAACCAGCATCTCACTCAAAGAGCTCACAGGAAAGCAGGTGTATTCGTACGCTAACGACTGGCCCCCTCACGACGAAATTGTGAAATATATCGAAAGTTATAACCTCGATTTGAAAGAAGTCTTCAAAGAAGAAATCACTATTTGCTCTATGGTGTCTGCTGATGAATCGGCAATTGCTCTGGTCGATTACTCATTTTTAGTAGGCGCATTTCATGATGTGGTGTGCATCGCTATTGATGAAATACCCAAAGACTTTCACAAGCTCTATCTGGTCTACCGCAATGAGGCAAGCATGCCCCCTGGCCAAAGACACTTTATTGAATATATGAACGGACACCCCATTGCGCCCGCGCACCTTGC
This sequence comes from uncultured Cryptobacterium sp., assembly GCA_964456695.1. Taxonomy (GTDB): domain Bacteria; phylum Actinomycetota; class Coriobacteriia; order Coriobacteriales; family Eggerthellaceae; genus Anaerotardibacter. The sequence goes on along the minus strand of CAYWAO010000001.1, from coordinate 179,903 downwards.
AGATTAGACACCCCAGAGCTCTCGATTATCCCAAAAGCTGCCGTCACATTCGAAATACATGTTCTTTCGTTTGTGATAAAGCAACACAAAACAGAATCGCACCGATTTCTTACAGCAACACACATCCAGCGCGTCCTCACCTGCAATCGATGCGATTGATTCGGTTTAAATTACATTGTTTCTAGGGGCCCACCATCTTTGCGTGTGATTTCACAGCCACGCCGCACCAATTCGGCAATTACCGTTTCAGCAAGGAACGGCACTCGCGCTTCGACTTTGGGAGTAAGACCCATCTGAAAATCAACAGGTTCCAGGTTTTCAACCTGCATGCCAAAGCACAGCCCCTCAGCGGTATAGCCAAGCAGCATTGCAGCGTCAAACAGATCGGCAAGTTTCAAGTCATGAAGAGAGGTTCGCGCTCCCTGTGCACGCGCAATGTCATACGGCAAATACCGAAATACCGTACCAGGCTCTGCCCCACTATCGTCTACCGCATCAACGGTAATGAGAAGATCATGAGATTGAACCTGAGCAATCATATCAAGGCTCATACACCCCACGTCATACAGATCAACAGAATCGGGAATGTTATACGTCCCCTTAATAAAATCGTACACCGCCGGACCAACACCATCATCAAGCATAAGACGGTTGCCCACAAAATAGACTGCAATGCGCATATCTGCTTCTCAGATCAAAGTGTCGGACGAATAACCAGATTGTAATAGGTAGCTGCAACGAGCATGATGACAGCAACAATGGTCATTGCGACAGCCCACTTAACCTGAGTCTTGCGGTATTGCTCTTTTGTTTTACCCGCTTTCAGTGCACGCATAAGCCCATAGCTTTGCGAAATACGTGCAAAAAAAATGGTGCCTGCCGCCAATACGATCACAGCGAGAATGGCAAATACAACCGTCAAAGGCTCTGGGTTTTCATACACCCCATACAGCAAATTATCAATCAACAGCCAAGCTGGATAATATAGGATGGCAATCCAAATACCATGTGCAGCACCCCAAATAGGAGGCATAAACAGAGCGCCTACATTGATGGGAGGCAACCCTTCAAGATCAAATTCTTCGAGCGCCTCCTCGTTAGTTTTTTTCTGAGCGGTCTCTTTCTTAGACTTTTTAGAATCCAAAGGAGTGCCCTCCTGATCAACATTCATACGGAGATCCTCAACCGCACCTGCGTTGCCCGAGTCTTGCATTGTCACTGGAGCCATAAACGAGCACTCTCCTTATTTATATGTTTCGATACATTGTGGGTGCTTCCTCGCATATACGAACACTACCACGAGAACCGGATATCCACATCAGTAACCCTCATGATGCACAAATCAAAGATGGTTCGCACCCGCCCTTCGCTCTCACCCGGTATGGTATCAAAGCCATTTTTACGTAACATATGCTGCATTGATTTGTTCTCTAAGCGGTAGAATTCTCCGAGAGGATGGAGTCGACCCACACGCAGGATTAAAACGTATCGGGGTACAAAAACTATCAGAACATATGCTTACAAACCACAAAGTGCATCTTGACACCATACCCGCAACCACGCGCCTACAACCACACCCACATCGGGCGAGCAACCAGCGTGACAATCTTGTATCTCGTACTCAATATTTCTGCAAAGACGACAATCTAGCACCCTATCGCATTTTGAGTAACACGGATTTGTGTAAGAGGTTTTGAGAATTTGAAACAAAAGTTATTCATATCTTCGCGCTCATAGAATCGGTGAGCCCGTGTACTCAGCTGATTGCACGCTACCTCAATCTGTACGCAACCACGCATGCGCGCATGTTCGCAGGCACGATCCATCAAACGCGCGCCTATGCCTTCACTGCGTGCCGAACCATCTACCACACATTCCATAATCTCTGCAATGCGCGCTGCATGATGTAATTGGTCTTCGTAGCGAATATTTATCACCCCTACTACGGTGCCCTTTTGCTCGTAGACCAAACACTCATAGCGAGGACTAACCAGCTGCTGAAAATACGCGCTACGAAATACTTTATAGGACAGCTCAGTGCGCTCCATATCACAGATCAAAGCATATATCGCATCACAATCAACACTGGTACCTTCACGAATAATGAATTGAGCCATGTATTCTCACCTTCCTAGCTTTCCATGGTTACTTCACGTGGCATATACACCACCAATCAAGCTACAATCCTTTACCTTCAACTGCGACTTCTCCGCACGCCCAAGATAAAAAGCCGCATTAGATCAAAGCGCCGAACCATCCATTCAGATGCTTCATTCCCTACTTTATTCGCTTGTTAGTAGTTGCCCGTAAGAAGGATGTAAAAACCTGTACACCTTATGTGAACACTAACGTGGTGAGGTGCTTAGAACTCCAAGATTGCCTTTGCCCCTCAGCACACGTACCCACAAGATACGACTACAAGAAGAACCTACGCACCCACGCCTCAGATGTGCAGCACGGCAAAAAGACCTTGATTGTCTCAAAACAAGTCTTTACACTAAGCGATGCTTTTAGTGCTCTACTGTACTAAAGTGTTTTTAATACGAACGCATCATTACAACCCTCGAGAAAGGACATCATGGCTCAAGAAACACAACCAGTTACCCTTCGCCGTACCTTTGGTCTACGCGAATGTATCACGATCACGGTAGGTACCGTTATTGGCGTTGGGCTCTTTACCACCGGCGGCAACATCGTAGGAGAAATGGGTGGAGCCGTTATTCTTGCCACGTTTATTGCCATGGTAGTCAGCGTATATCCTGCACTTCTGTATGGTGAAATGGGTGCAGCGCTACCCTACGCTGGAGGCACCTATCGCTATGCTTCGCTCGGCATTGGACGCCCCTTCGGTTTTCTCGCTGGCTGGAACTTTGTTATATCGCTCGTCTCTGTTACCGCAGGCGAATCACTGGCGTTTAGCTATTACTTTAAAACCATGTTTGCTGCATTTGGTATCGACCTGCCCATCAGCGACACGCTCCTTGCGTGTATCGTACTTGTCGCCTTCATTATTACGAATGTCTGCGGCGTTCAGATCACCGGTCGACTCCAAAATGGCTTCATGTTCTTCTTCTGGGGCGTTGCTATCATCTGGTTTCTCACGATGATTCCTAATGTATCGCTACCTAGCTTCGTACAGACGCCTGAATTTCTAGCAGGCATGGGTGCAGGTGGCTTTATTGCTGCTGTGGCCATGATCTGGTGGTGTTTCGCCGGATTTGAGACCTGTTGTGCCATGGGTGAAGAAATCAAGTACCCTCATATCAACATCCCCCGCGCACTGATTCTTGCTCCCTTTATCATTTTTGCAGTCAACGCCTTGTTCCAGTGGTACCTGGTTGGCATTGTGCCGGTAGATAGCTTAAGTGCCGTTGCTGAATCATCAGCACCCTATGCAGAAGCGATGATGAGTGCCGGTATCCTAGGGTTCCCACTCTTGCTGCTTGCAGCAGGTATTGCCTTTGGTGGCGACTTCTCAACCATGAATGCAAGCCTTGCAGTACCACCGCGCTATCTGTACACCATGGCACGCGACGGAGCACTGCCTCGAGTATTTGCCAAACTGCATCCCCGATTCCAAACCCCATACGTTGCTATTTGCGTATTGGGTGTTATAACCGTACTGCTCGTTGCTACCGGTTCGTTGGTCTATATTGCCAACCTCAGCTTATTTGCTGACCTGTTCTACTACATCATCGGCATCGGCGCTGCAATTGGATTGCGTAAGAAAATGCCTGACCTTAAACGAACCTTTAAAGTGCCTGGCTTAATGATTGGAGCCCCTATCAGCATGGTTATCTACCTGATCATGATGACCCAGCTGGTTCCAGAAGCCATTATTACCGGCATCATTTGGTGTGTTGTAGGACTGGCTATCTATGCCTGCTGCCGTGCAAAATACAAAACAGCTGAAAGCCCAGCACTTTCCATCATCACCACCGAAGAGCCTTCACCTGAAGAAAAATCAAAAATGGATCGCGAATTTCATATCTGGACTGGTGCCACTATTGTCGTAGTCGTAGTAGCTCTAAGCCTCTATGGTGTTCCGTATCTCCTCTAATTAAGCTGTTTGGGTATCAGGGCACCCGGATACTGTTCGCGCAACGTGTACCGAGGTGCCCTTTTGCAATATTCGGACTTTTACCGTGCCCGCCTTACCATACCCTTCGTTTCTTTGAGACGGGTCGTTTTCTCAAGACTCATATTCGCTAGCACACTACTAACCCGCTCTTTCGCCACCCCAGCGCCTTACTGCCGCACTCATCACCTCTCATCCATGCTCATAAGAGCAGCCAATTCCTTTTCCTTGATGCGCACTACCTATTTACTGGTGTCAAACAGCGCAACTTGTGCTAACAATATGAGAATGTTTTTTGCCCGAACGCATGGTGACATGTCGCAAAACACATGCGCAGAGCGGCATTGACGCAACAACATCAAGGCGTGCCTCTCACGAACGCCTCTTACCTCAGGAGACACATACATGGTTACAAAAATATGCATTATGCTCATTTTTATTGGTGTTGTCGTAGGCGTAGGAATCTACGCCCGACATCACAGTAAAAGCGTTGACGGCTTCGTACTTGGCGGACGATCTGTCGGCCCGTGGCTTTCTGCCTTCGCTTTTGGCACCAGCTATTTCTCTGCAGTCATCTTTGTAGGTTACGCTGGCCAATTCGGCTGGAAATACGGCCTTGCCGCCCTGTGGATTGGTGTGGGCAATGCACTCTTAGGCTCACTTCTTGCCTGGTGGGTTCTAGGACCCCGCACACGTGAGATCACCCAACGCCTCAAGGCAACCACCATGCCCGAATTCTTCGGCAAGCGCTACCACTCAAAAGCGCTGCGCATAGCCTCAGCCGCCATCATCTTCGTGTTTCTAATCCCTTACACCGCCAGCGTTTACAACGGCCTGTCTCGTTTGTTTGAAATGGCGTTCGGTCTGCCCTATGAAGTGTGCATCATTGGTATGGCGGTGGTAACCTGCATATACGTGGTTCTGGGCGGCTATATGGCAACCGTACTCAACGACTTCATCCAAGGCATCGTCATGCTCATTGGCATTGTGGCGGTCATCACAGCAGTGTTGGCAGGGCAAGGCGGCTTTAGCGAAGCCATCATTTCTCTGTCTCAAATCCCTGCCGAAGGATCACAATTAGAGGGTGCCTTCGTGTCTATGTTCGGACCGGATCTCTTTAACCTCATGGGTGTTATCATCCTGACGTCTCTTGGTACGTGGGGCTTACCGCAAATGGTCTCTAAGTTCTACGCCATCAAAACTGGACCCGCTATTAAGCAAGGAGCCATTATCTCTACCATATTTGCCTTTGTCGTTGCAGGAGGTAGCTACTTTTTGGGAGGCTTCGGACGCCTGTTTAGCGACCAGGTAAGCTATGCTGCAGACGGCACGCTGGTCTATGATTCCATCATCCCTACCATGCTCAGCGGCTTGCCTGATATCCTGATCGGCATCGTGGTAGTACTAGTACTTTCGGCTTCCATGTCCACACTTTCCTCTCTAGTGTTGACCTCATCTTCGTCGCTGACGCTTGATCTCATCAAAGGCAACATCATTAAAAACATGAGCGAAAAAAATCAGATTGCCTGGATGCGTGCCTTGATTGTGGTTTTTGTTGTAATCTCGGCTCTTATTGCGCTTATACAATACACCTCCACCATTACCTTTATTGCTCAGCTCATGAGTATCTCATGGGGCGCGCTGGCAGGTTCATTCCTAGGCCCGTTACTGTGGGGTCTGTACAGTGGGCGTATTTCGAAAGCAGCCGTATGGGCAAGCTTTATTGTGGGTGCTGGACTTACCGTGTCCAATATGGTATTCGGATTTATTGATTCACCGATCAACTGTGGTGCCTTAGCCATGCTGATCTCGCTCGTAATAGTGCCACTGGTAAGCCTTGTAACCCCTGCTGTACCGTTTGAAGTCAAACCACCCACGCGCAAAGGCGCTATCGATCGCGAGATTGAACGAGACCTCCGTACCGAAGCACTCGCAGCTCGCCCAACAAGCGATACACAGAAGCAATAAGCTTCAACCTTTGACAAGACGCAAAAGAGGCGCACTATCCTGTCAAGGGGTATGATGGTTACAAAAGCAGTGCATACTTCCTCATACCCCTTGCCATTACCTGGCTAGTGATACAGGAAAATCAATTCATTTCCTAAGTGTGATCCATACCCGACAGGTTACTACCTTGCCGGCTGCGATATATATTGATTGATCAAACTATTGATGGTGATTTTAGACCGTTACAAAAGGTAATTACCAAAGTTGAGCATCGCAAGCTCGATCCAGCATATGAAATTTATTTTGCTCTATACTAGGAGATAATAACGAAGAAATCTTTCGAGAGTTTAGCACAGAGCTCTCTGACCTCATTATTGTTAACGAGGTCAGAGAGATAGTTCAGCTAAAGATTCTACGTAGAGAAAAATCTAAACAAAAAATTTAATCGCTAATCAATTACTGCTCATCACTCCAATCACGACGGCCTCGACCCCATTCTTTGTTCAGGAATGAATGCAAAGCGGCATAGCCAATTCCAATGAAAGCAACTGAGATCAACAGCGACGGCGAGATATAAAACAAAGGCGTTTTCTTCATGAGGTGCCCCTTTCATACTAACTGAACATTAGAAATGAATAAATTTCTTGCCTTCAGCAAGAGCTTTAATCACATCACACATTCGTGTTGACATAACCCCAGATGACCAGCCCCAGATAAGACCAACGACAATTGTCATTTGTAATTTGTTGGAAACTTCAACAATCACGGTATTGCGTTGAACGAGTTTGGTGCGATTTCCTGGCAACTCTTCAAGGTAAAATCCCCAAGTCCAAGCGTATTCTTTACATCCGTGCGGCAGCCATGCGACGGCACCTTGTTGTTTAGGCGGACGGCGCGTATCCGAACAACCTACGATATATTTCCCCGGCTCATGCAATACGATTTCATGACCAACGCCTTGATCGCCGTAGAAGACCCAGTCGCCCACTTTAGTATCCTGCCAGCGATCCATGATTTCGTAGGTGTTGTAAATACGAAACGCCGCAAGGTGTTCGAAGGTTTGAAAGCTATAAAAACCCGCTTTATTTTGTCCTAATTGATTGATGTAGGGCCAAACCTTCTCCGGGGGAGCATCGATTTCTACTGCCATGGTACTTAACATGACATCCTCATCAGGAAGGTAATCATCGCCAGGGTACGTTCCTCGCGGCGGTTGCTCATCTGGACTGACCACATACTTCTTTTTGTACTGCCCTAATCCTGATAAGACGGCAGCTGGTCCTGCCACAACAGCTAGGGCGCCTAATTTTCCATCAAGAATAAATTTCATAACGTGCCCCCTTCTTTTTACGTCCCTACGATTAGAATCCCTCTGTTCTTGACAGCATTACCAATGCTTTGAACACGTTCATTTTTACGCGTACCACGTCCAGAGGTAAGGGTTGGGACGATATAATTGTCAAAAGAATTGGACTTAAACGAATAAACGTCAAAAATACTTGACTTGATGTTCTTCTTAACGAAAACGCCTGCCTCTATTGCTTTGCCCAAGCATATCCGGAGCAGCTAGAGCAGCGCCGTTTCGAACGGTAAGAAGGTGATTCGATTGAACCAAAATGATAAATCTTTCCACATGCGCCTTCGAATACTTCAAAGTATCGATAGACCGCTCGAAACAATTAGCGTAGATGAAATCTGTGACAGAGCGGGAATTTCACGACAGACATTTTACAACTATTTTGAAAGCAAGTACATACTTCGTTCATGGTGGTCAGAGCATTGTGAACAGCTATCGCTTGACAGAATTGGTATAGATTTAAGTTGGGAGGAAGGCTTTATTCGGTATGTTCAGCTTATGTTGTCGCCAGGGAACTTTATTTTTAACTCCGCTTCACATAATTGCCCCGAATCAGAACCGTATGAGCGGATCCTTGTGGATAGAAGAATCAAGGCCTTTCATAGGGCATGCGAGTACCGAAATATAGAGATCACTCCCGATCTTGAATATTCGATTTACCATACTGCGCAAAGTTGGCGTTTGTGCGGAAATGAAATCAGCACGCTTGGCAAAGATGCATTTGACGGAATTAACGAAATCAGTAAACGTTTTATTTTGATTGTGCCAGCAATTCTCTATGATGCGCTACAGCTTCCGCAGTTTAAAAAGCGTAGCCAGTTAGAAAACTATACTCTTGTTGATACAATTACGTGGAAGGTTCTCAATAGAACATAAAACGAGTTGTGATACAGGAAAACACGTGACTCGTATAAACTATTAGCCTATTAGCCTGTTTTGATTTGGTAGATACCAGAGTCTACGAACCACTAACTAAACCCAATGACCTTTCAAATTGCAAAAATGCGAAAATGTTTATCTACAAAACAGTCGCTCGCCGTTTCAACACGTTCAATTTTACCTACAATTTGCCCACAGACTATATGGACAAGGGAAGTAAAACAACAAGCGCCTGAACAGGCAAAATGGTGGGCCCAGCCGGATTCGAACCGACAACCAAAGGATTATGAGTCCCCTGCTCCACCGTTGAGCTATGGGCCCGTAGTCACACGCAAAAAGTTGCTTTGCTATTGTAGCGCAAGATACTGCTATTCCGTAAAAAAACCGATGTATGCTCTCAAATATCCTGAGTACCTTGCACCAGACGCTTGAACAACCTGCGGACATCAAACCACTGCGCACGTGTAGATACTGCCCGCTGTTCGTTTTGCTGATACAAAAAATCCGTTCTTGCATTAGTGAATCAATTGCGTATAATAATAAATCGCGTCAGAAATGATGAGCACATTCCTCGGTAGCTCAATGGCAGAGCATCCGGCTGTTAACCGGAGGGTTGTAGGTTCGAGTCCTACCCGGGGAGCCATAAAAACTTCAAACCCGCAGTGTGTTCTGCGGGTTTTTCATTTCATGAATTTATGGGGCATCGGACACAACCCGGTACCCTTTGACTTTCTGCGCTTTGCTCCTCGTTTTCGAGCAGGAGGCGTGTCATTAGTTGGTGCGCCTCCTGCTCATACTACCGTACGCGCCGCTCGGTATACAGCTGCTCCATTAGTTCTCGTCTAGCCCTCAAAGCCGTTGCGCTTGCTATGGGTGTTGGCTGGTGTGGTCGCCCTTACCATCACGGATGAGGTTGGCCCGAACAACGCACTCTGCTTGTTTGGTGTTGGTCTTGCCTGTCTGCCTCTCGTTCAAATCTTGTGCGAGAGTGATGAGCTGGACCAGTTTGCGCGCGCCCTTTTCCTAATCATTTGCGGCATTTACTGCGGCAACTGCACCGCCGTCATAAAGAATATCGACGCCAGTAAGATAACTGCATTCGTCGCTTACCATGAAGGCCATCATACGCGCAATTTCGGCCGGGTCTCCCACACGTCCCAAAGCTCCGTTGCACGCGATAGTAGACGCTTGGTCGCCTTCTAGTTTGCCCATTGGAGTACTGAAAGTGCCGGGCGAAATAGATACAACACGTAGTCCCTTGTGTCCGTAACGTACAGCCATGCGTGCGGTATACCATATGACGAAGTTTTTTGAGACGCTGTAAGCCATATTCGATTGTTGATCTTCAGGAACTTGAGTAAGCATTTGAGACAACGCTTCTGCAAACGCATCAACATTACTCAAAGCAAGCTTGTACAGTTGGGCAGGCACATTGTCCGCAGGAATCATATGCCCTGCCATAGAGGCCACATTAAGAATGCAGCCGTCATCCATAGCTTCACCGAACTCTTCATCCACATTAATTGTTCCTATGGCATTTACAGCAAATATCTTCTTGCCATCGGCCATGCGGGGAGAAAGACCTGCCGCATGAATAACCGTTTTAAGCTTGCCCTGTTCCTTTGCGTGCGCAACGAGTTTTTTGATTGATTCACGGTCGCCGGTATCGCAAGGGAATGCTTCGGCGTCGATTCCTAAACCGCAGAGCTCCTCAATTGCGCTTTCGAGCTTTTTCACCGTGCGTCCCACAAGAATGACTTTCGAGTGCTTTCCTACGAGTTTGGCTACCTCAAGACCCATACCGCTTCCGCCGCCAGTTATGACGCATACATTTGTCATAATTGCTCCTTTCATTTGCCAGTTGAATTACTGCTATGGTGGACATGTTCTAGATCGCAAAACATCCTGCAAGGGGGCGGCAAGCGGGTGAAACAATCGCGCTTTGGAGAGTTGCTGCAAAGCTGTCAGCGTTATCGAAAACGCAGTTGAGCTGCAGGATTCGTTGTGTGAGTCAGCCTCCTTATTCTTAGCTATAGGTAAAGGCTTAGCGTATATTTCTTGGAGAGACTATGCGCTTGCCGGGCTTTTAAGTGAGGGCGATGCAAGTGTCGAGAAAGTCCTCGGCGCTTGAAAACAGCAATTTCGTCATTCCTCAAATTCTTGCTCTATAGTATCGCGCCATTCTTTCATCCACTGCAGACGACGTAAATGCTCCTCTTGAAAACGCTTATTGAACGGACGCCACACTATATCGATATTGTGCATGTTCACTGAAGAAGACCGTATGAACGCGTAGGATTCCCCATCGCTGCCGTCATGAGAGTAAAGATGCTCGCCGGTGATGCTTTCAAGGTATTGGATTGCCGAATCAATATGAAACAACAGGACTTTTTTTGGCATGAGGGGACCAAACACAATCCTCAAATCAAAGGAGCGCAAATCCGGCTTAAAGCTGATAGGAGATTTAAGCCATTCTTGAAGCGCTTTTTCTCCCAAATCGGTTAAACGATAATACTTTTTTGCAGGGCGGTTTTTGATGTCCTCCACCTCATATTCAACCAGCTCATGGTTGCTCAACTTTTTCAACGAGGGATATATTTTGCTAAATGAAGCGTTAAGCAAATGTCCTGTTGAATTTTTAATTATACGGTGTAGGTCATAGCCGCTTGCATTTGGATGAAGCGCTAGAAGCCCGAGAATTGTATGTTCCAATTCCTTTGCCATGGATTCCTTTCGTCTTAGGATGCTCATCGTCAATATGAACTAATATTACCCTTGGCGATGAAGGGAAGGTATCGGCTTTCCTAGCTCACGGATAATATCTTCCGCTCTGCGCCTTCCCGCATCCATTGAGCCTTCAGTTGAAGCGATGAGGAACATGTAATCTCCCGCTAAATGGAGACCGCTAATATCATCAAGGTGATGCGCTTTCAATTCCTCTATTGCCTTAAATTGTCCGGGACCTTCAAGATTAACTGCTATATCCCAGCGATAGCCATGAACACAGTCGGGGTGCTCTGGAAATTCAGGTAAGACCTTGCGAGTCTCTCTGATGATAGTTTCCAGGCGCTCTTCTTCACTCATTGCAGCAAGCATGTCAAAATGCTCAATTTTTGTTTGTGACAGGATAATTGGCTTTTGATTTTCGGCATCTGATTGTGAAACACCAGCAAGAAGATTTGACTCGTTTGCGGCAAAGAAAGCTGAGCCGTGACGTAGGCTCTCTACAGGGTGCTCTAAGCCAAATTGGTAATAAAACACCGAGCTGTAATCACATGTTGATAAGGCTGCTTGCTGAGCTTGCGATAGTCCAGGTACTAAGCTAAGGGTTCGTTTTGCATCAAGCGCTACGATTACATGGTCGTAGTTTATAAGCTTTCCAGCTACCTTTACGCCAGTAACTTTTCCATTCTCGATAACTACTTCGTCCACAGGTGTTTGATAGCGAATTTCATCATGGACTTGCGCTTCAAGATTTTCGGATATTATTCCCATTCCTCCATCGAGCGTACAAAGGCCCTGCATAAGCGAGAACAGAACAATAATATGCCCCATTGAGATTAGCTTGGAGTTTCCGCAAACCATATTGGCTACTAGGGGGTCTAGTACATAGGTGCAAAACTCCTGATAGCCATTTTGCTGACACCAATCGTAGATAGAAAGATTGCTCATTTCTTCCAAGGCGGTAAAGTCGCCTTCTTTAAAGTTAAGTTCTTTCTGATACTTTCCGAGTATTTTAAGGAAGCGTATACCCTGGGTATATACCTTGAACGGAAATGCGGGAAGGAACTTTATGAGGCTTCCAAGTGTGCTAATTGGACCCCCAAACTTGATAGCGTGAATTTTCCCCTTGGTGACAAAGCCTATCCTTGCTTCTCCGGCTTGCGTGGTCACTTTGTCCGCTATGCCCAACTCATTCAAGTAGGCGAAAGTGGTTTCCCATTGAGGCTCGGTTGATCCTGCTCCAACATAGAATTGCCAACCGTCCTCATAATCATTCCGGCATCGACCACCAGCAACAGAACTGGCTTCATAGATATCCGCCTGTATCCCTGCTTTTTTAAGAGTATAAGCCGCTGATAAGCCAGAAACGCCTGCTCCAACAATAGCAATTTTGGCATCCACCGTAATCTCCTCCTTTCTTGTTTTGATATATCAAAAGAGATATATCAATAATATAATAATAGACTAAAAATACGAAAGAGTATTCCAGGTATAAGCAGGCAAGAATGACAAGAAAGCAAAAGAATTTATTTCTAGCTTTTCTGCTTACATGAAAACTACAAGCTATGATGTCGCCCACCAATACGTTAGAACCTTGCCTTTAACACAAAGACCGGAAAGATAATTAAAGGGCGCAAAGCTCACACTTGATAGAGATACCATAACCAAGACAGAAAAATATGATGGCTGCTACTTAATCGCTACCAGCAAGATAAACTGAGATGAGAGTCGCATCACTGATAGCTATCAAAGCTTTGGAAAATAGAGAATCATTTTAAAATAACCAAAACAGAGCTTGTTAGTCGCCCTGTTTTGTCTTGAGACGACCTCACATTGGAACACGCCTACCTTCGCTCCAAGCATCCACCATGTCTTTCAAGATGCCACTGAATACAAAAAAGCCCCGACCGAAGCCGAGGCTTTTATTCACCTACAAACTTTGCAATTTAATGCTCGTCTATGGAATGATCCTCGCCCACGATAACATGACGGTTAGGGTCGTAGACCTTACCACCAGTTTCCTTACCGAAGAGCATCAACTTAACAGGAGCGGTTCCTTCAATGAATACCAGATAGATGTGAAGCATCATAAAGATGATGAACACAAACATCATGAAGTAATGGATGATGCGCATTGACATCAAGCCACCGACCAGATTGATACCGGCTGCAAAGAATCCCAGCGAACCAGTTGGGGTCCACAAGCACAGTCCAGTGTAGCCCTGGATAAGAATCAAAACAGCTACTGCAAGGTAAGCAATCTTTTGAGGAACGCCCAGTTTTGCAGAGAGCGGATGATCCTTCTTGATAAACAGATAGTACTTGATCCAAGAACCCAACTGATGACGGTTGTCTTCCTGTGGCAACCAGGTCTTGTAGTCGCGAACTGTGTTACGCGTGCCACCAGTTGGTGCAGACTGGAACATGAATGCAAAGACAATACGTACGATGCAGTTAATAACCAACACAATACCCAAGAAGATATGCGTGCCACGAGCCACGCCCGTCAACTCAGGAACAAATGGGAAGTGAATCAAGAAACCCGTAAGAATCAAGAACACCATGCACACAAGGTTAATCCAATGCGTCACGCGCATAGGCATCGGATGTGCCTCTTTGTAGTGAGCTAAATGTGCCATTTATTTCACCCCCCATGGGCTTGTAACGGTTTCGAAATGCTTACCGGTTGAAGGTTCAGTTACATGAACAGCACAAGCGGTGCATGGGTCGAAACTATGAACAGTACGCAAAACGTTGATTGGCATCTCAACATCTTCAACGGGGTTACCAACAACAGCCTGCTCTATAGGACCAGAGACTCCTTCAGCGTTGCGAGGAGCAATATTCCACGTGGTAGGAATAATAATCTGATAACCAGTAATCTTGCCGTTGCTGACATGCTCGGTGTGATAGAGAGCACCACGAGGAGCTTCCCAGAAGCCTGTACCGTCGCCGGTAATAGTGCTCGGTGAGCGGAAGTACTCGCTATCGCCACCTTTGACTGCCTCGATAAGCTCGTCAACCCAATCACACATGAGCTCTGCAATGTAGAGAGCCTCAACCTGACGAGCAGCAACACGACCAAGCGTGGACTGCAACTGAGGAATAGTGAGTCCTAAGTCGTCACATAGACCGTCAACACTCTCGACGATGAAGTCATTACCACGAAGATATCCAGCCAAAATACGAGAGAATGGACCAGCTTCCATGCACTTGCCATCATAGCTCGGAGCCTTAGCCCAGGTGTAGCGGTCGCTGATCTCGCCAAACTCATGACCATTCTCTTCATAGAGGGTTCCCTCTTTGTAGTATTCAGTAAATTCTGGCTCGGTAACACCTTCACGAGGGTTGAGATCAGAATCGCCAGCATACCAAGAATGACCAATGTATTCGCTGATGAGGTCTTCATCAACTTCACTGAGGTTAAGATCTTCATCAATGATGCCAGAAGGCAGATAGCGCTCAGACATCTCGAAGGATTCGCTCTCAAACACACCCCAAGATACGTAGCGACCGCAGCCCTTACCAAACTCAAGAGCACTAAGATAATAAGGAGCGATTGCCTTGGTATCAGGAAGCATGGTTGCAGCAACCCAGTCACGAACCTCGTGGACGAGTGACCACAGGTCATCAAGCTTCTCTTCGGTAGGCACAAATGAAGTACCACCAGGAACAAGCGTCATAACATGAGGCATCTTACCACCGAGCAAGCCGCAGATCTCAGATGCTTTAGCCTGCATGGTCAATGCTTCAATGTAGTGAGCGGTAGCGATAAGATCAAGTTCAGCAGGAAGGTTGAATTCAGTCTCCGAAGATCCATTCTTCCACCAGTTGCCGGAGAAGATCGAAAGCTGACCGTTCTCAGCAAATGCCGTAAGACGCTCTGCTAAAGCGTAGAGGTCAGAATTGCAGGATGTGCCAGCTTCTTCAACCAGGTCATATGCATCAGCAATGTTAGCGCTGAGCGCATTCAATGGGTTTACATAGTCAAGAGCTGCCAGCGTATAGAACCACAGAATGTGGCTGTGCAGGAACTGACCGCCTTCCATAAGGTTACGAATAATACGAGCGTTGTTGGGAATTTCAATGCCATATGCTTTCTCTGCTGCGATAGCAGATGCATGAGAGTGGGAAACAGGGCAAACACCGCAGATACGCTGTACGATATGAGCAGCGTCTTCTGGAGTACGATCCTGAACCGTCAATTCCATGCCACGGAAGCAACCGCCTGATGCCCATGCTTCAGTAACAACGCCGTTTTCAACCTCCATCTCAATACGGAGGTGACCCTCAATACGAGTAACGGGGTCGATAACAGAACGAGTCATTGTTTACTTGCCTCCCTTCAGGACATCTTCGTCATACTGGCCGATAGCCTGATCAGGATGCTTTGCGTCCCATTCGCGTACTTGTTCAAATTCAGCGCCGCCACTGGTACGGCCGGTCTTCTTCATGCCAAAGCCATGAATAATGAGAGCTGCTGCTGCAACGCCAGTAACGGTCCAAGCAATAGCTTCAGGCTGAACCGTCATACCGCCGATGCGCAGGTCACGGAAGCGAGCGCGGAAAGGCGTGTTGGTCTCAACCCAGTTCTCACCAGGATCATCCGGATTAGCAACACAACAACCAATACAAGGACCGCCCGATGCAACGCACCAAGAACGACGATTATTCCAGCGAACGACACCGCAGTTTGCTTTGGTTTGAGGACCACGGCAGCCCATAGGATACAGGCAGTAATTCAGTGCTTCTTCCTCAGTACCAAACGCATAAACGAATTCGCCATTCTCAAAGTGACCACGACGCTCACAGTTGTCATGAATGGTCTCATTAAACATGAGCGACGGCTTGTTTTCGCTATTAAGCTCAGGAAGCTGACCAATCAAAATAGCGTCTACCAATACTGCCTCAAGCCACTCAGGATTTGCTGGGCAACCAGGAATATTAACAACTGGAGTGTCAATACCCTGCTTCTCCAAGAACTTCTGAACGCCCAAAGCATCTGATGAATTGGGATTAGCACCCATCCATCCACCATTAACTGCACAGGATCCCAATGCAACAACTGCATTTGCGTTTTCCGCTGCGTTAATCAAATGCTCGGTACCGGGTTCGTTGGCAACGCGCAGTGCTTCGCCATTCCAACCTTCCAAAACTGCACCTTCGTAAACGAGGATGTAGTTTCCTGCCTCAATAGTTTGCTCCTTAGCTTCTTCCATTGACCAACCTGCAGCAGCAGAAAGGGTTTCGCAGTAGTTCAGCGAAATCATTTCCAACACTACGGTTGCTGGATCAGGGGCATCAACCTGTGCGAAAGATTCCGTACAACCGGTGCAGGATGCGCCTTCGATCCAAATTGCAGGATAAAGACCTCCCTCTTCTGCGCCGATAACGGAGTTTTCGATCGCCTGAGCAACACGAGGAGCAGCGAGCTCGGACAAACCTGCCGCTACGGCGAGCGAGCCACAGAGCTTCATAAAGCCACGGCGAGAAACGCCACGCGCCTCTAGCTTCTTCATAAACTCTGGACTGATTGCCTCTGTTACCATGTGCACACCTCCTTTAGGTGTATTGTCCTGTAAAACCTCTCACAATATTCTCTTAGATTTCTTTGAAGTAGGATTAGATAAATTGCTGAATATCGGGTTATTCCCGCCAACGGTACGAAAATGTTACCCGGCAAATTGGTAGTAACACATAGATCCTCCACAATTTCGGTTTTATTCGAATATGTTTACTGAAACAAAGCACTTTTATCACATTCACACTTTTTTGTTGCCTTTTTATTCCATACCAGATAGTTTTTTTTCTTATCTGCCATGTAGCCCTTGTAATCATGCGTCTTATGCAGACAGATATGGAGGCTCTAACGGGTATCCGCCCCTCGGCGGACGCGGTAGCTTGCGCACTTTACAACATGATGGGGCATCGCCTTGATGCACATGTCTATCACTTCGACTAGCGCCTCGGTATACAATCTAAATAATTGGTGCCCCCAGGAGGATTCGAATCTCCGTTTCCGGCTTGAGGAGCCGGCGTCCTTGGCCTCTAGACGATGGGGGCATGTGTTATTAAAGCGAAGCAAGCACTTCTGACACTGCCTGAGTAAAACTATCAACTTCCTCATCGCTATGAGCAAGCGAGAGGAACAAACACTCAAATTGACTTGGCGCAATCAAAAACCCGCGCTCAAGCATACCTTCAAAGTAGCGCGCAAAGGTACTCGTATCACATAAAGCAGCACTCGCATAATCACTCACTGGGTCAGGAGCAAAGAACAACGTAGCAAGTGACCCAACACGATTAACGGTAGCTTCACAACCACTTTCTTCAATCGCACGACAAAGACCTGTTTCCAAACGTGCACCACGACACTCTAATTCATCATAAACTCCTGGACGCTCGAGGACATCAAGCATTGCAAGACCTGCTTTCATAGCAACAGGATTACCTGAAAGCGTGCCAGCCTGATAGACAGGTCCTGTTGGAGCAAGGGTATCCATAATATCAGCGCGACCAGCAAGACATCCGGCCGGAAAACCCCCACCAATAATTTTGCCAAGCATACAAAGATCTGGTAGTACCCCATAGAGCTCCTGTGCACCACCAAGTGCTGCACGGAACCCGCTGATCACTTCGTCAAATATTAAAAGTGCACCAGCATGAGTACAAAGATCATGCAATCCTTCCAAAAAGCCAACCACAGGTGGCACAACACCCATATTGCCCGCAATCGGCTCCACAATCACACAGGCAATCTGATCTTTGTACGTATCAAAAAGTTGTTTGACGGCGGCCAAATTGTTATACGGTACCACAAGCGTGTCCCGTGCTGCTCCCGGTGTCACACCCGGCGTACCAGGAATACCTAAAGTAGCTACCCCACTACCAGCACTTGCGAGCAATGCATCGCTATGCCCATGATAGCAGCCCTCAAATTTGACTATGAGATTACGCCCCGTAAACCCACGTGCAAGACGTACCGCGCTCATTGTTGCCTCAGTGCCCGATGACACCATACGCGCCTTTTCAGCACAAGGAACCAGTTCGCATACCCGCTCAGCAAGACGCACTTCAGCCTCACACGGTGCACCAAACGATAAACCACGTTCAAGCTGTTCTTTAACAGCAGAAAGTACCTCAGGTGGCCGGTGGCCCAAAATCATCGGACCCCATGAGCCAATGAAGTCTACGTATTCATTACCATCAACATCCACGATGTGGCTACCCTCTGCACGTTCATAAAACACCGGTTGTTTACCAACACTAGCAAACGCACGCACCGGAGAGTTCACACCACCAGGAATGCAGCATTGCGCTTGAGCAAATAATGCCTCAGAATGCATACAATTCAACGTAGTACTCATTACTCCTCCTCAAAGTAGTGCATGGATGTTTTTTTGAATTCACGCGTGGATACCAACATTCGTGGTAGATCTGCCTTAATGCCAGCCACTACCAATTGCTTACGAAGGTCTTCTGCTACACACTCGCATTCAGCACAATCATGTCCATGTATCATCGTGTAAAGATTCCAAGGCCATGCAGCACGACGCGGACGCTCATAACAGTGGCTCACATGCGCAGGACGCGCTAAGATAGCCCCCGCCTGTTCCACCTGATGATCAGGAATATTCCAGACAGCCATTGCATTACAAGAAAAGCCCATTTTGCGATGATATACCATGGCTCCAAACCGCCGGATCGCACGCTTCTCCATAAGCATGCGAACACGATCCAGTACTTCAAATTCCGCCATAGGGCATTCGATCTGACGAGAAACACGTAGCGCCACAAGCGCAAAGGGCTGTATATCGCCTGCAAGATCTCCCTGAAGAACCCGCACCAGAGCACGATCGATGTTATCGGAATCAAGAGGTGCAACTTTAGCTGGAACAATACAATCAGGCACATCTGAAACCTGCGATGCAACATCCAAACGCGATACCTCATTACGCACATCAAAAGCTACACGCACCTTGAACAAGCGCAAGGCAGGCAACACGAGCATATCGTCAATACCTGTCTCACACTGAATATCAGAAAGCTCTCGCGCTAATGCGTTATGCCCATGTGCAATGCAGGTAAACCACAAGTTGTACCGATCGTCGCGCTCATAGTTGTGCGTAACACTCGAATGAGCACTAACTATTTCCGCTACATTTTCAAGCCGTTCATGGGGCACCGCTAACGCTGCGAGTGAAGAAACATAACCGAGCTTATACGAATCAAAACTCGCGCCAATGCGACGTATTATTCCCGCCTTTCGTGCAGTTTCTACAACAGCAAACGCACTTACCTCATCACCCCCACATGTCTCGCCAAGCACCGCATAGGGATGCGCATCGATCGGCAGTGCAGACTGCACAGAAGTAAGCACTTCTCGAGCAAACGGCGAATCAAGATCAACAGTATGTGGTTCACATACCTTAGCGACCATGATGTTGATCACGAATCCACTTCGCCGCATCTTTTGCGTGATAGGTGATAATGGCACACGCTCCAGCACGTTTCATGGATAACAGCAGCTCAAGCACCACACGGCGCTCATCAAGCCATCCACGCTCTGCGGCAGCTTTCACCATGGCATATTCACCCGATACATTGTAAGCCACCGTAGGAAATGCAAATTTATCATGTACACGACGCAGCACATCAAGATATGACAATGCAGGTTTCACCATAATTAAATCCGCACCCTCAGCAATATCGAGCTCTACCTCACGCAAAGCTTCATCACTGTTCGCAGGATCCATCTGGTACGTAGAGCGATCACCAAAAGCTGGTGCAGAATCAGCGGCATCGCGAAACGGCCCATAGAAAGCCGAACAATACTTGGCTGCATAAGCCATGATGGGGACATGAGAAAAACCTACCTCATCAAGGGTAGTGCGCAGTGCGGCGATATGGCCATCCATCATGTCAGAAGGCGCAACCATATCAGCACCGGCACGCGCATGGCTTACTGCCTCGGCAGCCAACAATTCAAGGGTCTCGTCATTTAAAACGGTACCGTGTTCATCAAGCACGCCACAATGACCGTGGCTTGTATATTCACACAAGCACACATCGGTAATTACGTGAAAGTCAGGAGCGTGATCTTTGATAGCACGTATCGCTTGCTGCACTATGCCATTATCGTCATAGGCCTCGCTACCACGCTCATCCTTATGAGACGGCAAGCCGAACAGCAAAACCGAATGAACACCACACGTCATGAGCTCATCAATCTCAGAAGAAAGTTGATCGACCGATAGCTGGAACACTCCCGGCATCGAAGGCACCTCATCACGTTTACCTGTACCAGGCTTAACAAACAATGGATAGATAAAATCATATGCTGAAAGCGACGTTTCACGGATAAAGTCACGTACGGTGGAGTTAGCGCGCATCCTACGTGGCCGATAGCTGGGATAGTTCATATCATCCTCCTTCATACACCGCCTACGCGATACCAATCTCCTCATCAGTTAAATAGCATGCTGGATCAGGACCCCACAGATCTCCTGTTGCCGCTTCGCTCCGCACACGAAAGTTGCCGTTACAAATATCAAGCCAACGACACTGCTTACAACGACCTTTGACGAAAGGTCGTTTATCCTTGAGGCGGTACATAAGTTCACTTTGTTCAGTCGTACGACTCGTATCGGTCCAGATCTCTGAAAACGGTCGTTGACGCACATTACCTAACGAGAAGTGCCTCCAGAATTGGTCGGGATATACTTCCCCATCCCAACTCACGCAACCAATACCCGAACCGGTAGAATTACCACCATTCCACTGAAGCAATTGCAGTACTTCTGCTGCACGATCCGGATCTTCACGCGACAACTCCAAATAAATGAAAGGGGCATCGGCATGGTTATCCACCGTAAGAATCTCTGGCGAGCCACCACGATCAAACCAATCACGGGTGCGATCCATAATATGACGCACAAAACGACGCGTTTCTTCGTGAGTTATGTCCTCATCCTTAAGCAAAGTACCGCGACCAGCATAAACAAGGTGATAGAAACATGTACGCTTTATGCCTTCTGCTTCCATAATGTCGAATATTTCGTCAACCTCATTCCAGTTGCGCTTGTTAATAGTCATGCGCAGACCAACCTTGATGCCAGCAGCCTTTGCGTTACGAATGCCTTCCATGGCGCGATCAAAACTACCTGGCAATCCACGGAACTTATCGTGCGTTTCACGGCCACCGTCAAGCGATACACCAACGTAAGACAGCCCAACCTCGGCAAAACACGCTGCCATCTCAGGCGTAATAAGAGTTCCGTTGGTTGACAACACCACACGCATGCCGGCCTTTTTTGCATATTGCATAAGCTCAACAAGATCAGGGCGCGTGCAAGGTTCGCCACCCGAGAACAACAAAACCGGAGAACCAAATGTGGCCAAATCATCAATCATCGCTTTTGTTTCATCGGTGGTCATTTCGCCCTCGTAGTCCTTACATTCCGACTGGGCGTAACAGTGTACGCAGCGCAGATTGCAGGTACGCGTACAGTTCCACACCACTACAGGTTTCTTATCACGCGAAAACTGGAGAAGTTCACTTGGTAATTTGCCCGATTCGCGGTTATAGCGCAAAACATCTCCCGGTTCTACGGCTCCGCAGTACAACTTGGAGATTCCTATCATGAACATTCTCCCTTTCTCGTGTTGTGCGAAGTTCGGTGCTTAACCATGGCATCCACAAGACCCTCAATGGTGTAGTCCTCGGCTTGCGCTGCTATAACCAAACCCTCCTTGCGGGCAGTATCACTTGTAATGGGTCCGATTGAATACAATGACATATCAGCAAGTATCTTTTCACATCCAACCTCGCGCACTAGAGCATCAAAGTTTCGCACTGTTGATGACGAAGTAAACGTCACCGCATCTACTTCCCCAGCAGCAATGCGACCAAGTGCATCTTGCACCGAATCTGATGCAGGACATATGGTGCGATATACCGGAACAACATCAGCGTAAGCACCATTCTGTTTGAGCAAATCAGGGAGCACTTCGCGCGCTTCAAGTGCACGAGGAATTAATACACGATCACCCTGCATGAGACCCGCATCGATAAGCATTTGAGCTACTGCCTCTGCTCGATATTCGTGAGGAACATAGTCGGCTGTAATTCCGTATGATTTCAGCACCTTTGCCGTAGCTGGACCAATAACAGCAATGCGCGCTCTCGCAAGAGAACGAGCATCAAGGCCGGCAACAGTCAAACGATCAAAAAATGCTGTTACGCCATTAGCGCTGGCAAATACGATAAAACGATAGTCTGCAAGATGGGAAATGGCCGTATCAACCTCTGCATAATTTCTCAGCGGAACAATTTCTATCGTAGGCAACTCGAGCACGGTCGCACCGAGTTGGCGCAGTTTCGATGTCAAACTGCTTGCTTGGGCCCGTGTACGAGTAACCGCGACCGTCATGCCCGCAAGCGGGCCAGGATTAAACCACTCCAAATAATCACGAAGGCCTACCACCTTCCCAACAACAATGATGGCCGGCGCCTTAAATCCTGCTGCAAGAGCATCATCAGAAATGGTGGCAAGCGTGCCTTCCAATACTTCCTGATCAGGCATCGTGCCCCAACGGACAAGAGCAACGGGCGTATCTGCCGCTCGTCCCGCTGTCATCAATCGCTCTGCAATAAAGGGTAAGTTTCGTACACCCATATAAAAACATAAGGTGTCAGCGCTCTTTGCTATAGCATCCCAATCAAGTGCTGTTTCTTCTTTTGTTGGATCTTCGTTACCGGTAATAAAAGCTACCGACGAAGCAATCCCACGATGAGTAACAGGAATACCCGCATAAGCAGGTGCTGCTACTCCACTTGTCACCCCCGGAACAACAGAAAAAGAAATACCTACTTTTGAAAGTGCAAGTGCTTCCTCGCCGCCTCTTCCAAACACAAACGGATCGCCGCCTTTGAGGCGTACAAGAACACCACCGCCGTTCTCTTCAAGCTCTCGTGCTTTCTCGATAAGCAACACATTGATTTTATCTTGCCCAAGGTGTGCAGAAAATCCTTCTTTACCAGCATAGATAAGTTCAGCATCCGCACGTGCGCCTTCAAGCAAGACCGAGTTTGCGAGATAGTCGTAGATAATAACATCAGCTTTAGAGATAAGACGTGTACCTGTTACTGTGCATAATCCAGGATCACCCGGACCAGCACCTACCAAATAGACATGTACATGATTTACAGTCGCATTCCTCTCGTTCTGCAATGATCCATTTTGAACAGTATGTGCATCTTGCAATTTCGCCATCATGGTAGAGGCCTTTCATCGTCACATACACGCACCTCATCAAGTAAAGAAAGTGCTCCCATATCAGTGAGCTCATCCACTGCTTGCTTCGCAAATTTGCAAGCCTGTTCTGTCGCTGCCTGAACATCTGAGGCATCCTTCGGCGCTTTAAGAAGACCTTCAACGCGCGAACGCAAAAGTTGTGAGCCATCAAGACGACCAACAAACGCATCAAGCACAAATTTGTCATCTTCGAATCGGGCATATGCACCAATGGGCACTTGGCAGCCACCATCAAGTAAACGCATTATCGAACGTTCGGCTGTAATACACACATCAGTACGAAAACAACGTATGAGTGAGCACAGTTCTATTACACGCTCGTCATTTGCTCGCACTTCAAGCGCAATAGCTCCTTGCCCTACAGCTGGCAATACTTCATCAAGAGAAAAATCAACCGCAATCTCATCCTCCCAGCCCATACGACAAATACCTGCTCGCGCCAGCACAATGGCATCAAGCGTACCGTCATGAACCTTAGCAATACGGGTATCAAGATTGCCGCGTGCTTCTACATACTCAATGTCATCGCGCAGTGCACGCAGCTGAGATAAACGTCTGAGCGCACCAGTGCCAACCCGCGCACCACTCGGTAAAGTTGCCAACGTCGTACCCTGAGGAGCTACGAGCGAATCTCGCGGATCAGCACGCTCCAGGCAGCCAGCCAACACCAGTCCTTCAGACAGTACGGTTGGCATATCTTTCAAGGAATGGACACATACATCTACGTGCCCATCAAGAAGTTCTTGTTCGAGTTCTTTGGTAAACAGACCCTTATCGCCAATCTTCGATAAAGCAACATCAAGGATCTTGTCACCTTTTGTCTTAACGATCTTCACCGATACTTCAAGCTCTGGCACAGCTGCACGAAAAAGCTCGGCAGTTTTATTCGCCTGCCAAAGCGCAAGTTTGCTACCACGCGTACCAATAATCAGCTCCTTCATATAAGCTCCTTCTGTTTAACAGCAGAAAGAGTAGCTGAAACTACCTGTTCACCATGTAACTCACCATTAGTATGTTGTGAACAAGTAAGACCTGATACATGAGGACAAATGCAACCGTCATCACAGCGCACAAAACCATTGGGATAAGCATCGAGGCCAAACAGATACCTTGCTGCCTCGGTATAGCAATAGCTATTTGCTTCACCTGCTTGTTTGCGTAAACGCGCCGTCGGACCATGGAGTAGCTTCTTTGCCACTGCTGAGGCCATATCTTCAAGAACTTTTATTTCGCGCTCATCCAACTCAGAGCCATGAATTGTTGCAAGTTTTTTCGCGGCGTGAGTTGCTTCAGCATCGCATATTGTATGAGCCTTGCCATAAATCTGCTTGATGGTTGGCGTTACTTCACGTTTTTGCAACCATGAAAGAAATTCGGTAACTTGATCAGCAACGAGCGCTGAAGCCTTCACGGATTCTTCGGTACGCAAACGGGCATTCTTATTAACAATATCTCCCAAGCCATCAAGGTCACAGTATGTCACGCCATTCAAATCACCACATGCTGGATCAACAGTTCGTGGAAGCGCAATATCAACAATGACAAGGCAATCGCCCGATTTACCAGATTTTGCACGAGCATTCTCGAGCAATCCCTTAGGAATCAGTACCTCATCAGCTGCAGCAGATGCAAGAACAAGATCAGCCTGGCCGAGCTCAGTTTCCAGCTGGTCAAGTCCTACCGGAGTACCACCAACCCGTTCAGTTATCTCTACCGCATGAGAGAGAGTGCGATTGGCAACCACCACATCGTGCACCCCTTGCTCTTGCAAGTACGTTAGCGCAAGCTCACCCATAGATCCTGCCCCGATCACGAGCACACGGCACGTATCAAGCAAACCAATTTCTCGCTTAGCCAACTCAACTGCAGCCGTTGATACTGACACGGAACGCGTACCAATGGATGTTTCAGATCGCACTCGTTTACCCACCTCAAGTGCACTATGGAATAAATGGCGCGTTAGTTCTCCAACAGAACCCGCCTCCTCGGCTGCAGCATAAGCGCGTCGCACTTGACCAATAATCTGCGCTTCACCAAGCACCAATGAGTCAAGGGAAGCCACAACGCGAAACAGGTGGTCTACAACGCTTGCTCCTTGTTTAATAAACAACGCCGAATCAAGCTGATCCACTGTATCTTTGTTCATATTGGGCAGCGTACGAAGAGCATCGATTACTGCATTAACACCATCAGATGCTGTCGTCGCGGCGGCATACACTTCGCAACGATTGCAAGTCGATATAATGACGACCTCTGACAGCGCATCGTAGTCTATAAAGCGCACGAGCTCGTTATTTAAACGATCCTCAGGAATGGACAACTTGCCACGAAGTTCTACTGAAGCGGTATTATGACTCACACCAACGGCAATAAGGGTCATCGCGCTCCCCTTTCATTCGCATAACCAACCGGTGCACAAGTTTGAATAATCTCTTCGTATACCGTCTCAGCATCAAGGTTTTCACCGGCACGAAGTCGCTCAAGTAGCGCAGGGTCACACGATGCTTCATAGAGCGGCATACGCTTATCTTCACCACCTACAACACGTTGCTTTATAAGAGAACGCACCTCGCCGAGAAGTTCCACATATACTGAAAGAACCTCGGGATAGCGCTCCTCAAGCTCATGCCGCACACGCTTTGCAAGCGTCGGTGATGCACCACCCGTAGATACCGCTACCTGAAACGAACCGCGCTTCACAACGGACGGCACAATAAAGTTGCAGTGTTTAGGATCATCAACGACATTTACCAGTGCACCGCATGCTTCAGCTTCAGTAAATACTGCTTCATTCACATCAGGAAAATCAGTAGCAGCATAGATAAGAAATACATCATCCCCATCACCCGAGCGCCATTCACGACACTCGAGATCAATAAGACCAGATTCTGAGAGAGATTCAATTGAAGAAACCACATGCGGCGCAACCACGCGAACGCGCGCACCGGCATCAACAAGACTCACTATCTTGCGCGCGGCAACTGCTCCGCCGCCCACAACAAGCACAGGTTTATCTCGCAAGTCAAGATAAATTGGGTAGTACGCACATCGCTCGTGCGCCCCATCAGAAGCCTTCATGCGCGACCTCCTCTTGTGTTCAAGCTTCACACCACAACAATTGCCTAAACATCACATCTAAACGAAATCTCTGTATGTTTACGCCTGATTGCCTCAGGCAATCATCTTGCTTTAGATATTCTGCTGTTTGGTGCGAGCGGCTCTTCTCCACCGTATGCAAAAGCATACTTCGTCTTGTTTAACTATTCGAAGCATTCAACTGCTCGAACTGCCGGCCATGTTAGGTTATGACGTAACGTCACTGTCAACAAAGATATTTGGCATCGGTAAGATTTCGCTCCTGAAGAATATTGAGCGTACTCAATAGCGATAAATAACAATGAAAACGCAGATGGATTGAAGATACAACGCACACAGCAAGCCGCAAGGCACAAGGCGTCAGTCTTACGCTAATGAATACGTTTCGCGGTTGAGCTTTTGTCCATGAGCACAATAGTCATCCTGCGCTAAGATATCTCCGTCGTGATAGTACGCTGCTCGAGCGCGGCAACCACCGCAGCCATCCTTGTAGTCGCATGATCCACAAGCACCTTCATAAGCTTGCGTGCGCAACTGAGCAAACAATGGGCTATTAGCCCAGATCTCATCAAACGGCATCTGACGCACATCCCCTGCTTCTTCAGTCATATAAGCGCAAGGACGTACAATACCTTCGCTACCTACAACGCAATAGGTAAGCCCCGCAAGACAGCCACGCTTAAATCTTGTTTCAACACCAAGCTGTTTAGCCACACGAGTAAACTGAGGGGCACACGTTGGCTTGACTTCAATAGGCACTTCTGCCGATTTGCGCATCAATGCTGCAAGCAGCCTCTCGTTTTCACGCACCTCAAGGCTCGTTTCCTGAATGTATTTACCTCTACCCACGGGAATAAGAAAAAAGATATAATGTGCCCGAGCGCCTATAGAAACAGCAAAGTCGGTGATATCACACACCTCATCACGATTCCAATCGACAACAGTCGTGTGAATCTGGAAAGGAAGCCCCGCGCGACGACATGCTTCTATTCCACGCAACGTCAGTTCATGAGCGTTCTCCAAGCCTCGAAAACGATCATGCTTTTCTAGGTCAAGGCTATCCACCGAAATACCCATCGCAAAGGCACCCGCTCGACGAAGTCGCTGTGCTACCTCATCGTCTATGAGCGTGCCGTTAGTTCCAAACGACGGACGCAGCCCACATGAAGCCGCATATTCAACAAGCTCATAAATATCAGAACGCATCAAGGGTTCACCACCGGAAAAAATCATCATCTTAAACCCAGCGCGCGCAATCTGGGAAATCATCGTTTTAGCTTCCTCGGTGGTCAGCTCCTTATCAGTTGCCTCACGAGCATCCTGATAACAATGAGCACAGCGCAAATTACATCTATTAGTAGTCATCCACGAAACAATCATGGCGCAAAACACCCCTTCGACATATCACAGTCGAATAAAAGAAATATCATTAAGATTATTTATTCAGTTCTGACATGCGGCGACTTCAAGATACTCCACAACTGAGCGCTGCAGCTCCTCAAATGACTCATGGCCATGCGGCCTATTTCCTACGTTTTCCATAAGGATAAAGTCATTAGTACGAGACGACCCATTAGTCTCAACAAGCTCTTTATATCGCGTCGCTGCCATCTGAGCTCGCTCATCCGTAGGAGGTACACCGGACGTCAAAAGAAAGATCACCTCAGCAATTAGCTCATGCCAATCAGCAACACTTCGCCGAAGTTCCTCAGGATCTTCCTCTTCAGCACTATCATCATAGTTTCCTACAACACACGACAAACGCCATGAGAGAGACTCACCTACATGTCCTCGTTCAAGCTCATCCGACAGAACATCCCAATCAACCTCACCGTGCTCCTTAATCTGAGCTTTAGCTTCTCTAAGCACGGTAATTTGAGTCAAAAGATGATGCATCTCTTCTTCTGCTGTCTCCATCTGCCTCTCAATAAGACCTAAAACTTCTCCAGGCTCCGAATCAGATTCTCGAGCAAGTAACGCCTTTATTTCCGCTAGAGACTGACCTAGATGTTTGAGAGCAAGAATCTTGTGCAGACCATGCATGTCCTCTTCTGTGTACAAACGTCTATTCTGGGGCCCTTTGGCAGAAGGTGAAAGCAATCCCTGCTGATCGTAGTATTGAATTGTCCGCACGGTAACACCTGCACGGCGAGCAAATTCGCCTGCAGTCCAATACTCTGCTATAACTCTCGCCTCCTCTTCTACAACACCTCATCGCTTAAAATACTGCACCTTCCTTGTTCAAAAGTTCAAGGTAGCATGACAAGGACGATAGTCGATTACGCTACGTCACCGTCAAGAATCGTCGAGCAAATATCAAAATTTGGATCGCTCACAATGTAAAATAAACCGTTCATGCTATACAAAAAGAGTGTGGCGTGCAGATCATAAGATTTTAGCTACCACACTTCATATAGATTTCGATGGATTTCAAGAGAAATAAGCAAACTTTTGATTATTGAAAGACCGTCTAACTCTGAAATGTACTATCCATGCAGGACATTCTTGCTCATCATGAAAATACTTCTCTTGTCCACAGTAGGGGTACTTTCCGTTCTTTTTAATCACTGATTGTACGCCCTCTGTCCACGCATGATTGAGATCTTTAGGACACACCCATTCGGGTTTAAAGCCAATCTTGAGCGAATGGCTTGGTATTCCAGGGGCTGATAGGGCTTTAAGGCTCCACATCCTGGCAATCTCAGGGTATTTCCAAGCAAGAGAGCCCATCACTTTGCCACAATGCGGACATCTATTATTCATTTTGAGCTCGCATTCATTGAGTTAATCCTTTTTACACCAGACATTCTTGGAAAAATGTTGCTATCTTCAAGGGGAACGCCCACTTTAACTACCCCCAAAGCAGAAATGCTCAAACAAAAATGTTTTCACTTTGCTATTCTGGATCGATCCCCTAAAGTGTTATTCCTCTGCTCAACTTGAAAGGAGTTCTATGTCACAGCCAACCACTATTGCTTATCTTGGACCAGAAGGAACCTACTCCCACGAAGCAGCTCTTAGCTTTGCGAAGCATATGGAATGCAGCGATTTGAAACTTATTGAATGTCCTTCATTTAACGAAGTTCATGAAACAGTCGATCGTGGGAAAGCTGAATTTGGCGTCATGCCTATTGAAAATTCCCTCGAAGGTGTTGTAACCGCCACACTCGACACACTTGCCTTTAAAGGCGGGGTCTCAATCATGGGATCAACCGTACTTGATATTCATCATTGTTTGTTGTTACACCCTGACGCTGAACTCTCTGATATAAAAACTATCGTAAGTCATCCTCAAGGACTTGCACAATGCCGCCGCTATCTTAATGATAAGTTTCCGAACTTGGTGCGCATCGCAGCCTCTTCCACTGCTGAAAGTGCCCAAAAAGCTTCAGAAGACCCTTCGATTGCAGGCATTGCTAGCATGTTTGCCGCAGAACTGTTCTCATGCAAAATTCAAGAAGAAGATATTGAAGATCACCTTGGTAATCAAACGCGCTTTGCCCTCATTGCTCGCCAAGGACACGAGCCAGTTTTGCACAGTAAGCATATGAAAACATCCCTGGCACTTTCACTCAACACCGACAAACCGGGTTCGTTGCTGATGATCCTTTCTGAATTTAACTACGCCGGCGTCAATCTAACCATGATCCAATCTCGTCCCACTAAGCAAGGATTGGGCGACTATTTATTCTTTGTTGACTTAGAGGGAACGCCTGAAGATCCCGCCATCAAGACGGCACTTGATTGTCTGCGTCTTAAATTGCGAGAGGTCAAAGTTCTTGGCACCTACCCTGCCGAATAACAAACCAGCTCTGTGATAAACAGAACATGTAGGGATTGCACACCATCCAATAGAATGAAACGTTGGTCTGTGGTCTAAAACGCTGTTTTTGTGGCACATGCCCCACAAAAACAGCTCAGCCGCCGTCAAACGCTCAGGCAGCACACTCTAGAACGTATAACCGGCCCACGATCTCGCCGTCTCGTATTATTTTTTGATGTCCCTACTGCGCAGAATACCTAAGGGCTTTGCCTTGGCGTGTTTGGATAAAGAAACCCTCGCGCACCAGATCATTAAGTATTGAGCGCACCTCTTCAGGATCAAGATCCACCCGTCCATGATCGTTTTCAAAGACATTGAGAGCATCGCACACCTCAGGAAATGAAATGCTCTGAGAGGCAAGTACCACACGAATAATTTCTGCGCGTTTTTGTCGCCGCGATCCTTCAAACTTTGACTGCCGCGTGTAATGAGATGAGCGTCGGGATGGATTGGGCGTTGTAGCCTTTAAATACGCTCCGTAATCGAGCAGGGCGTAATACCACCCGCGAGGATCAGCGATTGAACAGGTTTTGAGCACCAGTGGTTCCAGCACTTTGTCTGAGACCTTTTCTTCGTGAGAAAAAAACTCGTGCAAAAAAACACCGCGCACATTAGTTTCAAGATATAACGTTGGTTTTTGATATGCGAACGCCAGCACCCCACCTGCGGTGGCACTCCCAACCCCGGGAAGCGCCATCAGCTCTTCACGGGTATCAGGAATGGATCCCTGATACTGAACAGCGCATATTTCGGCACAACGTTTAAGAGCAAGTGCACGACGATTGTAACCAAGACCTTGCCACAGCTCTAGCACAAGAGATGTTTCAGCACTTGCCAGAGCATCAACCCGAGGAAAGACCTGCATAAAGCGCTTCCAATACCGTTCAACACGACTAGCCTGCGTTTGTTGCAGCATAACTTCTGAGACCAACACCGCATACGCATCATCGAGTCCACGCCAAGGTAAGTCACGATAATGGCGTGCCCCTTCGGTCCATACCTTTTCAATAAAGTCTCGTTCTTGTGAACTGAGATCTGAGCACACCACTACGCAACAGACTCTTTCATATCCAGCGAAAGGGCAGCCTGAATAGCAGGGTGCTGAGCACCCTGCTCAAATAAATCAATAAGCGTAATGGAAGAATACAAGTTTTTAATCAGAGCATCTGCAGCAGACCACACCGCATTAAAGGCACATCCATTTTTATGGGAACACTCATAATCGCATGCCGTGCACTCGGCTACCGACAGCCCACCATTCACTGCAACAAGCACGTCGTAGACGGTAACTTGAGATGGATCGCAATTAAGCACAAGGCCACCATGTACCCCGCGAATAGTTCGCAAAAATCCACCTCGCACTAATTCATGCTGAATGCTTCGCGCAAACGAATACGGAATTTCCTCAATCTCAGCCACTTCTGCAATGGAAATATACGAATCGCCATTGTGATACGCAGCACGAATAATACGACAGGCATAATCACAGCGCCGTGTAATATTCATATCGTTACCTACCCCTTTAACAGGTCATCAAAATCAGAAAGCTCTTTTCTCAGCTTTTCGACCGCAATATCTTCCAAGCGCTGATACTCTTGCGAGTTAAGCGGCTGATAGTTAGATAAATGCATAAGCATGTCATCTGTCTCAACCGCACAAAACTTGTTGTGCTCCACGCTTCGACGATACGCCTCTTCAACTGCTTCGTTTGAAATGGCAAATATCTCAAAGCGCGAAAGCGAACGCGAAAATTCAACCAGCTGACTGACGTTTAAACCACGCATTGAAGGGTGTTGCGCTTGTTCACTGCGCCACATAGCACGGCGCTCTTGTTCATCAGGCAAATCAACGTCGATGATCCGATAATCGCCAATCAAATCCCAGAAGAATGGATCGATGTTTTCAGGTTCCGAAGCTGAAACCAGCACCGTTACTTCTGAGCTTGTAAGCGCAGTCTGAATTAACGCAAGTGCTTCACGGGCACCACGCGACAACTGAATGGTCAAAAACGACTGCATATCTTCAGGAGCAGCATCTAAAAAGGGTAGATCCCATAAATCCAGATCTTCCAAAACAACCACGGTTGGCGTCTCGAAACCTGAACGCGAAACACCTGACAGACGCGCCTTAAAATTTTGTGATGCCATCACACACAGCACCACTTGACCCATAGGATTTCGATCAAGGCGCATGCGAATTGCTGGCAAGCCAAGTTCACCCACCGTGGCAACCATAAAGCAGTTAGCATCTTCTCGAGCAGCGCTTCTAAACACAAGCGTTCCAAGCCCTGGCATACTCGACAAACCGTGACGCTTGCTGAGCATTTCAACAAAACGCACAAACTCTGGATCCTTGCTGCGACCCACGCCAATCTTGTTCATCTTTTCTATTGCCTGGTCAAATCCCACAAGGCTATTAAAGTCAAACGAGGGCTGCACTGCCTCTTGCTCAGAATCCTGAGATCCGGATCCGAACGCAAGCGATGAAAATTGCGCAAAGGCAGATGCAAGCGAGAATTCAGACGCCGCTTCTGCTTGAGCACTCCCCTCGTTTGATTGAACATCACCTATCAACTCACCAGTGTTGGCATCACTTTGCAACCCACCCTGTCCTTCAGTCGGTGCTGCTTGCGAAGAGGAAGCTATTTGTCGTTCCGAATGAGCACCTTGAGACCTGCTAACCACAGGACGATGGCGTGCATCGCTGCTTGCACTCGACCCAGAATCAATCGGAGCGTTTTGCGCCTTGTCCTCATCCACAGGAGTAGCGGCCGCATCGTCTTGATCAGTATCGCTGTCGATCTGCTCTTCAAAACGGCACAAAAGCCCTTCGGTTGCCTCGGAGAGATCTTGACTGACCATATCAGCCATGCCCTCGACCAGTTCGCGATCAAAGCCATATTCTTCAAGCTTGTCAAAAGCAAGCTGCTGCAATTCTTCAGCATGCGCTTCCATTTCCTCTGAGCTCCAGAATGGCTCAAGCTTTTCGAAAATGTATTCAGCCAGAGAACGCTGCTTTGTATCAATCGCAAGCTGCCAGGCCTTATCCATTCCTGCAATTACATCTTCATTAGGAATGCGGTTCTCACGCAGCGCACGCTCATATGCAGCCATATACAGATGGATACCCAACACGCTATCGCCGTCTTCTACAGCTAATGCTGCACGCTTGAGATATGCCTGTGATGAATTTGAATAATTGTTATGATCAGTAAAAGATGCACCAAATGTAGATTCCTCATTCATTGTTGTGCACCCCCTTCGTGTATCATATCGAACGTCTATCTTGCCTTAGCACGCTAGAATCAATAATGCGATCTTTTTAATCGCACTTATTGTAATCCAAGTGAACGTGCTCATTGTGAGCAATTAGGCAATGCGGTAGAAATTCAAACCAATCCGCATGCTATCTGCCACAAAAATCTACCAACAAAGTATTTCCCAACCCTCTTCCTGAGCGGTTCTTTTAAGAGGACGATCAGGATCAATCACATAAGCATGCTGTGCAGCTCTCAAAAGTGGGCGATCCGAATGGTGGTCTCCATACGCATGGGAAATCACCCAATTACCTTCGCCGTAAATGTCATTAGCATAGGTGGTTACTCGAATGAGTTTTTCTTGGCCTTCCACCGGCATACCATCTACGTTGCAGGTATAGCAACCATCATTATCAACCGTCATAGAGGTGGCAAATTCTTTTGTGTACTTATGCATTTTCATCGCTTGTCGTATAAGAGGTTCAAACGTAGCAGAAACAACCCAAACTTCACGACCAGCCGATCGATGCTCATTAATGACGTCATCAGCTTGGCTTCGAAAGAGCTTTTCGAGGTGATCGTCGTAAAACTTCTCTAAAAACTGATCAACTTCTTCTTTTTTTCTACCCTCAAAGGCAGAAAACACAGCACCTCTTACCCAACTTTCATTTTGGGGAAGACGCAGTTTGTAACGCAAGGCCCAAAAAAGGATCTTGGCAAAGACGATCTTTCTAAGAAGACCTCGGTGTCGCAAGAAGCGAACTAAGATGACGGGAGAATTTCCTGCAATTGAGGTCCCATCAAAGTCAAACACTGCTATCTCAATTGGCTTATGTTGGGCTGTTTGATCCATTGCCCTACTGCTCAAACCCCTTTTTTATCTCCCCTACAAGCTTACAAGGAAACACCCCGGATTATACCACGTCGATTACTGCAATCGGCTCGATAGCACACCCGAAGCTTTCCTAATACAGAACCGCTACGTCAACTATATGTAAGGCCATACGAAAGAACCCAAATCGCTACGCTTCTCAAAGCTCTTTCTATTCCTACAAAGAAATAAAGCTCCCAGCGGGAGCTTCACGAATGTTAAAACTGGCGGGATGTACGGGACTCGAACCCGCGACCTCCGACGTGACAGGCCGGCGCTCTAACCAACTGAGCTAACACCCCGTGCTACAACAGCGAAAGCTAGTATACCGGAAAACAAAAACCGTGCAATACCTTTTCTGAAAAATTATTTGGTATCTTTGCGATCCGATTTTTTGCTCGACGGATTTTGCGGTAGGCTGAACGTAAAACCTAATGGGTGTACCTTTGTTGTACGCACAAGCTATCTACAAACCAAAATAGAGAAAGGAGTCACCTATGACAAAACTGCCACTTAAAACAGGAGACAGCTGCTCATTTACGAAAACCATCAGCGAATCAGACGTATACCAATTCGGTGGCATTACCGGCGATTACAGCCAGATGCACTTTAACGAAACATTCATGAAAACCACGAAATACGGCACGCGTATCGTTCATGGTGTGTTGACGTTTGCACTGAGTAGCACCGCCGCAACACTCATCCAGCAGAAGTTCGAATCCCCTATTCCAAGCGCCTCATACGGCTACGACCATTTGAGATTTACCGCACCGGTATACTTTGGCGACACCCTTACGGCAACCTACACCGTTGAAGAAGTAGACGAAGAGGCCATGAAAACCTATGCGGACGTAATCGTAACCAATCAGGATGGTACGGTCGTCTGTGTAGCAAAACATATTCTAAAGTTCTTCGAAGTAGAAGAGTAACGTCACATTTGCAAGCTGCTCAAAAGTGAAAAACGCTGCAAACAAAAATGAAGGGTCTTATAAGGAGGTGTCTTTCAAAAAGCAATGACACCTTGTAAACCTGATACATAACCAACCCTATATCCAAAAGCAAAAAAAGGAGCGTTATAACGGCGGCTCACGGAAATTGTGCTGCGATCCGTACACGCGATTTCAAGTAGTTTTTGAATTTTTTCATAACACGCTTGGTATGGAAGTAACCCTTACCGCTCCAGCAGGCATAGATCCTTTTGAAAGCCTCGAAGAAGCTAAGCAAGTTTGAGTTTGGAGTGATTCAGCTTCAACGAGACAAATCGTTTGCATCACCTGACTCTCAACTCAACCAAGTGTCACATTTTGGCATTGTGTTCAAAATGTTGATGCGATTTTAGAAGACATATATGTTATTGAGGGCATACAGCAAACTAAAAGCACGCCACGCAATTGGTTTCTGCTACCTAACGGCTCCATGATTGAACGCAACAAATTGGATTTGGAATACGTTAACTTTTAGGGCATTCGTAACAAAGCGCAATATGAAAACCCAACGATGCCATTGATAGCTTCGTTGGGTTAGGGGTCTTAGCTCTACAGCCTGAAAAAACTGGAAGCCTGAAGCTGTTGCTTAATACATGCCTGCCGCCTACTACAAAGAGCTGAAATTCTAAGGCTGGTACTCAATACGTGCCCGCCCACCGCAAAGATGTGCCGTAAAAAGAACGGCCACGTGTGTAGCTGTTTAACAAGATCTGTAGGTTATATACATACCACCTTATACACCGGTTCGATAAGCCAGCTTGTCACACTCAAAAAACTAGCTCGCATCTTAGCTTTGAGAGCGAGAACTCCGTTTGGTCTTAAGGCCTGAGCGAAGCGAAGAAAACACTGCTTTGGTAGCAGACTGCGCCGCCGGTCCAACAATATCAAGAGTAGTTATAGCCGCTTTCTGAACAACAGGAAGTACCTTTTGCCTCACTGAACACAGCGTGGGGTCGGACTGTGCAAAATCAACGGCTCGCGCGACATTATCAGTCGTCTTACCTACAAGTGCCGACAAACCAGCAATGGATCCGCCACCCTCGAAATACTCAATGGCTGCACGTCCTATTGCTTGAGTACCAATAAAACCAACCGAGCCCTTCACAGCCCAACCTAAAGCAGGTACCACACCTGCAAGCTGCCGTGCAATTCCGCGGCACATAAAGGCGTTTGCCAACACACACACAAGCTCTTTGATACGCTCAGTGCTAAGGTCCTGCCCATACGCTGCTGCAATCTGAAGCACCATTTTAATCTGGTTTGCCGTCATGACTGGCATATCAGCTCCCGGAACGAACACCACAACACCAACGCCTGCATTTTGAATTGCGGTAGTATTGATGGCATCATAAGCAAGCGGCCTACGTACAAAAGGAAATGCGATAGAAAATGCGAGCTTCTTTTCAGGATCGATCTCTTTTACAATTCGATAGCCAACCCGATCAGCAAGTTCCTGCCTAGTTTCATCATCAAGAACGCTTTGATCATCAAGAGCGATAATCTCTTCTTCGGGAATCGGATCGCCTGCCTGTCGAGCTCGTTCACATACTTCGTTGCCATCTTCGGCAACTACGAGCACCAAAGAATCGCTCTCGCGAAATACTGATGCTATAGCCCCTGTTACCTCGTTTGTGCCGGCAACAATCACCGTTAAGTCACACGCCAAAAAACTATCCGGCATCTGCGTGGGATAATAACTCACCATAATCCGTGAGTTGGGCGATAGGCTATTGAACCCTGAACGAACAAACGCTTGAAACTCAGGAGAAGCTGTTTCGTCAATGAGAATATTCACTGAAACCGGAATGGTACGTGCGCGATCTATATCAACAGCTACAGAAAGCAATGTTGGGATATCGACTGGGAGTTTCATAGAGGTCCCCTTTCAGTTAACGCCCGTTATGAACCCACACAGAGTTAATCAAGCCAAGCAATATAAAGTTAGCGGTCATAAACGATGATCCGTAACTAATAAACGGAAGAGGAATACCGGTAATAGGCATCAGGCCACAGGTCATTCCGATATTTTCCAAAATTTGGAACAGCCACATGCCCACAATACACACGACGATGATTGTCCCAAAAAGATCTCCCGCATTTCGCGCCACCCGCACTGAAGTAACGATAAGTCCAATATAAAAAACGAGGAGAAATACGACGCCTACAAAGCCAAATTCTTCTGCTAAAACACAAAATACAAAGTCGGTTGGTGCTTCAGGCAAAAAACCCAGAGAAGACTGAGTTGCTTGCATAAAACCTTTACCAAACAAGCCACCACTGCCAATAGCAATTTTTGCCTGCTGAAGGTTATAACCATCACCAGAGGTGTCGTAGCTTGAGTCAAGGAATACCGTAAGACGCGACATTTGGTAGTCCTTGATCAAAACGTCGCTTCCTACCAAGTCATCCAAAATAGGATCGATCACCAAAATCGCAGCAACAAGCCCAACCAAGACACCAATCGTAGCCATGATAAAGCGCCAATTCGCTCCTCCTATCAGAAGAGCAAAACCTGCGATCATAAGATATACCAAGCCAGTTCCCAAGTCGGGCTGCGTCATAACGCATACAAACGGAATAGCCAAGATAAGAAGTGCCTTGATATACTCGCGCAAGTCATCGAGGCGTCCACCATAGCGCGCCATCACCGAAGCCGCTAAGAGAACCACTGTTACTTTTGCAAATTCACCCGGCTGAAGCTGAATACCAACCTTGATCCAAGACAGACCACCATTAACCTCCACACCTATACCCGGGATATGAGGGGATAAAAGAAGAGCTACGGTAACAATAAGAAATACGCCGGTAAAACCCGAAAGCGCATGATAGTCAAAACGCGTGATCAGGACGAACAGCACCGCACCCATTGCAACGCCCATAACATAGCGAGAAAAGCTGTAATCGGCATCAGCCGACGTGGCAGAGAACTGAACTAAGAGTCCATAGATAACAAGTGCTAGGACGAAAAACATAAAGGGCGGATTGATGTACTTGAAACGCCTCGGTTTAAACGTCTTGGCAATTGACGGGTCCTGAGGTCGCACAGAGCTTATTTCAGCCATTGATTGAGCCACAAAACACCTCATTCCCCCGACACAGAAATAACTGCTATTTCTTGATCGTAATCGTCTTCCAAAGAACTGATGGCCGCATTCATAATTTCTGCCGCAACAGGACCACCAGTCGAACCACCACTACCGCCTTCCTCTACGCAAAGAGCAAGCGCAAATCGAGGCTCATCATATGGGGCATAGCACGCAAACCATGACATGTCTTCTTGTCCCGCAACCTCAGCAGTACCCGTTTTAGCTGCTGCAGTAAATGAATACGGGCTGAACGCTTCAGAAACCGTTGAGTTTTCTGTTGTAACCGCATGGAGAGCATCTCGCATGATACTGTAATAGCTCTCATCAACATCCGGCACACCATCCTCTACCGTGTCAAAGGAAAGAACAGTATCGCCCAATGAATTACGTACTTCCTTGAGAAGATGCGGGCGCAGCAACTTTCCCGTTGCTACTGCCACATAAGAACGCGCGACTTGCACCGGTGTGACCAAAACGTAACCCTGTCCAATAACCATATTTGACATATCACCAGGAAGCCACTGTGCTTCTTCTGGAACATCAGCGAAGTACTCCTCTTTCCACTCAGGAGTTGGAACACGCCCTTCAGCTTCTCCTGAAAGGTCGATATTAGTAGAAGCAGCATAGCCAAATTCTTTAATAAAATCTTGCATAGCGTCTTGCCCGATCGATTCGCGAGCGTCATAAAAATCTTTTGCGATTTCATAAAACACCACGTCACAAGACTCTACGATACCCTCTTTAAAACCAATGTAGCCATGACCGCTTTCATTCCAGCAGTTCTGTGGATAATCTTCGCCAAAGCCGGTCCACGTACCGGTACAATTCCATGTTCGTGAGGTATCCGCAAAACCATACTCAAGACCAGCAAGCCCCGTAAATGCCTTAAAACACGAAGCTGCAGGATACGTACCAGCAATTGCACGATTCATCAAAGGATAATGCGATTCTTCGGTTTGGTATTCGTCCCACACTTCCTGAGA
Organism: uncultured Cryptobacterium sp.; assembly: GCA_964456695.1. GTDB lineage: Bacteria > Actinomycetota > Coriobacteriia > Coriobacteriales > Eggerthellaceae > Anaerotardibacter. The sequence continues at coordinate 140,500 of CAYWAO010000001.1, read as the reverse complement.
AATACCACCAATAAAACGCTCAGGCTCATACGTGGGATAATTAGCCATACAGACAATCCCGCCTGTTTCCACGTCAATGACAACACATGAGGCCGCAGTACCCGTTCCTCCAGTCACAGTTTCTTGCAATGCCTGTTCGGCAACCGATTGAACTCGTGCGTCTATCGTGAGATAGATGTCGTTTCCTTTCGTGGGATCAGTCTCTCCCACTATCTGCTGAACCACACCAGACGCATCGGTAACCAACACACGCTGACCATGATCTCCCGCAAGAAGGGAGTCATAGGTCTGTTCAATGCCACTTTTACCCACTGCATCGCCCGATTCGATCTCGCGCCCCTCTTCGACATTTTCGAGATCTTCTTCTGATGCGGTACCCGTATAACCCAAAACATGCGCAGCAAGAGCACCATAGGGATAGGTGCGCGTTGTACGAATCTGTGTGGTGACCCCCGGAAAAGCATCACGATGCTCAGAGATGTAGGCAATGTCGCGCAGCTTAACATTACTTGCAACAACACGCTGACTCTGAGCACCCGATGACGAGTCCAAAATACGAGATCGAACCACTTCGTAAGGAACGCTCAACAATGACGACAAACGCAGCAATACATCAGGATTGTCAGCAACATCAGAATCAGCTAAAACTGTCTGCACCTGACGATTATCGATAAGAGCAACGCCTTGGGAATCATACACAATACCTCGGGGAGCTGGTGTCGAAACCGTGGTATAGAGGTTTTCTTGAGCTTCTTCGGTGTAACTTTGACTTTCAAGAATTTGCAGGCCAAACAAGCGCACCAGTAATGCAGAAAAAACACCCACAATCATAACGCCGAGCGCAATAAATCGGTTTCGCAAACTCTCAACACTGGCAGAAGACCCGCCAAAAAACGATCCCGAACCAGAACTAATGGATGTCCTGGGGGCTTGAGTAGAAATACCCACCGATGTTACTGATCGCACCCTCATTTGATCACGCGTCTTGGCATGCGACGACTCCGCACGAACGCGAAAAATTGCGACCGCAATGACAGCAAGCACCACAAGGGCAAAAACGGTTGTTAAAATTGCAGAAAGCATGCAAACCTTTTTCTAGCGATACCGTCTGCTTTGCGATACCTTCCATGCATCTTTGTTAACCTGCGTAAACGGAAGGCGTCTCATAATAACGAAAAAAATGACTGCAATAACACAATTGAATATTGTGCTCGGTAATGCGCGCTGCAAAAACAGATCGATGAAAGATCCTTCGTATCCTACAATCATCAAAACAATCATAAAAAAGAATTCATAGATAAAGATAGAAATCCCGCACACAACGAGCGGCATAACAAAGGAAGAATCGTCCAGTACCTCAAACGCACGAACAATAACAAAAGCAATTGGCAACAGCAACAGCGGCGTTAAGCCAACCGGCGTTTCAGCCAACAAATCAGATATAAGTCCTAGAACAAAGGCGTACAGATACACCGAATCACTACGCCGCAAAACAACAAACACCAAAATGAATGCCACAATAAAATTGGGAACCGCAGAAAAGATGGTCAAAATTGGTGCGAAGACCACCTGCAAGACCACCACAATCGCTGATGCAATTATCGGAAGCATCCGTTCAAGCATACCTATCACTCACTCTATTAATCCGAATCAGAATCAGAAGAACTCGATGAAGAGTCATCGTCATCATCGTCTGTAGAGGTACCCAGAAGAGCCTCAGGTCCTACCGCAGAAATAACGGCATCTGCCTCTGATTCGTCTTCTGAAGCAGCACCATCATTGCTCATTCCAAGCACAACAAGCACCTCGCTGATGCTATCAAACGACGCATTAGGCGTAATAACAATAGTACGCGTTGCATCACCTTGTCGCTGTTCAACGCTTGAAACCACACCAATCACTAAGCCGCGATAATAACCACCGCCAAGACCGGTGGTGATAACTGCTTCACCTTCAGTGACCTCAACGCTTTCATCGACGCCCTCAAGATATAACACACCTTCAACCGAACCGGACACAATACCCTCTTCACGCGATGATTGCAGCATGACCGCCACGCCACTTTGGGCGTCATTGAGCAGTCTGACTTCAGAGGTGTATTGTGATGTTGAAATAACCTGACCGACAACACCGGTAGACCCCATAACAGGAAGACCAGTACTTACCCCTGATGCGGTTCCCACATCAATCGTAATAACACGGTTGTATGAGTCCGATGAATAGCCCGTAACACGTGCAGATACCGAGGTAAATCCATATGCGTCATGAAGACCGATAAGTGCTTCTAAGCGAAGAGCCTCCTGGCGATACTCTTCTAATTCAACCACCATCTGACTCAATATCGCATTGCTCTCCTCCAGCTCGCTCATTGTTTGACCATCAGCGGTCAAATCTTCAAGAGAAGCAGTAGCAGATGCTGCCAATGAGCCGGTAGCAGTACCAACCGACGAAAGAGGCGTTAAAAGCGCAGATGTAGCGTCTTGCACACTATGAAGCGGGCCTTCATCGCCTTCTCGTACATAAGCGACGACCAAAACAAGTGATACCACCAACAATACGGCAAGCAGTATCGTCCCGTTGAATTGGCCACCGAATGAAATACGTTTATCGTTCAAATTCAGGGCCATAGTATGTGAAGATCTCCTATTTCGATCTTATGAGTATTTGCTTTAATGCTGTCGGCGTCTCTAAAACGCGCAGACAGCCCATAACCACATTGGTAAGCGCTGTTTCGCTTATCCAAACCGGAATTTCCAGACGCTGCGAGAAATACCGATCAAGACCAGAAAGCAATCCACCACCACCAGTTAACAAGATGCCATTGGAAATAATGTCAGAGGCCAAGTCAGGGTTGGTTTTTTTAAACGTTTCTTTAATATGAACAACCATCTCGTCAATTGGACCCTGGAGCGCATCGCGAACATCTTCTGATTGGATAGTTACTTCCTTGGGCTGTTCTGTAAGCACATCCTGCCCCGAGATAATCATGTCGCGCTCACGACCGTCCTCAAAGGGTAGAATAGAGCCTATCTTAATCTTGATTACTTCAGCCGTACGCTCACCAATCTTAATTCCAAGAAGATCACGCAAATGCATCGCAATTGCTTCATCTAAACGATTACCCGCTAAACGAAGCGATGAAGACGTCACAATTCCGCCAAGAGAAATAACAGCAACCTCAGTCGTACCACCGCCGATATCAACTACCATCGAACCGGTCGGTTCGGTTACGGGAAGATCAGCACCCATTGCCGCTGCCATAGGTTCTTCAATTAAGTACGCTTGACGAGCGCCTGCTTGAATTGTTGCCTCAAATACTGCACGCTTTTCAACTGATGTGGCACCACAGGGAATACACACAACGATACGTGGCTTTGGTTGCCAGGGGTAACGACGCGGCGCAGCTTTGTTGATAAACGCAGAAATCATCGCCTCGGTTACATCATAGTCAGCAATAACTCCATCATGCAGAGGATGTTCAGCAGAAAACGTATCGGGCGTGTGATTGATCATGTTTTTCGCTTCATGACCAACAGCGAGTACACGATGAGTACTGCGCTCAATAGCAACAACTGAAGGCTCATTGATAACGATGCCTTGACCCGTAACAGCAACCAACGTATTCGCAGTACCAAGGTCAATGGCCATATCATATGAGCCCGATGAAGTGGCATTCTGTATAAAATCAAGGAAAGACATGCATCATCCTTAAAACTACCTGTAAGCAATCGCAAACGCTAATTCTATCATACAAAACATATCATACAAAAAGGCAATACCACGCGATCAAGAGAACAGTTCACTTACACACCACGGGCTCCAACAGGTATGTCAGAGCCCGGGTTTGCCACATAGTAATGAGAGAGTCATCCCTACTCAAAGAAAATACCAATTTCACGCTCTGCGGATTCAACAGAGTCAGAGCCATGAATAACATTTTCGTCCATAATAAGACCAAAATCGCCACGAATCGTTCCGGGGGCAGCTTCAGCAGGATTGGTTGCACCCATCAAAGAACGGCACTTCAGAACCGCACCTTCACCAGAAACAACCATCTTTACTACAGGGCCAGACGTGATATACCTAATAAGACCATCATAGAATGGCTTGCCTTCATGCTCGGCATAGTTCGCTGCAGCTTGTTCTGGAGTTACCATACCCATTTCCATACGCTCGATCTTGAGACCAGCACGCTCAAAGCGGGTGATAATCTCGCCAACATGACCATTGCGAACGCCATCAGGCTTAATCATACTATAGGTCTTTTCAATTGCCATACTGTTTTCCTTTCGCATAAACCTTGTGTTTGCCCGAATGCAAGATTGCGCATGCCGCAACCCTCATCACGGTATTATCAACGTACTAATCAAACGGATAAGCTCTGTACAACCCTTACGATGATTGGCTCGTAAAATAGAGTGAAACGTTAGTTATCTTCCAGCCAATCCCATCGCGGCTTAGTGTTATCAGATACGGCACCTCCCCACCTTCTTCAGTGGTAGCAGTGACGTATACTTCTGAGGTGCTCATCGTGGTTGAGGAGCCCTCAATAGCCACATCGCTGGTTGAAGGAATCATATCCTGGAAACGATCCTTCGATGTATCGTCAAGGCTCGCATCATACAGATCATCATTGGAAGGATCATCAAACAACGAGGTGACTTGATCCTGCTGCGATGGTATACCGAACCCCTGAACCAAGGCGAAGGATACCGCTCCTCCAAGAATGACCAGCAAGATCAAAACGAACAAGAAAATTTTCAAGCCACGATGACGATGCTTCTTTTTTGCACCCGAAGTCCAATCCTGAAAATCCTGCTGCTGGTTGGTGAAAAAATCGCTCTCAGGCCGCGCATTTGCAACACCACGCATGATACTTGTCTGCGATAGCTGGATTGTCTCCATAGCGTCAGGAGACACCGTCTGGGCTTCAATAGGCATGCCATCACCGGGCACATCTAAACCAGACAAATCAGTATAAGAGTGCACCTCAGGAGAAGAAATAGGATCACTTTCACCCGTATTGCCCGAAGCAACAGCACTTGCCGCACGCTGATAGTCCACATTCGCGGCATCATTAAACACATAGGTTTTATCCGCTAAAGCAGATTCAAAAGCATGCACCGCTTTATCCATTTTGCCTGCAGCAACATACGCTTGGCCCATGTTGGCAAAAAGCTTATTGCGCGTCTCAGAGTTCATGTCAAATTGCAGAGCACTTTCATACGACGCAATCGCATCCGTGGGACGATCCAAAGCCATAAAGCATACACCTAAATTAAGCAGTGCTTTTGTGGGATCAGGATTCGCTTCATCAAGCGCCGCCGATCTAAACGCCGCGCCAGCCTCTGCAGTCTTGCCAAACTTTAGCAAAGCATTTCCAAGGCTCTGATATGCCTTGTATGGAGTTGGATATCGTGAATCGTCAAGAGCAGCCTGGAAATACGTAGCCGCATCTTCGAAATCGCCTTGTGAGGCATATACCGTTCCTAAGTTATAGCTCACTGATCCTAGCGCATCATACGACTCATCGATCATAGCCTGAGAGTAGGCATGGATCGCTTCATTGGGATCATTAAGCTTAACTAAGCAGTTGCCTATCTGATGATATAAAAGACCAATTTCACCCGGCGCTTTAGAGACAGAGGTGTCCTGCAGGCACTTGGTGAATTGGGCAAGAGCCACGTCATAGCTTTTAGCCAGATAAGCGTTACGAGCCTGCTGGAAAATCTCGTTGTTCATATATGGTTCGTTTCCTCTCGCACAGATCTGGTATCACAGTACCAAAACCTGATACACATCACTAAAGGACAAATTGTCCGCCCTAATTGTACATCTGTAGTCAAACTATCAAAAGAGGTCTATACATCATTGCATGCGCAACTGTCATGATCATTGAGCGTTCTCAATAATAATTGTCTCAATGACGTCACCAACGCGAAGTTGTCCGATTACATCAAATCCTTCTACCGTCTGACCGAATACAGTGTATCCCGAATCTAAAAATGGTTGAGAACCCAAGCACAAATAAAACTGAGAACCAGCAGAATTAGGATCCTGAGAGCGCGCCATTGCCAAAGCTCCATCAAGGTGTTTGTTATTGGGATTCGTGGTGTACTCTTCTTTGATAGTGTATCCAGGACCTCCCGTACCAAGGCCTGCAAAAGGATTACCTTCGGCAGCTTTAACCTGTTCAGAGTCAAGCGCGCGCGTATTAGGACATCCGCCTTGGATAACAAATCCCGGAACATAACGATGAAATTTCAAGTTGTCATAAAACCCTTTTTGGGCCAATTCAACAAAGTTACCTACATGAATAGGTGCGTCATTGCCTGCGAGCTCAACTCGAATATCACCCTTTGATGTTTTAATTACTGCGATTTCATTTCCGTTTGGTTCATATTCGGGTGTATATAAAGCCATAGCCTCCCCTTACCGCTACTAAAATATTCAGTTAAAATGGTGCCCTCTACAGGATTCGAACCTGCGACTTTCTGCTCCGGAGGCAGACGCTCTATCCCCTGAGCTAAGAGGGCCCCTAATTCTTCACATTATACGCTATGATCAAACGAGTTGACCATTTCGGCATGAAAATCAAAGGATGGCACATTTCATGCGCATAACAATAGATTCCTTAGCCTACGGCGATTCAGGCATAGGACGCGATGATCAGGGCAAGGTGATATTTGTGCCGGGCTCTGTTCCTGGCGATGTGGTAAATGTTCATCCCACGCGCCAGAACGCCTCATTTTCCCAAGGAGTTATAGACAAGATCATTCAGCCAAGCGCCGATCGCGTACAGCCCGCCTGTCCTCATGCACTCACCTGTGGAGGGTGTCCCTGGATGCATATATCCTATGAAGCACAAATCCGCGCAAAACGAGCCAATGTTGTCAGTCAACTTCAGCGCATCGCAAAAGTTGATCCCGAACGTGCAGAACACCTCGTAGGAGAATGTCGCCCCTCAAAGCGGACACTAAAATATCGCAACAAACTCGAGCTGGCCTGCGAACACGACGCAAACCACAAACTCACCCTCGGATTTCACCAACGAGAGGGCAACCTTGTTTCTATCGAAAAACAATGTATGGTAGGCGCGCCAGGCATTGAGCAAGCACCCAAAGCTCTGCGGGGTGCCTTAGGATATGTGGAAGGTGACAGTGATTTAGGAATCTATCGTATAGGTCTTCGTCACAGCGTACGAACCAACGACACAGAGGTTGCTCTGTGGACACCCCCTTCGCCCTTTCCACGCAAGATCATAGTTGATACCCTCAGACAGAATTTTAAATGCAGCAGTATTGTTCGCGTTATTGCTGATCCAGGGCGTACACGAAAAGTAAAACGAGTGGAGGTTCTGTACGGCAAGGGTTGCTGGCAAGAGCAACTGTGCGGTAATTCGTATCGCATCAGCGCACCAAGTTTTTTCCAAGTCAACACTGCACAAGCCGAAACCATGATCGAGCTCGTAATCAAAGGTTTAGGCATATCCGAAGATTCAGACGTCGCCGATCTGTATTGCGGAGCAGGCACATTTACTCTTCCGCTTGCCCAAAAAGGAGCTCATGTCTATGCTGTCGAATCAGCAAGCTCATCAGTGCGCGACCTGCGACGCAACATAGAAGGCTTAGCCCTCAACATTGAGGTGATCGGAGGAGATAGCGCACGAGAATTACCTGGTTTAGAACGCCTTGATGCGATCGTCGTGGATCCTCCCCGTGCAGGCCTTGCAAAGAATATCATCAAAAGCATTGCCGCATCAAAAGCTCAACGAATTGCTTACGTAAGCTGCGACCCTGCCACCTGGGCACGCGATATCGCACGCCTTAGTGAGGTGGGATATGAACTTGTTGAAGCAACCCCAGTTGACCTATTCCCGCAGACCTACCACATAGAAACGGTCAGCATCCTGCAACGCACCTAACGCACCAGCAAACATCACGCCATAACGTCATCAAAAAGCGAGCTCTCCAGTTTGTCCAGCGATGCAAAGCAACTCACGTCTGCACACACGTTATCATACGTGTGCTGTATCGATATGCGCACACGAAGCCTTACCAAGTCTCTTTCATGACAGAGTTGGTATGTCGGCTAGTTTTCGCGTGTTGCTTTGACGTGTCCAATCAGCTTTTCGATACGCTCAGAATATTCCGGATACTCAATTCCTGCTTCAGCCAAATCAATGATGGGAGCTTCATTCCACAGCGTTTCAAGACGATAGTATTCGCGTGCCTCAGGCTGGAAAACGTCCACAACAAACATGCCGTAGTCAAGAATTTCCCACGAATGATCTCTTGTTTCCTCGCGAAATATCGGTTTAATTCCCGCCTCGATACGAAGTGCGTCCTCAACCGCTTCTAAAATAGCCTCAACTTGCGGAGTATTAGCCCCCGTGGCTAAAACAAAGTAATCGGCGGCATCAATCAAATCACCCACCTTGATAACCATGATGTCGAACGCCTTGCGTTCATCCGCAGCGCGAGCGGCAATAAGAGCACATTCGCGTGAAGACTTCTTCTCTTCTCCCACTATTTTTTCTCCTTTGTCGTATGCGTCTGACAATACGAATTCCACACCACAGCCGACTGCTGCATAATCGGCTTATCGAAACGTACCAAATAGGCCATCCCTTCCTTGAGCACCTCGTAAAACAAATCTTTAAGACTCAGATCTCCAATCTGTTTATAGAGACGTTTATAGGCCGGCACATCATGAGTTGGCTCAATCTTATCTGCAACAAAAATGATCATATCCAAAGGCTGCATGTCGATAGCTCCTACGGTGTGACGCGCAATTGCCGAAAACACCTCGTTTCCTAACTGAGGTGCTTCTTCGGCAAGTACAGCAGCAGCGGTCATGCCATGCAAGACCCACGGCATGGAGTCCACCACATCAGGATCAACATCGATATGGTAGTGCGCAACTCTGTCCGCCAAGCGATTAGGCATGAGCGCCTTATCCCAGTCGTGAAGCAAGCCTGCCATACGTGCAATATGAGGGTCATAATCGTAGGCACGAGCAATTTTTCGTGCTGTTTTAGCCACCGAAAGACTATGGACGTAACGTGCGGGACTAACCCGCTGCATCAACAACCCTTTCATATACTTATACGAATTTGATCCAAACGGTTTATGCTCATCAAGACCGGTTATCTCAGTAGGAAGATACGCAAATTCTGAAAGCTCCTCTAATGTAGGCTCTACGCTCATAGTTTGCTTCTTATTGCTTTTGTTCTCATTATTTTTAGCCACAAACAACCTCCTCGCGGCTATAGAGCTCGTGTTCAGCAATGTAATCGACAACTATCTGCGGAGCAAGATAACGAATCGAACGCCCCGCTTCCAAACGAATTCGCAGCTCACTTGACGAAAGCGCCAGCGCCTTTATGGTCAAAAACGAGATATCCAATTCGGGCATGCTCTCAATAATGACGCGTCGTTTATCATCGCTTAATTCGTATCCTGGGCGATCAACACCAATAAAACGTGCAAGAGCACCCATCTGAGAAGAATCCTTCCACTCGGAAATACTCGTAATAGCATCTGCGCCCGCAATGAAAAACAATTCAACATTGTCAGGATAGTGGTCACGCATCACTCTGAGCGTATCAATGGTGTAGGTATCTCCGCCACGAACAATTTCGAGAGCACTCACGTCAAAATACGGGTTGTCAGCAATTGCCACCTGACACATGGCAAGGCGATCCTGGGCAGGCGCAATGCGCTTGCCCCGCTTAAAGACCGGCTGAGCTGTGGGAATAAAAATAACCACATCAAGACCAAAATCTTCGCGCACCTGCTCTGCACAGGCAAGATGCCCGTTATGGATGGGGTCAAACGTACCGCCCATAATACCCAACCGACACTGAGATCCATCACGTCCCAAAGAATCAAAGCGCGCAGAAATTACCACGTCAGTACCAGCTGTTGTATTGCTTTCCAGCTCCGTTGCGCCTCTTGCGCTCATAACTTACGATCTCACCTGGCCAGTTCCTTGAATAAGGTACTTGCTGCTCGTAAGCGCCTCAAGAGCAAAAGGTCCACGTACGTGCAGCTTTTGCGTTGAAATGCCTATTTCAGCGCCTAGTCCAAATTCCGCTCCGTCGGTAAAACGCGTCGAAGCATTGACATACACGACCGCCGCATCAACTAACCGCTGAAAGCGCTGAGCTACGGCTTCATCAGTGCACACAATAGCTTCTGAATGACCCGTTCCGTAGTGATTGATGTGCTCGATAGCTTCTTGAACGCCACCCTCGAGAACCTTAATGCTTATTTCAAGACCGAGATATTCACGGCCCCAGTCATCAGACGTTGCCTTGATGAAGTGTTCTAAAAGAGGCAGATCAGGATACTGTTTGCACGCACGACGCATCAGGTCATAGGTTGACTCATCCCCATGAATTACCACACCCGCCTGCACTAAATCAGCAATCAGAGCAGGCAAGAAATGCTTAGCGATGGCGGCATCAACTAAAAGAGATTCTTCGGCATTGCACACACCAGGACGCTGCGTCTTGGCATTCATAACAATGGCATGCGCCGTCGCCACATCGGCTGACTCATGAACATACACATGACAATTGCCCGTGCCTGTTTCAATCACAGGAACTTTCGAGTGAGCCACACAATGCTGAATAAGACCCGCACCACCGCGAGGAATTAACACATCAACAATGCCGTGAAGCGAAAGGAGCTCATCTGTTTCTGTTCGATCAGTAGACTTGATAGCCACAACGCAATCAGCAGGCAAGCCCGCGCTTTGAATAGCCTCGCGCAACACAGATGCTATAGCGTTGTTCGAATGCACCGCCATAGAACCACCGCGCAACACTGCGGCGTTTCCTGACTTGATGCAAATACCTGCAGCGTCAGCTGTCACATTGGGACGCGCCTCATACACCATAGCCACAACACCCAAAGGAACACTCACCCTTTGGAGATTCAGGCCATTATACAGGGTGCGCTCTTCGAGCACACAACCCGTAGGATCATCAAGCTGCGCCAAATCCTCTAGCGCAGCTGCCATATCATAGATGCGCCCCTCATCGAGCATCAAACGATCGAGAAGCGACTCAGACGTATTGTTCTGTTTCGCAGCAGCGTAGTCTTGCTTATTAGCTTCAAGAATCAAAACGGTGCTATCGCGCAGACTCTGCGCCATAGCAAACAATGCCTCATTTCTGACCTCATTAGATGCCTGAGCTAACGCGTGCGCTGCCTGGCGCGCTTGCAATGCTGCCTGTTTTGCCTCACTCATTCAAACACCACCAATTCATCTCGATGAACTGCCGGTCGCGAATTCAGATACTCCAACAGTTCATTTCCCTGCAATTCGCCTTTAGTTCGTCCTCGCGCAAGACTCATCTCAGAGGAAGGAGCTCCCGCCCGTCCTCGTGCAAAAAGATGGCCCTGCTGATCTTTGATATCAACAATATCACCATAAGAAAACGAGCCCTCAACCGCCACTATTCCTACCGGAAGAAGTGATGATCCTCGTTTTACTAAGGCACACTTAGCGCCCTCATCTACTTTAAGCGCACCCTTTGCAGAGTCGCCAAGCGCAATCCAGAGCTTTCGCGACGTAATATCGTGAGGAACTTCTTTTGCAACAAAGCGGGTACCAAGAGACTCGCCACTCACCAAACGACACAGGGCATCGGGTTCTTTGCCATGACAAACCACCAAAGTAATGCCAGCAATCATCAACACGCGTGCTGCCTGAATTTTTGTTATCATCCCGCCACTGCCTACCTTTGAGCCAGCGCCCCCCGCTGAAGCCATCAGCTCTGGAGTGATCTTTGTCACCTCAGAAATAAGCTGGGCTTTGCTATTCTTAAAGGGATTTTCAGTATAGAGCCCGTCAATATCAGAAAAAATCACGCAAAGATCCGCATTGATCAAGCAAGACACCAGCGCAGCAAGCGTATCATTGTCACCAAAGCGTATCTGCTCAACCGAAACCGTATCATTTTCGTTGATGATAGGAACTACATCAAAATCTAAAAGACGCTCCAGAGTATCACGCGCATGCAGATACGAACTACGCTGTGCGGTAGTATGGCGCGTAATAAGTACTACTGAAGTCAAAATATCATAGGCACCAAAGGCTTCAGCGTAGGTACCCATCAATGCATTTTGCCCGACAGAAGCCGCCGCCTGAAGCGAGGGCATATCGGTTGGACGTTCATGGATACCCAATGATTCAAGCCCACACGCAATCGATCCACTCGACACAATCATCGGGCTCCACCCCGCCTTGCGCAGTGCATCAATCTGTTTGGCAAGCCCGTCAAAATAGCTGCGATTAAGGTGTCCCTGACTGTTTACCAAGGTAGAAGAACCAATTTTGACTACTATGACGCGTTTACCGTTGCGCATTCCTACAAATCCAATCCGCTGTATATATCGTCTTCACGCATACGCGCCGATTCATATTCAAATTCATACCCAAGAATTTGAATCTCGTCACCATCACGAGCGCCGGCTTCTTCAAGAGCATCATCGAGTTTTATACGTTTAAAACGATGCTGCAAGAAGGTCACCGCCTCATCGTTGTCCCAATCGGTCTGGATAACCATCCGCTCAACCTGCTTGCCGGTTACACGAAATACGCCATCGGCCACTTGGGTAATCTCAAAGCATTTATCTTTCTCATCTCGACGATGCTGCCAAATCTGATCAAAATGCTCTTGCCCTTCTTGAGCTTGGCGCGCCTCTTCACGCAGCTGAGCAACACGAGAACCAACTGCACGCATTAAATTTTCAATTCCCTGACCAGTAACAGCACTGGTACAGAATAGTGTCGGAGAAAGCGGGCTTTCAATAAATTCGTTTCCTCCCGCCCGCTCAAGAGAATCCTGTTTCACTTCTTCAGCAAGGCGCCGTGCTGCCTCTTCAGCGCCCGGAGCATCAATTTTATTCGCCACCACAATACAAGGACGCTCAGACAATTCAGGAGCATAAAGTTTGAGTTCCTTGTTGATAATGCGATAATCCTCAACCGGATCACGCCCCTCGTAACCACCGGTCAGATCAACCACATGAAGGATCAAGGCACTGCGCTCAATATGACGCAAGAATTCATGGCCCAAACCCTTACCCTCATGAGCTCCTTCTATCAAACCCGGAACATCGGCAACAACATAGTTATAGTCATCGATCTTTACCACCCCAAGGTTAGGAACCAGAGTAGTAAAGGGATAATCACCAATTTTTGGTTTTGCCTTAGAGATACGAGAAATCAACGAAGACTTGCCTGCCGAAGGAACACCCACTAAAGCAGCATCAGCCATAAGCTTCATTTCAAGTTCGATCCAACACTCTTCAGCTGGAACACCCAATTCGGCAAAAGCAGGCGCACGACGTGTTGGCGTGACAAAATGGGTATTACCACGCCCGCCAACACCACCACGAGCAACAATAATCTGCTCGCCGTCGTGGGTCAGATCAGCGATGATATCGCCCGTTTCTTTAGTTTGTTCGTTATATTCGCGCACCACCGTTCCCACAGGAACTTTCAGAATAAGATCTTCTCCATTAGCTCCATTCATCTTGGAACCTTTTCCATGGGTGCCGCGCGTAGCTTTAAAGTGGTGCTGAAAACGGTAGTCTATCAAAGACGATACGCGCATATCTGCCCGCACAATCACGTCGCCGCCTTTGCCACCATCGCCCCCATCAGGACCGCCTTTAGGCACATGAGCCTCTCGACGAAATGACATGCATCCGGCGCCGCCATCACCAGCTTTAACAAATATGCGAACTTTATCAGTAAACATGGTATGTCCGATTTTAAACGAAAAGCCCCCTGCAATGCAGAGGGCTTTGCTAATTTAAAGAAGTAAACAGGTAAACTACGCTAAAGGACGAACATGTACTTTGCGACGTACGCCCTTGGTGTACACTACAGTACCATCGCACAAAGCAAACAGCGTATCATCCTTGCCGCGACCTACATTTTCACCAGGATGAAAATGAGTACCGCGCTGACGTACCAAAATATTGCCCGCACCGACGGTCTCACCGGCAAAGCGCTTGCATCCAAGACGCTTGGACTTTGAATCACGACCGTTGCGGATGGAACCTTGACCTTTTTTGTGTGCCATGTATATTCCCTCCTTTGCCTACGCTTGTTCGGAACCGACCGTGCAAATCTGAATGCGGGTCAAATTCTGACGATGCCCACGCATTTTCTTGTAGTTCTTGCGCTTCTTGAACTTGAAAACAAGCTGCTTTTCGCCCTTAAACTGCTCAACAACCTTAGCCTCTACCTTGGTTTTAGCAGCCTCTGCAGGATCAGCAATGACATTCTTGCCATCTACTACTGCAATGGCGTCCAGAGCTACTGTGCTCCCAACTTCAGCATCAAGCTTTTCTACATTCAAATAATCGCCAGCGGCAACTTTGTACTGCTTACCGCCCGTCTTGATAATAGCGTACATGTATTGATCTCCTATAAAAATGCCAAAACGCAAGCCGATATCTTATCAGCCCGCACAAACAGTGTCAACGCATAACCTCCATTTTTTCACAAAGTCACACGCTGTACCTTGCGAGATTTGTCTTCGAGAGCCGACCAATTATTTTAGCATGATTTCTGCCTAAAATAAAACCTGTACGTTCTCTACATATCCGCCTGCTCACCGGCTAATGAGCTTCAGCCCAATTAGCACCACTACCCACGTCAGCCACCAACGGTATCGGTAAGCTCACCACTGATTCCATAACCTCTTTGACAAGAGCTGAGACATCTTCAACCTCATTTTCAGGCACCGAGAAATCAAGTTCGTCGTGGACCTGCAAAAGTAATCTACTTTGATACTTTCGTTCAACAAGCACATCCATAATCTGACGCATGGCTTTTTTAATAATATCTGCAGCACTACCCTGCATAGGATGATTCATAGCAGTTCGCTCACCAAAACCGCGCTGTGCTGCATTTTTTGACTTCAGCTCAGGAATATAGCGCCTGCGCCCAAACAAAGTAACCGCATAACCGTCCTTATACGCTTGCGCCACGATGTCATCAAGATAGCGACGTACTCCGGGATAGGCTTCAAAATATCGGTCAATCATTTCTTTTGCTTCACGGAACGAAATGTTGAGGGACTGCGACAAGCCATAGGCTTGCTGACCATAGACGATACCAAAATTGATCGCCTTAGCACGCCCACGCAATTGCGGCGTAACCTCATCAAGCGACACACCAAACACACGCGAAGCAGTGCGCGCATGGAAATCTTCTCCAGAACAAAATGCATCGATTAGATGCTCATCGCCTGACAGATATGCCAAAAGACGTAACTCAATCTGTGAATAATCCGCCGACAGAAAGACATCTCCCTCATGTAGGGGCACAAAGCAGGTACGAATACGACGCCCGAAATCGGTGCGTACGGGAATATTTTGCAAATTAGGATCAGACGAAGACAGGCGCCCGGTCGTAGTGACCATTTCGTTAAACGAAGTGTGGACGCGCCCATCTTGTGCCACCATGCGTGGTAGCGCATCAATATAGGTCGACTTAATCTTTGCGTATTCACGATACTCCAGCACCAGTTCGGGCAGAGGATGCTCAGAAGAAAGCTCTCTGAGCACCTTTGCATCGGTGGAATATCCTCGCTGCGTCTTCTTTGTGGGAGTTAATCCGATTTCGTCAAACAAAATTTCCGAAAGCTGTTTGGGAGAATCAATATTGAATTCCCGTCCCGCTTCTTTATAAATCCCCTCCTGCAAGCGCTGTATTTCAAGCTGAGCATCTTCGGCAAGGGTATGCAGATGATCAAAGTCAAGAGCCGCACCCACGCGCTCCATGCACGCAAGCACGCCTACCAGAGGCAAGTCTATCTGCTCATACACCGTGCGCACGTTGCGTTCCTCAAGAGCCTTACACAGTGGATCAAACAGCGCATCAAGAGCGCACACCTCAAGCATAAGTGTTTCTTCTACTGTTTTTGCCTCAGGCATAACGGCAGCCCTATAGCGCTCCAACAAGGTACCCACCGAAGACGAGCCTTCATTTGAGTCAAGCACATAACCTGCTAAAGCAACATCGAATATCCGCATTGAGAGCACATCGTACACGTCCACCAGGGCTGACTGTGCGGTGTCGCAGGGAAAAACACATTCGACAAGCGACTTAACATCAAAAGCTGCAATAAAACTATCTTTGATTAGACGAGCTAGAACATTGAGCGCTTTTTGTTCTGAAAACAATGCCACGTCATCGTCGAGTTTTACCGCAATCGTAATACCAGCATCAAACAGAGTGGCCTGAGCGTCTTCTCTCCAAGCCACAGCAAGAGGGCGCTCAGGAGACGAAGCTAAAACGCGCTCAAGCGCATCCTGGGCATCTTGTCCTTCGAGCACTGTACACGAGCTTGTAAACTGAGCAGATGAAGACGATGCACTTTGATCTACAAGACCCAAAACTTTATTGAGATGTGCCATAAAGCGCACTTCCGTAAACGCCTTCACCACGTCATCAACATCAAAGCTCGGAAACGACACAGTAGACGGATCGATGTCTATGTCCGCATTGCGAACAATCGTTGCCACCTGACGCGACAAAAAGGCATCATCCTTGTGCTCGATTAGCGTTTCGAGCTGCTTGCCTTTAAATTTATCTAGGTTGTCATAGATACCCTCAAGATTGCCGTACGCCTGGAGCATAGCAGCTGCTCTCTTATCTCCGATACCAGGAACCCCGGGAATATTGTCGGAGCTATCACCTTTAAGGCCCAAAAAATCCGTGAACTGGTCAGGGGTCACTCCGTATCGCTTTTCAACCTCTTCAGGATCGTATATCACCACATCACTGATACCGCGTTTGGTAGTGACCACCTGAGTTAAATCACTCACCAACTGATAGGCATCTTTATCTCCTGTCACCAGTAGGCTACGATACCCCAGCTTTTCGTCCTGAGCAGCGATGGTACCAAGAATGTCATCACCCTCCCAGCCTTCATGCGCAACAACAGGAATACCCATGGCAGTGAGAAGCTTTTCGATAACAGGAAATTGAACTCGCAACTCTTCATCCATGGGAGGACGCTGAGCCTTATATTGTTTGAGAGCCTCAATACGAAATTCCGGACACCCTCTATCAAACGCACAAATAATGGCATCGGGACGTGCAGTTTCAATAAATTTCACCAGCATAGAAATAAAACCAAATGCCGCGTTGGTGGGAGTTCCATCGGGAGCATTCATTGTAGGCGGCACGGCATGATAGGCTCTATGCATCAAAGAATTTCCGTCAATAACGGCAACGGTTTTAGACATGTAAGGATCCTCTCAACTGAAACGCATCTCATTATACTCGTGTTGCATTCCAAGTAAGATTATATGCGGATCCTATGAATTCCAGAGATACCCTACACCACGCACCGTTTCAAGATACTGCGCCAACTCAGGTCCAAGCTTTGCACGAACGCGACGAACATGCACATCGACAGTTCGCGAACCCCCAAAGTAATCAAAACCCCAAACACGACGCAAGAGCACATCACGCGAATAGGTACGTCCCGGATGGGTTACCAAAAACGCGAGAAGAGCATACTCCAAATACGTAAAATCTACCGGCTCGCCATTAACTGAAACCTGATAGGTAGCCAAATTAAGGGTCATACTCTCAACGGTAATGACATCATTGCTTGAACCTTCATTACCAGGCCACAACAGCTGACGAATACGTAACGAGCACTCATCCGCACTTGCTCCATGAACAACAAAGTCGCTTTTTACTTGTACGGGCAGGCTTACATCCTGAAGCATATCTTCTTTAGCGATAACAAGCAGAGAGACACTGCCTTCGTCGCTCAATGCTTTTTCAATCTCATCAAGTGCTTGTGCGCTCCCAACAGGAAGCTCATAGATAATGAGATCGAACGAAGAGTTATCACGTAAAAGCTTTTTGAGCTGAAGAGATGAGCCAGCTGTAACGTCTACATCCAACCCCGACAAAACCGCTTGAAACTTATGAGCATTATCAAGGCTATCCGCAACGAAAACGACCCTTTTTCTTTGTTGCATCCTTTCTCACCCCTCTGCTACAGCACGCCAAGATAACGTTCGAGCTCCCAGCTTGAAACATGCTTCAGGAAGTCATCCCACTCCTTGCGCTTGGTATCAACAAGAAATGAATGAATGTGATCTCCCACCACTTCTTTCATGAGCTCGGATTCAGCGAAACGCTCGACTGCTTCACCGAGCGTATCGGGCAGCGTCTCGATACCACGCTGTCGCAATTCGTGTCGAGACAGATGAGACCAATCACGATCTTCGATGGAGCTTTGGAGGGGCAACTCATCCTCAATGCCTTTGAGACCTGCTGCTAAAACAGCAGAAAATGCCAAGTAGGGATTTGCCGAAGGGTCGGGAGAGCGAAGCTCAACGCGGCACGCTTCTTCCTTGTGGGGCTTATATCCCGGAATACGTACCAACGCACAACGATTGTTGCGCGCCCATGTAATGTGAACAGGAGCTTCCCCGCCCGGAACCAGGCGTTTGTATGAATTGACCGAAGGATTTGTCAGCAAGCAATACTCAGGCGCATATTTCAGCAAACCGGCAATGTAGTGCTTTGCAACTTGAGAGAGATTAAAACCATCGGGATCGGACTTATCAAAGAAAGCATTATTGCCTTCAGCATCAAAGAGGCTCTGGTGAATATGCATACCCGAACCCGGCTTGTCAGCAAGAGGCTTAGGCATGAATGAAGCATACACCCCATATTTCGTGGCAATCTCTTTTACCACAAGCTTGTAAGTCATGACATTATCGGCCATCGTCAGCGCATCAGCAAAACGCAAATCGATTTCTTGCTGTGAAGGACCGTTTTCATGATGAGAATATTCCACGGGAATACCCATTTTTTCGAGTGTCAGAATAGTGTCACGGCGCAAATCGCTTGCCATATCAAGGGAAGTCAGATCAAAATACCCGCCATGATCAAGCACTTCGGTACCCGCAGAATCCTTAAAGTAAAAGTATTCAAGCTCGGGACCCACATTGAAGGTATAGCCCAACTCAGCAGCTTTTGAAACTTGTCTTTTAAGCACATAGCGAGAATCGCCGTCAAACGATTCTCCTTCAGGAGTCTTAATAGAGCAAAACATACGAGCCACCGCATTGCGCTCGGGACGCCACGGTAAAATCTGGAATGTTGATGCTTCAGGATAAGCCAACATGTCAGATTCGCTTGCCTGCGAAAATCCGCGCACACAGCTTGCGTCAAACCCCATACCTTCTTCAAATGCATTTTCTAGCTCGCTAGGAATGACGGCAAATGATTTCATGTACCCAAGAACGTCACAAAACCAAAACCGCACAAAGTGAACATCACGACTTTTTATTGTTTTAAGGACAAAATCTTGATCAGGAGTGCTTGCCATGCGCCTTCCTCCCCACAGTTCTTACCACATACGCTTTCATTATAGCGAGGAAGATGTTTCGGCACTGTTTCACATGATTAGAACTTATTTTCTCTTGTCCACCCTTCGTGCAACGACATCGCATGAGCTCTGAATGACCTGTACCATAATCACCAAAATGACGATGGTCGCAACCATCATGTCTGCCATATAGCGCTGGTAACCATAACGGATCGCAATGTCACCCAATCCGCCAGCACCTACCGTACCAGCCATAGCAGAATAGCCCAACAGCGTAATCAACACGATGGAGAAACCGCGGACCAACGAAGGTAAGCTTTCCCAAAGATATACCTTCACAACGATCTGCCACACCGACGCACCAAAACTCTGAGCTGCCTCGATAAGACCGGCATCAACTTCGGCCAAGCTTTGCTCTACCATGCGCCCTACAAACGGTGCCGCAGATACCACCAAAGGAACGATCGCTCCTGGTACACCAAGAGACGTTCCTACAATCAAACGCGTAAACGGAATAATAGCCACCAAAAGGATGATGAAAGGAATGGAACGACCAATATTTAGAATCCAACCCAGCACAGCATGCACCACCCGATGCGGAAGCAGTCCCTTTTCCGGTTCGGTCAGTATCGTAAAGACCCCCAGAGGAATGCCAATAAGATAGGCAAAAAACGTCGAAACCAAACTCATAACGATAGTTTCCCAGGTGCCTTGAGCTAGCAGTTCTCCATACTGTGCTAAAAATGTCTGAAGGTATTCCATTACAGCCTCTTCTCAAGGAGCTTTTTGGCTACATCGCTTTTTGGATGAGCAAAAACATCCTGTGTCTTGCCCTGTTCGACAATATATCCATTGTCAATAACAACAATGTTGTCGCAGATAAGCTCAGCTACCGTAAGCGAATGGGTGATGATAATAAGCGTGACTCCAAGCTCCTCATTAATGCGTTTAAGAAGCTCGAGGATAGAATGCGTTGTCATTGTGTCAAGTGCACTGGTTGCCTCATCGCACAGCATAATAGAAGGCTCATTCGCAAGCGCACGTGCAATCGCTACGCGTTGTTGCTGTCCACCGGAGAGCTGGCTGGGATATTTATCGCATTTTTCCTCGAGACCAACCATACGCAACAAATACCGCGCACGCTCTTCTGCTGCTGCCTTATTGGCATGACGCAACTCGAGAGGAAACATCACGTTACGCAAGACCGTGCGCTGTTGGAACAAACTAAAATTTTGGAAGATCATGCCCACCGAACTGCGGAAATCTAAAAGCTCTTTACCGGAAAGCTTAGTGATATCGCGTCCATCAATTTTGATCGTACCCGAGGTGGGACGCTCAAGCAAATTGATACAACGCACAAGAGTGGATTTTCCTGCACCCGACTGACCAATAACGCCAAAAATAGACTTATCTTCTATAACAAGATTGATATCGTGCAGAGCCGCATGAGCTTCTTCATTCTTTCCCTGATATGTTTTATTAAGATTCTCGATCTGAATCATAGTTGCGTTCCTCTTGGGCAAGTAAATACACAGCTTTCCCACTATAGCGTATGAAAATTATTCACTCAAGGGATGGACACACAAAGACTATTTCAGGCGAAAATACGGGGAATCACTGTCGAAACACGAGCTGAAGTACGGGTCTCCTTTAAGAAAGAGACGCGCCCAGCGGTAGCGAAAAAACGACTGTTCGCGCTCTGCTCGCAACATCTCAGATGTAGTAAAGATAGACCCACCCGCAGCATCGCCTTGATGATAAAACTCAATATCGCCGCGAAACACGACGCGATATCCTTCCTTGTTAACACGCAAGCAAAAATCAGCATCGTGACAGGTAAGCTTGAAACGCTCATCGAACCCACCGATTTTGACAAATACAGACCGCTTGACCATCATCGCAGCAGACGACACTGCCGACAGGTTGCTCGCACATAAAAATCGTTTGGCATACCCTGTCGCACTACGTGCCATATTGACTCCCAACGGAGCCGATGAGCCATAGGCACCCACCATCATGCCTGCATGCTGGATTGTATCATCTGGATAGAGCAGCTTAGCTCCCACCACCCCGCAATCACGACGCATACAGTGGGCCAACAGAGTTGAAATTCCTCCATCAGTAACAAGCTCGGTACCATTATCGAGAAATAACAGAAAGTCCGATGTGCAAGTTCTTGCTGCAATGCTAGCAACTTCAGCAGGGCCATAAGGTCTGTGATACGTGAGAATACGCACATGAGGAAGCTTGGTGTCTAAATCCCTTAAATAGTCTTTGGTAAACTCTTCCCTGCTGCCATTATCAACAATAACAATTTCGCAGCGATCAAGCGTGTCGTGCTCTACCAAAGAAGACAAGCAGGCATCAAGAAGCTCTACTTCATCTTTGATGCTAATAATGATTGACAAACTAGGACGCAGCTCCGGCAAACGATACTGAACCCTATATACACGATCAGAAAGCTCAGCCCACACAACTGCATCGACGCGCTGACGTTTGAGATGCAACCCAAGTGCCTTTCTGCCCAAACGAAATGCCTCTTCTTCACGACGCGCCGCGACAGTTTCTGCCTCAGCGGAAATGCACGCAGCGTCTTGAACGTGGTAGAGCACTTTGTCAATCCGCTCTACCCTATGAGCTTTAGCGGTAGCTTTAAGTGCCAAATCGTAATCAAACGCATCTGTTGAAAAGCCTTCTTCTCGTGAAATGGTATTGATCATTTCACGACTGATAAACACCAGAGGACCCATGTAAGAGTACGAGTACAGCAAATCAGGTGAATAGACCGGTTTTATCTGAGGATCATGAAATCCAATTTTTCGATCAAAGAAATCATGGTTAGAATAGGCCACATCACACACAAGCGCGCGTTCATTGTTCTGCACTTCACTGTCTTGTTCAGATTCAATCTGGTTGAGTGTGCGCACGTATTCAAATAATGCTTCTGGAGCCAAAATAATACGCGGATCGAGAACCGCACAAACCTCACCACTTGATTGCAAAAGTCCCGTTAAACGTGCTGAAGCCTCACTCAGATCAGCCGATCCCTCAATATGAAGGAAACGACTATCCCCTATCCAATTGCGAAACGAATGTTCAAACAATTCTTGAGAAACACCGCAATCCACCACTACCAGCTCAAAATTAGTGTAGGACTGCTGTGATAAGGACGCCAACATTGCTGCCAAGTAACATGTATCTTCAGCGAAGAGGGGTAGAGCAAGGCTGATAAGAGGCTGATGAGCGAACTGCGCTGTTCGCTGGCTTGCCAGCCCCGCAAGTGTTTCACAATGATGCCGATACCAAACAGCGTAGTCTTCATCTTGGGAAGCATCGGTCATAGTTTGCAAAAATGACTCATGCAAGGATTCGTACGTTTCGTCACAAAATTGAGCGAACCCTCCCGGAACAAGATCATAAGCATCATACACAACTGCACAAAAGTCTTTATTGTCTGCGTGTACACGAACCGAGAAACCCACATGCAGCCGCTCGGAATCACCAAACTGTTCGGATGGTACCACGACATCAAACAAAGGATATACCGAAAGATCGATTTCTTGCCCACGGCGATCAAGGAAATCTACCACCACATCAGCCTCTTTGATATGAGGCATATCCACATACATCTTCACGATGATCTCGTCGTCGTCTTCGATAGCATCAGTAAAAAAGACCGTAATACGATTGGCGCAGTACTCACGCTCAATATCAAACATTTGATTGATCAGTTCGTTATGCACCAGTGTATTAAAGCGAGTGCGCAAGCGCATCATGTTGATTTCCACGCTCAAGCGACATCGACTCAACAACGATCCATCGTCAGAATATTCAGCAAAATGAAGATTAACTTCACGAACATCAAAATGAGGCAACACCACGACATAATTTGCCGAGGAACCTGAATCAACAGGAATAAAGGAATATAGATGCGAAGGAATACGCTTTCCATCCTTTAAATATGCATCAAGAAGAACTTCTGAGTTTGGACGTAACCGGTCGAGCACCATCTGGAGATAGACTTTTCCATCTCCATGGCTCATGCTTTCCAATCTTGCATTCATAAAGTAACTTCTTACAGCTCCGTATGATCGAGGGCGAAATATGAACTATCCGGGTCAAGGTTGGGATTATAAAAAGCATCTCCTTCCACAAAATCACGCGCCCAAACAGCTTGCAGATACGCCATTTCACGACGACGCTTTATACGCAATTCTTTTGAGTGAATACGCAAACGAGAAGCGCTTTTCAAATGGCTTAGCTCCACGAAAGGAGTGTAAACCGCAAGCAACCCCTCATCGCGTATTTTCAAACAAAAATCTACATCGGCATAGAACAGGGCTAGCTTTTCGGTAAATCCACCGACCGCGTCAAACGCACTGCGACGAATCATCATACATTCGCCCGTTACCGCCGAAACGTTTTGTGCTACCTGTACACGATCAAGATATCCATACCAATCAGAGGGTAAATACCTAAAGAGAGGTGTAACAACACGAGACCCGCCCACGATTATACCGGCATGCTCAATCGTGCCATCCACAAATAGCTGTTTTGGCCCTACAACTCCCACATCAGGCGATTGGAAGTAACCAAGCAGCACTTCAATAGCATCATCAGTCCAAATACAGGCATCACCGTTAATGTAGAGCAAAAACTCTCCTTCAGTGTGTCGAGCGGCATAATTGGCCATCTTTGCCCGATTGATAGGTTCATCCCAAGTGAGGACCGATAACGTTTCAAATTCCGCCAATAAGGAATCAATACATGCTTGATCTTCATCTTCATGGTAGGAAGCATCCATGATGACTACTTCATAATTGTCATAACAAGCACGATCATACAGAGAACGAATACAGGTGCGAAGAAGTGTTGGATTACCTTCGTATGACACGATAATGACTACATGAGGATGTTCGACCAGCACATGACGCACGCGATACCGACCCGTCACGTCATCGTTGAGCACTTCAGCATGCATACCGATGCGCTGGCAATGAGAAACAATAGCTTTGCGTCCTGCTTCCTGCTCAAGGCGAGAAAGCATGGTATAGGGCTCGGCAACCGTTGCCAACCTTCTATGACACAAAACACGAGGAATATGACAAACGCGTCGCGCCTGTTCGGTGGCACGCAACGCTAAGTCATAGCCTCCCACGCTAAACACATCAAACGACACGGGAGATATTTCATCAAATAGAGAATCCCTAATCGCCACAAAATCGCGTATATAGTTGTACGAACGTAACAATTCAGGAGAAAAATTCGGTCTAAAGAGCGGTTGCGAGTGATTGCCATCAGCATCACAGGTATCCACATCAGTATAGGCTACATCACAATCAGGATATTCATTAATTGTGCGCGCGAGCTCAAACAAGGCATCGGGGGCAAGAATGTTGTGCACCTTGGTGAAAATTAAAAAATCCCCTTCAGCAGCACTCATACCCGAATTGAAATTTTCATCGAGTCCAAGCGTAGGATCCGCATCGATGATATAGAAACGATCATCATCAAGAAGTTCTTTGAGATCAGAAACTCTGCCCTGCTTTCCCAGCATATCAACCATAATCAGTTCCCAGCGACCATAACTTTGCTGAGCGAGGGAATTCATGAAGTCATAAATATGGTGATCAGGGTCATCGGTCAAAAGACATACCACACTAAACAACGGCTCCTGAGGAAAACGTGTTGCAACCTGCTCCAACAGCACCGGCACATCAGCCCGATGAATTTCGCTAAACCAACGATGATAGTCTGAGTCATCATAGGCACTTGTTGTCTGGTCACTAAACTTTTTAACGAGAGTCTCAAGCGTACTCGCACCGAGCATGGCAAATCCGGGAGCAATAGCAGCCTGAGTATCGGTTGCGCACAGACACAAGTGCGTATGCTCAGACTCAACATAGAAAGAGATAACCACGTAGCGTCGCCTAAGAGCACCATACTCTGCAGGCTGAGCAACCGAGTCTTCAACGATGACATAGTCAACCCGGCACAAATGCCCTTGGGCATCTAGAAAATCAAACTCTATATTGCTCTGATCATGGTAGGGCATCTCAGCAAGCGCAGAAACACGTAGCTTATCGTTCATCTTGACTGCCCGCACAAAGCTGACGTGAATACGATCATGCACAAAGCGCCCATCAAGATCTCCAATTTTGACCTTCAGATCAGGATGGGTACGTTGAAATGCGAGCGCCTTAAGCGCCGTAGAGCGTACATCGAGCGATTTACGACATGACGTAATCACCGTACCCGATGAATCAATGGCACGAAAGACTAAATCCCAACGCTTAACCTCCAACCAAGGCAAACAAATAACGAAAAAGCGCACTCCTGCAGAGTTTTTCGTATGTAAAGGAGAGAAACTCATTGCTTCATTTGCAAGCGCCCCATCATAGAGTACCTCGCGCAAGGCAAAGGTGTCGTCGATATCGCAATACGGAAACGTATCTGATGGAATCAGAGCGCCTGATTCAGTAGATGCAGAAAGCACCACAGGAAGACGCTCATCGTAGTCAGTTATTTCGGAAAAAATATATGCTCTATCACCAAAGCGACAAATGGATTTAAAGGACACATGCATACAACATTCCTCTTCCCTCATGCCTCAAACAGTGCTCGCACCGAACCTATTTATTATCCCCCATTATGGGCAATACGATCTGGCGTGTTAATAATTCGTCGAAATTGACCGCGAGTTACAAAGCTTCTTCAAAAAGAACGTGCTGCCCTCACCGCACCTTCAGTCTTTTGCGTCAAGAAATATTTTACGTGTCACAAAATTCCATACCGACACGATAAGTGCAACCACAATCTTTGAAAGGCGGTAGTCGATGTAGTGATATTCAACCATCATCCACATGAACACATCATTAATGATCAAGCCTATGATCGAGAGAATGACAAAGACAATAAATTCTCGTCTGCGACTCAAGCCTTCTTTGTGCGTGAAGACAAATCGCATTGATGCAAAATAATTAAAAATAACCGAAGCAACAAAGGAAACCGTTGTACTGATGAGGTAATCGATCGAAAAGACTTCGGTCAAAAAAATCATGAGACTGTAGTCAATCACGAACGCAACAGTGCCCACCAAACCGAATCTCATAAACTGAGCAAGTAGCTTATTCACAACGCGCCTTCCTCAGACCAAAAAAAGACCCTACGATCAGGGTCTCAAATAGTGCTGGTGCCCCCAACGGGAATCGAACCCGTGTTTCAGCCTTGAAAGGGCCGCGTCCTAACCTCTAGACGATGGGGACTTTTGTACTTCAAAAAGCAGCCCGTTCAGTATTGCAAATTCTCGCATAAGATGCAAGTAAAAATTTATCCCATTTTTTATTTTCGGTTAGTTGCAAGGATGGCACCCATTTCAAAGAACGCAACACGGCAAAGAGAAAGAAAACTGATAGCACTGTCGTGCACAAACATGGCAGCTGTGTTTGCCAGTTGAAACAAATCAAACTCCCTTGTCAGAACCGTTGGAGCTCCATATTCCTATCGCAGCTTTTATTACACCCTTTGGCGAAAGATGAAAGACCACACCATCGCTGAGTTATATCGTATTTTAAAGCGGAATATTAATGTGTCTATGCATATCATTTATGCTGCTGCTCTGCACGTTCAGATCCGCACGTTCCACTTCGAAAAGCATTGCATGTAGAGGAAGTCATGAGGATTGCTGTAGCAAGTAAAGGTTTGGATGTATGTAGTCGCTTCAGATGCTGCACCAACTTCAATTACTACAAAATTGAAAATGGCAGAATGGTCGACTCACGCAATCTTCCTAGCCAAGGTCACCTTTGCGGTTCTCAGGCAAACTTCTTGCGTCAGATTGGCGTGAAGGTGCTCATCTGTGGCACTATTTCCGAACAGGATATCCACGCCATGAACAATGCTGGGATCGAGGTTGTCACTGGTGCTTCGGGACGAGCGTTTCAAGTCACTGATGACTATCTCAGGGGCGAGTTGCTTCCATCTATCCCTGTTGAAGACTAGGCTGCAACACACCTGTTCACGCATCCCACAACCTTTTCACCACCCGCTTACTCAACACATCTGCATTAGCACTCAAGATCAGCAAAGCGCTGCAGAAAATCGTTTTCAGTCGCAATCATAATGCCAGCTTCGCGCAGCATACGCGCTGCAACCCCATCCCCGGCAGTCAGCGTACGCGAAAAGGTGCCATCGTAGATTTCCCCCACACCACACGAAGGACTCTTGGCTTTAAGAATCGCGTGGGTACAAGCCGCATCACACGCAACAGAACACGCCTTGTGCGCCCCTGCTATAAATTCTTCAGTATGATCTGTGCCAAGCTCATCAACGACGCAACTTGTTCCATCTTCGCCTCGCTTGATTTCATGTGCAGGATGAGGAATCGACAACCCACCCATAACCTCAGGGCATATGGGCGTTACCTCACAGTTGTGAGAGCGCAAATATTCAATCACATCCGCAGACGGCTTTGAGCGCCCATCGTAGCGACACGCAACCCCTAACAAACACGCACTAACTGCTATTTTCGTTGCCATAATCGCTCCAAAAAATCGAAAAGGGCCGGCAAAACCGACCCTGAAATTGTGGTGGAGCATAGGGGGATCGAACCCCTGACCTCATGGCTGCCAGCCATGCGCTCTCCCAGCTGAGCTAATGCCCCAAAAGGCGCTGTATAGAATACCCTGACCGCAAAAAACGGTCAAGCCCACGTCTTAAATTTACACGACCGGGACAGGCGTTCCCTGCCCATCGATTTTTACGGACGCATAAAACGTTGCTTCATCAAATACATCTCGAATTGAGCGTCCCCCCTCGAGGAAAGGAAGATCAATAAATTCACTCAACGTAGCAATCAATTCACTACAATCAACAAAATGACCTTTTTCGTTGAGTATATTTGTGTCTTGAGCTCTCCAATAAATGTCGTTAGCATCAGTGATGTAGTACGTCACATCAGACCACTGCATATAAGCGGAATGGTACTTCCTCAAATACGCAATAAATTCGTCAATGTCGGCTAAGCTCAATGCCTCATCTGATTGCCTTCCCATACGTCATCCCTTTCCTGTCAACGCGCTGAAACCTTATCAGCGCTAACCCCTACTTGGCCTCCCTGCCGCAGCTTTTTCTGTTGCCGCATTCAGTCACGCTCAAGGTGATGTATACATCTTAGGCAACATCAGTTCTTCCGCACAGGGTCTTTCCTCTTAACACGAAGAATATCATGCGGAGCGGCCGAACAAGAGCAGATAAAGGAATAGATTCCCATTGCTTTGTTCGCAATTTCACATGGAACTTCCGCATATGATGGATAAAGGACTCCATCAGTTTTACGGTTCTGCGTACTAACGTGCTGCTCGCTCTCGTTGCGAAGAGTGCAACACGACTCGAATCCATAGACTTCCGCAAGTTCAGTCACCGTGATATAGCGAATCTCACTACCCGGACTGAGTATCTCTAGCTCGTCACCCGTGTAAAACCGATTACGACAGGCAACCCACACACGCCAACGATCCCAAGAAAGCTGTTCAACGTGTCGTACCTCTGCAACCCAATCATACAACTGCTGATATGTATCATCGTCAACAGATTGCTCTGCAGATCCAAAGAAAAACCCCGTTGAGTACGGACGATGAGAAACAGTCTGTAGCTCAGCCTGCCAATACGTTGGATCAGCTCCATCAAGCACCTGACGATAGGCGTTGACCACCGTTGCCACATAAAAGGCTTTCTTAACCCGCCCTTCGATCTTTATGGAATCAACGCCAGCCTTGCGCAGCTCTTCCAAATGATTGAGCATGTTAAGATCTTTGGAGTTAAAGATGTAGCTATATTGGTCATCCTGCTCAACACTAAACTCCTGCCCTTCACGGCTCGGTTCACGCAGAGCATATTCCCAACGACAAGGTTGCACACATTGACCCTTGTTGGCTGGGCGGTCCGCGAGAAAATCACTGATCAAACAGCGCCCCGAAACCGCCATGCACATCGCACCATGAACAAACACTTCAAGTTCTAAATCGCGTGGAATGGCGGCTCTCATCTGAGCAATCTCTTCACACGACATTTCCCGCGCGCACACAATACGACGAGCTCCCAGCTCGTACCACATCCGTGCTGCAGCTGCATTGGAAACCGATGCTTGGGTTGATACATGGACTGCAAGATCAGGCGCAACGCTCTTTACCGTAGCAAGCACGCCCAAGTCGCTCACAATCACCGCGTCTGCTTGAGCATCAGCAATAACTTTGATGTAGTCCGGCAAATCTTTGAGATCGTCATCATGAGCAAAAATGTTGCACGTCACAAATACCCGTGCACCCGCATCATGAGCAAGCTGAACAGCTCGTGGAAGATCATCACAAGAAAAATTATGAGCACGTTGGCGCAACCCAAATTTATCGAGCGCAAGATAGACCGCATCGGCTCCAAAATGAAGAGAATACTTTAGCTGCTCCCATCCTCCTGCGGGAGCGAGTAATTCGATATCGCGGGTATGTTGAACTGCTGTATCTACCACAACGACCAAAGATCCGTATTACAGAATTCTAGAGCGTGACTTGTCTCGACGACGACGCACAAATGAAAGCGTATCAATCACCGCCGAGATAGCAACCGATTCCTTGTCACCTGTGTCACGACGCTTAATTTCAACCATGCCTTGCGAAACACTTCGCTTGCCAATCACAATCTGAACAGGCCATCCGATCAAATCAGCATCGGCGAATTTGACACCAGGACGCTCATCACGATCATCAAGAACCACTTCAATATCTTCGTTTGCAAGTCTTTTTGCTATATCAAGCGCCACAGGATATACGGTTTCGTCTCCGACACTCAAGGGGATAACGCAAATCTGAGCTGGTGCCACCGATGTAGGCCACATGATTCCTAGTTCATCATTGTGCTGCTCAACTATGGCGGCCAACGAGCGTGAAATTCCAACGCCGTAGCAACCCATCACAAAAGGCTGATCGGTACCATCTTCTGCAGAATAGACCGCACCCATGCTGCGAGAGTATTTATCACCGAGCTGGAATACCTGTGACACTTCAATACCACGCGCACCTTCAAGCTGTGCACCGCAATGAGGGCAATCATCCCCCGGCGCAACAACACAAAGATCCGTCCAAAAATCTACTTCGAAGTCAACTCCGGGTTGTACGCCAACAAAATGGTAGTCTTTTTCATTTGCACCAACAACCCAGTGCGATAGGTGCTGCAAGCTTGAATCAGCACCAACCAGAATACCTTCAGGCAAGTTCTTCGGGCCGATGGAACCCTTAGGTAAACCGGCAGCCTCAATTTCTTCATCAGTAAGAAGCTCGAATCCTGGTACTGCGTTTTGAACCTTCAATTCATTGAGTTCATGATCGCCCGGAATGAATACCGCAACAACGCGCCCCTCATCGTTTTTGCCTACCATAGCCTTAACCGTAGCTTTTTCACTAATGTGTAAAAATTCAGCAAGGGCAGCAATCGTCGTAATTCCTGGAGTCGAGACCTTCTCGCATAATGCAACCTCATATTCTTCTGGATGAGTAATACAAGCGCCAGCCTCCGTGTTAGCAGCAAAGTCACATTCAGGACAGTACACAAGCTCTGCTTCACCCGCATCAGCAATCGCCATAAACTCACAGGTTACGCTGCCGCCAATTTGACCTGGGTCTGCTTCAACAGGACGATACTCAAGACCGAGACGATCACAGATGCGCCCGTAGGCTTCATACATATCATCATAGGTTTTCTGAAGCGATTCCTGATCGGTATGAAAGCTGTAAGCATCTTTCATGATGAATTCTCGACTACGAAGCAGGCCGAAACGAGGACGTATTTCATCACGGAATTTCGACTGAATTTGATACAGCGCTAAAGGAAGCTGACGATAGGAACGAAGTTCACTGCGCACGATCGCAGTAATGAGTTCTTCATGGGTAGGACCTAAGCAAAACTCCCGATCATGGCGATCATGGAGACGCATAAGTTCGGGACCATAATCATCCCAACGACCACTTTCATGCCATAGCTCACCAGGCTGCAAAGCAGGCATGAGCATTTCTCGGGCACCGATCGCATCCATTTCTTCGCGAACGATGTCCTCAATTTTCTTAAGCACCTTCATACCAAGAGGCAGATAGGTATATACACCCGACGTTACTTTACGAATCATACCCGCGCGAACTAACAAACGATGGCTTGCTATTTCAGCATCAGAAGGATCCTCTTTAAGGGTAGGAACATACTGCTTACTCAAATACATAATATCGGTCATAATTTCCCTATCTCTTCCATCAGGACGTCTACAATATCTGCCTCTTCTACCTTACGAAGGGTTTTCCCGTGGGCAAAAATGACACCAGAACCCTTACCGCAGGCCACACCAATATCGGCATCAGATGCCTCACCTGGCCCATTAACCACACACCCCATAACAGCAACCTGGAGTGGTTGATTAACGCCCTTCAACTTTTCCTCAACTTGTTTTGCTAGAGCAATCAAATCCACCTGACAGCGCCCGCAGGTAGGACAGCTCACCAATTCGGGATTACGCCGGCGCAAACCGAGCGTAGAAAGCAACGTCCAACACGCACGCACTTCTTCGAGTGGATCTTCAGTCAGCGAGATACGCATCGTGTCTCCAATGCCTTCTTCAAGCAGGATGCCAAGTCCACATGCTGATTTTATCAGTCCTTGAAAAAGTGTGCCTGTTTCGGTAACTCCGATATGAAGCGCTACGTGAGGCAAAACCTGAGACAGAAGGCGATATGCCGTCACAGTAGTTGGCACATCATGAGCTTTTGCCGATACGACCAGGCTATAAAATCCATGATCCTCAAAAAAGGTGACGTACTCTTTTGCTGATGCAACCAATTTTTCAGGCAAAGTAAGATCATCGCGTGCGACCAAATCAGCATCAAGCGATCCTGCATTAACCCCAATGCGAATAGGAATGCCCGCAGCCTGCGCTGCCTGCATTACAGGAATGCAGGCATCCAAACCACCGATGTTACCTGGATTGATACGGAGTTTGGCAGCTCCTCGCTTTGCCGCTTCAATCGCAATATCCTTAGAAAAATGAACATCTGCCACAACGGGCAGCGATGAACGGGCACAGATAGTTTCAAAAAAATCCAAATCAGATTTACGCGGAATTGCAATGCGAATGATTTCACATCCGGCATCTTTGAGTCGCTCAATCTGATCGAGGTTCCCCTCAACATCACTGAGCGGAAGATTTAGCATAGACTGCACCGCACAAGGGGCTCCTCCTCCCACAACAACATCACCAACATGTACTTGATGCGTATGTTTTGAAGGTTTAGAGCCGTGCTGTTCGTCTGCTGTTTGCATATATACCCCTTAACCTCCCAGCACAAATCGCTGAACATCTTGATTGAGCATCACAACAAACAGGCCAGCAAATAAGGCGATTCCCACCATAGATATATAGCCCAACGCTCGCGTTGAAACAATTTTCTTCGAAATTTTCTGAAAAATCTCAACCACAAAACGACCACCATCCAAAGGCGGAATAGGCAAAAGATTCATCAGACCCAACGAAGCAGATATAACTGCCGAGAAAAAGAGAAAATCTTGTGCTCCTGCCAAAAAGGCATCTTTTGAGAGCACCGCAATGCCCACGATAGATGTCGATTGAGAAATAGTATCGGCGGCCGTTGCCGGATTAAACAAAGAAATAATGGCGGAAACAACCATCGATACATAGGTCATCCCGAGATAGATTGCATCCCAAGGAGCCCAATTGTAATGAAACACTTCACCTGTTTCGGTGTTTTGCAAATCAAGCCCTATGACGCTGTATACAATCACAAAGACAATAAAGACCCAAAGAATATTTATCAAAGGACCCGCAAGCAAAATGACACAGCGCTTCCAAAACGGAAGCATATTATACTGGCACGCCTCTTCAGACTCAAAAAACCTTTGTACGTCCTCTATGGGGCGAGCCTGACCTTCCTGTGTTTCTTTAGTTGCAGGAACCCGATAAATATTATGCGTGTCCTTGCGATGAGGACGCTTGATCGAGCCCCAATCAGCCAGCTCTTCAAGAAGCTCATAAGCCTCATCTTCACTGAGCATCAAATCGTGAGCTACGTCTTCGGAATACACAGTGCCCTTGCGATAGACATACGCCAAAACGCGCTTGAGATGCGGGCTGTTACTTTTAGGAGACATGCCGCATACGCTAGCATAGCCCCCCAAAGGGATGATAGTGACACCAAAACGAGTTCCGCCTTTAGTAAACCCAATTGAAGGACCAGGGAGTCCCAGCATAAATTCAGTTACACGCACACCAAAAGCACGTGCTGCCAAAAAATGCCCGCCTTCATGTATAAACACAAGAAAGCCCAACACAATCGTTGTGGCCACAATCATTATCACAATGTCCATAAGCATCACTTTGCAATCAAGGCACGCGCATACGAGCGCGCCCATGCATCAACATCTTCGAGCTGTTCAATACTGCCCACTGATTCTACCCTGCAGGCATCCATTGTCGCTTCTACTATCCGAGGAATAGCTAAATAAGAACAACGTTTTTCCAGAAACGCCCCAACAGCTATTTCATTGGCAGCATTCATCGCACACGGAAGTGTTCCTCCTGTTGATCCAGCATGACGTGCAAGAGCAAGACAACGAAATGTCTCGATGTCTGGCGCTTCAAATTCAAGCGTACCTAACTGACGAAAATCCAAAGGAGCAACAGGAGCAGACCAGCGATCAGGATAACTCAGGGCAAACTGAATAGGTATACGCATATCAGTTGTTCCCAGATGAGCTTTCACGCTGCCGTCAATAAATTCAACCATCGAATGAATAGCACTTTGTGGCTGTATGACCACTTCAATTTTGTCGTAGGGCATTGAAAACAGATGATGCGCTTCAATGACTTCAAGACCCTTGTTCATCAATGTAGACGAGTCGATAGTTATTTTTGTTCCCATATGCCAGGTAGGATGAGCAAGTGCCTGTTCAGGCGTAATCTGCTCAAGTTCACTCGCCTTCATACCGCAGAAAGGACCACCTGAGGCAGTAACCCAAAGCTTTGTCACTTCGGCAGGATCTTCACCCAAAAGGCATTGATAGATAGCCCCATGTTCGGAATCAATGGGCATCAACATGCCTTGCTCTGAAGCAAGTGGCATGATCAAATCGCCCCCAACTACGAGCGATTCCTTATTGGCGAGCGCCAATATCTTGCCTTGCTTTAAGGTTTCGTAACTTGCGCGCAACCCCTGAGCACCTACCAACGCATTGACCACAATATCAACCTGAGGAAGGCGACATAACTCCAAAACGGCATCGTGGCCTCGCCCAAACGATCCACCAACCGCACTACTGCGGCTCAAACTTTCCACGTGTTCGGTCAATTCATCAAAGATCGCTGCATCAACAGCACTTTGAGAAACACCGAGCGCAAGGTGGCTCACCTGGAATTCCTTTGCTTGACCTAAAAGTTGCGCTGCCTGAGTTCCACAGGCCAATCCCACCACATCAAGTTTATCGCGATGTTGACGCACTACATCGAGCGTCTGTGTTCCAATGGAACCCGTTGAACCTAAGATAACAATGCGTCGTTTTGAGGCATCCTCGCTGATCGCACAGCCTACGCAGCTCTGATTAGAAAACATAAGGAACACAGCCTCCTAGAATCAGCATGATGGCACCGGATAAGATGACCAAAAACTGCGAGTCACACCGATCAAGCAAGCCGCCGTGTCCTGGCATGATCGTACCTGAATCTTTAAAGCCAGAGTTGCGCTTGATGCGGCTTTCCACCAGGTCACCCAACACGCCAGCCAAGCCATTGATCACTCCAAAAACGAGCGCTTGCGGCACGCTTAACGATACCCCAGGAATATAAGAAAGCGCATACCAGCAAATAATGGCAAAAGCTAGACCAGCGACAAATCCTTCCCAGCTTTTGTTAGGAGAGATATGGGGAGCTAACTTGTGCTTTCCGATCGCAGATCCAACCAAGTAAGCAAAGGCATCACTGCCCCAGATGCTCACAAACAAGCCTAGCACCAACACAGCACCCCATGGCTCAGGCAGTGATTCGCGCAGCAGAAGAGCTGACGACATAATAAGACCGGTATAGACAGCTCCGAATAAACTTACTGCCACATCGCTAATACGGGCCGGTTGCCAAAACACATACCAGACCAACAAGAACAGCACAAATACCGCAAAGACCGTACAGACACCGCTCACTCCTGCAAACCACATACCAGCAGGGAACAATGCAGCAGCGCAGACTCCCAATAATTCGTTAGGAAGCTTCGCATCCTTACGAAGCATATAGTAAAACTCATTAGCACATATAGCACTCAGCACGGCAAGATACATCATGCTAGAAACGTCAGATGCCAAAATGCACACGATAGTCAAAGAAATATATACGGCTCCTGTTGCCGTACGAACCGCCAAGTTGCTAGGGTGCGCTATCATTTCGGGCAGAACCCCTACGATGCGCTTTCTGATCCGCGTCGTAACCTTTTGCCATTCATTTTCTTCAGAATTCTCTATCACTTCTGGTTCGGTCATCAACCCAGAAGGCTGAGTATGTGTTTCATCTTGGTTGTGACCAGCTTCGATCTTTTGGTCACGAAGAAACGGTTTACGTACTCGTACTTTTGACATAATTAAAGCGCCCCAAACCGACGATCACGTGATTGATATTCTAATAATGCACGCAAAAAATCATACCGATTAAAGTCGGGCCACAGCACCTCAGTACATACAAATTCCGTATACGCAATTTGCCACAACAAGAAATTAGAGACGCGCATTTCACCAGACGTGCGAATCAATAAATCTGGATCTGGAATCCCGGCGGTACTGAGTCCCTGCTCAAACACCTCCTGGGTCATCTCAGGTAGTGCTCCCTGCTTGAGGGCACGTTGAGCATAGGCAACAGCCGCCTGCATAATTTCTTGACGAGAGCCATAGTTGACGGCAACCACTAGCATCATACCAGTGTTGTTCTTGGTTTTTTCCCACGCCTGATCAAAGGCATCACGCGTCTCTTGAGGAAGAAACGACGTATCACCAATGGTGCGCACACGAACGTGCTCTTCATGAAGCTCATCAATCTCTGCAAGCATTGCTTTCGCAAAGAGCTCCATGAGTCCGTTCACTTCATCTTCTGGGCGCTTCCAATTCTCAGTTGAAAATGAGTAGATGGTCAAATATTCAACACCAATATCATTTGCACAACGAATTGCTTCTCTCACCGCTTCGACGCCAGCCTTATGCCCACGCAGTCGATTGAGAGCACGCTGCTTAGCCCAGCGCCCATTGCCATCCATAATGATGGCAACATGGCGGGGAATACGATCTTGATTCAACGCGCATGGATCCACATCACGTGGCGGTTGAGGAAATATGTAATCAAGGGGCTTGCGCATTGCGACTCTATACTCCCGGTCTTTAAATGGACATGAGTTCCTTTTCCTTGTCAGCAAGATGCTGATCTATCGTCGCAATAGCCTGATCGGTTTTCTTCTGAATTTCAGCCTCTGCACGACGCTGATCGTCTTCAGGAAGATTGTCATTTTTAACCGCTTTTTCTACTGCCGCATTGGCATCACGACGAGCCGTACGAACAGCGACACGACTTGATTCGGCATACGAGCGGCATTCTTTTACGAATTCCTTACGACGTTCCTCAGTCAATGGAGGGAAAGAAAGGCGGATAACAGAACCATCGTTATTAGGCATCACCCCAATATTTGCCTGCTGGATAGCGTGATCAATACTGCCAAGTGCTGACTTGTCCCACGGCTCAATGACCAGCGTATGTGCATCGGGAGTTTTAATAGCAGCCATTTGATTGATCGGCGTGAGCGTTCCGTAATATTCTGCTTTCACACGATCAAGAATCATAGCGTTAGCACGACCCGTACGAACCGTAGCAAAATTTGAAAGAAGCTGTTCCTCAGCAGCCTTCATGCGTTCGTCAGCTGTTTTCATAATATCATCAAGCATAGGTAACGTCCTTTCCCAAAGCGTAGAGCTCCCTACTTGTAAGTTCCACTATTGTAGCAACATGATGCTCTCTATCAGAACACCCCGTTTCAATAACCAGCAGTTTTAATCAGCGCTCACAATTGTGCCAATATTTTCGCCCTTCAGGATACGAGAAATATTACCGGGCACCATAAGATCAAATACTAAAATGGGGAGTTTATTATCCATGCACAGCGATGTCGCAGTAGAATCCATCACGTGCAGTTCGCGAGACAGAACTTCAAGATAGCTAATCTGCTCGAAGCGCTTCGCATCGGGATGGGTTACCGGATCGCTATCATAAATACCATCCACCTTCGTTGCTTTCATCAGACATTCGGCGTTGATTTCACAGGCACGAAGAGCAGCTGTTGTATCGGTGGTGAAGTAGGGGTTGCCCGTTCCTGCAGCAAAGATAACCACATAACCCTTTTCCAGATGATGAATAGCACGACGACGAATGTAGGGCTCTGAAACCTGACGCATCTCGATAGCACTCATAACACGTGTCGTGATGCCGTGGCGCTCAAAGGCATCTTGGAGTGCCAAAGCGTTCATGCAAGTTGCTAGCATGCCGATATAGTCTGCTTGAGCTCGATCCATACCTTCAGCTGATCCAGCCAAGCCGCGAAATATATTGCCACCGCCAACGGTAACAGCCAGCTCGATGCCATCATTGACGATCTCCTGAATCTGAACCGCAAGCTCTTCAACAACTTTAGGATCAATTCCGTAACCAGCTTCACCCATCAGTGCCTCACCTGATAGTTTGAGAAGGACACGCTTGTACTTGTATTCAGAGCTCATGGATTCTTCCTTTCGACAAGCTTTATATTCATTGTCACCTAGGTCATATTACCGCAAAACGTCTGTTCCTGAACAAGCTCAGAAAAAACGGGTTGGAACTATACAATTCCAACCCGTTTATCTGCGTCTTTTGACGAAGCGTCACACAACCTTTGATGTTCTCGTCACCTGCACAGATCATCATCGATGCGATCTGCAAAAAACAGAGCTCTCGATTACACACAATCACGAACAGTGTCAGGAATCAGAATCGGATCCTAGCGTAACCTCAACGGTTTGCTCTTCACCACCACGAATGAAGGTCACCAACACTTCATCGCCCACATCATGAGATCGAACAGCCAACTGCAAATCGGTTGCAGAGGTAATCTCGGTGTCCTCAACACCGGTAATGATGTCGCCCTCCTGGATGCCTGCTTCATCTGCACCAGACCCAGACGTTACCGACGTTACATACGCACCCGAATCAACGTCAAGACCAAAGCGCTGTGCCAGCTGGCTGGTAATCGACATGGCAGATACTCCTATTTGAGCATGAGTAGGCGTTTCGCCATTAATGATCTGCTCGGCAATGCTGATTGCATAATCAACCGGAATAGCAAAGCCAACACCCGAGCTTGTGCCAGACGTAGAAGCGATAAGGGTATTAACGCCAATCAGCTTTCCGTCACTGTCAACCAAAGCACCACCCGAGTTACCCGGATTAATGGCTGCGTCAGTCTGAATCATGTTGGTATAAACCGCTACAGAATCATCGCTGTTGAGCGCAGAAGTGGTGCGGCTCGTAGCAGAAACAATACCGGTTGAAACAGATTGCTCAAGTCCAAAGGGGCTACCTACTGCCATGACCCACTCGCCAACCACGAGATCAGAAGAAGATCCAATTTCGATTGCCGTAAGATCAGTTGCATCGATCTTGAGCACCGCTAAGTCACTCGTTGGATCAGTGCCTACCACCTCAGCTTCATATTCGCCATCTTGGGTAGTAACCAGCAAACGATCGGCATCTTCAATAACGTGATAGTTGGTCAAAATATATCCATCAGAAGAGATTATGATGCCTGAACCAAGTGATGATTCGGTATATTCATCGTCTGAATCAGCTGCCAAACCCATAAGACCCTGCGAAGAGGTCTGGGTATATACATCGATATTAACAACTGATGGCAGGGCAATCTGTGCCACGGTTTCGGCTAACGTCGCATCATCGCCCTCAACAGTAATTTGCGTACCGCCGCTTCCGCCAACAACGGTCGTCGAACTGTTTGGATTAACGACAGAATAAACGCTTAACGCAAGCACGCAGGCAAGAAGTGCACCAACAAATGCGGTGAAAAAGGTTTTCCAAGAAATTTTATGCTTAGCCTTATGAGGCATCTGATCATCTGTTTGTTCCGGCTGAGAAAACACTTGGTTTGTTCCCTGGTTCGAATCATATGAACCATGAGTACTGTCCTGTTCTCCAGGAGGAACAGGGCTTTGGCTACCTCCGTGATGAAATACCATAACCACTCCTTTATATGACATACACAAACAATACCGCTAATGTCTCCACACTATGAAAGGATAGTAAATCCGACCATAAGCAATGCTTTACCATGATGCATCGTAATCATCCCGAAACCATATCAACAAATTGGAATACGGAAGAAAATCCTTTTCGCGTCAACGGCCAGCAACTAAGAGACGCCCCTTTAAGGCCTACCTCAATCGCTAGCCGTCTTTACTTGTGATCTATCCGTTCGCTGCCGCAAAGGCTCAACTCACTGTACACCCACCATGCAGTAGCGGTTTGCCCTAAGTGTATAGCGTATCTATTCCCACCTGTTGCGCACGGTTTTCGGAGTCCGGTGCTGCTCACGATCACTCGTTGAAGCAAATTATGAATCTGAATCGTCAGAGGAGCTCGAAGATGATGCAGTAATTACCTGCAAGGTCGTAATATCAATCTCCCCGCCAATCCATTTACCTTCAATAATATCCACAACCCCACCATCAACAATAGTAACAAGAGCGCTTGCAACTGCTTCTTGAAGCTCGGTGTTATCGTTTTCTATCGCAACGCAAAGCGGGGTAACTTCTTCCAGCAATGCGATGGGATACGCTTCAATATCAGAACTGTGAATGACATATTGACCAATGGTGCTATCCACTGCTACATAATTAACCGTGCCATCGTTGAGCATTTCAAATGCTGCCGTTGGATCGGTAGCATTCTCAAGACACTCCTCACCGTACATATCGGTTACTTCCCAAGCACTCATCGAAGAAGATTGCGCAGCAATCGTAAAAGAACCTGAAGACGTTGGAGCTTCGGCACCTTCAGTTAAAGAAAACAGGGTAACACCCGAATTCATATATGGATCAGAAAGCCAATACTCTGAGCTTTCTTCCTCAACACCCATAACAATATCGACGCTCTCACGCGCAAAAGCCGTATCGGTTGCCGTGCCTACATCAACTATCTCCAGCTCAAGTCCGAGCTCATCAGCCAACGCAGCGGCAATATCAACATCAATGCCCACAATAGATCCTGAGCTTTCTGTTGCATAGGGGGAATTAGAGGCATTTACTCCTACACGCAACGTGCCAGAAGAATTAAGCGCCGAGTCGTCAACTACCTGTTCGCCAAGTTCAGGCGTGTAACTACTTGAAGAACATCCCGACAGCGACACCATAGCACCAAGGGCAAGTGCCAAGCTAAGGACGAGAATTGATACACGTTTCATTGGATCGATCCCTTCTCTACATCAAGTAACATGCTTCTTTCAGCTGACCTGGTCTTTGCCCCCACACTCGCGCACTGGAACCAAGCCCAATGGACACCGTTCTCTCGCCCGTGCAACCCCATGTCGCAAACACAGACGGTGCGACTTACCTCTAGGATGCGCCATGATCGCCTTGGATGATGTAGAACGTCTTAGATGCCTACTTCTCAATCCAATGACTTACGTGGATCCTTTCGACCGCATCTGCCTTGGACTAGGAAAAACCGCAACCACAGACCTGAAAGAAGCATTCCCAGTCTAGCAGAAAGAAAATGTCTCTAGAAAAAATTGAGAAGTATCTATAACTTTTCTGAGATTTACTTCACTTTTTATTGGGCTTTGTGAGCCATGATGCAACCAATGCCCCACTCGTCTCATTTTGAAAGAAAGCTCATGCACAACATTTCTGCCCTTGAACAGCTCATAAAAGAATCGTGTAAGCTTTTGCGCGAAATCACCGAAGAAACCCTATGGCCTACTCGCTGCGCAATCTGCGACACCCCCGGCGAACTGCTGTGCAGACGTTGCATAGTGCAGCTTGCCTATATTGATCAGCTTAAATCATGCCCCACCTGCGGCGCAGCGCACGGAAAGGCGATATGCTGCGAATGCAACCACTTCATATTAACCGAAAAGCATCTCGATGAATTTCCTCTCGATGGCTGTATAAGCACCGTTGAGCTGACCGCTGAAACGAGGCGTATTATCACCTGCTACAAAGACCAAGGCGAACGTCATCTTGCACGCACTATTGCTCAGTTAATGAGTGAGAGCATACCTCCTTCGTGGAGACAGAAAAGCGTGCTTGTTCCCATACCTGCTCACCCCCAAGCGTACATGACGCGGGGATTTGATCATATTCAGCTCATAGGCGCTGAGCTCTGCTCCCTCACGAACATCCCCCTTGCAAGCCTGCTCATCTCACAAAAACAAAAAGATCAGCGCATTCTCAATGCTCAAGCTCGCCTTCTCAACACTCGCAAATCGTTTTCTTTAGCGCACAATACGTGGGACACGTTAGAGCGCATACGTGCCAGCGGCCCTCTCGAACATCTCATTGTATTCGATGATGTTATGACCACAGGAGCAACCTTATTTGCTGCTGCTGGAATCTTAAAAGAAACCCTACTTGCGTCTCGCTGCATTCCTGAACTTGAAACTATCTATGCTTTGAGCTTTGCGCGAGCATAAGCTCGATCAGATGCGCATTCATGAAACAAGTTTCAACAGATCAACGCTCACAACGCTGTAGCACATAGTTTTTCTATCCCCGTGCTCTTGGCGTGCACGAGCATGCCAGCACCACAACCTGCATGCAAGCTAAATGCGATCGATATCCTTAAAATTTGCCTGAGCAAATTCTTGCACGTCAACCGAAATGCTGTGCTGGATAGGCTTCCATGAGGTCTTCTTCACCAACGCCACTAACGCAATAGGAATATAGGTCAGCATGAATAAGGGAAACGTGAACAGATACATAATTTTCTTATGCGAAGGCGCATGAATATTATCCCATTCGGTGAAGGTGGTTAACACACCAAACATGAACATGAACAACGCATAGTTACACAAGCAGAAAAAGATCGAAGAGAGCGATGAGGTAATCATCACTCCTGTTGACATAACGCCTGTAGAGCCCAAAACAAGAATTGCTCCATTAAAAACAGCCGTAATAAGCGTAAGGAGCATTGCGGGAGAAACCGTCATCAACATATCGTAGCAAGCAAAATGCGTTCTTTTATTATTGACAAATATGCCCTTGAACAACTTGGCACCATATCTAAAAAACACCTGGTAGAACCCTTTTGCCCAACGAAAACGCTGGTTCCACGAATCACGAAACGTGAGGGGCTGCTCATCATAGAGCATTGCGGTAGGACAGTAGGCAATCTTGCGACCATGAAGAATGCTGTCAGCAGAAAACTCAATGTCTTCTGTCAACAAATGATATTTCCATCCGCCCATTTCTTCGATTACTTCAGCACTGACAAAAAAGCCAGTACCTGACACCATGCAGCTCGTTCCTAAGGTCAAACGAGCTTGGGAGAGATACTTTGCTTCGCGCATAAACCAAATGGCATATCCTGCAGTAATCCAGTTCGAGCCATAGTTTTTAGAATTACGATAACTCGTTGACGCAACCGCACCGTTATCGAATACCTTATTCATTTCACGGAAGTAATTAACGTCCAATACGTTGTCGGCATCAAATACAAAGTAGGCTTCGTAGTTATTATCAGCATAGTGCTGGCGAATACAGGTAAACCCATAATCAAGCGCATATCCCTTGCCAACTTCTTCTTTATTAAATCGAGGAAAGACAATCGCACCTGCTTCTTGGGCAACTGACGCAGTATTGTCGGTGCAATTATCTGCAATGACAAAAATATCAATAAGTTCTTGAGGATAGTTCTGAACACGAATGCTGTGAATCAAGTCGCTGATAACAGCACTTTCATTGCGCGCTGCAATAACCACTGCATACCGATGATTTTGCTTCGCGGTGAGCTTGGGAGGTCTCCTGCTGAGCGAGATAAACACATAAATGATTTGATAAGAAAAACAAAACGTGAACAATACGAACACACACACGTTGAAAAAGTCCACAAAAGAAAGGGACAAAATCAACTGTTCAAACACAAGATCTCCTTTATCGAGTTGCGATGAATTCATACATCACTTGTTCTTCGTCTCACAGCTTTTGCTGCAGAACGCACAAAGCGCAAAACAACAAACACGTAGTGACACCAAAGCTCTACACAACGTAGCCGATAGCAACTCCCTTGCTCAACTAAAAGAATGCATTTCTGCAGTTTTGCCATGGCGTCTTCACATCACCTCCACACTCGTTGTGGCATCTTGCGCACTGATATCTGCTGCAACCCAGTCCATTTTGAAAGCGCCTGAATTCCCTCATCGTCCACTAAACAACCTACTTAAACGCAGATCGCCTATAACCCACAAACACAAAGTGAAAAAACTTTTAACAATTAGAGTCGCTCTGAAAGCTGACTCCTAACACACGTGGTATCCTCAAAACAACGAAGGAGGTTAATCCATGAATTACGATATCAAAAATCTCGCCCTTGCCGATGACGGGCTTGATCGCATTCTTTGGGCAGATCGAGATATGCCTGTACTTGCTTCTATCCGCAAGCGTTTTAAGGAAGAAAAGCCACTTCAAGGAATCAGAATCGGCGCTTGCCT
Organism: uncultured Cryptobacterium sp.; assembly: GCA_964456695.1. Lineage (GTDB taxonomy): Bacteria > Actinomycetota > Coriobacteriia > Coriobacteriales > Eggerthellaceae > Anaerotardibacter. The sequence continues at coordinate 96,286 of CAYWAO010000001.1, read as the reverse complement.
GCACGTCACCACCGAAACTGCCAACCTGATGCGGACTCTCAAAGCCGGCGGTGCTGAAGTAGCGCTGTGCGCGTCTAATCCCCTTTCAACCCAGGACGATACTGCTGCAGCCCTAGTAAAACATTTTGATATTCCGGTACATGCCATTAAAGGCGAAGACACCCAGATGTACTACAAGCATGTTGATGCGGTTATTGACACGCTGCCACAGATCACCATGGACGATGGTGCCGACGTGGTAGGACGAATCCACGAAACCCGCACTGATGCACTCGAAACCATTATTGGCGGAACGGAAGAAACCACCACCGGCGTTATCCGTCTTGCTGCTATGGCAAAGCAAAACACCTTGCAGTATCCCATCATCGCGGTAAACGAAGCCAAGACGAAGCATTTCTTCGACAATCGCTACGGAACAGGACAATCAACCCTTGATGGCATCATTCGTGTCACCAACCGTCTTCTTTCAGGACGCACGTTGATTGTCTCTGGCTATGGCTGGTGTGGTCGCGGCGTTGCTATGCGTGCACGTGGCATGGGAGCCCAGGTTATTGTTTGTGAAGTCGATCCTCTAAAAGCGCTTGAAGCCATTATGGACGGCTACCGTGTTATGCCTGCTGTTGAAGCCGCTGCAGAGTGCGATGTCTGGGTCACTGTGACAGGAGATCTCAATGTAATTGATGGCCCTATGTTTGAGAACATAAAAGACGGCGCCATCGTCTGCAACTCAGGCCACTTCAACTCAGAAATTAACATTCCTTGGCTTGAAGAAAACGCCACCGAGCACAAAACGCTTCGTCCGTTTGTTGAAGAGTACACTCTTCCCAATGGACGCCGCGTGGTACTCTTGGCAGAAGGTCGCTTGGTTAATCTGTCGTGCGCGGAAGGGCACCCGGCCTCTGTTATGGATATGAGCTTTGCAAACCAAGCTCTCTGTGCAGAGTTCATGGTAAAACACGCAGAAACAATGGAACCTGACTGCTATGACGTACCGAGCGATATTGACAACACGATTGCTCGACTAAAACTTGAAACACTCGGCATAGAAATCGATACGCTCACACCTGAACAGGCAGCCTACTTAAACTCTTGGCAAATGGGAACCGTGTAAGCAAACAAGAGCTCACATAACTGGTGGTATCGAAAACATTGCAACCGTTTCAAACATACGAGGAACACTAAAAAGGAGGTACGTATGCCGGTATACAGCAATCGGGAAACAGAACGAGTTCCAAAAGACCAGGGATACATAATTCGCGACAGTCTACTCACCGCAGAGCAGCTTGAAAAGGTTGGCGGGGAATGCACCTTGCTTGCACATATTATTGTTGAGCCTCATTCCATCTTAGGTGAGCACGTCCACGAGGGTGAAGGGGAGCTCTACTTCATCACCGAAGGCGAGGGCATCTACATTGAAGACGGAGTGGAATACGAAATCAAACCAGGAGATGCAATGTTTTGCTGTGACGGAAGCACGCACGGCATCAAGAATCTCTCGGATAATGAGATCAGGTTTGTTGCCGTTATTCTCAAAAACCCTGAATCTAAATAAGACATATAACACAGGTAGACAAACCCTAGGGACACATGATCGTCTCTAGGGTTTCTTTTTATCGAGAAATCTTTATGCTAAAACGCACGCAAGATATGCAACCACCATACAAGGGAGTTACTCAGTGCTAGAAGAACTAAGTGATCAAGAACGCAACGCTGCGCAGATGGCGCTTGAATACGCCAATATAGAACCCAGCGATACCAATCTGCGTCACTATCTTTCATGGGAAATTCTGACATTCTCACATGATGAGCGTGGTCATTATTGCTGGTACATAGATGAAAATGGAAACGAAATATGTATCCATGTAGAAACGCTTGAAGAAATGGACGTGACCGATTTCTAAACTGCTCACTGATTCTTATCCTCGCAAAATCAAGAAACGTGGGAGCTATAGGCCAAACGTGGAGACTTCACTTTAAAACCGAATAAACAAACAGGTCACCGGGAAAACCCGACGACCTGATACGTGCGTGGTGCCGGCAACAGGAATCGAACCCGCAACCCACTGATTACAAATCAGTTGCGCTACCGTTGCGCCATGCCGGCAAAAACCGTCAAACATTATGACATAAGTTAGACAAAAAGCGAACTGTTTTTACCAGAAGACTTTTGTGCAAACGTCAGGAGTTACGCAAAGGCACGGATATGTACTCCGCCCAGCATGCTGCACCACACACAGCGTTTTCTTACCCTAAATAACCACACGAGATCATACCCATCACAGATACAGACCAAGCACGTGGTATAACTTACACTCCGGTTCCATCAAATACAGGGATAAAACTTTCTGTGGCTGAACTGCCCTCTTGCCAGTAATAGTTCTGTATCCCCAACCCATCAGCATAATCAAGGACTTGTTCGTATTCTTCTGATGTCAGTGTCCGATCCAACCCGTATCGAGAAAGATGGTTTGACACTGGCGTATATTGACTCATGATGCTCAAACGAATACTGCTACTGAAATGGTCGTCGAGAACCTTAAGCACCCGAAGTGATTCATCAACATGACCAGGCAACACAAGATGTCGAACAATAACCCCTTGCTGCAAAAGCCCGGTATCGTCCTCTTTCCACTCACCCACCTGACGTACCATTTCTTCAAGAGCTCTCAGCGCAACCCGAGGATAATCGGGAGCATGAGACAATTCAGAGGCTACGCGTGAAGATACGTATTTGAAATCAGCTAAATAACAATCAACAAGCCCCTCGAGTCCTTGCAATGAGGAAACCCGCTCATACCCTGACGTGTTATACACCACAGGAATATTTAGCTTATTCGCTGATTTCAAAGTGTGCAGTACCCGAGCAATCGTTGGCACATACTGGGATGGAGTTACCAGATTGATGTTTGCTGCATATTCTTCATTTTGCAGGCGAAGCAACACTTCAGCAAAGCGCTCCTCTGAAAGAGACACCCCTGACCCTACTACTGCCAAATCGTAGTTTTGGCAGTAGATGCAGCGCAACGAACAGTAGGAAAAGAACACAGCGCCACTTCCCCTGTCCCCAACCAGACAGGGTTCCTCCCACCAATGCAACGCTGCCCTCCCAAGACGCAACTCCGCTGGTGCGTGACACACACCTAGCTCGCCCTGAGTTCTATCCACACCACACTCCCACGGACAAAGCGTGCATGATTTGTATGATTCAAACTCCAAAGAATGCCTGATCCTTACCAGAAGCACTTAGTTAGCCGAGAAGCCCATGAACCCCGATATGTCATAGCGATCGTGCTTTGGTACGTGCCCTTCCTGATGACCACCCTCGCACTCGCAGCCTGATTCGTGATCGTCGCACTCACCGTCAAATTCAAAAGCGCCTTCGGCGCGCGACCAATCAAGCCCATACTGCTTACAGGTGTCGTCGTCGGCAAAGACCAAAACAAGCGCAGCAGGACTCAGATCCACGCCCCCGATCATAGCTAGAAGCTCCATAAGACGAAAACCCGATTCTGCTTGAGGCAGAATAAGATCGCTATCGTCTACTGAGACCAAGGCGGCAGCCAAATCTGCCATCCAGTGCTCGATCATGAAAGCAGTATTTTTGAATTCTTTGTCACAGATAGCCTGCAAGAACTCTTCCTGATGAGGGGTAAGTATCCGAAACGACGCAACCATATCAAGAATGTCTTGGGTATCAAGTGCCGCTTCAGAATTCTGAAAGGATGTATATGCTTCGATGATACCTACCAGAGAAGCACTTGAGCTAAGTGTTGCCGCAATCTTGGCGCTCTGCCCGCTTCCGGGCTTACCCATCCATATAACCTTGTGCGCAAAGCTACGTAGCATGGGTTCGACACGAGAAAACACCTCTTCTAAACCACCTACCACAACACTTATATTCTCAGGATAAGAGAAGGCATCAGGTGCCACGATATTATGGACGATGAAAGGGGCATCAAGAACCGCATGATCGCTCACTGAACCCATCGCGTACAGCTCGCAAGCAAACGATACCGTCGAAGGACTTAAATCAACCAACACCGCATCTTTTTTCGCTGTCTGAATCAGACCATTATCAGCATAATACAAATCTTCAAGATCTGAGACACTCAAGCAGTAGGTAAACACCACATCGGCATTCTCCACGGTGCTGCGATGATACCCCGCCGTATCTAAAAGAGCAGAAATACGAGTTTCAATATAAGAGTTTCCCGCAAAACTATACGTTGATGCTTTTTCTAACGCCATAAATGCCTCGCTCTAATTGCTTCGTATCTTATTTGCTATACGATCGGCCACGGACATATCTTTGCGCTTATCCTGCCCCCAAAATACAACGGCAACCATATTAGGCCCCACGTGACTTCCAATAACCGGACCAATACTGCAGTTCATAATAGGAAGCGACTCATCTTCTTTTTCAAAAAGACCCTTGAGTCGTTGAGCATCTTTAGGACAATCAGCATCACCAATGATGATCCTTTTTCCAACCTCACGTTCATCGCGGCGCTTCTGGCAATACTCAAACAGTGCCTTAATACCCTTTTTGCGTCCACGGACCACACCCGTCAAAGCCAATTTTCCATCAGCATCAATCGCAAGCAACGGCTTCACATCAAGCTTTGATCCCGCAAAGGCGACCGAAGAGGGGATACGACCCCCGCGACGCAGAGCTTCAAGATCATCGACCATAAAATGTTCATTCACAAAATAACGTGCTTCTTCAGCCCATGAAGCTAATTCTTGAGCACTAAGACCTTTTTCCCTTTGATGAAAGGCCTCTTCTACCAGTAGTCCTTCGGCGACTGAAGCAAGCTTGGTGTCTACGATATACATCTCAAAATCTGGGTGTTCAGCTTTCATCTGCTCAAGAAGCATCGTTGCCGTATCAAACGTTCCTGAAAGACCGCTAGAAAAACTTAAGTAGACCGTTGGTTTTCCCTGCTCGAGAGCCCATTCGTATGCTTCAGTAAGAACCTCCATGGAGAGTTGAGCAGTATGCGGTTCACTGCCTTGACGCATCGTCTCATAAAAATCATGGGCAGTCTGTGTGCGATAAAGATCGTCTAAGTGCTCACCCGCATCATCAAAATACGGAAATTTAACGAGATACACCCCTTCGCGATCCACCACGTCATAGGGCAAATCGCAGCAAGAATCGATGATGAGGCTACACGAAATGTTCACTAATTATTCCCTCCAACATGTTCAGCAATAGATAATCTATCGCTCTATAATTCAGCAAAACTGACGCGGAGAGCTCTGTTTTTTTCGCCCTTCACATAACCCCTACATGCCCTACCTCGAAATTGAGTCCTTACAAAAGGCCCAATAAATGAGAAGCGAGCTGATGTCGACGATAAAAAAGAGAGTATTCCAAGCCTACCGGATAAGAATGCGGGTTGATAATACGCTTCTGGCTTTCATCGAGCAGCTCAAGCTGATTGCGGCAATAATCACGTGCAACAAGAGCATCGCGATACTCATCCTGCAACACAACCTTACCCCCACGAGCTAATGGCTCGAGAAGCGTGACATAGCGCTTACCCGACAAGTCTTTTTGACGCAATTCATCAGCAGGATCAATAATGCGTTCGTTTTCAACATCGTAGGTCACGTCATAGACCATATCGCCTGCTAACTTACCTGAATCGTGGAAGTAGCGACGAATATCCAATATGCCCGGTACCGTCTGTTTGGAAGACTGACCGGTCACCTTCATGCAGGGCTCCCATTCCGCATCACCCGGCATGCGCTTAGCAGCAAGTTTATAGACTCCGCCAAGTGCTGGCTGATCATAGGCGGTTACCAGCTTGGTTCCCACACCCCAAGACGACACTTGAGCACCCGAGTCGAGGATTGATTTGATAGAAAACTCATCAAGATCATTTGAAAGGCACACACCCGTATCGTACAAACCAGCATCATCAAGCATCTTGCGAGCGAGTTTGGTGTGCCATGCCAAGTCACCCGAGTCTATGCGCACCGCGGTTAGGTTCTCGCCACGTTCTTTCATCTCCAAACCAACCGTAATTGCGTTTTTCAAGCCTTGCAGAATATCGTAGGTATCAACCAACAAGACGCAATTCGTAGGAAACACCTTTGCATACGCACGAAACGCTTCCAACTCATCATCGAAAGCCATAACCCACGCATGAGCATGCGTTCCCGAAACAGGCAAGCCAAACATACGACCCGCTAAAACGTTGGAAGTCGAGGCACAACCACCAACAATGCACGCGCGTGATGCGCGCAGAGCACCCGATTCTCCCTGTGCTCGACGCAACCCAAACTCCGCTACCGGCGTTTTTGCCACCAAGCAGATACGAGCCGCCTTCGTTGCAGTAAGCGTTTCATAGTTAACACAATTCAAAAGCTGCGTTTCCAGCAACTGGCACTGCAAAATGGGTCCAACAACACGAACAAACGGGTCATTAGGAAAGACTACGGTACCTTCACGCACAGCGTCGATATCTACAGAAAGTTCAAGTGTTTGTAGATATTCAAGAAAACCAGGATCAAAGAGCTTTCCGCCCCTAGGCGCTTCGAGAGAGGCAAGGTAGTCAATGTTTTCTTGGGTAATATGGAAGTCTTCTATGACTTCGGCCATATGATCCATGCCGCTCGCTATGGCAAAGCCCCCCTGAAATGGCGTTTCACGAAAGAAAATATGGAAGCATCCCTCTTCTTCCAGCTTGCCACAAGCCCAATAGCCTTGCGCCATCGCAAGCTGATATAGATCAGTCAAAAGAGCGTAATCCTTATTTTGCATGGTTCTTACTCCCTCCTGCATTACGATGACGACGAGGCTTGCGAGGAGAATCGCCCTTGGTGTCTTTTGCCGTCCTTGCACTGCTCTGTTTTGATGCGGTCTGGGATTTTACGGGTGCGTTACGCACTCCAGATGATTTCTGACCAGGCCTGCGTCGTGCATGCTGCTTGTTGCTGCTTTGCTGCTTGTCATGACCTTGGGGTTGTGATCGATCATTTCGTGTGCGCTTTTGCTTTTCCCCTGAAGCAGATACTTGCTTGTTCGATGTATCAAATCCCCCTGTTGAATTGGAGCGAGATTTGCGTGAGGAATGATCCTCTTGTTTATTCTTTGTAGACGATTTCTTGTTGGCCTTCGCTTTTGTTTGTGCTGAATCCTGCACACGCGAAGTACGACGACGCTCTTTGCGCGATTTTGTTCGCCCTGACTTCGACTCCGTGTCATGTGAGGCGTGGACATTCTTTTTCGCCTGCTTACTTGATTCTGAAGAAGAGGCAGAATTCGTCTCATTAGTGAACGTTGTCGAGCGACGCCGACGACGGGGCTTGCGATGAGATACCCCTGTCGTTTGTTCAGTACTCGCTCTTTCTTGTTCGGCCTGCCTGCAACACCGCGTCCGCGGTTGAGCGGTTCTATCCTCAGTACTAAAAGAGGACAAATTGAGTCCCGTCGCCTCAAACATGGTCAATGGATCAAGGTTAGCGTATTTTTCAAACGCCTCTTTACCTACCTTGCTCGGCCGTTTATCTGAAGCAGTTTTTTCCATTTCCGCTAGGGGGATTTTAATAATACGCTCATCTTGCAACTGCAAGGACACCTCTTCAAGAGGCACGTTTATTTCAGTTACTTTAGCGGTACCATCAGGAATTTCAATCGTAGCTCCCACCTTAGGAGCACGAGCATTGACCTCCTTGTACGCTTCATATTCATAGCGCAAACAGCACATCAAGCGTCCACAACAACCCGATATTTTTTGCGGATTAAGCGAGAGGTTTTGTTCTTTCGCCATACGGATTGATACAGGAGAAAATTCTCCCCCCAAGCGTGCGCAGCACAACTCTTGACCACAATGTCCCAGGCCGCCGATCATGCGCGCACCATCGCGCACGCCAATCTGACGCATGTCAATTCTGACACGAAGCACACTTGCCAACTTGCGAACCAAATCACGAAAATCGATACGCTCTTCTGATTCGAAGTAAAACACTGCCTTGTCGCCATCGAACAAAAATTCCACCATAACAGGACGCATTTGTTCGCTTGTTTCAGCAGCAAGCTCTTTAAACGTGATAAGTGCGTCTTCTCCTTTTTGCCTCAGTTCTTCAGCGCGTTTAATATCTGCCTCATCCGCAATACGAACAACAGGTTTCAAAGGCGACTTAAGCTGAGCAATCAGTTCATCGCTTACATCCATACTATCTGCTGTAGCGGTACCAAATTCCGTACCGCGCTCAGTACTCACAATGACACGATCGCCCGCCATCACAGTATGTCCATCAGGATCAAACCACAAAACCTTGGGTGATGCCTGAAGTTTAACAGGGGTTACGCGAACCATGGAAAACCTCTCTTATCGAAAAAAGAAGTGCATCGATGCACGTCTCTGGAGAAACATTATAGCTAAGCGCCTCATCACTTCGATATGCTTCACGCAAAGCATCCATGAGAGTCTCCACCGAAGCATGCTCTGCGGCTTTTTCAAGTGAGTTGAGCTGATCAACATTAATAATCAGCTCAGGCGTGTGCGATACGATCATCAACACATCACGGAGCCAGGATCGAATGATAGATGTCATCTGATTGAGTGATTGACGCGTCGCCATGCTCAAGGCTCGTTTATGGCGCAGCTCAATTTGCTTGAGTGCGCTTTTTGTCAAAAAATCAGCCGATTCGGCCAATTCTTCGCTTTGTTGCGTACGAACATTGTCGAGCGGAGCCTTAGCACGCTCGATCAATTCAGCGGCATACTCTAATACATCAAGCTCGTCGCTTAACGAAAGCTGAGCAAGCACGTCCATAACCCGCGAACGAAACTCCAAGCGCTCAGAGCTCTTTGCAAACGCCACCCCACGTGTGATAGATCCGTCACACGCTTCTATAGCAATGCGCGCCAGCTGCTGATCGACACCTGTTTTCTGAGAAAGAATACCTGCTGCTTCTTGGGCGGGAATGTGGCGAAATGGAACTATCTGGCAACGAGAAACAATGGTAGACAACACACCTTCTCGCGTCCGGCCCAGCAGGATAAACACCACCTGAGCGATCGGTTCTTCTAGTGTTCTCAAAAACGCATTTGCCGCCTGCACACCGAGCAAGTCAACACGATCAAGGATGTAAACCTTTCCTTGAGCACGAATAGGAGCAAGCGAAACACTTGTTACAATTTCGCGAATCTGATCGACCACATAACCTTGAGCGCCTTCAGGAGCATAGTAGTGCACATCAGGATGGCGCCTCCGTTCAATACGACGACAGTCATCGCAGGCTCTACACCCATGATCTTTACAGAGAATTGCTTGTGCAAACGCAAAGGCTGCAGCTGTTTTATTGGAGCCCGCAGGACCCGTAAAGAGATATGCATGCGATATTCGCCCAGACGAAATTGAAGCGCGGAAAAATTCCCGTGCTCGCGGTTGCCCATACACTTCATCAAAAACGTCTGCCACGTTACTGCTCGCTTAGTCCAATTTCAGCCTTCTGATCAGTACAGCGATCGAGAATCGGTGTGAAGTACCCTGGCTGCCACACTTCACTTTGTTCGCCCCAGTCAAAAATGTCAGCCAATTCCTTAAAAATAGCCCGTGCTGTTTCATCTTTAGGACCAGCAGATGACACCACACGAATACGCGCAGGATTTTCTGCCGCAAGATGCATAAAGGCAGCGTTTACGCGCGCATGAAAATCAGCGCCTGCCATTTCAAGACGATCTGCCTGCCCATGATGCGTCGCACGATCAAGTCCCTCTTCAGGCGATGCATCGGTGCTCAGCAAAATTGTGCGACAAGGATGAACGCCCTGACAGGCAAACGTATTTGCCTGACGAACAAACGAAAGAGGTAGGCCTCTCCCATATGTTTGATACGCAATCGTTGAATCATAAAAACGATCCAGAAGCACGACCGCACCACGAGCCAATGCCGGTATGATGACCTCTTTTACAATTTGAGCACGAGCAGCCTCATAGATAAGCAGTTCGGTTTGATCAGTCATCGACGAATTCTTGGGATCAAGTACCAACGAGCGCAACGCTTCCCCAATGGTAGTACCGCCCGGCTCGCGCAGGCACAGCACCTCATAGTCCATCTTCTTTAAGCACGAAGCAAGAAACGTGATGTGAGTGGTTTTACCGGCACCCTCTCCGCCTTCAAACGTAATAAAAATGCCTGGTCCAACACTATGTTCTTCTGCATTGCTCACATATGTTCCCATCAATCAAGGTGATAAATATCATTTCCTGCAGAATCAATAGCTACAAAAACAGGAAAATCTTTCACAACAATCCTACGGAGCGCTTCCGTACCTAAGTCATCATACGCTATGGATTCACATGATTCCACGCATTTTGCAAGAAACGCAGCCGCCCCACCAACCGCAATAAAATAGACACCGGTATATTGAACGCACGCCTGACGCACGGCATCCGACCTCACGCCTTTACCGATGGTCGCCACAATACCGTGCGACATAAGTGGAGGCGTTGCAAAATCCATGCGAGAAGCAGTTGTCGGACCAATAGCCCCAAACGGTCTTCCTGCAGCAGGTGGTGTCGGCCCTGCGTAGAAGATCGTCTGCCTTTCTAGATGATACGGAAGATAACCCAGCTCATCTAATTCCTGCAACAGACGCTGATGCCCCGCATCGCGCAAGGTATACATCGGCCCCGACAACGTACATGCATCTCCTGCCTTCAGTACACTGAGTGTTTCTGTATCGAGCGGAAGGGTAAGTGCAATGGTGTTAGCTTGCATGCGCTACTCCCCCTTCTCATCCTGCGAAACCAAGGAAACAGTCGCACGTCGCATGGCCGAACAGCCCATGTTCACCGCAACAGGAAGGGCCGCAATATGACAGGGCGCCGTTTCAACACGCACGCCAAGTGCCGTCGTCACGCCCCCGAGCGCACCTGCGCCAAGCCCTAGCGCGTTGATGCGCGCAAGTAATTCGGCTTCTAATTCAGCTACCTGGGGATCGGGATGCACAGTTCCGAGAGGACGCATAAGTGCTCGCTTAGCAAGCCCACCTACTTTATCAAAGGTAGCTCCCACACCAACCCCCACAATAAGTGGCGGACAAGCATTGGCAGCCTTTTCTTTCACGCAGGACAACACAGTATCGATTACTCCCTGCTTTCCATCTCCGGGTACCAACATAACCACACGGCTTGCATTATCAGATCCGCCCCCTTTGAGCATCACATGAAGGCGAGCGACGCCCGGCTCATCAACGCAGTGAAGTTCACAAAACGCGGGCGTGTTTGTTTGGGTATTGCAGCGATCAAACAGTGCATCTTTTACCACCGACTTACGAAGACGCGCCTCATCATAGGCGCAAGCAACAGCACTATCCACCTGAGAAAACACATCCCCTTGCACCGTCACGTCAGGGCCGATGTCTAAACACACCCACACCGTACCCGTATCCTGGCAAAGCGGAACTTTGTCTTCAGTTGCAATCTGTGCATTCTCAATAAGCTGATCAAGTACGACACGAGAACGCTCACCTGTTTCAACTTCACGTGCAGCAAGTAACCCAGCCAGCACATCATCAGGCAAGGTATGCGCCAACTGAGGAATAAGCTCAACTAACGCATGTTGCACGTGAGCTGCAGTAATCGTGATACCCATGACGCCTCATCCTTACTCAGGGAGATTCTCGAGACCCTTCTTAACACTTGCTGCCGACTCGTGCAATGCAGCCATCTCTTCGTCGGTCAAATCAAACTCGACGATTTCTTCTACACCATCTTTACCTAAGCGCGTAGGAATGTTCATATAGAGATCATGTAAGCCGTATTCGCCATCGATGTACGAACATACGCTCATCACTTCGTGGGAATCGGTAAGGATTGCCTCTACCATTTTGGCAATTGATGCACCAGGAGCGTAGTAGGCAGAACCGGTCTTTAAGAAAGCCACCACTTCGGCACCACCCTTGGTACAGCGCGTGGTAACCTCTTCGATTTCTTCATCACTCAACAACTCAGTGATAGGTGTGCCCTTGACGGTTGTGTAACGAGGCCAACATACCATACCTTCACCATGAGCTCCCAGAGCCCATGCTTCAACATCCGCCGGATCGCAACCCAACTTCTCGCACACCGCAAAAGAAAGGCGTGATGAGTCAAGAACACCACCCATGCCCATCAAGCGCTGCGTAGAAAGACCTGATTTTTTATACGCAAGATAGGTCATAACATCAAGCGGATTGGTAACGCAAATATACACCGCGTTTGGAGAAGCCGCCATAGCCTGATCGATAACCGATGACATAATACCCGCATTGACCTCAAGCAAATCCTCGCGTGTCATACCAGGCTTGCGAGCAATACCAGCAGTAATAACCACCACATCAGAATGAGCGGTCTGTGCATAATCATTCGTGCCAATAACATTGACTGAGAATTTTTCAACCGAGCGCATGTGCATCATATCAAGGGCTTTTCCCTGTGGCAGACCTTCAGCCACATCAACCAACACGACATCCGCTAGATTTTTTGACGCAATAATATGTGCCGCCGTAGCGCCCACATTACCTGCACCGACAATGGTAACTTTGCTCATACTATGATCCTCCTGAAATATCAACACATAAGACACTTATGACACATAAGTACAGATAGACTTCTTACTAGGTATACATACACGCAACTCTACATCACTACGAACACAAAACCATCCTACATAAGGCACCTTGAGCACCCTACCTACGATGATGATCTCTTCGCTATCGCAACAGCTACTAGTATAGCTCGCATGAGCGCTACGCAAGCGCAGCAGCTCTATTTTGCCCGCTTTGCAGTCGTGCGCGACTTTGCCGTCTTAGTTGTCGCTGCTTTAGACCTCTTGGTCTGTTTTGCGCTCGCCTTTTCCTCTTTTGTCTTCTCCTTGGAAGGGCAGCTAAAGTTTGGACACAATTTCCACGGCCCACGAGCAGTTGTCACAATAACCAAAGGAGCACCACAATGCTCACATACCTCATCGGTTGCACTGAGCGCACCATACTGAGGAAGAGGATAGCCCGTGTTGCATTCTTCGTAATTTTCGCACCGGATAAAACGCTTGAGTGTGCGAGGATTTTTACGCGCAATCAGCTTGGCGTGAACACCATCTTCCTTACACGTCGGACATTCCCCTACCACGACATCAGGTTCCTTGTTGGTTTCGCATTCAGGATCGATACACACGATGCGAGGCTTAGAGCGAAATGCGGTAACCTTTATTTGTGGCATGCCACATTCTGGGCATTTTTCTTCCAGTGCTTCGATCTTTCCTTTGGGAAGAGGATAGGTCACCTCACAATCGGGCCAGCCAGCACAACCAATGAACATGGAGCGCGTTTTTTGCGAAGAGCGCAACTGAAGATCCTTGCCACACTTTGGACACGGTCCCACATACGCATCAGCCGCTACCGCATCAGCCAGCGCATCTTTCACTTCTTCGGAATGAGGAAGAAGCCCCGCCAATTGCTCCGAGAGTAAATTGCGCGAGTTCATGACAACCTCGTCTTTTGTTTTTTGCCCCTCGGCGATATTGTCCATTTCCTCTTCAAGCTCAGCAGTCATTTCAGGATGCGTAATATGGGGCGCAAATTTATCAAGCGCATCACACACCGCCATACCCAGCTGGGAAGGTTCGATCGGATCGTTCTGAATATATTTCACCGTATACAAGCGCTCGATAATAGAATGACGCGTTGATTTGGTTCCCAAGCCGTTTTTCTCCATCTCCTGAATGAGACGACCTTGAGAATAGCGCGCCGGGGGCTCCGTTTGCTTTTTGGTGCACGTAGCGCCACCAAATACAAGTTCTTGCTGCTCGCTCAATACCGGAAGCTGCTCGTCTTTTTTCATGCCATAGGGATAAATCTCTCTAAACCCTGGCGTTACCAGAACGTCTCCTTTGGCAATAAAGGTCTCGCCCGCAACATCAAGGCTCACCTTCGTGCCTTCGACCACCGCCGCTTCAGACAACGTTGCCATGAAACGACGTGCGATAAGGTTATAGAGCTTGTATTCCGGTGCCGGCAAATCATCCGGAGTTGCACTCGCAGTAGGATAGATAGGCGGGTGATCCGTCGTTTCTTTCTTGCCACGAGTAGGCTTTAGAACGCCCTTATTTAAAAGCTTTTGGCAATAGGGCTTGTATGCCGGATTAGCCATGATGTTTTTCAGCGTATCAAGTAAATCAAGCGATGAGGGATACACTGTGTTATCAACACGAGGATAGCTGATGTAGCCATCCATATATAAGCTCTCAGCAAGTCGCATGGTACGTGCAGGAGAAAGACCTTCTGCAGAAGCAGCTGCCATCAAACTGGTTGTATTAAAAGGAACAGGTGGCGCAACACTGCGCTTGCGCTTTGCGACATCGATCACCCGTGCATGGGTAGCGTCCTTGACATGTCCCATAACCAGGTCAGCTTCTTCCTGAGATTTAAAACGTGCCGTAGCGTGCGGAGCGCTGAATTGATGCTCGCCTTCGCCGAAGTCCGCCTTAATAACCCAATAATCCTCAGGCACAAACGCCAATCGCTCACGCTCGCGCTCGACGATCAAAGCAAGCGTAGGTGTTTGTACACGGCCCGAAGAACGTACGTTGCCATATCCGGCAAATTTCACGAGCGTCAAATAGCGCGTTAGCACCGCACCCCAGATAAGGTCGATATCCTGTCGCGAAGCACCCGCGCTTGCCAAATTAGTATCAAGCGTTACCAAGTTATCGAACGCATGCGTGATTTCTTCTTTCGTAAACGCAGAATAGCGCGCACGCGAAACGGGAGCGGTATCATTGACTTCATTGATACAAGACAAGGCATCAGAACCAATCAATTCACCTTCACGGTCAAAGTCAGTAGCGATGATGATCGAATCGGCCTTTTTCGCCAAATTCTTTAAGGAACGAATGATGTCCTTTTCTTTCGGACGCTTCTCAATGGGAGCATACACCAGATACGGCAGCGCCTCCATCTTCCACGCCTTTAATTCCACCCCGTCTTCAGTAAAAGGCTTTTTCTTTTTAAAAGGAGGCTTGGGAAGCGTTGAAGGAATTTGAACATCCATCAACTCCCCTTCGGCGTTTACGCCACGCCAACCACTACGCTTTTTATACACCAACGCAGTAGCAAAATCTGGCTCTAGAATATGGCCACGAAGACCGATAGTCACCCAATCTTCACCATCGACAGTGAAACGATATACCGGTGTTGAATATACTTTATCTGTCTTGGGCTTGGTAGCACCCAAAAGGTCTGCAATTTTTTGAGCCGCGTCATTTTTTTCGGTTACTACCAGTTTCACGCGGTTCCTCCTTTTCTTTGTTGCTCTTCTTAATGCAACACAACGTATTCACACAAATAACCCCAATTCGCTTATTTACGTATGTGGAAATACGATTTTACGGTGCAGCATCGTACAGGATACACGAATTCGACTCGCAATCACATGGTTGTACACATTTACGAACGAGCTTCAATATCGAAACGTACAGATACATTAATTACCCATTCGTGTATGAATCATGTTCAATACACACAAAAAACGCACGAGGGCTACCTTTGAACCCTGAATGCTTAGTGCTGCATACATGGGCACGCAATGCTTGTGTCTCTACCCTACCTCACGCACATGATACAGAGAGCCTTCGCCGCATGCTGTAATTAGTTTGCAATGGTCACGCGCTTTGTTTCTGGTGCTGTGCAAGATGATTGCTCTCGCATGTCAACACGAGATTCATCGCAGCAATAGCGCACTCGAGCATACCTTCATCGGGCTCGTTGGTAGTAAGACGCTGCATTTGCATACCAGGCCACAAGACGGCCTTCACTACAGGACTATCGGGATACGATCCTGCCCACTTGACCGTTATTTCATACGAAATGCCCGCAATGAGCGGCAAAAATGTGATGCGCACCACAATAAGAAGAATCAGTGAGCCAATACCTGTTATACCAAGCGCAGCAAGTACTCTATCAAGAGGTAGGAACGTATACACTACGATGGCAATTAACATAACCATGATAAGAAAAGCAGTGCCACAGCGCACATGAAGCCGAGGAAACTGCTGAGCGTTTTCGGGTGTGAGCGCAAGACCATGCTCATAACAGTGAATGGTTTTGTGTTCGGCTCCGTGATAAGCAAACATCCGCTTGATGTCTTCTAAGCGCCCAATAAGCCACACGTAGAAGATAAAAATTGCAACACGCACAACGCCGTCAACCACATTCCAGACAAAAGGATGCTGTTCGTATTCACCCACAAGCACGTTAGAGACAAACGCAGGCAACACCATAAACAATGCCAAGGCCAACACGATCCCCAAGCACAGTGCCCCAGCCATTTCACCCTTGGAAATCGTCACGTCATCTTCAAAGATCTCTTCATTATCAAAAGCCTTGTTTGCCGCAATTTCGAGTGCCTTAAACCCTAAAACAAGCGAATCAACCAAGACGACACAACCACGCACTAAGGGCCACGAGAACCACTGTGGACGATGTCCTTTTTTGGAGAGCATAAACGCTTCGGAATACAACAAGCCATCGCTTTGGCGCACACCAACAGCCCAGTTGTATTTTCCGCGCATCATAACGCCCTCAAGAAGAGCTTGGCCACCAATATGAGTTTTCTGAGCCCCATCTTCGCGAAATGCTCGCCGTACTTCATTCGTATGATCCACGTACCAAACTCTCTCCTAGAACCAGTTGAAACACTTGAACCTCAAGCCACCCGTGCCGTATCGCTGATAGCACTATTCGCGCACAATCTTTGGATACGGGGTTCCACAGGTCATCTTTCCCTCAGGGCAGGCCCCGCGCACACAAGGAGCACCCGCATCCAAAAAAATATACGGTGCCGTTGGACGCACCAACTCAAGCATACGATGAGCCAAGTCACGAATTTCCCACTGTGCCCTATTGCAGCAGCGCAAACTGAAGAAGTGCAAAAGCTCTCTAATATTCATCGTAATGACGATTTTTGTTTCTGCCGCATTAGGTAACAGATATCGCGCATCTTCTGCCGGAATACCTGCGTCCAGCAATTTCTGATAGCCCTCAATAACGGCCTCAAGCGCCTCATCAAAAACCCGTGAGGTCTCTTCGTTTTCTGCAATCGTAGAAGGCTTGACCGTTTCCACACCATGAGAAAACTTGACGTAGCGCTGAGATTGCTGATTGAAGCTTGCAAGGCGATGACGAACCAATTGATGAGTCAATGCACGAGATACCCCATCGACCGCAAAGGTATAACTCACGTGCTCAAGTGTTGAAAAATGCCCCGATTTCATGATGGTAGAAAGCACACTTTCCACACGTTCGAGGGGCATGGTTTCCATCAGCTCTTTAGCACCTACCGGAGCATAGCAAAGACGTGCTGCTGTTGCGACCGCACGTTCAGGATGTTCGGGATATTGCAAAAGCTCAACATTCATTTAGGGACTCCTTATCTAGTTTGCAACAGAAAACTGCCCTTAAAACCATCAGGCATCTCTTTCTATATTGTATTCTGATCCCACGAATATCCCCCACTGAGTCTACTCAGTGGGGGATATTCTTGTTCGCTACAGCAAACCTTTTTACAGCTCAACTTTTTCAAAAAGATCTCGTCCCACACCGCATATGGGGCACACAAAATCTTCGGGCAATTCATCAACATATTCAATGTGTCCACAGATCGTGCAACGCCATCCAATTTTAGGAGTAGTTTCCTCAGCCATAGTAACCTCTTCCTTCTGATAACTAGAAGCCTTTGGAGGAGTTTTTCCTCCCTTTACCTGGTGATAGTAAGCATACGTCATAGCGTTTTCTCCCTCGAGCACATCAGAAGACACCACTTCACCGATAAAGAGAATATGACTTCCTAAATCAAGCTCTTGTTTGACTTCGACCGAAAAATGAGCGCAACAAGACTGCGTAACATAGGTAAGTCCCTGCTGAGAAATAGCCGTTTCCACCTGTTGAAATTTGTCGATATCAGCACTTGAATGAAACCCAAATGTTCCGATTAACTCCATAGAAGCTGATTCATCCAGAACGGAGACCTCATAGATACCTGCTTGCTGAATTGCACCACAAGTGTAATTTTCCTTATTAACCGCTACGCTAACCTGAGCAGGCTGCGATGTCACCTGGACAAACGTATTGACTACACAACCTACTGGCTTATCATCTTTCTTCGCCGAAATAAGGTAGAGACCATACGAAAGATTACGAAATGCTTTTGTGTCAATCATGCCTTCTCCTTACATAAAACAGTTCTGTTGAGACCGCTGCGAATATACTTCCTCTGCAATTCCTATGCTAACAAAGAGAAAGACACTCGCGCGAGCGAGTGTCTTGGTTTCGAGATAACACTTTTAGAAAAGCATTTTTATTCAGCAGCGGTTTCGCCTTCCTGCTCGACAGGTGCCTCAGGTGTTGCCTCAGCACTTGCCTCAGCAACTTCTTCCTCTGCCTGCTTAGCAGCTTCAGCTTCGGCCTTCTTGGCAAATTCTGCTGCACGAGCAGCCTTAGCAGCAGCCTTTGCTTCACGCTCAGCTTTACGCTTAGCCTCAGCAGCCTCAGCAGCTGCAGCTTTTTCAGCCTTCTTAGCAGCTTCGCGAGCGGCCACTGCTTCAGTTGCAGAGCCGAACTTATCAGCAAAACGCTGTACACGCCCACCAGAGTCAATAAGCTTCTGAGTACCCGTAAAAAACGGATGGCATGCATTGCAGATGTCAACGCGAATTTCAGGCTTAGTAGAACGGGTCTGGAAGGTGTTGCCACAGGTACACGTTACCGTACAATCAACGTATTCGGGATGAATATCTTTTTTCATTGGTTCTCCTCACTATGCCTTGGTTTCCGACCAAAGCGAGACAAGCCTTACCAGCATATCACACTATTTGCACTTCGCAAGAGCTATTTGACGATCCTTTATGCGTATTCCATGACCAATCACACAAAACCAGTTTTTATCGCGAGTGCTCTTTTATTTTTTCTGACTCGGATGAAACTTGAAAAAGTCAGTCCGAGGCGGCAGCTCACGAACTCG
Source organism: uncultured Cryptobacterium sp. (assembly GCA_964456695.1). Lineage (GTDB taxonomy): Bacteria > Actinomycetota > Coriobacteriia > Coriobacteriales > Eggerthellaceae > Anaerotardibacter. The sequence goes on along the minus strand of CAYWAO010000001.1, from coordinate 77,270 downwards.
ATGACGCCCCTCATCAAGCTCGTTAGCATTGCACAGCTCTTCCATGCTGTCGAAGTCATAGTTCCAGCTGAAAAACTCATCAAAATTAAAATTGAGGTAGTCGCAAATCTTTTCAGTGCCTCTCGGTACAATCGGATGCATCAAAAGCGTTGCGATACGCAACAGATAGAACGAATCAACGAGTACCTGTCGACGCAATTCATCACGTTCTTGTTGTTCTGCCTCACGAATGCCACTTGACCAATACTTATTGGCGTAGCGAATAAAATCATCCATGAGCGCCACTACCGAATGTAGTTCCACGTAATACATAGTACGCTCATAGGTCTGCATGGTCTTCTTAACCTGAGAAAGAACCTCTTTCGAAACAGCACCCAAAGGCATATAACCATTGAAATTCTTTGCTGCCTCATACAAACAGCTCCGCGCAAGACGATTAAATACCTTAGTAAGCAATGCGCCTTCTTTAAGTACCGGATCAGCCACACGCGAATCATTGCGCTTAGCTTCATCAGGATCAAAGGGTTTTGGTTTAAAGCCCACTGAGCGCTGATCGAGTGCAAGCGCCAAGAAATGAGCACGCAACTGTTCCGACGTGTAATACTCCAGCAGCTCATCAGCCGTCGGTGGCTTGACCTCACTTGACGAAGATGCTTTCTTGCTGCCAAACAGTATGTGGTAATTAGCAATAAGCTTTGTTTGCTGAAGCTCTCCTTGGGGAGGGTTAGCCACAACCGGATTTGCTTCCTGCATAGCAGCAAATAACGCAGGCTGAGCTACGCCGTAAAAATACAGATTGTCTTGACCGATAAATTGATAGACCGTCGCACTCTTGTCACACCAAAACGATCTCCACGATCTACGAGATACGCCACGCTTATCGTTTCGAGCTACCGTAAACGAAATAGGCGCCCACAGACTCTCGGGCCAACACCAAGCCGTCAGACCTGCTACCTCTTCAATCTCAGGAATTGGAACACCCCACTCCACATTGCCTGAAATACGAAACGGCACCAACGCCTTACCAGTACGGAAGAACACCCCTGCTTCGCTTAAAATGGTGCGCGCCTGATCACGATCCTGAATGGATTCGAATTCAATTTCAAAGCTTTTCTTACCTTTTTCGGCTTCACGATACACATGCTGAGGCAAGCGATCCGCAACAGCCTGATAGGCATCATACAGACTCACCTTAATGTAAATAATGGGAGGAACCAAAAACTCTTTAATGGTTTTGGTCACAACCGGGCGAATTTGAGGATCATCCTCCATAATGCGCACGTAGTCCTTCACGATGTTAGCGTAACCAGGTAAATCAAAATACCAGTTTTGCACCTTGCGCATCTCAGGCACCGTTCCTGAAACTGACGAAATGGGATTGATGAGATTGACCGGATCATACTGATGCCCTAAATCGCACTCATCAGCATAGGCCTTCTCACTCTTGCATCCCTGAACAGGGCAACGACCAACAACCTGACGCCCATTTAAAAACATATGCTCCTGCGCGTCATAAAACTGCAGCGTGTTTTCAAGGTGCAACACACCTTTGTCATAAAGACGCCGCACAAAATTAGCCGTTACACCACGATGCACATCGGCACTGTGCCCCAGTCCACTTCCCTCATAAATATCAAGACTGATATCATAGGCTTCCAACGTAGCTTTTTGCTGTTCGTGATTGCGCCTCACGTAGTCTTCAATGCTGCCCTCAAATTCGCCTGATTCGACTTCTTTGCGATACCCTTCTTCGATGGGAGATCCATAACAATCAGTCCCTGAAACAAAGCAGACATTTTCACTTCCGATACGATCACGCAGAAACCGCGCATAACAATCCGCGGGCACAAACACACCACCCACATGACCAAAATGCAGTGCCTTATTACCATAGGGCATGCCAGCGGTAACCACAGCACGTTTTGGCCACACGATCGTTGCTTCGTTATTGTTCGATGGAGCCATCACTCTCCAACTCCTTCAAAGCTGATACAAGGTCATCAGTAGTAATACCACCATTGCTCTCTGATAGTAGATCAAGCAACGTATTTAAATCACTTGAAGAGTACGTTTCGAGCTCTACCGTATCATAGTAGCTTGAGCAGCCCGCTAATTCGGCCGCCTTATCAAGCGCATCCTCAAGCGTGCCAACTTCATCTGCAAGACCATTCTCAATGGCATCAAGTCCGGTATACGTCAATCCCGTCGCAAGCTCAGTAACCTCTTCGATCGTCATGTCTCTGCCTTCGGCTACCGTCTCTATGAACGTTTCATTGATCTGATCGACCTGAGCCTGATAGTATTCACGCTCTTCATCCGTGAGCGAACGGGTGCCATACGTTGAGTTCTTACCAGAAGATGAGGTCACATCCTCAGTACTAATGCCAAGCAGCTCCATAAGACCCGAATAGTCAATAAATTGCATAGCTGTACCAATCGATCCAATGGCAGTTGACTTTGCCACAAAAATATAATCGGCCTGACTTGAAATTTCATAGGCGGCACTGGCATTAGTCGCCGCGCTTGAAACCACCACCGGCTTTGAAGTCTCATCCATGAACTCGCGCACGTAGGTCGACATTTCTTCACCTGCCGTAGCAACGCCACCACCTGAATTCACGCGAAGCACCACCGCTTTGATATTGTCATTTTCTGCAGCTTTATCAAGCTGTTCTTTAAGTCCTTCAGGACTTGACGTGGTGCCATCATATTGAATCGTGCCATCAATAGAAATAACGGCAATCGTATCGCCGCTGAGATAGGCCAGATCATCACCACTTGACGATGCAACACCAGATAGTGCCGAAGAACATGACCACATACCAAAGAGACACAACAGAAAAATCGCGACAATAGCCACGATACCCACAACCCAGCCACGACTTTTCTTTTGAGGCGCCATCACCACGACCGGGTCCTGCCCTCTCGGCATATCCGTAGAACCTCCATTGGTAAACGATGATGCAGAATCGACCGAGCCACGAAAATTCGCCTCAGTTGAACCAGAAGCCTGATTTTGTTGAGACGATTGATCATGATCAACGGGTGGTTGAGGGGAAGCAGCATTTGGTTTGGGTTCTTGCAGTTCTTGAGTCATGCTCATCACCTTTCATAGAACTCTAAGCCAACACAGAACCCCGCCACAAGGACGAGGTTCTCATAAATTTTCTATCAAATTATACGCAAAGAACTGAGAACTAATCGCTATCCCGCAATGACCATACTAAAACTCAATAGTGCCCTCTTCGAAGTGGTGACCTTGAGCTTTCTTCGCCGCTCGCACAAGAAACTCTTGGTTATTCTTAGTTTGCTGCAATGACTTTACAAGAGATTCCATAGCACGCTCGGTGTTATTGCGATTAGCCAAGATACGGCGCACTGCCCAAATAAGAGGTGCTTCCTGGGGGTCGAGCAACAAATCTTCACGACGCGTACCTGATGCCACCGGATCAATTGCGGGGAAGATACGCCTATCGGCAAGCTGGCGATCCAGCTTGACTTCCATATTGCCCGTACCCTTGAACTCCTCAAAAATAACCTCGTCCATCTTGGAGCCTGTCTCAATAAGAGCAGACGCCAAAATGGTAAGGCTGCCGCCGCCTTCAATATTGCGGGCAGCACCCAAAAATTTCTTGGGTGGATACAACGCCGTTGAATCAACACCACCCGACAAAATACGACCTGATGCAGGCTGCGCAAGGTTATATGCACGTGCAAGACGCGTCAGCGAATCGAGCAGGATGACCACATCACATCCGTTTTCGACCAAGCGCTTCGCACGCTCAATAACTAGCTCAGATACAGCAATGTGATTTTCGCTAGGCATATCAAAGGTTGAAGAAATAACCTCACCCTTGATGGAGCGCTCCATGTCTGTCACTTCTTCAGGACGTTCGTCAACGAGTAAGCACATAAGGTGCACTTCAGGATTGTTGACAGCAATAGAAGCGGCAATATCCTTCAGAATGGTCGTTTTGCCTGCCTTGGGAGGAGACACGATCAAACCACGCTGACCTTTACCAATAGGTGCACACAGATCAATAACGCGCGCTGTTATGGCAGAACGCCCATGTTCAAGTACCAGACGCTCGTCAGGAAATACCGGCGTCAAATCTGCAAAACGAATGCGTCGGCTCAATTCTTCAAGAGGAATATCATTGACGGTTTCAACTTTTTGCAAAGCCGCATATTTTTCATTGGATCGCGCAGGCCTAGTCTGACCAGTAATATAGTCTCCCTTGCGCAACCCATTACGGCGAATGGTTGCGGTGCCTACATACACATCATCCTCGCTGGGCAGGTAGCCCTTTGTGCGCAAAAATCCGTATCCATCAGATAAAATGTCAAGAATACCAGCCGTTTCAACAAAGCCTTCTGCTTTGATGCTTGCTGCAAACACCGCATCGACCAAATCGGCTTTCTTAAGTCCTTTGTGGTCAACATCAAGCTCTTCGGCACGACTGCGCAAATCGGCAACCTTAAGCTTGGCAAGATCTTCTTTTGTTGTCTGAGGAACAACCGGTTCACGTCTATTTTGCTGATGCTGACGACGGGAACGATAATGAGATTTTTTTTGTTGAGAAGAACCTTTTTGGTGATTATTCGAACCTTTGGAATGCTTTTCTTCAGAAGCAGAACCGGAACCTCGATGAGTTCTTCGTTTTGGCTTTGTCTCGTCAGATTTTGTCTCCTCGGATGCGCCTGCTGGTTCAGCCTCAGACGGGATATCGCTTGTGTCCTGCGAGACTTCTGAGACGCTTTCTTCCCCTTCTGAAGAAACACTTGACTCTGATGCTGAAGCGCTCCGCGTTGGTCTTGTTGCTGCTTTTCTCACCCGCGTCACGCGCGTCTTTTTCTGCGGCTTGTCCGCTTCATCTGTCGATACCGAAGAAGATTCTTGCACCTCAGCCGTGCTGGCCAGTTGCACATCAGCAGGCTGCGCACTACCCTGCACTGCTTGAGCAGGCACGTGCTCACTAGGCTGAACATCCACCTCAGCACGAGCATGGTAGGAGCGTTGTGGCTTTTCCTCTTCTGTTTGAGGTTCTTCTAATACTGCATCACTCATGCGTTTTGAACTTTCTCCCAATCCTTAAGAAATGCATCGAGACCACGATCAGTAAGAGGATGCTCGACACATTTCTTTAATACGTTAAAGGGCACCGTTGCAATATCGGCTCCCATCAAAGCAGCCTGTGCAGCATGATTAGCGCTGCGAACCGAAGCGGCAATGACTTCAATCTGCTCACCATTGACAGTGTTTTCCGAAAAATCATAGTTATTCAGCGCCGTAACGATATTAGCAACCTGATCCAATCCATCTTCGGAAATATCGTCAAAGCGACCAATAAAAGGACTAACATATCGCGCACCTGCACGAGCCGCCATAATTGCTTGGAGAACGGTAAAGCACAGCGTCATATTCACTGGAATGCCTTCTGATGCCAGCACCTTAGTTGCAGCTAGCCCTTCAATCATCGTGGGCACCTTGACAACGACATTAGGTGCAATGGCTGCCAATTCACGACCATCAGCAATAATCTCATCGCGTGTCATGGCAACTGATTCTGCAGAAACAGGTCCGTCAACAAGTTTGCAGATACGTGCAATATGGTTGTGGAAATCAGAGAGTTTGCCCCCTATGCGGGCATAAAGTGATGGGTTAGTGGTAACACCTGCTAGTACGCCCCAACTTGCCGCTTCTTTGATTTCATCAAGATCGGCAGTATCGAGAAAAAATTTCACGAAAGTCCTCCTTATTTTCAGACGATAAGGCTTCTACCAACTTATAAAGACCATCACATTTCCGCCTGTACACGTCTATGCGCCACCACGTCCTAAACCCGTCAAAGCACACATATCGACACGGAAATTGGTAGAAGGGGGAATTAATAAAGACAAGCTTATGGTACTCAATCATGCACGCTTTCGCAAGGACAAGAAATAACAATCTCGCGCGCACCTTGATGCGCGCAATCCCCTAAGCGCGCCTCTGTATCTGATACGTCTTGCTCCTATTGACGCTCATCAAGAAGCTGCTGAGCATGAGCAAGAGAGACCTCGCTCACTTCACCTGAGAGCATCCGTGCAATTTCCTTAACACGCTCATGTTCAGACACAAGACTCAACGTTGTTTCGGGGTGTTCCCCACCGGATTTGGTGACCACATACTGCCGATGAGCGCAAACCGCAATCTGCGGCAAATGAGTTACCACAACTACCTGATGAGTTTGGGCAAGATCCACAAGAACATCTGCCACCGCACGAGCAGTTGATCCCCCAACACCGGCATCAATTTCGTCAAAGACGAGTGTTTCTACGGTATCATTCGATCCTAAAACCACCTTGAGTGCAAGCATAATACGGCTCATCTCGCCACCCGAAGCAATTTTGCTCAAACGCTGCGGCTTGCATGCCTCTCCGGGAGCATACATCAGCTCAAAGGAATGCGGACCCCAGATATCCCATTGATCTCGATCGAGATCAACGAGACGCGCAACAAGATGCGCTGATCCCATCTCCAGCCGCGCCATCTGGTTATTAACAGCCTCCAAAAAACGAGGGAGCACCGCGTTGCGTACCTCACGCAGCTCATTGGCAGCGTGCTCAAGGCGCTGCTCGGCCTGATCCCTACTAGCCACAGCTTGCAAAATCAGCTCATCACGACCTTCATATTCGGCAAGCTTGTTCTGGCTTTCCTCCCTGAGCGCAAACACATCTTCCATGCGCGGACCGAATCCTCGCATGAGTCCCTGAAGTGAGGCTAAGCGCTGCTGCAAAGACTCTAACTCATCGGGCGAAAATTCTATGCTATCGCGATAGCGAGCAATCTCACGCCCGACATCTTCAAGCATGAAATACGCTTCGCGCACCGTACTCAGCAGCTCGCTTGCACCCGCATCAATTCTTTCGATATGATCAAGCGTTGACACCACTTCATCAAGTCGCTCCAATACCCCGCCTTGCCCCGTCAATACCTCTTGACACTTCGTTGCCTCAGTAATCAGAGTCTCCGCATGTTCAAGCTTAGGCAAAACCGCAAGAATATCTTCGTACTCACCTTCTTGAGGCTGCACCGCCTCAATCTGATCAAGAGCAAAGCGCGCTCGATCCAACTCAACGTTATCGGCCGTAACAAGTTCTCTCAATCGATCAACCTCAGCCTGCACGTGCTCCACTTCTTCAAAGCACTCACGATATCGCTGCTGAACCGGCGCTACCTCGTTGGATGCCCACGCATCAAGAATGTGGCGCTGGTAGCTCAAAGAACGCACATGCTGATGCTCATGCTGCCCACACAAATCAATATGCGCACCAATGCATTCTGCCAATTCACCAACCGAGGCAAGAGAGCCATTGATGCTGATCTTTGAGCGGCCCCTACGAGTAACTCGCCTGCTTACCACATGTCCTTCGTCATCTTCACCAAAAAAGAAGCGACCTTCGACCTTCAGCTCATCGCTCCCCTCGCGAATAAAACTTGAATCGAACCGCTCACCTAACAGCAGTTTCAACGCATTCAATAATGCTGTTTTTCCTGCGCCAGTCTCGCCAGTTATGGCCGTCAAAGACTCATGGGGAGAAAAATGCGCATCACGGATGAGAGCAACATCACAAATACGAATTTCATCAATCACGTGCCTCTCCTTTTTGTCGCAGCAATACGAGCAACAAGCGCAACTACCGTACTTAACAGCATTCTGTAGTGTGATTCTACGATAGGTTCATCACTGTCATAAGAAAAGACCCATCAAATTAGTAATAATCTTCAAAACAAGCAAGTCAACACCAAATAGCATGCGCATGAAACGATGCATGATCTATACTGTAAAATCACGACATGGGGGAAAGGGGATCACTATCGTGGATTCAGAAACAACACGACATACAAGCACACACCCTCTTCTTGACCAGCTCCCTCATCCCCTCACCTATGTCATGTCGTTTCTTGAAGAAGAGGGGTTTGAGGTCTGGATTGTTGGAGGCTTTGTTCGTGATGCGCTTCGCAGTGTTGAACCCCATGATGCCGATCTTGCCACGAATGCCTCTTGGCAAGATGTCAAACGTCTTGCACTCAAACATCATTGCACGGTGTTCGAAACAGGAATAAAGCACGGCACGATCACGGTAATCTACAAGCACTACACCATCGAAATCACCACGTTTCGAAGTGATGGAACCTATTCCGATCACCGTCATCCCAACAGCGTATCATTCGTTTCATCTTTGAGCGAAGATTTGGCACGACGCGATTTTACGATCAATGCTATGGCCTATCACCCCAAGCGTGGTCTACAGGATCCTTTTAATGGCCAAAAAGATCTTGAGAATCATATTATTCGCTGCGTTGGCGATCCGCGCATCCGCTTCCAGGAAGATGCACTGCGCATTATGCGAGCACTACGATTTGCATCATTATTTGGCTTCACCATTGAAACCAAAACGGAACAAGCATTGTTTGACGAAGCACCCGCGCTTGAGCATATTTCTGGCCAACGCATTGCTGCTGAAATAGAAAAAATGTTGTGTGGGAACAACATCAGATTCATATTAATGACCTACACCACTGTACTCAGCATCATCATCCCGCAGCTCAACATTATGAAGGGATTCGACCAACACAGCCGCTGGCATGTTTTCGACGTACTCGAGCATACGGCACACGTGGTTGAAAAAACACCGCCCTATCCTTTAGTGCGCTGGGCAGCCCTCTTTCACGATTCCGGCAAACCGGACACCTTCCTGATTGACAGCCAAGGGGTCGGGCATATGCCAGGACACCCACTTGCCAGCATTTCTCATCTAAAAAAAGCCGCAAAACGACTTCATTTTAGTCATCGACGTCTTCATGATTTAGAACTCCTGGTGCGCTTCCATGATGAGCGCCCTAGCCCAACACGTGAAAGCGTGTGCTCGCTCTACGCGAAACTTGAAGAAAACACCTATCTTTTCCACGTCATGTGTGACCTCATGAGAGGGGATGCCCTGGGAAAGGCCCCCTCGAATCACAAGCGCGTTGATACGATTGATGCGGCTGAACACCTCTTCGATTCCCTGAAAGAAGAAGGTGTCTGCCTTTCAGTGCGCGATCTATCAATTTCGGGAGCTGACCTCATTAAACTCGGTGTCGAAAAAGGGCCTTACATTGGGCTATTGCTCAATGAAATCTTTAGCGCCGTGGTAAAGGGAGACATCGAAGAAACGCGCGATGCTATGCTTAGCTATGCCCGAAGCCTTATCGATGCGTAGCAATCTTGCACCTACAACGTAGACATCATTCGTCTTCGCTTTGCATCCACATGTGATTCAGTGGTCCATGCCCTCTACCAAGATGGAGGTCGTAAGCAAGAGCACCTTCAACGTAGGCTTTTGCCCGCCCCACTGCCTCTATCAAAGACGCTCCTTTTGCAAGATAGGCCGCTATGGCAGAAGAAAGCGTGCATCCCGTACCGTGCGTGTTTTTTGTCTCAATCCGCCGTCCGTCAAACCACATCGAATGGAGGGCATCGTTTTCGCGATAGGCAAGGACATCATCTGCCGTAGCCGCAAGATGACCCCCTTTAACCAGCACTGCCTGCATGCCCTCTTCGCACAACGAACGTGCCGCATCCTCCATGTCGTCTTTCGTCTGGATAGAACGCCCCGATAGCACTTCAGCCTCAAAAATATTAGGTGTCACCACACGAGCAAACAAGGCCAAGTCATGCTTGAGCGCGCTTGCAGTATTTTGCTCAGCCAATAAAGCTCCTGCTGTTGCTACCATAACAGGATCAAGTACGATATTATCCACATTCCATGTATGCAGCACCGCCGCAATTGCCTCAATGATGCGCGTGTTGGGAAGCATGCCTATTTTTACCGCATGAGGGGTAATGTCTGAAAAAATACTATCTAGTTGTTGTGAGATGAAATCGGGATCAACCGGTACGATTCCCTGAACACCCTGGGTGTTTTGGGCTGTTAGTGCCGTTATAGCAGTTTCTGCATACACCCCTAGTGCAGTCATGGTCTTGATATCTGCCTGTATGCCCGCTCCACCACTTGAGTCAGAGCCTGCAATACTTAGCGCACATGCTATTGTCATACTCCCTACCTCTTTATTTTTGCGTTATTCCACATGACTACCAGTCATACCTACTTATCAGTGAACCCATCGTGTATATCAACAACAAGGCCATCCATGATATTGTTTACCGTTCGCACCGCGCACATGGTGCCGCACATCGTGCACGTTCCCTCCTGTGAGGGAGGAGCGCTTTCGAAATACGTGCGCGGTTTTACTGGATCAATTGCATAAGAAAACATTTCTTCCCAGTCCACGCGCCGGCGCGCATCACTCATACGGTTGTCCACATCACGTGCCTGCGGTATTCCTTTGGCAATGTCGGCTGCATGAGCAGCAATTTTAGTTGCAATAAGGCCTTCGCGAACGTCGTGAACATCAGGAAGGCGCAAATGTTCTGCAGGTGTTACGTAGCACAAAAAATCAGCTCCGTTGCTCGCAGCAACCGCACCACCAATGGCGGCAGTGATATGGTCATACCCCGGCGCAATATCGGTTACTAACGGCCCTAACACATAAAACGGCGCATTATGACACAAGCGTTTTTCTAACTTCATATTAGCAGCGATTTCATCAAGAGCCATATGACCAGGTCCTTCAACCATCACCTGCACCCCCGCATCCCAAGCACGCTTGGTTAAGGCGCCAATCTCGATCAACTCGGCGATTTGCGCAGCGTCGGAGGCATCATAAGTACACCCGGGACGCATAGCATCCCCAAGGCTAATGGTTACATCATGCTCATGCAAAATAGCTAGCACCTCATCGAAGTATTCGTAAAACGGGTTTTCGTTTCCCGTTGCCTCCATCCATGCAAAAATCAAGGATCCACCCCGGGAAACAATATTCATCAGACGCCCTGTTTCCTTAAAGGAATCGATAACACGCCTATTCATGCCTGCATGAATAGTGACAAAATCCACACCATCTTCTGCATGAACACGCACGACATCCAAAAAATCCTGTGCAGTAATACTGATCAGTGGTTTTTCCAAATATCCCACAGCATCATACAAAGGTACCGTGCCTACCATTGCCGAAGATAGCGACAATAGCTTTCGACGAAACGTGCGCGTCTTGCCATAGTTGCTGAGGTCCATAATGCCCTCAGCACCAAGCTCAAGAGCCACCTGGATCTTTTCAAGCTCCATAGCCTCATCCATCAGATCACCTGAGATACCCACGTTGACATTTACCTTGGTACGCAGGCCCTCACCCACACCTTCAGGACTGAGTGTTGTGTGGTGAATATTTGCTGGAATAGCAATACTCCCCCGGGCAAGGGCATCCCGTATCTCTTCAGGAGTTTTTCCTTCCTTAGCGGCAACTACCTTCATTTCTGGAGTGCAAACACCTGCACGCGCTGCATCAATCTGAGTCATAATCTCTCCCTTCGCTGGCATTACCCAAAGCAGGTTCAAAGAGTCGAAGCTCTGCTTCCTCTCAGCCTGGATCTGTCTTGCACGCTCGTCGCCAAAGACTACCAAGCTCCCCTATGAATATTGTTGTTACGTTTTGAACGCAGGATACATAGTATCAAACAGGTTGCGTGTACCTCATACGATCATAGTAGGCACGGGTAAATTCTTGCAAAGGGAATATCACCCAAAGTGAGCCTTTATCAAGCGAAATGCATGCCGGCTTTTCTTTAAACTCATTGGAAATGCCCCACAAAGCACGATTTGTGCACGTGGCATTCTCAACACTCCATTCGAGTCCTGCTTCATTAACCCCGTACGTACAATCACTGTGAGAAATAACCGAACAGGTTCCTGACACCCCTTGCTCAAACGAAAGCGATGAGAACGGACCCGGAGCTACTAACGGAGCAATTACCGCATCTTCCTCTATACCCCACACACACAATCCCTGAGCTGCCATTCGAATAAGTATCTGCATATTTCCTATCGTATGATCCAAGCGTCCCACAAACGCATTACATATAACCACTTCTTCAAAACCGAGAGTTGAGACATGATGAAGCGCCAAATCAAGATCAGTAAAATCTTTGTACGGATCGTAGGTAACAACGTGAGGATGATCAGGAACAAAGCCGAGCGAATCAAAGTCACCAAACACTGCATCGGGAACAAGGGAGCGCTTTCTCACTTCCTCAAAACCTCCATCCACCGCAAAAATCGCGTCGAATGTTTGCGTTTGCAGCACATAATCAAGTCCCTTGCCTGTTGACGGAGCGGCCCCCACCAGTAAACAACGCTTCATAACATCCTCATCTATATCCAATCTTGTGTGCATGATCGATCATGCACCATCATACCTTTTGAAATTGCATTCAAAGATAAAGCGAGTCCAGAAGAACAGAAAAGCTTTGATAGAATAACTCAGGAGTGGGTCGGGCAATTGCGTGTATTCAACATGAGGAAAGTCCGGGCTTCAAAAGGCAGGATGCCAGCTAACAGCTGGGCGGGGCGACCCGACGGATAGTGCCACAGAAAAGAAAACTCTTCTGTGCCAAAGCGTAGATTCAATCTATGTCACACACAGAAGAAAAGCTGAAACGGTGCGGTAAGAGCGCACCAGTACGCTGGCAACAGCGTAGCTTGGTAAACCCCATCTGAAGCAAGCGCAAATAGGAACGCGATACGGCCGCCTTTCCGTGCGTTCGGGTTGCGTGCTAGAGTTTTACGGTGACGTAAAATCGAGATAAATAATTGCCAATAACAGAACCCGGCTTATAGACCCACTCACATGTTTACAGCGTGCCCGGTTTCGCTGCAGGCTCTCTCTTTGGTTTGTCCGTATTCCCTATCGCAAAACAGAGACCTCCATGCGGAGATCTCTTATAGGCTATACAAATTATTCTGTTTGCTCTGCGCTTTTACAAGTCACTCAAACTCGAGAGACTCTGCGGCATCTAATCGACGTCATTAAAGTCGAAATCATCGTCAGCGTCGCCATACCCTGAAAAGTCCTTAGAAGACTGTGAGGGCTTAGGGGTTACCGGGGCACTGGCAACCGACGTAACAGTTGGTGTAGTATAGGTCCCCACTGATGAGCCAGGTTCCCAAGAAGTAGAAACATACGGAGTAGGCGAAGCTACTGACGAGTTGCTTGCACTCCGGTAGCCGGTCGCGCTTGAAGAAGAATCAAGTGCCTCTGCTGGAAGCTCAATACCCGCTGTGGTTTCTCCACCAATCTCAGCAAGGCGCTGCGTTGCAGCACCAATAAACTCTTTCAACATGTCCTGATACTGTTCACGAACAAGCTCACGACTTGCAGAAAGTTCGTTTATGTTCTCGATAACGCGCTGCTTTTCCTCATTTGCCTTGTCAAGAATACGCCTGGCTTCTTCTTCGGCATTGATACGCGTCTGCTCAGCTTCACCCTTGGCCTTTGAAATGATTTCGTCAGCAGTACGCTGTGCCACAATAAGAGCCTGAGCGATAGCGCTGTCGTCGTTTTTGCGCTCATTGAGGTGTGCCTCAAGCTCAGCAATACGCGCATCCTTTTCCGCAAGCTCAGAAGCAGAAACGATCGACTCTTTAGACTCTGAAATAATTTCTGTTCGAGCCGCAGATACACTCGACTCCCTAGCATGCAGACGATCTATTTCGTCATTGAGGTCGTCAATTTCAGAAGCAACACGCTCCAGAAATACATCAACCTCATCGACATCATAACCACGCCGTTCGATTTTAAAACTTTGATTGTGAATATCTGAAGACGTTATTGCCATGAAAAACCCCTAACATAAAACGAAATCCCTTTGAATGCTTTTTAGCGTTCATATTACAGCAACGCAACGAGAAATCTCACCACGAACTGTAACACAAGCAGCGCAATGATCGGGCTGATGTCTATCATTCCCCCTATGGGAGGAATAAAACGCCTAAATAAATTCAGATACGGATCACATATTCTTCCCAAAATACTGCGCAGATCACCGATGATACCCGTATTCGACGGAATCCAAGACATCATCACGTAAATAAAAATAACCAAGCTGTAGGTATCAGCAAGAGTAACAAGAAGGTAGGTAATCATAGTGGTTTTATATCCTTTACTGCTCTTAGTGAACGTTGTTTACACAATTCCCTGACTCTGCAACTGCGCACGTTCTTCAGACGAAAGATCCCTGCCCTGTACAATAACAAATGTTTTTGCTCCCACGCATTCAACTTTTGCATCAAGAGCAGAAGCAACACCAAACGAAAAATCGAGAATTCGCTTTGAAAGCCCACCATCAACTGCATGCAGTATCAGCACAACAATTTCTCCCCGTTTAAGCACGTGCGCCATAGGTGCTACGTCTTCATAGGCAGTCGGCTGCAGAAACGTTATCTCGCGTACAGATAGAGACATCTTAGACTGAACAGCATATGAATTCATATAGGAGTCAGAACGAGATGATTCAGGAGATACAGAAGCAGTATATGATTGCGCAGATGCGCTATACATTGGTCTTTCCTTTTGCGCATGCGTTTGAGCTGCGGGCGCTCCTGGAACCGAAGGCTCAATCTTCTCTGCAGCATACCCTGGTGAGGGATTCTGTCGATCACGCTCGGTATAGGGCGAAGCGAAATCTCCCGCATGCGTAGCAGGAACATGGTAGGGATTCGCAGGCTGTGAAAACTCATCGAGCTGAACGGGCCGGAATCGTTGAGCCGAAGAATCTGACAAGGGCTGCTGAACGCGTGTGGCAGAAGAAATGTCGCCAGAGGATGCAGGAGGTGTAACACCTCGAACGCTCGTTGTCGCACGAATATCCTGTGCAGTTACCAACGCTGGACTCGAATACAAACCACGTGATGTGTGGGACGTTCCAGCATCACGCACGGTGTACTCAAGTTGATCAAGCAGGTCGTCTTCTGAAGTACTGGGAGCTTGAGATTGAGCAGTATATTCGTCATCGTTGCCATACATATCGTAGTCGTCATAATAACCATCGTCATCATCGTTTTGACGCCGTGTATTATTCCCGAACCCTAACTTATCTTTTAGGTCATCGATGATAGAACCCGAAGGCCTTGAGAAAGCCATATCCGCTAGTCCTTCTATGCTTACTACTAAATTCTCTACATATTGTAGCGTACCGACGAAGCATACGTGCTATCAATACATACGAGCAATGTCGAGCTATTGTTCCGAAAAAGAATCACTAAACACAGCTCGACCAACACGAACAATGGTAGACCCATAAGCAACTGCACTGTGCCAATCTTCACTCATTCCCATAGAAAGATCAGACAAATGACACGGTATATTCTGACGCGGGAACTTCTGGTTAAGTTCATCTTGTAAGCGCGCAAGGCCACTAAAAGTATACTCGATCGCCTCTGGGTCACCCTGAGGAGCCATCGTCATCAATCCCTCAATCGAAACGTGTTCCAAATGGCATGTACGAGCAATAACTCCTTCCACCTCATCAGGCGAAAATCCGCTTTTGCTCTCTTCGCCCGAAACATTGACTTCCAAAAGCACACGCTGCACCTTGCCACACTGAACAGCAGCAGTATTGATTTTGGGGAGATGCGACTCTTTACACACCGAATGGATGAGCGTTGCAGCTGAAACGATCTCGGGAATTTTTCTCGATTGAATATTGCCAATGAAATGCCATTGCTCCTGAGGAAATGCCGCCTGCTTACGTACCAGTTCGTCGGGACGGTTTTCTCCAAAGGCATGTGCCCCTTCTTGAATTGCAGAAGCAACCGCATCCACATCAACCGTCTTTGAAACCGCTAGCAACATCACCTCGTCGGGATTTCTTTGATACGTTGCACACACGTCATCAAGCTTAGCGCGCACCTGCGCATAATGAGTACCACTCATCTCGTAAATCAGCTCCTTACGTTGCAACGGCAAACGCTCCATGACGTCCCGCAACACCTTGTTGGGCGCGAAACGAAAAGAACTCATCTCTTGAACACACCGTGCAAACTTCGCTATCAATAATTCGCTTCGAATCTATCCCTACCTCTTCGAGCTGCGTGCGCAACGCATCAGATAAGCTGATATGTCGATACCCCACATCACACGAAGATCCAAATCGGGAAATAAAGCGCTCATAGATCTCTTCGCTTGTTTCAAAGCATTCCCCTCTAATGTGCGGGCCAATATACACGTTGTAAGAGCGACTCGCATCTGTGCCTAAAACAGCTGCCTCCTGATGAGCCATCTGCGTCACGCTTTTTGAGGCAATAGTGTTTATAACCCCTCGCCAACCTGCATGAACCACCGCAAAACGCCCTGTAGGCGACACCACGATAACCGGTACACAATCGGCAAAACAGAGCAGAGTGCCTACCTGTTTGGCACCAACAATGAGCCCATCACAGCCTTGATCGATACGCTGTTGAACCTCTGGTATCTCGTCAACATCCGCAATGCTCACAATCGTATCGCCGTGCACTTGATTTGGAACAAGAAGTGGCGTAGAAGATGTGGTAAACGCCTCGAGCATCCGCATACGATTCGTATGCACAGCAGAGGTATCGTCATTGACGTGAAGCCCAAGGTTAAGCGATTCATACGGGCCTTGGCTGACCCCGCCAACACGTGTCGTAAAAGCAACACGCACCCCGCACGCATCATAGAGAGCATCATCACTATAAGCCTCAATAACGCCAAAACGACCCTTGACCAACGTTGGATACGGAAGAACAAGAGTCGTCATACAATGCCTCTAATCTACACAAAGAAACCTTCGCGCAAAGTCGAACAGTAAAACCTAGGCTACTTCAAACATTGAAACAAGAGCGTGCTACTCTACTACTGGCGCTTCAAGAAATCCGGGATGTAGTCTTCATCAGCAAAGCGCGGCTCGAGTTGGTAACTAGAATGTTGCGTTTGAACTGACTTAGAAACTGGCTGTCGCTGCGTGGTGGAAGCAAACATATTATCTCGACGAGAAAAATCCATCGAAGACTGGTTGTTTGTCGCCTTGAATCCCGTTGCGATAACCGTGATGCGGATATCCTCGCCCAAATCCGGATCAACGATCTGACCATAGATGATATTGGCGTTTTCGTCTGCCACTGATTCAACAGCACGAGCCGCTTCGTCAACTTCTGACAAAGCAAGATCGGGACCGCCAGCAATGGAAAACAGAATGCGCGAAGCACCCGCAATGGAAGTTTCAAGCAAACTTGAGTTGATGGCCTGTTCTGCAGCCTCAATGGCACGGGAATCACCCGATGCAATGCCGATACCCATCATAGCGGTACCCGCATCCTTCATAACCGTGCGGATGTCAGCAAAGTCGAGATTGATCAAACCAGGAATGGTAATCAGGTCAGTTACACCCTGAATGCCCTGACGCAAGGTATCATCAGCGATACGAAACGCATCAAGCATGCTGGTCTTTTTCTCAACGATCTCAAGCAAGCGATCGTTAGGGATAACGATCAAGGTATCAACCTTTTGCGCAAGATAGTCAATACCCTGCTCAGCTTGATTACGACGGAGACGACCTTCAAAACTAAAAGGCTTCGTTACGACACCAACTGTCAGAGCGCCAATTTCTTCACGAGCAATTTCTGCAACGACCGGTGCAGCACCTGTACCCGTGCCGCCACCCTCACCGGCAGTCACAAATACCATGTCAGCATCGGCAAGCGCCTCACGGATCTCTGCGCGAGATTCTTCTGCAGCCTGACAACCCACCTCGGGGTTGGCACCCGCACCCAAACCACGCGTTATTTCCTCACCAATATGAATAGTTTTATCTGCATCAGAGAGCATGAGAGCCTGACGGTCGGTATTAACCGCGATGAACTCTACACCCTTGATACCAGCTTCAACCATTCGGTTGACAGCATTGGTGCCGCCGCCGCCTACACCGACGACCTTAATAACTGCAAGGCTATCAGAAGCAAGAATCTGTTGCATATTTGCTCGCTTTCATTTCCACTTCAGCGCTGTCACCTACAAGAATACGCCTTTCTAGGGACACCAGGTTTATTTTACACAATGGTGTAATGTTTGCAAAACCGCTACACTCATACCTAACCTACATCAGGCATTATAGAGATCTCCAAACCGGTTCATTCACAACACTCACATTAATGTAGGATATCTCACCTTCGTATTTGCTTAAAAGTTCAAGACACACACGTTCTTTATCTCGAATGTCTTCGGAATCGCCAAACGCAATTTCAACTCCGTTTTCTAAGGTAAGCGTTGTTGACGTGCTACTTGCTGCCGAGACCGTAGTGACCTGATCAGCTAATTCAGTCGTCATACCATCTATAATAGCAAGCGCATTTTCAACATTGGAATTATCACAATATTCCCCCACCTCTGGTGAAGAGCCGTAAGGAATATCAGTGATTTCCAAAGCTTGTTCAGCCTCTTCATATATTTCATCAGAAATAGCTTCGCCTTCTTCACTGTCCTGATCAGGAAGCTCCATCAGCCACATACCATCGGAAGAAAGCACCCAGCGCTCGGTTGTATTGGTTTCATCAACCGTAATAGAAACCACTGCCGAAATGGTTCGTTCTGTCACGTTCAAATTGATCGTGTCGGGAAACACACGCTCAACCACAACACTTTGCACCCACGGATTGGCCGTTAGACGTGATGCGATACCATTAGTGTCCACATTTAAGAGGGTCGCCCCTTCTGGAATAGCAGCAAGCTCGGTCATTTCGTCTTCCGAAATATGCGTCACGCCTGATGCCGTTACCTGTTTTATGGTAAAGGTTCCTGAGTTAGCAAGAGCAAACCCACCAATGCCGACCACCAACAACAAAATAACCACTACGATGCCAGCCACTTTGAAGCGCCCCGACGGTGAACGCTTTGCACGATATCGAGCAGCATTGCGCACATCAGAGACACTTACTGAGCGAAGCGGTTGAGCATCTTGCTGAACAGAACGATAGCGACCTTGCGAAGAGCGATATGATGACTGCCTTATTGGAGAACCGCCTGCAGAACGCTGCGTGGTATGTAACGACTGACGACGTGGAGAGCGCCCCTGGCTCGGGTGTCCCTTCACAGTTGAAGGACGTGCCGAGGGTCTAGTTTTCGAAGATGTCGTCTTTGAAGCCGAGGAAGCAGACCTCCGGTTCGAGTTCGATGCCATAACGCCCCCTCACTTCTGCTTTTGCGAGTTTGATAAGCTCTATCACGTCACGCGCAGTCGCACTACCAGTATTAATGATAAAGTTCGCATGCTTTTCAGAAATACACGCGCCACCACACTGCTTACCTTTAAGACCTACGCCTTCAATTAACGCACCAACCGATTGATCTTCAGGATTTCGAAATACACTGCCACAAGAAGGATAGTCCAAAGGCTGACTTGCCTTGCGACGCGCTAAAAGCGAACTCATGCGTTCATGAATATTACCTGATAAGGCCTTTTCCAACTTGATCTCACACTCAACTAACACATCGCCGGGTGCAAAAGAAGAACTGCGATACTCCCACGACAAGTCACTACCAACGTAGCGTTTAAGCCCAGTAGAGGCATTGTATGCCGTTACCGAAACCACCCGAGAGCCTATCCAATCCTGACGCGTTCCTGCGTTTTGGACCAGTGCCCCACCAACAGTACCGGGCGTTCCTACCGCAAATTCCATGCCGGAATATCCGTGGTGAAACACCTCTTGCACCAGACGAGAGAGCATCGTACCCGTGCCAACCACAACACGCGCACGCTCATCATCAAAGCACCATGAGCGAAACTCACCCGCAAGCGCTATAGCCACACCATCATAGCCTTCATCAGACACCAACAGGTTTGATCCTTTGCCGACAATACACCAGGACAGGTTTTCTCGTTGACACACCTTTAAAATGCTGCCTAACGCAGCAATGGAGTTAACCTCTACAAATGCGCGCACAGGTCCACCGATGCGATAGGTGGTGTGACGGGACATTGGTTCATCAAGTTTAATTATTCCCTCAAAGTCATCATCGAAACGCATAAGTTCCAATTCTGACGCATGACGAGCAGCCATCAAACATTACCCTTTTCTCTCTCTTGCAGAGATGCTAACAACTCAGGACCCAAACCGGTAATATCACCTGCGCCCATCGTTACAATCAGATCGCCTTCTTGCAAGTGATCTACTAGGAAGGGTGCTAAATCCAAACGGCGCTCAATATAATACAGATCGTGCGGATGACCTGGATGTTCTACGACCGGCTGCATAAACGTCTCACCAGTAATCCCTGGTACGGGTGCCTCGCCTGCTGAATAGACGTTCATGAAGACCACAAAATCAGCCTCATCAAAGGCACGAGCAAACTCATCTCTCAATAATTCTGTAAACAGATTCACGCGCGAATAGCGATGGGGCTGAAACACAACACATACGCGATTGAAATCAAGACTTTTTGCGGCAGCGATCGTAGCAGCTATTTCGGTTGGATGATGAGCATAATCATCCAAAATCACTACACCCGCAGCTTTTCCAACCAGATCAAAACGACGACGAACTCCCGCAAAGTCAGAAAGCGCTTCTGCCGCCTTGTCCATGTCAAACCCTTGCGTCATCAATAAGGTCAGCACGCCTGCCGCATTAAGAGCATTATGAGTGCCCGGATTTTGCTTTAAGCGGCACTGGAGAACTTGTTTGTCGGGAAGTGTTACCGTAAATGAGGTTGACACACCGTGAATTTCGTAGTCTGAAATAACCGTATCAAACGCATCAGAAAAGCCATACGTCAAAACACGCTTACCCGTGCTGTACGCAAGCTCGGTAAGCGCCTTATCCTCGCCGCAGACCACACAAACACCATCACTATGCACTGAGGACATAAAGTCACCAAACAAACGATAGATCTCATCAAGATCCTTATAATGGTCCAAATGATCGGCCTCAATATTGGTTACTAAAATTGATTCGGGATCAAGATAGGTAAAGGACTTATCGCTCTCATCGGCTTCCACGACATAATAATCGCCCGTGCCACAATGCGCGTTTGAGTTGTAGTTGCGCACAATTCCGCCAATAAGAAAGGTTGGGTCGAATCCCATCCCATCAATAACCGAGGCAAGCATCGAAGAAGATGTGGTTTTCCCGTGGGTGCCCGCCACTGCAAGCGTACGACGTCCTCGACCAAGTTCGGCAAGCATCTTGGCACGATGCCAGATAGTGATATTTCGGCGCTTTGCTTCTTGCAATTCAGCATTATTATCCAAAATCGCCGTAGACACCACGACGACATCAGGATCTATCGTGTCGAAATTTGAGGCATCCTGCCCAATAAAAATCCTCACGCCAATCTCTCGCAACTGCTGCGTATAACGACTTTCGCGCAAGTCAGAGCCTGACACCTCTATACCCTGGTCGTGGGCTACACGAGCAATACCGCTCATGCCTACACCACCTATACCAATAAAATGAACCTTCTTGGTACGATCCTCTAACACGGGCCTCCTCCTCGAGATTGCCTCTTATCGCATGTAACTCTTCTTTATCTCTGCAACCAACACGCTTGCGTAATACTCCTTTGATGCAACGCCTTGGATGCTCACCTTATTGTTTCGCTACCAACTCAACCACGTCAGCTAAGCGCGATGCCGCATCTCCACTTCCGAAACTTTTTGCTGCTTGACGCATGTCGTGTCTGAGGCGCTCATCACCAAGCAACTCCAAAACCATCTGAGCAAACTCAGGCTTTTCAATCAATTCATCATGAATAAGCACCGCAGCACCACGCTCGACATACTCTTTTGCATTGGCTTCTTGATGATTGGCTGTTGCATACGAATAGGGAATCAGCACAGCAGGTAAGGCATGTGCTGAAATTTCAGCCAAAGACGAAGCACCGGCACGCGAAACCACCAAATCGGCTGCTGCCAGCGCCGCACCCATATTATCTTCGTAGTCTTTCAAAATATAGCGCTTTTCTTCTGCAGGGCTTAAATTGAGATCCTGCTTTACTGTTTCATATTCATTAGGGCCTGTTACGTGCACCACGTATACGCTATCACGTGCCAAAAGATCATCTTTCATCGCACTCACCGCAGTGTTAATATGACGAGCACCAAGACTGCCTCCAAATACCAGCAGAACGGTCGCATCCTCGGGAACGCCTAAATATTCGCGACCTTCCTCCTTGGTAGCTTCAAGAACTGAAGAGCGCACCGGATTGCCCGTTACGATGACCTTACTTTGATCGGCAACGTTTTCTCCTGCTGACTCATAGGTCAGCGCCACTGCCCGAGCCTGCTTCGAGAGATAATCATTTGCCATACCCATAACAGAATTCTGTTCGTGGATAATCAAGGGGATGCGAAATGGCTTAGCAGCACGACCAACCGGCAGGCAGGCATATCCGCCAAATACCACTACAGCATTAGGCCTAATTTTGGCAAACCACCTTCCCGCAGCATTTGCAGATTTAGAAACCTTACGAAGTCCCTTTACCAACGAGAGAGGGTGACTTCTGTCAAATCCCGATGCCTCAAACCCTTTAAATTCTATACCTGCCATTTCCACTAAAGAAGCTTCAACGCCATCAGGGGTACCTGCAAACAGCACCTCATGTCCACGTTTTTGCAACTCCTCAGCTAGGGCGAGAGCAGGATTAATATGTCCGGCCGTTCCACCACCTGAAAGTACTATACGCATTCCGTTCTACCTCCTTGATACCTTCGGTGATCGACCCTGAATCCCCGAAGGTTTACGCATTTCTTGAGAGCTACGAATGACTCGGAAAGACGCAAACGCATCCTTCGATGTTTTAGGCAACTTTCCAATATAGCCTGATTGAGAAATCCTCCTATTTCTCATCGTGGATCCTTGCCGCTGTGCAGTACTACTGTACGCTGACACCACATGTAAGTTTTTACGACGTTGACGATACTCCCCTTCGTTATGAGAATCAAAGGAAATAGCCAATATCACGCCAACAAGCATGAGAGAGGAAATCATAGATGATCCGCCTGACGAAATAAAGGGCAGTGGCTTACCTGTTGTTGGAGCTAAACCTACAACACAAGCAATATTCAAAAAAGCTTGAAAAGCAATCATGGTTGTCAGTCCTGCAGCAATAAATCCACCGAAAGGGCTTCGCGCTTGGCTCGCAATCAAGAGTCCACCACGGAGAAACACCAAAAACGTTATGATAACAGCTATGGCACCCACTAACCCAAGTTCTTCACCAATAATGGAAAAAATAAAATCGGTTTCTGCTTCAGGAAGGTATTGAAGCTTTTCATATGAATTACCAATTCCAACACCAAACAAACCGCCCGCAGCAAACGCCTTAAACGAACGAACGAGCTGATAGCCTGAATTTTGCTCATCAGACCACGGATCAAGAAAACTCATCATACGATCCGCACGATAGCTCGTGAGCATAATCGCCAAAAGAGCAAGTACAACCCCTACCGCTATGATGGCAAACAGCGATCTGTTCGACAAACCAGAAAGCCACACAACCACAACAAGACCCACGCAACAGATAAGCGTTGTTCCAAAGTCAGATTGGGTAACAAACAGAAAGGCCAAAGGAGCCAAAATGAAGATTATTGCTTGATATACAGTTTGCCGTATATCAATTTCACCGTCGCGATATTCTTGCGCTATGCGAGCAGCTTCAATAATAAATGCAATTTTTGCAAACTCAGAAATTTGAATACTGATTGGCCCGATGATGAGCCAACGACGAGCTCCCAAACCAACGGTGCCGAGAATTGACGTAAGAACGAGCAGGAGCACACATGCCCCCCAAAACACATGCCCGCCTGCCCCTTTAAGAAAATCGACTTTTCCAAATCGCAGCACGCACAGAGCCGCAACAACACCAATTACAACAAAAAGGCACTGCTTAAGCGCTTCACCTATTGCATCACCTTGTTCTATCAAAGAGGCAATGGAAGAAGATGAGTACACCATCACCACGCCAAGTACCACCAATGCAATAGTGGAAAAAATCACCATTAAGCGCGGTGCCATTACTTGAGCTGGAGCGCTTTTACAAAGTGATTCAAAAGGCGAGGTAGTACGTTTTGAGTCTGTTTTTTTCGCCCATGCCATAGTGATTCTAGACGCCTTACTCTCTACTTCGTTGTGCGACAAATTCTTTAAATACCTTGCCGCGGTGTTCAAAGGAATTAAACTCATCAAAAGAAGCACACGCAGGAGATAGGACCACAACATCACCTGCCTGAGCATGATCCAGTGCAACATCAAGCGCATCTTCTAGATGCTGAGCACTATACACAGGGATATGTGCCGCGGCAAACGCTTGAACAAAACGAGGACCCGCTTCTCCAAAGCACACCACTCCAGAGCAATGCTGATCTGCCTGCGCAACCAATTCATCTAACGGCGTACCTTTATCATCGCCCCCCAATAATATGTAGGGCTTTTTATCGCCAAAGGCACTCAGTGCTTTTAAGGTAGCGTCAACATTGGTTGCCTTGGAATCATTGAAGCATTCCACTCCACTCACAAAACCACACGGCTCAATTCTGTGCTCGAGAGGAGCAAATGTCTGCAATCCTCGCGCGATGTCGTCGCATTCGCAGTGTAACGACAATGCAGCACTCGCTGCCGCAAGGGCATTAGAAACATTATGCTCGCCCTTGATTTGCAAATCAGCTACATCAAGTACTTCATACGCGCTACCAGCAAGCTCAACACACAACGAATACGTCTCACTCAGATAGGCAGCATTTTCGCTACCACAAATCGCAATCATACTTGACTGAACACCCTGCGAAGAACCGATAGGAATGTAGCGAAACTCACGAGAGCCATCATGACGAAATTCTCGTATGCAAGAGCGAACTACCTCATTGGTAGCATCCAAGATCACCGTAGATGCTGCATCGCAGTTAGCATAAATGTTTTGTTTTGCCTGTTTGTAGGCATCAAAGCTTCCGTGCCACTTTAAGTGATCAGGTGTAATGTTGAGCAAAATGGCAACCTGCGGTTTAAAGTAGCGCGTCGAAGCCAATTGATAGGAAGAGGTTTCGGCGACATAGTAGTCATAATCGCCTTTAGAGACCGCCTCTAAACAGGTATCTCCTATATTTCCAACCGCGCACACCCGCTTGCCACATGCCTGCAGAATATGTGTCGTAAGTGATGTTGTAGTCGTTTTGCCGTTTGTTCCGGTAACCGCAATCCATACGGCTTCCTTATCACTTTCGCGCCAAGCGAATTCCACTTCAGAAATTACCTCATCAGAAGAGGCACACGCCGCCTGATAAAATGCGGAATTCTGTGAAATACCAGGACTAGCAATGCACACGTCGTACTGCCCTTGCACGTCTTCGGTATCAAACAACACGCGTGCACCACGATCAGTGAGCTGTTTGGCAAATGCCTGTCCCTCCTCAGAAGATGCACCGGCATACACGGTCAAGGATTCAACACGACTTCCCAAAAGCTCAGCGCAATACCAGCTTACCGCTCTACCCGACTTTCCTATTCCGAGAATAGCAACCTTACCCAACAAACGAGGTGCATGCTTTTTCGTTGTATCAAACTCGACATCCATGACTTCTATCCCACCAATGTTGCAGCAAAATATACGCAAAATCCAGCAGACGCTAATGCTGCTGATACGATCCAGAAACGAATAACAACCTTAACTTCACTCCAGCCCTTCTTCTCAAAATGGTGATGAAGTGGAGCCATCAGGAATAAGCGCTTACTCGTTGCCTTGAAATACGCAACCTGAATCATAACCGACAGTGCCTCAACCACGAACAGCCCACCAATCAGCAATACGAGCACTTCCGTCTTGCAAACAATAGCAAGACAACCCAACGCTGTTCCCAGCGCCAACGACCCCGTATCGCCCATAAAAATATCCGCTGGATACGAGTTAAACCACAAAAAGCCAATGCAGCAACCCGCAAACGCCGCTGCCGCAATTGCACTATTGAGCAAACCTACACGAAATGCGATCGCAGCCATAACGACCATGACCACCATGATCGTGCCAGCCAATAAACCATCAAGCCCATCGGTAAGATTCGTGGCATTACTCATGCCCGCAAGCAAAATATCGGCAAAGATAATGTAGAGCCACGGGATGCTAAAATCGCCACCAGCAGGAACTTGAACAGGAAGCGTTGTTGTCAATATCCCCAGATCAAACGTTGCAACAAACGGGATTTCAATCGTAGGCTCAATGCCAAGCCAATTAACTGCAGCAAGCACAAAAGCAGTCGCAATAGTAAACTGTCCGACCAGTTTTGCTTTTGGTGTCAAACCAAGAGAACGCTCGTGCGCAACCTTAGATACATCATCAAACAAGCCAAGAGCTCCCGTGAGAAGCACGGCGCCCAAAACAAGTCCCGTTTCAGGAACGGACTCACCCAAGATAAGAATAACAATCGTCGCAGCAAGAAGCATGATAACCCCGCCCATAGTGGGAGTACCCTGCTTTACTAAATGACTTTCTGGACCATCAGCACGTACCTGCTGACCAATAAGATGAAAACGGAGAAACTTAATAAACCATGGCATAAGTGCAATGGTCAGAATGACGCCCAGAAAGACAGCTAAAAAGACAATGAATGTCGGATATGCAGAAAATGAAACCATACCTATTCCAGCAACTCCTTAGCTATGCGATCAAGCCCCATAAAATGTGAAGCCTTAATCAATACGACATCTCCGGATTGGAGCATCGCACGCAACACATCAAGCGCCTCATCGCACGTCGCTACCTGCACAATGGCATCATTGCTCAAGCCATGCTCATGGGCAGAAGAAGCAATGTAGTGCGCTAATTCCCCCACGCAAACGAGACGATCAATTGTAATATGCGCTATATATTCTCCAATCGAGATATGAGAATCCTTGGCAAAACTGCCCAATTCGCCCATATCACCTAAAACAGCATAGCGCGCTCCCTGCACATCCATAGCATCAAGAAGCTGCAAAGAAGCACGCATAGAATCGGGATTTGCATTGTACGCATCGTTAATAACCGTAACGCCATCTGAAGTGACTGAAATTTCTTGCCGTCCCTGCTCCGGTTGAGATGATTCGAGAGCGCGAACAATCTCTGTCAAAGGAATGCCCGCCATAAGACCCACGGCCGCAGCCGAACACGCATTCGATACATTGCAAAATCCACGAAGTGATAAATGACAGGGTGCACAGATAATCTCAGAAGCACCGCCAGGTGTATCTTCACATACGCACTCATCTGAGCGATCGGACGCAGGTGCTTGACTATCACTGCTTGAAAATCCCTGCGCACACAACTCAAACGAGGGACGACCCTCACCATCAAGAACAATATCTCGCGCCCACACCTGCACACGCGCACATCGATTTGCGTAGGTATCGCAAGGCGCAGCACCCGACCCGTCAAAGCTCACGAGCGCAATATCGCTGTGCCGTGATGATGTCTGCTCCCAAATGAAATCAGTTTTATCATTTGCAGCGTTTAAAAACGCATATTTCGAAGACCCCGCCAGCCCATCAATGAGCTCAGCCTTAGCGCACGCAATAGCGTCTCGACTACCCAATAGCTCAATGTGACTTTCGCCGACATTGGTGATAAGACCCCAATCGGGCTTTACTATATCGCAGAGAGACGCAATCTGCCCCGAACCGCGCATGCCCATTTCGACAACAATCATTTCTGTATCGGGATCGGCATTAAGAATCGTACGCGGAACTCCCAGCTCATTATTTTGGTTAGCTTTTGTAGCCACTGTCTTGAAAGTTGAGCTCAGCACATCACGTACCAAATTTTTCGTCGTAGTTTTCCCAGAAGATCCCGTGATACCCACAATGCGAGCAGACAACAGGCCTCTATAACCACGTGCAAGTGATCTACATGCGTCAAACGTTGAGGAAACTCGCAACAAAAGGGCGTGGTGATCTGCAGCGCACGCTTTCACCTCATCGGACACATCCTGCATGATCAATGCCGCGCTTGCACCAGACAAAAAAACATCCTGTACAAATGTATGTCCATCAACGCGATTTCCGGGCAGAGCAACATAGACGTATCCGGCCTCCACTTCACGAGAGTCCCATGTAATTCCACACGCTACGACATCAAGAAGTTCTGATGAACCAATTACCTCTGCGCCAGTAAAGCGTGCAATATCTGAAAGACTGAGCCGCATGATACTAACCGAACACCTTCTCAAGTTCCTCAGTAGCTACTTCACGATCGTCAAAGTGATGTTTCTCAGTGCCAATAATTTGATAATCTTCATGGCCTTTCCCGGCAATCAAAATAGCATCGCCAGGCTCTGCAAGGGCAATAGCACGGGTAATCGCATCACGGCGATCAGACACGACCTCATAGCGATCTTTACCCTCATTCATACCGGCGACAATGTCTTCTATGATGGCATCAGGATCTTCAGTACGAGGATTGTCTGATGTCACCACCGCAAAATCAGCCGCAAGAGCTGCCTTCCCCATTAGGGGACGTTTTCCAGAATCGCGATCTCCGCCGCAGCCAAAGACCACGATTGTTCTTCCCTTATCTACCAGAGACGTAACCGATGCAACCGCCTTTTCCAAAGCATCGGGAGTATGCGCATAGTCAACATAGACCGAAATACCACCATCATGCTGCGTTAGAATACGCTGCATACGACCTGGCACGGCAGACACATCAGCAAATGCTTCCGCAATGGCACCGGGCGCATAGCCAAGATGAAGCGCTACAGCAAACGCAGTCATCATGTTTTCAACATTGAAACGACCCACAAGCGGATACCTCACCTGATACGTGGTACCGCGCACTGAAAGCCGTACGTCAGTATAAGAAGTTCCATAGACAACATCGACGGGATGAATCTGAGCAGAACGATCGAATCCTGTCGTCAAAATGCTATCTTCATTAGAAGATGCACGCTTGAGTAGTTCGCGACCCCACGCACTATCAATATTAATGACGCGCTTTGCCGGATAGTCTCGCGAAAAAAGTTTCGCTTTAGCTTCGAAATATGCTTCGAATGTCTTGTGATAATCAAGGTGATCTTGGGTAAGATTGGTAAACGCCGTTACCGCAAATTGCGCAGCCCAGGTGCGCTCAAGATCAAGTGCATGTGAGCTTACCTCCATAGACACGACACCACAACCACTATCACGCATCTGCGCAAAAAGATTTTGCAAGTCGGGTGATTCAGGCGTGGTATGAGATGAAGGAATATGCTGTCCATCAATTTCGATACCCACGGTGCCTATTAGTCCTGTTTTATTTCCTAATGCATGAGCAATATGATTCACCAAATAGGTCGTAGTCGTTTTCCCGTTAGTTCCCGTGATGCCCACCAACGAAAACAAATGTGAAGGGTTGTCATAGAAACGAGCAGAAAGGCGAGCCATCGCTTTGCGCGAATCCTTTACTACAACCTCGGTAACATCAGTGGCATCAGCAAGATAGACTTTGCGCTCTACAATCAAAACACGAGCGCCACGATTGATCGCATCTTGCGCAAACGAGTGTCCGTCAACATTGAGTCCTACGATGCAACAAAACGCATCCCCTGGTTGGACTGCATCACTGCGATACGCAATACCTGAAACTACTTCATTAGGATTTCCGATAATCGAGCAGTCAATTCCTGCAAACAGCTCTCCGCATGTTTTATATTCCATGGAAACCTCACCCCTGAGTGATGTTATACCGATCAATCGCAAAGGACATTATATCCTGAAACGCTGAAACCGTTTGTCTTTCTCCAGGAACATCGTATGCTCCAACGAAACAAACCAGTTTAATCGAAGCGTCGGGTAAGTAGCCAATAAAGGAAATGTTATATACGTTACTCTGGTAACCACCTGATTCAGAAGCGATTTCTGCCGTACCCGTCTTTCCCACAACGCGATATCCATCGATTTGAGCATCAGTAGCGGTACCGCTTTCCACAACCTCTTCCATCATATCTTCTACACTATCAATGGCATCCTGATCGTCAACGATCTGGATGGTTTCATAAGTTCGCTCTTCTTCTTCGGTAGGCACATCCAGCAAAAAGTGGGGTTGACACGCCACACCGTCATTAGCGAGCGCTGCGTAAAAACGCACCATAGCAATAGGGGTGGTAGTCAAGCCCTGACCAAAACTAATGTTATACCCCTGCACTTCAGACCAATCCTCACACGCAGCAAGAGATCCCTGCGCTTCGCCGGAATAATCGACATCAGTCAAATCAGTAATCTGAAATGCTTGTAAATATTCATAGAGCTTTTCGAAGCCTAAATCTTTTGCAACGAGCGAAATACCCACATTGGAGGAATCTGCAATAATGGTCGACACACTCATGGTTGCATCACTGCGTTCATGAGAGTCAGTAATCGTATAGCCATCACCAACCAATTCGGCAGGACAATAATATTCTGAGTCGGCGCTAACAACGCCTTCTTCGAGTGCCGCAAGCATGGTCGCGACCTTCATAGTGGAACCCGGCTCATAGGCAGAAGATATACACGAAAGATTGGTCGCGCCTTCTTCGATACTGGACATATCAGTGATATCAAACGTCGGTGAAGAAGAGCAGGCATATATTTCGCCCGTTTCTGCATCCATCACAATTGCAGATCCACCTGAACCGTCTACTTCTTCAACGCGCACTTCAAGTGCTTCTTCAAGCTGTTCTTGCAGATCTACATCAATCGATAATACAATGTCTTGCCCGTTAACCACTTCAGCGGTAATCGTTTCAGATCCAGGCACAGGAACGCCCTCTTTACTGTATTGGATCGTCTTTGAGCCGGCAGTACCGCCCAAGATATCGTCGTAGTAGAGCTCGAGTCCCGAAATAGCCTCACCATCAGAATTTAAAACGCCAATGATCTGACTTGCTGTTGATCCACACGGATACACGCGCTTGGTCGTTTCTTCATAATCAACACCATCAATATCCAATTCCTGAATAGCTTCAAGCTGATCTTCATCGGCACCTTTATACAGATACACAAAGTTAGAATCAGACTCAATTGAGCTTTTATAGTCTTCGGCATCGCCCCCACACACATCCGCTAGGGTCTCAGCAAGCTCATCGACATCTTCTGAGGAAACAATATGAGGATGGCAGAAAATATTATAGGCATCCACAGTAGTCGCAAGAACAGTTCCGTTGCGATCATAAATCGTGCCGCGACGTGCCTGAATTTCCACTTCCACCTCACGCGACGTACCACGTTCAGAAATGCTTTCCGCATCAATAATCTGAAGCCAGACCAGCCGCCCCACCAACACGAGAGCCGCAAGAAAAAAAACGACAAGCAACACTCCAAGACGACCATTAAATTGCGAAAGATCAAAGGGCTTAACCTCGCGCTCCGAGCGAGACATACGCGATGAACGAGACGACGATTGCCTCGAGCGCGCTGAAGCTCGTTTCGAGCGTGAAGACGAAGAGCTACGCCTGTTGCCCCGTTGTTGGGTGCTCCGGGAAGAGCGCTCGTCGCTCATGGGACGCTACCCCTGAGATGTCAGGCGGGATACGCTTCCTGCAAAAGAAAGATTACCCGCAGAATCAATAGACACCGGATCAACCGAGAGCGTGATAGTTTCGCTGCTCACGCCCTCCTTCATATTGAGACGCTCTTGAGCTTGCGTGCGAATGTTGCTCGAACTAGAAAGAAGACTCTCTTCCACCGCAAGCGACTCTCCAGTTGCGCGTGCATCAGATACTTGTGATTCAAGCTCACTTGCTTGAGATGCTGCGTCGTACGCAGCCGAAGCTAGGCCAACCCTAGCAAAGCCAACCAAAAGAAAGGCAATCAAGCAGACAATAAGAATCTTGAGACCCGTAATGACAAAATCAGAAACAACGGGATTAGCGGTCTGTTTAGTACCGGGAACAACATGAACAGACGGTGCCGGTTGACGATAGGGCTGAGCCCCTCTGTGATCATAGCGATATGCAGGTGCACCTGCCATCCTGCTCACCTCCCTGGTACGTGTTTAGTTCAATTGGAGCAATGCAGTTTAGGTGTTTTCATTAAGGCGCTTCGCCACACGAAGTTTTGCACTTCGCGAACGCGGATTGCGCTGTATTTCTTCAGGAGACGGAAGGATAGGTTTGCGCGTAAGCACTTTGAGTACCGGCTTATTCCCACATGCACACACAGGCAAATCGGGCGGACACGTACATCCTTGAGAAAACGTCCGAAACGTATCCTTCACGATGCGATCTTCAAGCGAGTGATAGCTTATCACCGCAATGCGTCCCCCAAATGCCAACCAACGAATGGCTGCTTCAAGACCTCGTTGCAACATATCAAGCTCCCCATTCACTTCAATGCGTAGAGCTTGAAACGTTCGCTTGGCAGGATGACCACCTGAGCGCCGCGCCGAGGCAGGAACCGCCGTCTTGATAATGTCGACCAGCTGTTCGCTGTCCGTAATAGGAGCCTTGCTCCTTGCTTGCACCACAAATTCTGCAATGCGACTTGCCCACTTTTCATCTGAATACTGCCGGATGACCCGAGTGAGATCTGCTGCGTTATAAGTGTTAATGATCTCTGCTGCGGTTAAGGTTTGATTGCCCGGATCCATCCGCATATCAAGAGGGCCAGTTTCCTTAAAGGAAAAGCCACGAGCCGGTGTATCTATCTGCACTGATGAAACTCCTAGATCGAACAGTATTGCGTCAATGCTCGGGATTTCTTGTGCAACCAGAAGCGAATCGAGGTCTCCAAAATTACCTGCAACTACATCTATCTTCGGACAAACGTCAGTTGGAAGTGTTTCAAGGCGATCTCGAGCAGCTTGTCGTGCCACTCCGTCTTGATCTATACCAATCAAGTGCCCTGAAGAACCCAGACGCTTTGCCATTTCGAGTGAATGGCCTGCGCCTCCTAACGTTGCATCTACGAAGGTCTGCCCTTTAGAGAGACTAAGAGCATCGATGCATTCGTTAAGTAAAACAGGAGTATGCCGATATTCATTTGTCATTGTTCTCACGCCAAATCTAGATCATTAAGGAAGCAACATCGGTGTCTTCCACGAACTGATTCCAACGCTCCTCATCCCAAATCTCAAAATGATCCGTATCGCCTACAATCACGATGTCTTTTCCCAGAGCAGCGGCTTCACGTTGCTGCGCAGACAGATGAATACGACCTGAGCTGTCTACTTCACAAGGCTTTGCACGAGAATTCAAAACTTTGCGCTGAGCAATCATTTTACGATTGCTCGCAGAATAGCCACCCTGTGATTCGAAGAGGCTTTCAACCCATGTGTTGAAGGCTTCAGTTTCGAAAACCAGAAGACATTGATCAAGAGGATCAAGAGTCACCCTGAGATTATCGGAAAGAACTTTACGAAATTCAGCAGGAAGAGACACACGCCCCTTGGCATCAAGCTTGCGGCTATATTCACCAAGCAGCTCGCTCACCTCTGCCTCCTTTCAGGGTTCTTTCGTAAGAGTCATTTTAGGCTAGCAATTCCCACTTTGCAACACAAAATGGGAATTCATCCCACTCTCTCCCCACATCAACCCCTCCATTCCACCTCTCTCAAGGCCGCATTTCAACGCACCGACTAAATGTAGGTTGCACGCAATAATGCACCACTAGATATCGAAATAAAAAAGGTGGCAGAAAATGGGAGAAATTGTGAAGCCAACACACGATTTTGCTGTTTGTGAGCCATCAAAATGGGTATCGCGCTACAAACTGCAGACAAACAAGGCCGAACGTGGCAAGAAATCCCAAACGTGGGACAAAGTGGAACACCCCAAGAAATAGAAGAAATACCAGCAAACCCACTAAAGACATCGCAAGTTACAAGCAACCGCTTCTTGACGAGAAGAGTGCCCAACAAAACCCACCACAAACCGCCAGTGCATATCGATGCGATATATCAACAGGTGCTTCGCGGGTGGGCAGCGAGATATTCCTCACGCAAATGAGAAGTGTGAACATGCGTATAAATTTGAGTGGTAGAAATATCGGCATGCCCAAGCATTTCTTGAATAGCGCGCAAGTCTGCTCCCCCTTCCAACAAGTGGGTCGCAAAAGAGTGACGCAGCGTATGCGGATGGAGATTGGCAACCCCAATACGCACGCCCGCTTTTTCGGCAATACGATGAACACTTTGTCGAGACAATCTGCCACCACGAGCATTAAGAAACAGAGCTGGACACGGCTGGGCTTTGCTGCAGGTTAAGTACGGCCGTGCCTCTTCCAGATAGAGCTCCACACGCTGCAATGCCATACCTGAAAAAGGCACCAGCCGCTCTTTTGAGCCTTTACCTAGCACGCGCAGTACACCCTCCTCGATGTGCACGCGATCCATATCAAGCCCAACCAGTTCACTTACACGCAAACCGCAACCATACAGCACTTCTAACATGGTTGCATCACGAATTTCACGCGGTGTTGAAAGCGACATCCTATCAAGCAATTCAGCCACCTGCCCCACGCTTAACACATCAGGAAGCTTTTCAGGCTTTTGTGGAATGCCTACAATTTGCGAAGGGTTTTTCGCGACCAATCCCTCACGCACAAGAAACCGGTGGTATCCCTTAATGGTAGACGTATGGCGCGCGATAGTAGCGGCAGAACGGTTGCGCGCATACAGATCATTTTGAAATGCGATGATATGATTCCGCTCTATATCAGCAGCATTGTGCACATCTTCATGGTTTTCCAGAAACGAGATATAGGCATTGAGATCTTCAGAGTAGGCACTCACGGTGGCAGACGCGACTCCCCGCTCCGCCACCAGATATCCTATATAATCCCGCACATAAAACATCAGCTAAACCAGCTTTACGCATACACGATGCATCCTCCATCACCTACATTGGCACAAAGGCAGCTTCACGGTTATTACAGCAAAGACTGCTGATGATCAACCGATGCACCCACAAATCCCACAAACAGAGGATGGGGCTTGGTGGGACGGCTTTTGAACTCTGGATGTCCCTGGCTGGCGACAAACCAGGGATGATCGGGAAGTTCAATCATTTCCGTCAAACGACCATCGGGGGAAAGACCACAAATCTTCAAGCCTGCATTAACCAGTTCACTACGATACGCATTGTTTACCTCATAACGATGACGGTGACGCTCGTATACTACTTCTTCCCCGTAGGCCTCGAATGCTTTTGAGTCCTTATCCAGCTTACACGGATACGAGCCGAGACGCATCGTGCCGCCCTTGTCTTCAACATCTTCCTGTTCCGGCATCAAGTCAATCACCGTGTACGCCGCTGATTCATCAAATTCAGCAGACGTTGTTCCGGTTAAGCCTGCAACGTTTCGAGCGAATTCACACACAGCAGCCTGCAACCCCAAACATATGCCTAAAAACGGAACGTTGTTTTCGCGAGCAAAGCGCGCTGCAGCAATCTTTCCTTCAAAAGCACGCTGTCCAAAGCCACCAGGAACCAAGATGCCATTCATGGTGCCCAAATATTCTTCGGCATTGCTTTGCTGCAATTCTTCTCCATCAACCAAATGAACATTAACGTGGACTCCATTAGCCACGCCTGCATGCCCCAATGCCTCGATAACAGACAGATATGCATCAGGCAAGCTTACATATTTACCAACAACCGCAATATTGACTTCGCCTTCGCAGGCCTCAGCCTTAGCAAGGAACTGCTTGAGTGGTGAAAGATTGATCTCAGCAGAAGGCAACTGCAAGCGATCAAGTACCTGTACATCAAACCCCTGATCACATAAAACCAGAGGAACCTGATAGATGGAGGGAGCATCAATGCAAGAAAGTACGTGTTCCACCTCAACGTCGCAAAACAGTGCAATCTTTTCGCGAACATTATCAGCAATTTCGTGATCAGAACGACACACAATGAAATCAGGCTGAACACCTAAGGAGCGAAGCTCTTTGACACTGTGCTGGGTAGGCTTAGTTTTAACCTCATGCGCAGCAGAAATGTAAGGAACCAGTGTTACGTGAACAAAACACACATCTGCTTCGGGGCGCTCCTTTTTAAACTGGCGTGCCGCTTCAATAAAGGGCTGAGATTCAATGTCACCGATCGTGCCACCAATCTCTGAGATGACAATATCAGCATTTGACTGATCGGCAATGCGACGCAAGCGATCCTTGATAGCTTCTGTCACATGAGGAATAACCTGAACCGTCCCTCCCAAAAAATCACCACGGCGCTCACGCGCGATAAGACTTTTATAAATTGAGCCTTGGGTGAAGTTTGATTCTCGTGTGAGATTTTCGTCGATAAAACGCTCGTAATGACCTAAGTCAAGGTCACCTTCATGACCGTCTTCGGTTACAAACACTTCACCATGCTGAAAAGGCGACATGGTACCAGGATCCACATTCAAATAGGGGTCCATCTTTTGCATAGTAACCTTATAGCCACGCGCTTTAAGAAGGTGACCCAACGAGGCGGCAGTAATGCCCTTGCCCAGCGATGAAACAACGCCACCTGTTACAAAAATATGCTTAGCCATAAGATCTTACCCTTTCGCCCTTTGCGTGCTTGTTGCCGACAAGTATTGTATCCTAGCGACCGCGACGCAAACCGCTTAACAACAAAAATGTTTTGTGCCCCGCAATCTTCGATCGCATCTTAAAAATCATCATACTAAAAGCACCTACCACTGTGACAGATGCCCCTGGTTGCAATGATTAGAATTCAAAATCAGGAAGCCAACGTTTAGGATCAACCTCTTTGAATTGACAGCGTTGGAATCGATCTTTCTGATCATAAGGCACCGTACAGTCGAAGATGGTTTTGCAAGCAATGCCATGATCGCGAATGCTCGGATCCATAGAAGGATCATTAGACGGATCCAGTGGATGACAGCGCACACCCGGAATGGTAATAATATCGACATCACCCTGGAAGCGGGTATTCATGGCCCACAGAACATCATTCATGTCGAACGGATCCACGTCTTCGTCAACAAGAAAAATATGCTTCAGCTCACTGAAGGCAGAAAATGCCAGGAGTGCCATTTGACGCTGGCGACCCTCATCAGCAGGAGAGCTCTTCTTGATTTGTAGTACTGCAAGATATTTGCCACCGCCCGGGGTTGCACAATACACATTCTGGAGGCGTCCCGGTACAGCCTTTTCAATCATTTGGATAATACTTGCTTCGGTTGGAATACCTGCCATGCTTACATGCTCTTCGGAAGGCCCAATACAGGTCTGCATGATGGGGTTCTTTCGCGTAGTTACAGCCTTAACCTTGATGATAGGAAGGGATGGATTGGCAGGACCCGTATACCCCGGAAACTCCGGCATTGCTTTTCCGCTTCCCGTATTTTGGTCTTCTTCTACGCGCTTTCTAGGAAGCAGTTCGCCCTCAATAACATATTCTGCATGAGCAATACAGCGCTCATCAACGGTGAGACACTTCGCCAATCGAACGGGCTCCTTGCGAAGAGCACCGGCTACATTGAGTTCGTCATAACCAAGAGGAGTCGTCGGTGGCTCGAAGCAGGTAGCCAGCTCAATCGCAGGATCAACACCAATGCTGATGGAGATAGGCAGAGGTTTACCCAGTTTTTCAGCTTTTTCGTAAAACGCACCAATATGACGCGATCCAGGAACCATATAGATTGAGATTTCATCTTTGCTCTGCAAGCACAAACGGTGAATGGTGACGTCAGATTCGCCGGTTTCCGGATCAGAAGCATATGCCATGCCAAGCGTGATATAGGGGCCGGCATCTTCTGGTGTGTTCGTCGGCGCAGGAACCAGCGTTCGTATGTCAAAATCTTCCTCAGTTGCAAGATGCACCACTTCTTGACAAAGCGCTTCTTCTGCAGGCACCTCTATCGGAGGAATAGGATTAAGAACGGCATCATTGAGAACAAATCCTAATCGACGGGGATCTGCATCAAGCATGCGAGCAACACGTTGGCGACTTGCCAGCAAACCAATAACCACACGTGCATCGGGATGGCCTTTAATGTTATTGAAAATCATAAC
Source organism: uncultured Cryptobacterium sp. (assembly GCA_964456695.1). Taxonomy (GTDB): domain Bacteria; phylum Actinomycetota; class Coriobacteriia; order Coriobacteriales; family Eggerthellaceae; genus Anaerotardibacter. Next base: position 39,397 of record CAYWAO010000001.1, on the reverse strand, counting down.
GGGTCCCTCTTTGGTAGGACGAGGGACAGTACCTCCCGCACCAACATAGCGATATACGCCGCATAATTCTGCGTCCGGATCAACTTCAACATCAGTCTCTACAATTTGTCCTGGAATCTCTCGCAAAAAATCAAGTGCGGTACGTAAATCATGAATTGAAGTCATCATATCCTCCTTGATATAAACTCTATCCATCCCAAAATAACAGATTCTTTTCTTATAGTGATCTATGATGCGGGACGCATTTTCTTTTCCTATCAGTACGTTGTTCATAAGCCCCAGCATTTCGTGAGCACCTATTCGGCGTAATCCGCGCTTAACTTCAACATGATCTTAATCTGCATAGTTCCTGAAGAGGGCAAAGCCAACCTGTTACTTTCGCGCAATATCAGCGCATCCTTATCACACGCTCCTAACGAGCATGTCTACCCTTCTTTGGCAAAAACCGACCAAAGAGCTTGCCACCAATTCGCTCTAAGAGTGAAAACTCCTCTACGCGCAGTACTCTGCAAAGTCCAAAGGAAACAACCAGACCCAGCACACCCGCAATCATAAGCGTAATGATAGCCTCAATGATCGCATTAACCTGAATAGCATCGAAAAGAAGAGAAAGACCTGTTGCCACCACACTTACCAACAACGCACCAATAAGTCCGGCAAGAGCAGTTTTAACAAACACCGCAACAATACCTCTGTTGCCATAGCTTCCTACCTTACCGCGCACAATCAGGCTACACACCACAAACATGATCGCATAAAATGCCAAATCAGCGATGGGAATACCGTATAGGCCAAGCACCTCAGGCTGGCACAGATACCAGTATCCTGCAACCTGTCCCAATCTGACAATGAAGTCGATAACGGCAAATTTCAGGAAACTGCGCAATGCCGCAAAGACGCGATACATATACATATAACCCGCATAGAAGGGCAAGCTCAACACCCACACGGTCAATATGCTGCCAACGTTTGCTACCTCATCTGCGGTAAACGCACCTGCCTGGAACAGTTGCATCAAGGGTTGCGCCAAAGAACCCACTAAAAACGCAAGCGGAATAATCAAAAAGAAGGTGGAGCGCAAACCTTGACGAATATAGCCTTTAAATCCCTTCCAATCCTCACGTGCGGCACAATCAGAAAGCTCAGTAAGAAACGTTGTCGAAAGTGAGACAGCAATAACCCCATACGGCAACTGATACCAGGTCCATGCATAATTAAGTGTCGAAGGACCGTTTGCCGCCGCTTCAAGAGAAAATGCGTTGCGACAACTAAAGGTGATCATCGTACCCGCAATGTAGAGAAACATCGGAGCAGCAACCTTAAGCGCTTCAACCAGCATAGGATCACGTACATTAATATGCGGTCTATACCGAAATCCCTGCTTTATCAGAGCAGGGATTTGCACACCAAATTGGAAAAGCACGCCAACCGACGTCCCCACCGCAAGCCACCAGAGTGCAAATTCTTCGCTCCAAGCTGACAAGGGCACAAAACCAAACATCACGATGGTAACAACGATATTGTTCACCACAGGTGCAAGAGATGGCATCAAATACGTTCGTTCCGCATTCAAGATACCCGTAATAACTGCCCCAACACCGTAGAGCAAAATCTGAACAGCAAACACGCGAAAGAAGAAAATAGCAAGGGTTTTGGAATCACCCTCGTCCACCGTAAATGTTTGCGTCTCAATGACTGCAGGAGAAAAAAACGAACACGCAAGTGTTAAAACACCCAACACAATAATGGTAATCGACAAAATATTGGACGCAAAAGAATAGGCTCCTTCATCACCCTTTTTTTCTTTTTGGAGCAAGTAGAGTGGTAAAAATGCCGTCGCCAATACACCGGAGGCCGCCAATTCATAGATCATCGCGGGCATGTTATACGCGATCTGGTAGGCAGACGTTAACATAGTGTTGCCCAAAGCAAAAGCCATAGCCCAGGTACGCAGCAGACCGGTAACACGTGATCCAAGCGTACAGAGAGTGATCAGGCCAGTATTTTTTATTATGCTATCTTGCGAATCGTTTGCCATACGTCCTCGTATTGCGCCTATAATTGATCGAATTCAATGGAACAATATTAAGGAAAAAAACCATGCGCATCCTCATTGTTCGCAATAATTACAATCCAAAAGCGCTTGAATCGGCACTTTTGCTGGAAGTATATCTTGATTCACAGGGTATCGACTATCATGCCGTGGACACCGACAATCTGCGTTCATCCACATCACTGAACAAACCAGAAAAAATTGCCGATATTGACAGCTATGATCTTGCCATCGTACTGGGTGGTGACGGCACCATTTTACGCACGGCCGCCCAAATCAAATATCGCCGCATTCCCATTCTTGGTGTTAATTTTGGTCATTTGGGATTCATGGCAAACTCAAACAAGGAAGGAATCATCCCTGTCGTTGCAGCCGCACTCGCAGGAGAAGTTGTTGTCGAACAGCGCACCAATCTTTTGATCGATGTGTTTTACGAAGGTGACGAAAACGTTGAATATCAACCTGAGCTGCCTCTTGCCGAAGGGGCAACCGGGCAGTTCTTTGCTTTAAACGAATTAGTACTCGCGCGAGGCGCTCAGGGACGCGTGATCGATTGTCGCTATGCGGTATCGGGCGAAAAGGTTGCCGACGTGAAGGGCGACGGCATCATTATAGCCACCGCCACCGGCTCTACCGCCTACGCGTTGTCTGCAGGCGGCCCCCTTGTAGCGCCTGGATATAGCGGTCTTGTGGTAGTGCCAGTCGCTCCCCATTCGCTTCATTCACGAGCACTCGTAACTGGACCTTACGACATTACAGAGGTGTTCATGGATCCCTCAAGCGCTAACCGCGAAGCTACCATGTTTATTGATGGCGAGCTCATTCCTTCAGAACGCCCCGTTCGTCGCGTTGTAGTTCGTTCTGGAACAGAACCGACTATTTTGCTTCGCTATAAGGCCGAAACGTTTTATGATCGCGCCTCGCGTGTATTCTTTAGCACCAACGAAGCAAATGAGGAGTAGCGCCCACACACGCACCTCCACATCCGGTGTGTGCCTATAAGCTTCCTTTACACATCAAGACCCCGCCCTCAACGAGCAGGGTCTTTCTGATCACCAAGCAAAACGCGCCGAAGCGAATGTTTAATAGTTTTCTGGGTTAACAGGACGTCGATAGTTCGCTTCTGTCGTAAGCACCCGAGGCCCATCTTCGGTAATGGCAATGGTCTTTTCAAAGTGCGCTGATGGCTTCCTATCGCGCGTCACGACCAGCCAGCCATCACTCATAACCTTCGTTTTATGCGTGCCAATATTAATCATAGGCTCAATAGCGATTACCATTCCTGGCTCAAGCTTGATGCCGTGATGCTTACGCCCATAATTAGGCACATTGGGTTCCTCATGCATGTTGCGCCCTACGCCATGACCCACATATTCACGAACCACGCCATAACCCGCTTTTTCTGCGATCTCTTGAATAGCATGGCCGATATCACCTAAATGATTGCCGGGTCGTGCTGCATCAATGCCTGCCCACATGCATTGTTCGGTTACCTCAAGCAAACGTTGCTTTTCGGGAGAAATTTTTCCCACGGGAAATGTCCACGCATTGTCACCAACCCAACCACCAACAACTGCACCAGTGTCGATCGATAGAATATCGCCTTCCTGTAACACAACACTTTTAGAAGGAATGCCATGTACAATTTGCTCGTTAACTGATGCACAAATTGATCCAGGAAATCCGCCGTACCCCTTAAACGCCGGGATACCACCTTCCATGCGAATAAGCATTTCAGCTATGCGATCGAGCTCCGCGGTTGAAACACCAGGCTTAACCTGCGCTCCTACCTCGCGTAAAACTTTGGCAGAAAGACGACCCGCTTCCGCCATTTCCTCAATTTCCTGAGGACTTTTTTTGATAATCATAGATTAGGTACCTCTTTCTTTCTCTCATGGCAAGAATACACCCATGCTCTATTCGAGGAAAGCAGAATTACTTATCTGGTGGTCTAAGGTATTATGAATACGCCAATCAAACATGAGGAGATCCATGAATCGACGTACTACTTCGCGCCATAACCAGGCAAAACATGATCGCACCACGAGGCGCAAGACAGTTGATGCCCAACCTACGCAACGACGCGCACCATCAACACGATCAACAAGATCATCACGCTCTCGCGCCACAGGCCAAACACAAAGACCTTTATACAATCAAGATTTCAATTATTCCAACACCCGTCGATACTCACGCAGAAATCAAGATATCTATGTTGGCAGACGCAAGATGCGAACCCTCGATCGTTTTAAGCTTCCCCTCCTACTGGGCGCAATACTTGTTGTTATCGCCTTTTTGGTTCTTCTTATCAGCACTATCGTAAACACACTTCAAGCACCTACTCAATCTGACGAAACGCTCGCCGTTTCGGATGCTGAGCAAACCTCCACATCAATCACCTTGACCTTTGCAGGAGACTGCACGCTCGGCACCGATGAATATTTCGATGCTTCCACCAGCTTCAATGCGGTATATGACGAAGTCGATGATCCTGCGTACTTCATGGAAAACGTTGCGAGCATTTTCAGCGAAGACGACTACACCGTTGTCAATATGGAGGGAACGTTAACCGAATCAACATCGAGGCAAGATAAAACCTATGCATTCAAGGGACCTGCTGAATATGCCAATATTCTTACTGCAGGTAACATTGAAGCCGCCTCACTTGCCAACAACCATTCTCACGACTATGGCGATGAAAGCTATACCGACACCATAGAAGCACTCGACGATGCAGGCATCCTCAGCTTTGGCTATGATCGTATTGGATACGCCGACATCAAGGGCGTACAAGTTGCCTTTATAGGAACCTACATGCTTGCTGAAGGATTAGCCATTCAAGATGAAATGATTTCGAATATCGAAACGGCACGCGAAGAGGGTGCTCAGGTTGTTATTGTCTATGTGCACTGGGGAGTAGAAAAAGAAACTGTGCCAACCACAGAACAAGTTGAGCTTGGCCACATCGCTGTCGATGCTGGTGCCGACTTGGTAATAGGATCACACCCTCACGTTATTCAAGGGTACGAAAAATATAACGGACGCTATATTGTCTATAGCCTTGGCAATTTTTCCTTCGGTGGCAACAAAAATCCCTCGGATATGGATTGTATGATTTTTCAACAGACCTTTACGGTGACAGGGGATGATGTTGCCACCGACGACGATATAAACGTAATTCCTTGTTCGGTTTCTTCGGCCTCAGGATACAACAACTACCAACCCACCCCTGCTGAGGGAAGCGAAAAAGAACGCATTTTGGAAAAGATCGAAAGCAGCAATGCCAGCATAGCCGAAATTTCAGAATCGCTTTCATAAAAACGCTTCTGCTTCTTGGCGTGCTGCCAACATACTTGAAAGGAATGTCTATGGAACAACCCGTATGGCTTGTAACCGGTGCGAATCGCGGTTTTGGAAGCGAATTTGTAAAAGCGGCTATTTCGCGTGGATATCGTGTAGCTGCAACTGCACGCAACCCTCAATCTATCAGCGAGACATACAAGGACAATGATAACGTAGCAGCAGTAAGCCTTGATGTAACCGACCAAAACCAAATCAAACACGCTGTCCAAAGTGTCATCGATACCTTTGGACGCATCGATGTGCTCGTAAACAACGCTGGTTACGGCCTTTTTGGATCCTTAGAAGAGACCACCGATGAAGAAACGCGCGCCCTGTATGATACCAACGTGTTTGGCATGATGAACGTTACCCGCGCCGTTCTTCCCTATATGCGCGCACAACGATCAGGACGCATTGTAAATGTCGGATCGGCTGCAAGCCTTATCTGCGATCCCGGCGGAGCACTCTACGATTCGAGCAAGGCAGCGATCGCCGCTGTTAGCGAAGTCCTTAGATTGGAAATGGCAGACTTTGGTGTAGAGAGCATGACTATTGCACCCGGTATGTTCCGTACTAACTTCTTTGACGAAAGCTCCATTAAGCGCCCCCAACACGCCATGGATGCCTACGATCAGTCATCGGCACGAAGCGCAGAACAGTACTGCCTTGATCACAACTATCAACAAAAAAATGATCCGGGCAAAGCTGCTGAATTGGTATGTGACATCGTGAGCTCACCTTATCCCCTGCCCGCATGGCTTCCCTTAGGAAAGGATGCGGTGAAGAAGTTTGAGCGCAAGCTTCAAGCAATGCTTGATGAATTGCAGCCTTACAAGGAAGCAGCATCAAACGTATTTGTTGACTAACTCATCTGGTAGTAAAACACTACGGCAAAGAACCTCAGCCTTATGGGGTTCTTTTTGTCGCCTTTATAGCCGCTAATATCATTCCTGAGGATGCTCGGTGTGCTGCGCCACCTCATCGACTGGCATATCCTCTATTTTGATACGGAGTTTTTCAGTCGTCCCATCCAAATATTCAAAGCGTTCGTTCTTGATGTCAGAATTCAGGAATATGATGGCATGGCCTGCATCCATTGCAAAATGGAAATTAGCTTTAATTAATTGATCAAGATCCTCTGCCGTCGTTTCATCAACCTGATGAGCAAGGTCTCCAAGCATGTACGCATTCATATGCAGGTAGTACATTAATTGCAGGGTTCGGTCATTAACCGCTTCGCCCCGTTCAATATCTGCTCGAATCTGCGACAATAACCGCTCATGAACACGCTCCATCTCCTGAATCTTATGCAAAATCGTTAGCTTACGCGTTGCTTGCAGCAGGAAAAAAATAATCGAGAGTACCATCAACGTGCCGCACAGCACAAAAAGCAAACGCAAGAACAGTGTATCTTCCAACGACATAGTGGAATACAAAGCCGTAAGCGCAAGCTGAGTGCCCGCCGCCATCGAAACCGCAGGACCAATGTTTAACATAATGATGCCGTATCCCACCGTTAAAACAGCTAATATGCGCACCTGTTCAGGAATAAAATGAACCACACCTGCAAATACCGCAATACCAACAAGCATCCCTAAAGTTTGCTTGCCCATCATCTTGATGGTTTCATCGCGATAGGTGTTTAACATAAGAAACGATGTCAGCGGAATCCAAACCCCGTAGTGCGTATCAAAGTAGGCTCCCATTATCTCAGCAATGAAAAATCCCACGCCAACAACAACGGATAGCTGAATAGCGAAACGCACCTGTGGATTTTTACAAGAAAGATTGTCTTTTACAAAACGGAGACGATACACAAGACCCTTCCAAAATGGTGTTGTATTATCGCGTGACGCCCCACTGTTGCGCAGCGTGCGAACGAGCGCTTCCAGGGTAGCTCGCCATGCCGTATCATGCTCAAACTCGTCGAGTTTATGAGTGATCAAGAACTCTTCAAGTGCTCGTATCATGACACGTACTTGAAGGATCTTGCCCTTTCCAAATGCCAAAAATACTTCAGACAAATCCAGAAGATACGCCTGTTCTTTCTCTTCCATAGATGCAGCTTTTCGCGAAGCTGCCTGAATCATATCAGCTACTTGTTCTGCGCACATGAGAAGTGAAAAAGTGTAGCACTGACGACCACTTAACAAGCCACCTTGGCGAAACGTGTTCCCATATTCCTTGTTGCAAAATTCTTGGGCAATCCGATAGATGCGACTTGCATCAATGTCGTTCGTATTACCATTCGAAAGATCTATAAGCTGAAAGCCGATATCGTCAAATGCGCGCATCACAAAACTACGATCTCGCGTAATAACGCTCGCTTTCTTTGCTGCCTTCATGCCATAGATAAATGCCGTGGTACAAGCAATTGCAAAAACCGTAGCAAAGAGTCGCAGAGGAATTTCCTCAAGACCAATAGGATAAATTTCTAATAACAAAAACCCCATGCCTAACATGAAAAAGTTACGGGGAATATAAGCATCTGAATTGAGCACCGTAATAGCAAACATATACGCGGCACTTCCGAGCACCAATAAGACAGAATGTACTCCAGAAATTGACGCACAAAGACTCATGATGAAGAACAGGAAGGCATGCTTGAGATAGTTAGCAAAAGAAAGACCCAAGTTTTCAACCATAGTCTTGGCAAAAGACTGAAAAATAATACCGAGCAGAGCATCCTCTACGCCAAACAGATGATATTCAACAAAGAACAGCGCTACAAGAAAAATAACATAGGGGATCACACCAAGAATCCTTTTTCCCATGCGCCCCGCCTTTCATATATGCAGCTATCTAACTTCGTCTAAATAGTTATCATCAATAATGCCGTTTTTTCCATCCCATGTCATGTGCTCAGCTAAGGCGATCATGTTTTCTACTGCTCGTGTTTTGTACGCATTTTTTCGATACGCAAGACACACCTGATGTGGTCTGATTCCTATGCTTTCTTCAAACGGAATTCGAATCAAATCAGGAAATGGAGCAAGCCCTAACGTATTAAGAGAAACCCCAATAAGTAAAGGATTGACCGAAACTTCACTACCGAGAGTGATTTCATCATCGCACCATTGATGAATATCAAGATTCAAAGACTCGGTAATCTTTTTCACCTCATTGCCCAACGAGGTTTCTGGACGATACGTCACGATTCCACTTGAGCGCAAATCATCGAGCGTTATAACGTCTTTGTTTGCATGAGGGCTGTCCTCATGGACAACCGCCACAAAATCTTGCGTGAGCACCGGAATGAATTCTAAGTCAGGGAATAAATTCGAGTACGCGGCGATTGAAATATCGTAGGTACCATTTTGAAGATTGTGCAAAAGGTTATGCGTCAGTCCCTGATATAAGCGCACTACAACCTGAGTACCATACAGCTTGCGATACATACGAAGCAACGCAGGCAAGTAGTCTGATTGGACAGTAAAAATAGTACCAATATCAATTGTTCCCGAAAGACTGCTCGCATGCTCTTGGGCAATCTGAATACCCTTATCAATCGAATCGAGTCCTTCAGAAATATACTGATTGAATTCTTTACCGTACTTCGTTAAACGCACATTGCGTCCCTGCTGTTCAAAAAGAGGAACGCTCAATTCGTTTTCAAGCTGCTTAATAGAATTCGATAGCGCAGGCTGCGTAATAAACAAAGCCTCTGCTGCACGCGTAAAATGTTGAATTTCAGCAAGTTTTCTAAAATATCGCAATTGTGAAAGATTCATAAAGCCCTCATCTACACGATCTTGCAGAAATATGTTGTAAATATATTGTACACAAAAAGATCCCCTGTCCTAAATAATAGGACAGGGGCAAAGGGTCAAAAGAACTGCAAAAAATCAGTTGCTTATTTTGCAGAAAGATACTCGAGCTTGCCGCCAAACTTCTCGCACTCGCGAGCGATGGTGATGCGCTGTACGGTAGGAGCACCTTCCTCAAGCCACATAGCACGACAGTCACGATAGAGGCGCTCGGTAGGACCATAAGGAGAATCCTCAAAGTAACCGTCGCCACCGAAGATCTCAAGCATCTCGTCAGATACGAGACGAACAGTGTCGATGGAGAAAAGCTTAGCGATAGCTGCCTTCTCGGTGATGTATGGGTTGCGAGGATCGATATCGAAGTCCTGCGCAAAGTCATATACCAAGCAGCGAAGAGCATGAATCATCATCGCCATGTTAGCGATCTTCATCTTGATTGCCTGACGCTTAATGATTGGCTTACCGAAGGTTACACGATCAGCAGCACGAGCCAAAGAGATCTCGAGCATACGCTGTGCCATACCGAGGTTAGAGCAAGCGATGTGTACACGAGAAACACTCAAGGAGTGGATTGCTACTTCCATACCCTGGCCTTCTTCACCAAGCAGATACAGAGGATCGAGCTTGATATTGTTAAACTTGAGACCTGCATGACCTGCGCCCTTGCAGCCCATCATGTGAGGCATAGGGATAATCTCAAAACCAGGCGCATCGTTAGGAACGAGGAATGCAGACAAGCGGGAGTCCTTGTCGTTCTCTTGGTCGGTAACTGCGATAACATAGGTATAGTCAGAGCAGTCGGTGTGAGAGATAAGCCACTTCTCACCATTCAGGATGTAAGAGCCATCCTCCTGCTTCTCTGCGGTGGTGTGAAGGTCAGCACCAGTGCCACCAGTCTTCTCGGTGATAGCAAAGTTGCAGTACACAGTCTTGTCCTGGAACTTGTCCATGAGCTGTGCTTTGAGCTCAGGCTTGCCAAAGTCGTCAAGAATACGCCAGTTCATGTCAGCAGCATGATGGAGATGCATACGCATTCCGCCAGGGCCACGAGAAAACTCTTCCTGAACCTTGAGAATCTCAAGTTCGTTAAGACCCCATCCACCATACTCTACAGGCAGATAGTAACGATAGAGATCGTTCTGCTTTGAAAGCTCATAGAACTCATCTGGGAACGTGTTAGTAACCTCTACTTCCTTCTGCATTTCCTCGAATGGGCCTTCAGCCAACTCGCGAATCTGCTTGAGGTAAGCCTCAAACTGTTCATCCGTAATGGTTGCGTTAGGATTCATAGGTCCCCCTTCTTTTAGATTGCACAAGCATTACACTTTTGCTTACAGGTATTAATTCTGACGTTGTACGGCATCTAAATCAAATTAATTAGACTTCCCAGTTTTCTTAAAACCTATATATTTTCTGAATAGTTTATATTCGATTGCGAGTTATTTGAGATACACAGAAAAGGGATCGCACCTCTCGATGCGATCCCCCTCTGTAGTAGCCCCTCCCGCTTTGCGTCACACCGCAAACGGAAGATGTAAGTAAGAGCAGCAAACTTGTTTTTGCTTACTCCCCAGGATAAACAGGTGCACGATCCTCTTCAGGCTCAATGTCGTCACCAAGACGAATCGAACCCTTTTCCTTCAGACGAGCGATGGTCGCATCATCAGCGCCAACCTTCTTGAGGTATTCTTCAGTGTCTGCGCCCAGAGGAGAAACTTCCTCAAAGTCAGCAATGTTAACCGGAATAGTGGAAAGATGATGTGGAAGACCGGTCTGAAGAACACGCCCAACACGAGGGAAGTCAACCCATGCAAGAGCTTCAGGATTCTCGCGCGTAATCTGCTCAACTGCTTCAGTCTTGGAGTTGACTTTAGCAATGCAGAAGTCTTTGTCCTCAAGCCATTCCAACCACTCATCAAGATCCTTGCTCTTGATGGTATCTTCAACGATCTTGAATGACTCAGGTGCTTCCCAGCGACGCTTCAATCCATCAGGCTTCATCTCAGGATGTCCGATTGCATCGCAGAAAGGCTCCCAGAACTTAGGCTCTACCATACCCAGTGCCAACTGACCGCCATCCTTGGTTTCATACACGTTGTATGCAACAGAAGGATACTCAAGGTCATCACGAGAGCACTGGCCATCATTGAAGCACCAGCGTGAATCAAGCAGAGAGTTCCACCATACAAAGCAATCGAACATGGAAGTATCGATATAGGTACCCTTGCCAGTCTGCTCGCGAGCATACAGAGCAGCAAGAATTGCCTGACCAGCAACCATACCAGAAGAAAGGTCACACAGATGAAGTGGTGACGTTCCGCCATGATTGACTGACAGATAACCACTGGTTGCCTGCATGTTCAAGTCATGCTGAGCCTTCTTAGAACGAGGGTCTTCAGCACCATAACCAGAAATAGAGCAGTAAATGATGCCAGGATTAATTGCGCTTACTGCATCATAATCAATACCCAGTTTCTTGGTTACGCCTGGACGGAAGCTCTCAACGATAACGTCAGCTTCCTTGGCCATCTTCAAGAACCATTCAACTACTTCTTCATCCTTGAGATTCAAAGAAACAGACTTCTTGTTGCGACCAAGAGCGGTAATGTAGTATGAAATGCCGCCACCCATCGTTGGGTAGTCGTGACGCATGAAGTCACCAGCACCAGTGTCTTCACACTTGATTACCGTAGCGCCTAAGTCTGCCAAAACCTGAGTAGCATAGCCACCAGGAAGGTAGCGAGAAAAGTCAAGAACGGTTAGGCCAGAAAAAGGTGTCGTAGCACGTGCCATCTATTTATCTCCTTCTTAATTTAATCTCCTAGTTCTTCTTGGAATTAGGACCATAGCTTGGCTCGAGTACTTCAGCAGGCAGAGGATCGCCGGTGTAGCACAATACCGCACCATCTTCAACCAACTTATCTACCGCAGCATCATCATAGCCATACTCATTTAGAACCTTGCGCGTGTCGTAACCGGTTGGACGACTGCGATACAACACAGGATCACCAATGCTTGCGAGACGGAATGGCATAGTGGTGATAATGTAATCATCTTTTTCGCCATAAGGACTCGAAGGACCCTGATCCTTGTAGGTTACATAACGGAGCTGGTCGTTATCGAAAGCTTCCTGATCCTGAAGAACGTCAGTAACGGTCTGAATCTTTTCAAATGGAATATCGTTTTCACGGAAGCGCTTCTCGAGCTCATCATACGTGAACTTCTTGCAAGCCTTGTGCATTTCAGCAACAACGTCAACATACTTGCCATTGTCTGCCAATGCCTCAAGTGTGTTGGTTTCTTCATCGGCTGCCCAATGAGGATCCATTTCCAGCGTATCAAATACCAGCTTGCAATACTTGTTGTAGTTGCCGAAGCACATGAGGAACCAAATGCCATCGGAAGATACATAAGAGTTGTTGGTGGGGCACTTAGCATCCATGCGATCTTTTGGATAGTCGCAACCCTGCTGCTGAGCGATAAGAGCAGAGGTCATGCCCCAGGTACCGGTGTGATACAAAGAACCGGTTACCTTGTCGCCAACACCAGTACGAAGCGCGCAAGCATATGCACCCAAGATACCTGCCGCCAAAGCGCAACCAGTGTTCCAGTCACCGAATGCGATAGGTGAGTTACCTGGCTCATAGTGCTCATTTGCCTGAGGAATAGCGCTTACAAAACCAGAGCGTGCGGCAAACGCAGTTGCGTCAAAGCCCTTAGCATCCTTCATGGGACCAAATTCGCCATAACCGCGATTCTGTGCCCAGACCAAACGAGGGAACTTCTCATGAAGTGTCTCATAATCAAGACCCAAACGCTTCAAAGCATTTGAACGAAGAGAGGTCAAGAAAATGTCAGCGGTTTCAAGAAGCTTGTACATAACTGCGAGACCCTCTGGGTTCTTCGCATTGATCGCAGTCCATTCTTTATTGAAAGAACCGCAGTCATAAGCAACGTCGTCAAATTCGGTGCGGAAAGCCATACCCCAAGCCATACCCTGAGTACGCTGCTCGTCACCAGTAAATGGCTCGACCTTAATTACCGTTGCGCCCATCTCTGCTAGTGCACGACCCGCCGCAGGTCCAGCTGCATACTGAGTGAGCTCAACAACCTTTACACCTTCTAATCCTGCCATACATATCTCCTTACTTAAGCGACACAGACATTTGCATGTCTTTAACAGAAAAGGGAGCACCGGCACCGTTGGTGTCAGCACCCCTCTTTTGATAATACTTCATCGCTTTTTATAGCAACAATTCAAGAAAGCAATGATTTTGAAAGATACCTATATCCTACGGCTCGAGAATAACGCGAAGGCCATCACCAGAGTCGATAAGATCCATGCCCTTTTCGAGTTCGCTCAAAGGAAGTACGTGGCTAGCAACTGGGTCGATGTTGAGACCGTTAGCAAGAAGAGCCATGCCCTGACGCCAATGCTTACGCTCATAAGCACGAGAACCAACAATGCTAATCTGGCGCATTGCAATTGGGTTCATATGAATGCTGGAAGCCTGAGCAGGAAGACCGGTGATGCCAATCTTGCCATTCTTAGCAATCATCTCAACTGCCTGCTGAACAACCGTATAGTGACCAGCAGCATCAAGAATGATCTCAGGACCCTTGCCGCCCGTGAGTTCCTTTACCTTCTCAACAACATCTACTTCAGAGCCGTTCACAGGAATAGCACCGAGCTGCTCAGCAACAGCAAGACGCTTGGTGTCGTTAGCAAGACCAGAGCAGATAACTTTCTGGATACCATAAGCCTGCTTCAAAACAGCAACCATCAGCAAACCGATAGGTCCAGGACCCATCACAAGTGCAGTGTCGCCCGGCTCAGGATGAACACGCTCTACAGCGTTCAGTGCAACTCCGAGAGGCTCGAGAAGAGCACCCTGTACGAAGGAAACCTCATCAGGAATAGGAATAACATTCGTTGCACGAATAGCCATGTATTTCGCGAAACCACCATCAAGGTCAGTGCCATAGAATGGACGATTGTCGCAGATGTTCACCATGCCCTTGTCGCAGTAAGAGCAGGTGTTGTCAAACAGAACTGGGTTAGCAGTAACACGCATACCTACTTCAAGGCTAGCAGGAGCATTCTTGCCAAGCTCAGCTACAACACCAGAGAACTCATGACCAAAAATTGCAGGGAAGGTAATGTCATAAGAATTAAACAATGCTTCCTGACCCTTGTGCAAAGAGTGATCAGTACCACAGATGCCGCAGGCCTTAATCTCAAGCAAAACCTCGTCGTCTTTAATCTGAGGAATAGGAGCATCCTCAACATACTGCCAAGGCTCAGTACGACCTACACAATGAATCGCGTTCATTACACCTTCCATATACTTACCCCTTTCTTGGTACCAAACCAGAAGAAAACGTGCAGCCGTAGATACTACAGCTGCACCAAAATTATTTACTGAATAGACCAGCCACCGTCGAGAGTAATCGTCTGACCAGTGGTGTATTCGTTTACAGGATGCAAGAAGAACATAATTGCTTCTGCCATCTCATCGAGGGAGCCCATGTAGGTGTAATCAGCAAGCGGAGTACGGCTCTTTACATAAGCTTCCTGCTGAGGATTGTCAGCAAATACCTTTTCAACCATAGGAGTCATTACATAACCAGGTGCAATGCCGTTTACCTTGATGTTGTACTTAGCCAAGTCGACAGCCAAAGCACGAACCATACCCATAACAGCAGACTTAGTGGTGCAGTAAGGAGCGATGTTCTCCATCGCACGATCGCCACGACCAGAAGATACGAGAACGATCTTTCCGCCCTTGTCCTTCATGTACTTAGCTGCAGAAGTTGCGATGAACCAGTTCGCCTTTACGTTTACCGCAAAGATCTTGTCCCACATTTCCTCGGTGATCTCGAGTGCATTAGTACGTGGAAGCGAAATACCAGCGGTGGAAACAACCATATCGATGCCACCAAATTCAGCAGCAGTCTTCTCGAGAACAGCGTCGATGTCCTCCTGCTTGGTGCCGTCGCAAAGCATTCCGATCGCCTTGCCGCCATCAGCCTTAAGCTCTTCAGCCGTATCGAGGCAGATCTGCTCAGGAACACCACAGATCATAACGTTTGCACCGGCAGCGCAAAGAGCTTGTGCGGTTGCCTTACCAATACCAGAGCCGCCACCCATTACTACGGCAGTTTTACCTGCAAGCTGCTCCTTTGGATCTTCAGCAAACCAATTAGCCATAAAAACCCTCCTCTTTCTTTATTCCAAGAGGACACTTTCCCTCTTGTGTCTATAATTCCGTACAACTACATGGTGGGACAGATGCCTGCTCTGGTCTAATTCATACGCAATGATTATTTATAGATAAAGCAAATGATATTCACTTGTATCTATTATTTTGAACCTATTACTAAAGGAATTCATATTAATTCGCAGAAAATACCGCTATTTTTATCAACTCTCATAGCTTTTGGCTATGAGTTGATACATGTCTGATATATCCGCTTTATTTGAAGAAAAAATGCGGACACAACATCATCACGTAGATCTTTGTTGCATCCGCATCCAACGTTATCCGCAATCACAGAGAGCACTCCGTCCTCTGCACTACCCTACTTATCCTGGAAACTACTCTTTATCTTCAAAAGAAAGCTCACTATCAACGCGATTTTGCTCTGCATCCCCTTTAAGATAGTTGAGATAACTATCCTCAAGAGGGACAACTCCTGCAGGAAATTTAATATGACGCTGCGTAAATTTGATAAATTCCTCCACAAGATGTGAGTGGAAGGACTTTTTGTTGTAGCCCAAATAAATAATGTGGTAAGGCTCTCTCAACTCTGTAATAGGAATCGTAACAAAATTTTCGAGAACTAGGTCATCGAGCGTCTCAAGAATGACGGCGACGATGCTTTTATCAGAAACAACTAACGAAGCAGCACTGATTTCATCGTCAAATCCCTGCTCCACACTAAGATCACGCGCTTTAAAAAGCCCGTCAAAGATTTTGTATGCATACGAATGGGAGCGATACGACGTAAGCTTAATATCTTTTAATTCATGTAAAGAGATCTTATCGCGTTGAGCGAGAGGATGGTTTGAGTTAACCGCGATAACAACATTTTGCGAGAATTGAGGGATGAACTCAATTTCATCATCAGCATCATGCAGCTTGCCGCAAAATACCACGTCGTATTTACCATCCTCGAGACCTTTAATGCATTCATAGGTGGTTCCCTGGTAAATATCAAAGACCACATCTTCGCCAAACGCACCCTTAAAGGTGCTCAGTAAACGGGGGAGATAGTTGCGCTGGATACTAATGACAACGCCAATACGAATCCGGCCACTAAGACCGGAATTATAGGCATGCATGATCTCTACAGCTTTATCGATTTCATCAAGCGCTACGCAAATGTGCCTGTTAAATTCTTCGCCATACTCAGTAAGGCGAACATTGCGACCCACACGCTCAAAAAACGGTACTCCGATTTCTTTTTCTAAGTTCTTAATCGAATTAGAAAGAGAAGGCTGCGTAATGTAGAGACTCTCCGCTGCCTTTCCATAATGCTCATACTGAGCAAGCGTACGGAAATAATACAACTGTGCTAGATTCATATGAGAATCCCACCTCCCCAGAAACATTAGGCAGCACAAAAGCGTTACACCATCGGACTACGTCCATTGAACGAACAAACTCTAGAAACTACGGTACTCCATACCAATCTAAGTAATTTCATATAGTCGTAAATTATGATCGATAGCATAATACTATCAAATATAACAAGATAATCTATGAATTTTTGGCCTCTAGGCCAATTTTTACACATCTCGATTTGAATAAATCTTAGCAAGCAATACGTGTGTGAAACTCAATGACACAGTATGCAAGAGCGCCCTGTATGAGCAGAACAACCACGACCTATCCTCCCACGGACTACACCGCAGTACTTTTGGCGACGGAAACCCACTCGGTTAGTTTGAGAAGTACCCACAGCGAATTGGGTATATGAATTGGATATATATCGATGAGTATATTTTACGCACGAATAGCAAGAACTGTTTTCTACGAGGCACTACCACGACCTCTTGGCAGGTAAAACAAATCAAGGTAACGCCAAAAAACACGCTGGCTAGATGGGGGAGCTAGCCAGCGTACAAGAAAGAGAGAGGGGTAAATATTCACAACGAACAAGCGTACAACAGCTCGTCCATGCCCCGAGCATGCCATAGCGAATGCATGCTGTATAAATGAGTAATTACTACTTTGCCTTATATTTCTTAACCAGCTGACGACCAGCGATGTAGTTCATGACCTCGGTGGTGCCACCAGCCATCTCTTGGCCACGAAGGTCAGCCCAAATGCGGCCGATTCGAATATCTTTGGTGTAACCAATAGCAGCATAGATTGCCATAGCAAGGTCAGCAACGCGCGTAAGAGAACGACATGCATAGCCCTTGAGAAGCGCAGATTCCAAACGAGTGGATTCACCGCGGTCAATCATGTCAACTACCTGGTAGAGACGCATGCGTACGTTTTGAATGATGTTTTCCATCTCGCAGAGATGTCCCTGAATCTGAGTCTGGTGAGCGATGGGCTTGCCAAAAGCGATGCGCTCAGAAGCGTATGCGCCAGCATCATTCAAAGCAGCCTGTGCAAGACCCAAGGAAGATGCAACAACCAAGCAGCGTTCAAACTCAAGCTTCTTCATGAGAAGCTTCCAGCCCATGCCAGGCTCGCCAAGACGCATATCTTCGGTCAAAACAACGTTGTCAAAGAACTGGTCAACGAAGGGGATTACTTGCTGCCCGACTTTATCAAGATTTGCCGTAGTAAAGCCAGGGGTGTCGTTAGGAACAAGCCACAAAGAATACTTGTCGTTCTCGTAAGAAGGATCTTCATCCTTAGCTACCACCATGGTGTAGATGGAAAGACCACCCAAGGTAACCCAGGTCTTCTGACCGTTGAGCAAATAGGTTCCATCGGGCTGCTTTTTGGTAACACTGGTCATAGCATTGTTGTCAGAACCAGCAGCAGGCTCTGAAATAGCAGAACAAGCGATGCAGGTGCTCTCAACATTTTCGATAGCATCCATGATCATTTCTTGCTGCTCTTTGGTACCGAAATCAATAACGTCGGTAATCGTGTTGAAGTCAGTTACAAAAGGCAAAGTAACGCCGGTGAACTCATGAAGCTTTTCAACTAAAAGAACCTCAGTAAGCTTGTCTACCGGAACACCGCCCACTTCTTCAGGAAGACCCAACATCATGAAGCCTGCCTCGCGATACGCCATTGCAGCTTCAATACTGATGTGGTGATCTACCTCGTAAGCCTGCCTTGCTGCTTCCTCGGTGAAGTAGCGGTTGGCATACTCACGAGCGCTTTCGATAAGCAGCTCTTGCTCGTCAGTCAGCTGAAAATCCATTCTGCTTTCCTTTCCTTGTATCCCCCAGATGCGTACAACCACACATCTATTCACACCCGTTTACACGGCTTCTGGCGAAGTGCTCTTCACTGCTCCAGATTCGATCAATTGTTTGATATGCTCATCGGTATATCCAAGCTCTTGCAATACAGCTTCTGTATCCTGTCCCAATGCGGGTGCTGGTCTAAAATTAGAAATCTCAGGTCGAATGCCTTCAATAGCATGTGGGAGATTGGTTTGAAGTGTTGAGCCAGTTTGCGGAGAATCGATATATCCCATTGTCTGAGGCTCTCGTTCAAGAATGTTGTGAATTGCCGTCGTTTTATCAACAACAGGAGCCATGCAAAGGTCTTTATCCTGAAGCCACTGATCCCATTCCGCCAAGGTCTTCGAAGCAATTATTTCCTTCATTGTTTCATACGTACCAGGCTGGGTTCTGTCCTTGATTTCTGGATGTTGAGTTAAATCACAAAAAGCATTCCAGAATTTTTCCTCTATCAAGCCAACTGAAAGCTTTCCGCCATCTTTTGTGTCGTAAATATTATAAAAAGGACAATCATCAGGATAGGCAATGGTCTTTTCGGTTATTTCTTCTCCCTGGAATGACCAACGGCTGTCGATCATGGAATTCCACCAAACAAAAGAGTCAAACATAGAGATATCAATATAACGCCCAATACCACTGCGTTGCCGTTCGTGTAATGCAATCAAAATACTCTGCGCAGCAACCATGGCAGTTGCCAAATCACACAAATGCAGGGGTGCTTTCACACCACCATTCAGAGAAAGATAGCCGCTTTGCGCCTGCATATTGATATCGTGTAAAGGCTTTAAGCTTCGAGGATCGTCATGTCCGTAACCCGAAAGCGAACAATAAACAAGCTGCGGATTAAGATCATGCAGTGTTTCGTAATCTATACCTAGCTTGTTTGTAGCCCCAGGCCTAAAACTCTCAATCACCACATCGGCACTTTTTACAAGCTGATAAAAAGCCTGAAGCACTTCCTTATCTTTGAGGTTAAACGACACACTACGTTTATTGCGACCCAAAGCAGAAAAATAATAACTCATTCCCTTGTTACAGGGCTGTTCGTGGCGACAGAAGTCCCCCATACCAGTATCTTCGACCTTAATTACATCAGCACCATAATCTGCTAACACTTGTGTTGCGTAACCACCTGGCAAATAGCGCGAAAGATCGAGCACTGTAATATCATCAAATACTTTCATCGTTTCATCCCTCATATTGAAGTTCTAATCCCCGATTCAAAGTCTAAAAACCGCAATAACAAGATGGAAGCGACGTTTGTTTTTGGCTGTCTTTTTATAGACCATCAAAGTCAATTGTCCACGTAGAGACAAATCTACTGATCAGTCAAAGATCAACAAGGAATTGCAGTCCAAACTCCGCAACAATCTTCCCTCGTCATATTCCAAACACGGGATGTTAACCAACAAGCTCTGTGACACAAGGTACACCGCGAAATGTTAACTAAAATGTACGGGAAGCCGTCCTAGGCTCCTTATAAGCAACAAGAAACTCGTTCTACGACAACCATGAGTTGTGCTAATTACTAAGCGGATGCAACGGACTGTCTAGATTGCAACCTTCGTTCTAACTCTTCTGAAAGTACATGTCGCTTAATTTTCCCCGAATCAGTCATGGGAATGGAATCAATGAACTCTATATGTTCCGGCCGCAAACGTTTAGCAACACCATTCGAATCCAAATATTTTGCTATGGAATCAAGGGTTGGCACACATGACCCATCCTGAACGATAAAGGTACAAATCCGCTCGCCCATTCGCTCATCAGGTAAGCCAACCGTAGCATGTGCTCCAATTCCGGGGCAGCCCGCCAAATGCTCATCCACTTCATTTAGGGAAATATTTTCGCCCCCTCTAATGATTATTTCCTTTTTCCTTCCCACAATGGCAAGGCGCCCTTCCTGATCAAGTGTGCATAAGTCGCCACTACGAAACCAACCATCTTCATCTAGGGCAGCTTTTGTAATCTCAGGATGCTTGTAATAACCACTAAACATTTGTGGCCCACGCGAAACTTCTTCTCCTTGTACGCCACAGGGAACTTCTATGCCGTTTTCATCTACTACTTTTACCTCTATTCCCTCACAAGCGATACCAGACCACGCGCCATCCCAATCTAGGCAGCGGTCGGGGGGTACTATCACATGAGGGCTACTTTCCGTAGATCCATAACACTCGCATAGCTTTATCCCGTATTCATGCGCTTGTTTTACCATTGAACTAGGAACTGATGCGCCACCACATACATATAACCCCATAGAGCCGAAGGTACGTCCTGCTTTTTGAGCACATTTGAAAAAGTCATACAAAAACGGAGTTGCCCCCATAGACCATCTAATGTCCTCTGTAATAAGTAGCTCCATTGCTTCTCGAGCGTTAAATTCATGTTGAAACACCACTTTAGCGCCCAAAAGCATTGGCGTAATCAGTCCAAATTTAAATCCCGTTGCATGATTCATGGGTGCCGGCATGAGCATGGTGTCGCATTGATGCAATTGCAATCGCTGTATAAATGTACGCGCAGAAAATACAAGCGAGTTATGCGTGAACAAAGCAGCTTTTGGTCTACCAGTAGTGCCCGAAGTCATAAGAATCAGCGCTATATCATCTGAATTGCTTGGTGCGGTTTGGTGGCAAGCGTCATAATCATATGTTTCATAGATTTCATCAAACGTGATGGCAAACTGGGCTGGCTTATGTTTATCACATACCGCAATCGCGCATGACGAGAGCGTTGCAAGGTTGTCCACGATGGAAAAAATTTGCTCTTCAAAATTTGTTTTATGGTGAAACGTAAAACAAATAAACGCTTTTGCTTCAACCAAGTCCAAAACATATTCGATATCTTTAGCATTAAAGGTCACTGAAAGCGGACTGCAAATTGCCCCAAGTTTCAAGCACGCAATATAGACCACATAAAATTCAGCACACGGCGGCAATTGAAAAGCAACAACATCACCGTTTTTTATACCGATATCCGATAGCCAAGAAGCAAGTTTCGAAGCGTAACGATCCACTTCAGCAAACGTATACCGAGACCCCAAATCATCACAGACACATTCGTGATCTCCAAACGCCACAACCTGATTATTCCAAAAATCATTAAGAGTGCTATGCGTCCAGTACCCCTGTTCGTAATAGAGCTGCTTACGTGCCTTATCAACACCACATCCAGAAATCATAGCTTTTCATCTCACAAACGTTCACTCATCCGTATACTACCTACACCTTTGAAGTAGACAGCCCTAGATAAACGTCGCGCACTACTCCACCATGATCTTCCTCATCTAACTGGTGACTGGCACAAATGATGTATATCCTCTAGAATAGCAACCTGCGGAATGAACCTTCTCCTATGCTCACCCTTAGGCTCATTCCGCATTAGCTGCGTTACGATAAGTAGAGATCCCTCTTGCGCGCACAAACGCTTCTCTGACCCTCTATTGCCCCTCTTAAGGTCTCTTTACTAACAGCATAAGAAGTTTTTCAAAATCTATATAGCTACATTCTATTTTTAACGTCTAGTTATTGACACTTTTGCCAACAATATCTCAATCTAGACAGAATTGAATCACTGTAGTTAGTTTATGCAACAAGGAACCTTATCACCTAGACTCATGCCGCACACCACCACAGAACTCGACCCACACAATTCATCTCACGCTAAGCGCCGCTCCAATTGCTCCTGCAAAACGCGCTTGTAGACAGGTTTTTACAGGAGTTCCTAGCTGCGCCGAAAGACGTTCAATTACATACCCGTTTTCACATAAACCACCTGTAAGAAAATAAGGAACACCCGCCACCTTAGGAACAAGAGAGACGACCTTAGTAACCACTGATTCCACTACGCCCCAAGCAATATTTTCCCGCGGCGTACCTGCTCCAATAAGCGAAATAACCTCGCTTTCTGCAAAAACCGTACACATTGATGATATCTGCGTTTGGCTGCCGTTGCGAGCAAGCTCAGCAAGCTCACCCTGAGAAGCACCCATACGATTTGCCATGATTTCAAGAAATTTACCCGTACCAGCCGAACATTTATCATTCATGGCGAATTTCTGCACGCGTCCGCCCGATAGCACGATCGCCTTGGTATCTTGTCCACCAATATCAACTACAACTCCATCTGGCCCAAACAGAAATGCTGCCCCTCGCCCATGACAGGTAATCTCAGTTACTGACGAAGCAGCATAAGAAACTGAAGTGCGACCATACCCCGTTGCCACTACCCTGTGCTCATCAACAGGAAAACCCGCATTTTCAATGGCATCACGCACCCGCTTTGCAGCCTCGACGCTACTATAGCCTGTCGGTTCGCAGACTGTAAAAACAAGCTTGTCATCATCTAATATCGCAGCTTTTACAGCGGTTGATCCCACATCGATGCCAATCTTTGCATTCATGCAGATAGCCCCCTTCTCGCTCAGTGATATTCTGTCGGGCTGTTTTCTTGCGAGCGCTTCTTCATTGCAGATGCCGCTTTATGTATGCGCACTCTTTAATTCGTGCGCAATTGATTCAATAGCCGAAAGCGTGATGTCAATTTCATCTATCGTATTGAATAGCCCGAAACTCACTCGTACCGCACCTTGCTGTTCAGTGCCAAGCGCACGATGCATGAGCGGCGCGCAATGTGCGCCAGGGCGCACACAAATATCTTTTTTAGCGGCAAGCTGATCAGCCACCAAAGCCGAATCCACATCACCAATATTAAAGGCAACAATGCCACAACGACCAAGCTTTGAAGATCCACCAAGGATACGTACGCCCTCAATAGCAGAAAGACCCTCGACAAAACGCTCCACTAGTGCTGCTTCATGCCTAGCGCATGCAGTAATACCACACTTTTGCACATATGCAACGCCCGCAGCAAGTCCTGCTATACCGTGAGCATTTATCGTCCCAGCCTCAAGCGCTTCAGGCATAAAACGGGGATGCCGCTCATCGAAACTATGTGTTCCCGAACCACCTTCAAACAAAGGCGACAGATCCAGTCCTTCCGCCACAATAAGACCACCAGTACCCTGAGGACCCAGGAGGCTTTTATGACCAGTGAAACACAAAACATCAACCCCAAGAGCCGTCATATCAATCGGTACAGCACCAGCCGTCTGAGCAACATCGAGCACAACTCGTGCTCCTGTCTTATGAGCGATACGTACAACACGCTCAACGTCATAGATATCACCAGTCAAATTTGATGCATGAGTGAGTACCACCACATCGGCATCTTCCGCATAACGTTCAAAGGTGTGGTAATCCAAATCTCCTTCGCAAGAATGAGGAACCACCTTAATGGTACAAGCTCGCTCATCTCTTGCTTTGTATAAAGGACGCAATACCGAATTATGCGAGGCTGCCGTAGTAACAGCTACACCTCCATCAGGCAACAATCTTTCAATTGCTATGTTAAGTGCCATTGTTGCATTGAGTGCAAACGACACACGCTGAGCACCAGGACCACCCAGTAGATCCGATAGCGCCACACGCGCTTTATATACCTCAATGCCTGCTTCTATTGAAGCAGAGTGCACACCTCGACCAACACCACCAAAATGGCTAAGTGCAGAAGTAATAGCCGAAGCAACGCTGGAAGGCTTCGGGCATGATGTAGCTGCATTGTCGAGATAAATCATGATTTCTTCCCTATAACACGGCAATACTAAATGCCCTAACAATAGGCATCGCGATGCGAATCTCGTAGGTCTTCCACCTCTACCACACGATCATAGGTAAGCGAAGAATCTTCCTGCAAAACACTTTGTACTGCAGGCATATGACAAGGTTTCACCATGATCGACATACCACAACATGCCACTTGACCACGAGGAGCAGGAGCGATACGCACTGCAAGATTATGCGAACGCAACGCTTGATAAAGAGACATCCCTTCAGTAGAACTATGAACCAGAATATAGAATATAGTTGCTGCCTTATCGGGAATCTTTGTCGAATCTGAGGTACACACCGCTCCTGCCATTTCTGTCATATCAGCCTTCTGCCGTGTTCAGCATGCTGTAAAACACATATATGCGACCACATAGCTTTGACAACCATTGATCTAGCACTTGCTTCTTGCCCTTACGCACTAAATCATTTCTCACGTCTACTCATCAAGCATTTCAATAAACGCTTGAATGCGTGTACGCAACTGACCTGCATCATTATCAGTATAGTCAGTTTCAAGACCAAGCACAGGAATACCCTTTTCTTCAAGAGCTGAAGCTACACTTTCCTTCTCTATATCGTAGAGAGTGCAGAATTTCAAATTCGCATCAATAACACCATCAACCTGATATTCATCAACAAGACGAAGAATATCTTCGATGCGACCTGGATTTGGGGTAAAGCAAGCACAATTATTTTTCATATAGCGCTCAGAAAGAGCTTGGTACTGACCTTCAAGAGTGTCCGCACTTTCATCCACTAAGTTTTCGTAATAGCGTGTGCCGGTGCACATTTCCTCACATACCACAGCTCCACCACTCGTCTCAATAATGTTATGGAGCTTCCAGTTCGGTATAGCAAGCGGCGTGCCGGTAATCAGAATGCGTTTGGTTCCTTCGGGGAACACACTAACATTATCAGCAATACGCTGTTCTAGTTCCTCTGCCAACTTATTAGCCATCTCAGCACAACGAACAGGATCATCAAAAAAGGCAATCTGTGTTACCAGCAAAGCATCACGACCAGAGATAGGAATACAATTTGTCGCCTTACGTGCGTTGTTAAGACGAGCAAGAGCGCGCCGTTTATTGTTGATGCACTTAATAGCTTCTCCTAAAGATTCAGCAGTAAGCGTTTTGCCGGTAATCTTTTCTACCTCTGCCGCAAAGTCTGCTATCTCGCCGGCCCACTTTTTGATATCTTTTGGCCGCTTCATCTGTGGCATATCCATAACATAGGTCTGCTTATCGGCACCGAGAATTTCATAGGCTTTCTTCTTACCATCACAGGTTGTTTCTCCAACGTAAACGTCTGCCACACAGAAATAAGGACAAGTCTTACCAAAATGCGCACCAAGCGAAGCCTTAATAAGAGGGCAGGTTGCTGTAGGTAGCACCTTTTCTCCCTCAGGAACCCAAAATTGACTTCCGCCACACAAACCTGTTACCGCACCACCACAGGCAACCACAATCTCATCAGGAACATACACACAAAACGTACCAAATACTTTGCCGCCTTTTTGCTGAAGCTCTAGAAGCTCCGCAGGACGAATGCCATGAATATCGGAAACTACAAAATCAT
Organism: uncultured Cryptobacterium sp.; assembly: GCA_964456695.1. Lineage (GTDB taxonomy): Bacteria > Actinomycetota > Coriobacteriia > Coriobacteriales > Eggerthellaceae > Anaerotardibacter. Next base: position 13,543 of record CAYWAO010000001.1, on the reverse strand, counting down.
AAAACGCCATATTCTCTGGGCGGTTTTCCTGTGAAAGATACACATCACCATAGGCTACCGGCAATGCCTCACATAAAAGATCATGCGTTTTGAGATCCATGCCAAGATCTGCCCACATTTCATGTCTGTCAGTCATTTTTACTGCACCTCCAGCCAATTCCTTGCGCTTCTATGCGCAAAAAATCGCCTTGTCTGAAACCTCTTCTATCGCATCACCTGAATACATTCAGGCTCGATGCTCTTTCGTCTTAGAAATTGCTAATTTAGAGGGAAAAACCAAGACTCAGATACACTGATGCGCTACCGAAGCATGGCGCAGAATAAAAACCACCTTATATGTGGCACCCTCTAAGATAGAAAATGAATCGCGCATCAAAGGCAGAACAGGATGCAGTAGCAGAAGTGACATCCCTGTAGCACAACTCCCCGTTAAGTCTAGCATAACGACAAATCATTCGAATCGCTGAAACGTTGTCAGCATTTATTAAAGACGCCAAAGACGCCACCGAAAGACGCCATGACCAAAACGCTAGAGCTTCCAGTTCTACAATGTATGTATTTCGGAGATCGAGACCAAAATGACCTTGATAGTCAAAGCCTCGAAGGATCAAGCCTGCGAATCCGCGAATATTAGACTGCCAAACAGCGCTAATCTAACACGCAAGTAAGCAAAAGCACGGAGCAATTAAAGATAAAGGCTAAGGCCCCAAACATATTGAGCCTTAGCCATTTTGTCCTTGACAGCATTTTACTTATCTAGAGTCAGAAACGAACAGAATTCTACCTATATTCTTACTCTGACACCCCATATGATTCCTCTAATTTATGCTTTTCTGCCTGTTCAAGATAGTGCTCAACGCTACGCATAGCATTATCGATATGAGCTTGCTTCACCGTGCCGCGAACCTTTGCAGGCATACCAATAACAACACTATGCGGAGGAATAACAGCGCCTTCAGTTATCACAGCTCCCGCGCCCACGATGCTGCCCTCTCCAACAACGGCTCCATCCATAATGATAGCGCCCATACCAATTAAACATTTGTCCTCAATAGTGCATCCATGAAGAATCACGCCATGCCCCACCGTTACATCATCGCCAACGGTAGTTCCTATCCCATCAAAACCAACATGTATACAACAAAGTTCCTGAATGTTGGTTCGCTTTCCTATAACAACGGGAGAAACATCACCATTAATAACCGTGTTATGCCAAATATTGCACTGCTCATCTAGCGTCACATCTCCCTTTAGATAAACACCGGGAGCTAGATAAGCGCTGGGGTCTACCTTGCAACTTGAGTCAACTCGTTCTTGCCAATTGTTAATCACTTTCGTCATATAAAATCCCTCAAATCGTTCATTATGGAAAGCAGTCATGGAATCGCCAATATTTCCACGTAGAAACAAGCTTTGCGGCATCAATATCACGCCACATTACGGCATCAATACCATGATTGCTTCCACCAAAATTTATCAAAAGGCGCATTGTCCATATATGGACTGTTGCATACATTAATGCCCTTTTGCCCTTGTAGTTACCTACAAACTTTGGAAGCGCCTTTTTTCTTTTAGAAGAATAGAAAGGATGATCTGATCAATACAGCTACACTCACATCAAAAAGTCTTATTGTTGACAAAGATGATACGATCATCAGAAATAAGACGTCTCGCCTTATATGTCTTCCGTTCGGAAAACCTTATTGATTTTTATCAAATGTCCCCCTTCTTGTTCACTATACTAATATACAAGGTGTTTTGGACGTATGGGGAGGGGGCCACTGTGGCTATTGACGTCAAAAAATTACTTGCTGACTCACTTTTAGAGCTATCGAATGAAAAACCACTCGAAAAGATTTCGGTAACAGACATTGTTAAACATGCCGGCGCTGGCAGACAGACCTTTTACAACCACTTTAAAGACAAGAACGATTTACTCTACTGGATTTACAAACAGACTCTTGTTGGAGAAAAGGAGATTATCGAAAAGGATGGGTTTGTTGCCTACCTCTACAATGTCTACGAAGAAGCGCAGAAAAAATACTCCTCTTTCCTTCAAGCAGCCTGCAAATTAACTGGTCAAAATTCATTGACCGATGCCATAATTTTTCAATCATATAGCTATTATCGAAACTACATAAAAGAGAATTTTGGAGAAGAAGTATTCGATGATCGTTTGAAATTTGCGCTTCGCTACCAAGCATATGGTGCGGGCTATCATTATGTTCAATGGGCGATCGATGGCATGCCAGGTTCAGCGCGAGAACATGTTCAATTTATAATCCATTGTATGCCAGCCTGCATCAAACAATATCTTCCGCTTACTGAAGAAGAATTACAGTTCTAAACACAAAGGAAGGCTTGACTTCTCAAAGTTAGAATCCCTTATAAGAAGATCACAGTGCCACATTCAAGCATCTAAAAATAAATAAATGCCCGCTCTACGAGGAGAAATAGAGCGGGCAGTCACGAAAGGGGATTATTATTTCTTCTTTCCGCGTAACCCCATTACTTTTGCAATGGAGTGTTTTTGAACTTCAGTTGCTCCCTCGAAAATGGTGCAAATGCGGGCATTTCGGTACAGACGCTCCATGGGGTATTCAGTGGTATAGCCATAACCACCCATGAGCTGCGAACATTTATACACCACTTCATTTGCAAACTCAGGCGCCAACATTTTCACCTCACTGCAAAGGGCAAAATCATCATTGCCAACATCGAGGCTTCCAGCGGCTTCGAGCGTCATAATAAACATAGCGTCGATTTTTGCTTGGCATTCCGCGAGAACAAACTGGGTATTCTGGAAATCGGCAAGTGTTTTCCCAAACATCTGACGATTCAAAGCATAATCAACCGCAATATCAATCGCATGCTGTGCAATGCCACACACCATTGCGCCAACACACACACGTCCACCGTTTAATCCCCACATGGCAACCTTAAAACCATCGCCAAGATTACCTACTAGGTTTTCTTTAGGAACGCGTACATTATCGTAATAAACAGGATACGTTGGTGCACCACGCATTCCCATGGAGTTATCAGGACTGCCAAGAGTCACTCCCTCACTCTGGTCTTTGAAAACCATGAATGCGGATATTTCTTTTTTCGGTGCGTCTGGCGGACTCGTTACTGCAAACGTCAAATAAAAGCTTGCATTATCAGCATCAGTAATAAAGCATTTCTGTCCATTGATGACATATTCATCACCATCCAGAACAGCAGTGGTCGTCATGGCATAGTTGTCAGACCCAGCATCGGGCTCAGTAAGAGCCATCGCGCCTAGAGTCTCACCACTCACAACGCCTGGAATCCATGCCTTTTTCTGCTCTTCGGTACCATATTTAAGGAACGGAAAAATGAAGTTGCAATTAGCCATGTAAATGTATTCGCACAGGGCCTCGTTATATTCTGCCAGCTTTTCAATGGCGAGTGCCAGCATACGCCAGCTTCCACCCATTCCGCCATATTCTTCACCCGCAGCAACGCCCAAAATACCAAGCTTTGCCATCTCAATGAAAACCTCTTTGGGGTTTTCTCCTTTTTCTACCCTTTCAACCCATGGTTCCAAAACTCGTTGGCCAAATTCATCACACGCTTCAACCAACAATGCTTCTTCGTCAGTCATTCTTACTTGCATAAGTGCCCTCCTAAAAATATCGTTCAATCCCAAGGAGTGCCTGCTAGGCATGATGCCCAGCAGGCTCATTAGGGAATGGGGGGGGATTAATCCATAAGCGTGCCCGATGCGATCATCGCATCAATGTCACTTTCGCTATATCCAAACTGGTGCATAACTTCCCGCGTATCGCAACCAACACGGCCACTTGGCTGATGTTCAGGAATCAAGCCAATACTATCGAACTGAACCGGTGTATTTGCGATCGTATGTTCTGCCCCAGATCTTGTAACATATTTGTACAAAAAGCCTGCATCCCATGCCTGCTTATCGTGGTATATGTCTTCGAAGTGGTTGCACTTTTGAATAGGAACTTCCACTTCATCAAACTTTTCTTTCCAATATGAATACGGATGTTTTCTGAATTCAGCATCAAGCAAATCAATAAACTCAGTTACCAAGCCACGGTCTTGCATTGTCTTGGCATTGTGATACTCCATACGACCAATAAGATCCTCGCGGCCAATGGTGGTTACAATACGGTCATAATATGTTCCCCAGTCAGGGCAAGACATCAAGAACCATGCATTATCCTGTGTCGGATAGATATTGATAGCAGGTGTTGCAACTTCACGACGGCTCCGTGGCCAAACAGGTTTTTCATTGTGCTCGATACCCATAACAGGCCAACTCATGCCATAGATACCCATACCATAGAGACTTACGGTCACTTTGTCGCCTTGACCATGAATAGCCTGTCCTGCAATCGCGCCTGCAATACCACCCGCAAGCACCATGCCACAAATAAAATCACCAAGAGAAGGAACAATATTAATTGGTGGCGTATCTGCCTGCTGCATAGTACCAATTAAGCCACCACGAGCACCCCAAGAAACGGTGTCGTATCCTGGCATATCCTTATCGTCGCCCTCATTACCATATCCTGTCACCTGGCCATATACCAAGCGGGGATACTTTTCGTGAAGTGTTTCATAATCCAAACCCATATTTTTCAACACAGGATTACGATAGTTGGTAACGAACACATCAACATCAGCCAATATACGGTCAATAATTTCTGCTGCCTCGGGGCCTCGTTGATTAAATCCTACAAACTTTTTATTGAGGTTGACGGTATCAAATGCAGGATTGTTTTCTTCTTCTCCTGGGAAGTTGTTCAAATAGCCCATAACCCTTTGATGGTCGCCCTTAAAACGCTCGAGCTTAATGACCTCGGCTCCCCATTCGCCCAAAATGCGACATGCGGCCGGGCCGACCATAAATTGAGCCAGCTCTAAAACTTTTACACCCTCTAAAGGTTTTTTCTGGTCTGCCATACTGCATCCCCTTTTCTACACTCTGATGCTTTGAAATAGCATCACTTGGAAAACATCTCTCGAAACGCTTGCACTCGCGTTGTGACCTGCTCATTCATTGAATACGTATTTTCTATTTCTATACGAAGTTCCGGCAATTCTGCCCTTTCAAATACCCTCCTGATAATGGGATAGTCATACGCTTCGGGTTCGCAGAACTTCAATGAGCAAACGATTACTCCATCAGCATTGCGTTCTTTTGCCAGGTCAACCAACATAGGACCACGTTGTTTTGTGTAGTCTTCTAAAATGGAACATCCCTTACGATCGCACCACTGCTGAGCGAGCTGATAATACAGATCGATACCATTTACAATGTCAGTCTCATAGAGCTTAGATTCAGACACCACGTCATCGCCCACAATGCCTATATTGTTTTCTTCAAGCGTTTGTAATATGTCTTCGCTGTCAATAATGATTCCAGTCGTAATTACACGAATACCGTCAAAATCATAGACCGGTAACTTCTTAAGCTCAGAAATGAATTCTTTCAGCAAAGATAGATGCTCAGCCTTGTCCATAAAACGAGCGCTCTTGAAAACATTGCGACGAACAAGCGGTGTCACAACATCAAGATGCTCTCCCGCCACAACAGAAAATTCTCGCATTGCAGCTCGATGATCGTTATAAAGATACATTGCATCCTGCAAACCAAGATCAGTAACTTTTTGACCTGTGATTTCCGTCATTTTAGACGTAGCAATGCGAAGTTCATCGATCATATACTGCTTGCATATTTCCAAATCACGTCGCTGAGGATATACACAAGGAATAACAGGGATGCTCGGCACAGCCAACTTCCAGTCTTCAATCATATCTTGCAGACCATCGCAACCAGTACCACACACAAAAGCATCGAGTACCTCATATGATCCCTGGATCCCTAGCTGAAGTGTTCCGGTTAGTATTGAGCAATAAAACGTCGGAAAATACTCAAACGCCTCATTTGGCACCACGGAACCTCCCCAGGTACCCACCGGAAGCGCTCCTGAAGCATAAATCAATTCCTCAGGACCAAACGTACATCCCATAACGCCAAATGCTTTTCTGCCGGTACGTTCTTTCCAATCGCTGACGTACGAGTGAGGATCGTTTGCAACTTCGGCAAATCGATCAATGAGCTCTTGTCTGTTCATGATTACTTAACCTTCTCTTGCTTGTTCTGTTCCATGATTTCCACTAACCCCTGCAAGCGCGTTTCAAATTGCGCCTTAGAAAGAATCCTCGGATCAGACTGATCTCCATCAAACGTAGTAGATGGAATGCCGTACTTTTCAGAAAGAAGACGATTGCTGACCGGCATTTTTCCAATCATAGGTTTGCAGCTTCGAGTGATATTGCCCAAAATGCCATCGACATTGTAGTTTTCAATCATGTAGCCACGATCTGCCTGCCACGCGTCCATACCGGTATTGCAAACCAAGAACGCATAGCATGCTGATTGTTCACGAATATCGGTATATTGCTGGTTGAACAATCCTGTATAAGGAGCTGCAACCCAATTGCAGCCACATGACGTCAGACAATCATTGCAGTATCTCAACTGTGGCCAACAGGCAACTCCATCAAATAAGATGCGATATTTTTCATCGCCCTTAAAAGTTGTCTCACCTTTGGCTATCAAATCTTTCAGTTCTTGAACCCACAGCTCCAAAACCTCGGTAGTTTTTTTGCTGCCCTTCATGGTGACCATTAAAGACATATAGTTAAGCTGGTCATGACCATTGGCGGGAGAAGGATCATGGCCAATCAATTCAAGTGCCTCATGATAAAGCTGTCCATTACGATTGGAAACTGCACAGGTCTCACGGAACGCATCGTAATCAAACGGACGACCCGCAATTTCAGCAATTTGATCAGCAATAGACTGCATCTGTCGGGCAATATATTCCTGTTTATGCTCAGGAACATGATCTTCGCAGACGAACGGCGAATCAAAAATGATATAAGGAATGTCATATTCCCAAGCAAGGTTTTCATACCAGTGCATGGTCATTGAACAAATATTATTGCCCACAACCATAAAGTCTGGCTTAGGCACATCAATGCCTTGTCCAACAGGATCATCGGCAAGACAATAGCCCAAATTGATACGTGAATACGAGCACAAATCAGGTGCATATCCTGCCTCTTCAGCAGTCCTTAGATAAAACTCGGCTTTTTCACGATCCTTTGCTGATACTGCTGCCGAATGATTTTCGGGATATATCAAATGTAGACCCATGCATTCAAACATTTCCTTTGGGAGCTGCGCTGCAGCGTACCCAACCTTTTCTCCACGAGCCTTTGCCTGACGAATGTCTTCATAATAATTTGCTTGAATTTCACGCAATAATTGTTTACTGGTCTTTTTTTCGCTACTCAAGAAAACCACCTTCTCGTTTGGCATTTGTTTCATCTACTTGTTGTAAAGGGATTCTCGGTACGTTCCCCGTAGTTATACAACTACGTCATCGTCTCCCAAGCGAGCAAAGCAGCTCCTAATGCTCCATTGATTTGCGGATCATCAGGGACAGACACTTTTACGTTAAGTTCGCGCTCAATAGCTCGAACCACACCCGCATTACGCGCAACTCCACCGGTCATGATCACAGGCTCCTGCAAGCCAACCCTCCGCACCAAACCGCTAGCTCGCTTTGCCACCGACTCATGAATAGCTCGCACAACATCTTCAATGCGTTTCCCTTTACTTAGTTGGGAAATAACTTCGGACTCTGCAAACACCGTGCATGTAGACGTAATGCTCAGATGCTCAGTAGATGCCAAATCCAAATCATTCAGCTGGTCAACCGTTGTTTCTAAAACGTTAGCCATAACATCCAGAAATCTTCCTGTACCAGCGGCGCATTTTTCATTCATAACGAAATTGACCATGCCGCCTTTACCATTAAGCTTTATCGCTTTTGCGTCTTGACCACCGATATCTATAACCGTGCGCGCTGAAGGAAACCGCAAAAACACGCCTTTTGAATGACAGGTCAACTCGCTTACCTGCTTATCCGCTTGTTCAAACATCATACGGCCATATCCCGTTGCAACGGTATAGGCAATATCTTCAAGGGTAAGCTCACTTTCGGAAAGGACGGAGTCAAGTACGCGCTTCGCGCCGCTGGTACCAGCACCAACACCAACCGTAGCGTTGGCAACTATTTCTTTTCCATCGCGTAAAATGACTCCTTTAGTAGCGGTAGACCCAATATCAATACCCAAGGTATACATCTACTGCCACTCCTTTCCCACTTAACGGTCTATAAAATCCTCTGATGCCCTTATTCGTTAATAAGTGCTACACGAATACATCCTGGATCTTCTCGGTTAATAAAGAATTCAATTGCCTTATCTGCCTGATCCATAGAGAAACGATTAGTAATCAATTTTTCAAGAGGATAGGTGCCTTTATTGATTGTTTTCATGGCATATTCAACATCACCTGGTTGTCCAAGCGTGCCTTCAATACGCAGCTCTTTGTTAATAATGGTGTCAACATGGATAGGAATATCCTTACCACCTGGCATACCAAGAAGTACGATAACACCAAGCTTCTTGACAGCATCAAGTGCGAGTGAATAAGCACTGGGCGCACCTGAACATTCCATAACACCATCGACGCCCTTGCCATTGGTAATTTCCATAATGCGCTCAAGGCCATCTTCTTTATCGAGAGAAATAACATAATCGGCACCGAGTTCCTTGGCTAGCGCCAAACGCCCTTTATCGCCATCCCCATAACCAGTAACGATAATTGGCCCACAACCGGTTTCCTTTGCTGCTATTACCGCGCATAATCCCAAACAGCCAGGACCGGAGATAAGCACTGAATCATTGGGCTTCATATGCGCATGAGACACGATCATACGATACCCGTTACCAATTACAGAAGAAAGCGCGCCTGCCTCAAAAGAAATACCCTCTTCGAGCTTATGAACCTTCGATCCATAGCGCACAAAGACGTGCTCACCATATGCACCGTTAATATGTGGTTCAACTGTTTCCATCATGGAAGCAGACCAGCCATATACCTGGTTTTCCTCGCAGAGGTTATAGTGACCATTTAAACAATACTCACAATGACCGCAGGGAATATATGGTTCGACCGTCACACGATCACCAACACCAACACCATACAGAGAAGCAGCTTTTTCGCCAATCTCTTTAACAACGCCAGCGTATTCGTGACCCAAAATAAGCGGATACGGTGCTTTGCCATCATCATTGAGATAACGATGAGGATCACTTCCGCAAATACATGTTGCCTTTACTTCAAGCAACATATCTTCGCTACCAATTTCAGGAATATCAAATTCACGATATTCCATTGTTTTAGGAGCAGTTAGCACCCAAGATTTTGTTGTAGCCATTGTTTACTCCTTCTTTACCTACAGTTAGCTTCTCAGTTACTGTTTCTTAGTGCATTGAATAGCCGCCATCACAACAAATAATGTCGCCTGTCATGAACTTGGCGCTGTCTGAAGCTAAGAACAAGAACAGCTGAGCTAAATCATCAGGATCGCCTGCAGTATGAAGCGGCAATTGATCAATAATGCGCTGAATCGTATTGCGTGCTCCTTCGTCACGATTGAGATCTTGCACCATAGGAGTAAAGTGCATGCCAGGAGCTACGCAGTTTACATTGATACCGTATTGGCCAACTTCACGTGCGAGCACCTTGGTAAGTCCAATGACGCCTGCCTTGGCAGGAGCATATGCGCCCTTACCCATCAGGCCGCCGCCCATAACGCCAGCTACACTTGAAATATTGACTACCTTTCCATATTTGCGATCACACATGCCAGGAACAAAGGCGCGAATGCAATTGAAAGGAATATTAAGATTAAGATTAATTACAGTATCCCAACCTTTTTTATCCTGTTCCACTATTTCTTTATTGACAGCCGCCGGGTTAGCTCCAGCAACATTACAAAGAGCGTCAACCTTGCCAAATTCGCTCCAAACCCGTTGACCAAGTTCTTGAACAGCATCAAAATCAGTCAGATCGCAAACATAACCCCGGATGGTACCTGCACATTCTGAAAGCTCTTCTTGCTTGGCTTTAACACCTTCATCATTGAGGTCAATCAAAGCCAGATCAGCATTAGCTTTTGCAAAAGCATCAGCTATCGATGCGCCGAGGCCACTTGCTGCCCCTGTTACAACAACTGTTTTCCCAGTGAAATCCATCACACATTCACGCCTTTCGCACGTAATCAACCTAAAACGCTTCGCTTACCTATGACTTATCGGCATTTTGCATAACGTTTGTTTTAAGCGTCTACCTTAACTTCTTCCTTTTCGATGCCTTGCGCTGCAAGCCGTGCATCTCTTTCCTTGATCTCTTCAAGCATTTCTTCTTCTTCGCCTAAAAGCTCTACGTTATTGGCAACTTTTTCTCTAATGCGAATTTCATTTGCGGTAACAACGTATCCTTTTTCCTTCATCTCTTTACGCATTCTGCGAACACGAAGCGGCATAAGGAATACCACAGGAATGAAGCAGAATGGCAGGAATGCCCACGAAGTAAAGACGAACAGATAGTGCGTTACAAAGCCGAATCCATACGTTGAAATGTACATACTGATAGCGACAAAGATACCGCCAACGAGAACACGACGTACCCAATGCTTTTTGCGCAAAATATTGTTTGGACTCAAACGCTCCCACTGAGTAAACGACGACCAGCGGTCAGTAAACGAGAACACAAATACTGGACCAGTAGAAATGAACGCACAGAACAGCAAGAGTGGATACACTGTTTGCAATAACGTATCGCCCGTGTTCGCTACCGCCTCTAATGTATAGATTTCAGCACCGATATTGTCGGGATAACGACCAAAGAGTACAAATGCCATACCAAAGTAAACAATGGTAAGCAAAGTACCCGTACAAGCTACTACAATCTTCGTGTGCCGCGGGCTGCCAAGACGATCCTTGAGGGCAGCTGGCATGCTAGACAAGTTCGAGAACTGCATAGCCACAAACAGAACTACATACATAAACGCCCATGCAGTGCTTTGATAAAGTTCTGAGTCTTCAAGACCAATACCACCAGCAATACGGTTATTCCAATTTTCCGCAGCTGCCTCGAAGTTAGCCGGAACACCAACTATGAGGAAGTAGACAACGATAGCTACCATACAAACCGTCAATGTAAGCGAAACCTTGGCCAAAAGCTTCATACCAAAAATAGCAATTAACAAGAAAAGAATAACTGCAGATACTAGTGCCCCATCGTAGCTAAAGATCGGCAGATAAGTACTCAGAACCTCAGCAGTACCTGCCAAACACGACCCGGTATACACCGGAAAAACAATCAACGTCAACACGTCGAACAATGGTACGAAAATTTTGTCCAAAGGATAGGTAATTTCTCGCATCCAACTTGAGAAATGGTGAGCCCTGGTCACGCGTGATAGCTCCATGCCCCAATAAAACATCCACATCTCAAGTAGCATAGCGAGACAGATCGTAATAAGGCCGATCCAGCCAAACTCTACAAAGTAGTTCATATGGTTATTGCCGCAAGCAGTAGCACTGCCCATCTGCGCACCAAACCAGACCCACACAACACCCAGTACTAAGGCTATAACTTGGATCCTACTTCTATTTTCACTTACTTTATTCTCCATTACTCACTCACCCTTCTTATAAACTCCCATAAAAACTAATTAATGTTCACCTCCTAATTTCGATCTCTTTATGTTGCCCTCAGCCAGCTCAACATAGATCAAAACTATGCATGCTCAGGCACAACACGTATCCACTATTCCTGTAAGCAAAAAGACCGCTTCGTATATGCATCTGTGTAAAAAGATTGTTTAGGGCCATCGCCCCAGTAAAATGCCCCTATCTCCCCTATGCCTCGGATTATACGGAGCAGAATGATTTGGTATAAGCTACAAGATTTTTAAGCTGTCTCATTATTGACATTTCGCATATAATGACTTGATTTTGCCGTTTTTAACTGGGTGTCTACTACATACTGGCCACGACATACTGAGACAGAAAGAACGGGCTATAGGCCAAAAGGGGCCTATAGCCCGAAAGAACCAGTATCAAAAAGGGAGATGCAAAACGCGACGTGAACCCATTTCGCTAAACTACCTAATCAGCCCCTCGGTTTAATTCAGTATCTGGATTCACATTAAAACGGCAGCATCCAATGTTGGTTTTGAAAATGCTCTTTATACCACCAGTGCTGCAATAAAGGGCAACGTGACCAAGGATAAAACCGTTGTAATGAACGTACCTCGTGCCATGGTTAAGGCATCGCCCTTGTAATTCAAGCACATCATGGTTCCCGCCACAGCAGCAGGCATAGCTGCTTGAATTGAAAGAACGGACAATGCCATTTGATCTTGAATAAAGAGGCCACCTATAAAAAACACCAACAAGGGAATCACTATGAGTCGAAGCAGCGATGAAATATATGACCACCCATCGCTCAACATATCCTTTATAGGCATTTTTGCAAGCGTAGAACCAATCACGATCATGCTGGCAGGAATAGTTAATCCCGCCAGCAATTCACAGGTTTTTCCAAAATACCCTGTATCAGTTATGTGATACATCGCTAACACCATAGTAGCAAGAGAAGCAATAAGGCATGGACTGATCAGCTGCTTGATTATTTCTTTACCATGATGCTTATACTGTTCTTTTCGTTGCTGAGGTGTCATGCTTTCCTTGGAAATACCGCCCATCGCACTATTAAGAATGAAAAGCACACCTATTGAAAACATGAGTATGTTATAGGGAATAATACAAATTGCACCATATAAAACGCCGGTAGAACCTAAAATTGCCGATAGAACAGCAAATCCAATTTGTCCCGTATTGCCAAATGCAATAATAAATTCATGCACTCCCCATGATTTTTTTGGAAGATGACGATAAAACAATCGAACTATCACGACAGCAAATACACACACCAAAGCAGTAGCAATACCGCTATAAAAAAAAGCAGAGACAAGTAAACTGGTATCTGGCAAGTCAGTATTACTGAGTACTGAATCTAAGATGAGCGCAGGGATTGCGAAGGTCATGATAATCTGAGAAAGTCGCGAATCGACCTCATCGGTCATGATCTTAGTTTTGCGCGCGATAACACCAAAGATTACCGCTGTAGATAGCACGAGCATTTCAAGCCCGGCACGTTGAAACACTTCCATGGGGAACCTCTTACGCACGTATGCTTAAGCTCTATAACCCCATTCCCCCGGACAATTGTTACGCATTGACACAACAATTGCAACCATATTGCCATATTACACGCAAGAACAGCGATGAAACATGACAGGGCGCCACCCAAGACAACACCGAATTGTTGTTGTCGGAATGCCCGCTGAATAAAACATGACAGGGGTGCCGCCCAAGACAACACCCCTTTCATACATGCTTATTGATTCATGAATTTGCTCAATAGAACTTTTCTTCCGTTATCCAAAGCAATTGCTCAGCAAAACGCTAACTGCATACTACGGAAACCAGATTGACTAAGCCTTAATCCAAGAAAACATAGAACGAATCTTTTCGCCCGTCTTCTCAATTTCGT